>NZ_JBIARX010000024.1:0-82182 GCF_042890265.1 Streptomyces sp. NPDC002209 | reverse complement strand
TCCTCCACACCTACAACCACCACCGCTGCCACACCGCACTGGGCGGACACCCGCCCATCAGCCGCGTGAACAACGCTGCGGGTCAATACACCTAGAGGTGGGGGACGAGCAGGGCCGCCGCCGAGCGGGCCCGGTCCAGGGACGCGGCCCGGTCGGCGCCGCGCTGCCCGAGCACCACGCGGGTGCTCAGCCCGTCCAGCAGTGCGAGCAGCTCCGAGGCACGGGCGGGCACGTCCAGGCCGGCGGCGAAGCGGCCCTGGTCCACGCCCTTGGCGAGCAGGGCCTCCAGGTCCCGCTGCCAGCCGTCGTCGATCTCCTGCTGGGCCGCGCGCAGGTCCTCGTTGGCGGGGGTGCGGGCCCACAGCTCGATCCACAGGGTCCAGCGCGGATCACGGGGGCCGCGCGGCAGGTAGAGCTCGAGGAACAGCGCGAGCTTGCGCTGCGCGGTGACCCGGCGGGCCAGCAACTGCGCGCGCTCGGCGGCGAGTCGGTCCTCGCTCCAGCGCAGGGCGGCCAGCAGCAGCCGGTCCTTGCTGCCGAAGTAGTAGAGGATGTGGCCGCCGCTGGTGCCGAGCCGTTCCGCGAGCGCGGACATGGTGAGCTCCGCCAGCCCGTCCTCGGCGATCGCCGCCATGGCCTCCTCCAGCATCCGCTCCTGGGCGATCCGCCCGTCGCGCCGCCGCGCCGACCCTGCTGCTGCGGCCGGCCCCGCCGGCCCTGCCGATCCCGCCGCCCCGGCTGCTCCTGCCGCTCCCGCCACCCGTGCCGCCTTCCCGATCTTCGTGGCCCGACCTTATCCCGGACGGGGTCTTGACGCGGTCCCGATCGGCGGCGCATCTTGAATGCCATTCAAGAACTTAGAACGCCATTCAAGGTTCAGTGGGTCCACAGTCAGGGGTACGGCGCATGACGCAGCAGGACACGACGCAGGACACGACGCAGGACGGGACGCAGGACACGACGGCCGACGTCGACGAGGTGTTCCGGGTCGAGACCCACGGCATCGACCCCATCCCCGACGCCGAGCGGCACGGCGGCGCCCGGGACCTGTTCTGGCTCTGGTTCGGCTCCAACCTCACCTTCACCTACGTGATCAACGGCGCCCTCGCCGTGGCCTTCGGCCTCTCCTTCTGGCAGGCCACCGCCGTCGTCGTGATCAGCGGACTGTCCTTCTTCGCGGTCAGCGCCGCCGGGCTCAGCGGCATCCGCACCGGCACCGCCACCCTCGTCATCTCCCGGGCCGCCTTCGGGGTCCGCGGGAACTTCCCGGCCGGCGTCCTGAACTGGGTGGTGAGCATCGGCTACACCATCGTCAACACCGTGGTCGGCACGCTCGCCCTGGAGGTGTTCTTCGCCGAGGTCGGCCTCGGGGAAGGCGCGGCGGTACGGGCCCTCGCCCTCGGGATCACCCTCGCACTCACCTTCGCCGTCGCGATGTGGGGCCACGCCACCGTGCAGTTCGCCGAACGCTGGATGGCCTACGTCCTCGCCCTCGGCTTCGGCGCGCTGCTCGTCTTCCTCCTGCCCGGCGCCGAGACCGCCGCCCCGGCCGGCGCCGCCGCCCCGGGCCTGTCCGGCTGGAGCCTGGCGTTCGTCGTGATGCTGGCCGGGCCCTTCTCGTACCTGCCGATGCCCGCCGACTACACCCGCTACCTGCCCCGGACCACCTCGCTGAAGTCGATCACCTGGATGGGCGCGCTCGGCGGGTTCGTCTCCTCCGTCGCCCTCGGCGTCGCCGGGGTCGCCGCCGCCACGCAGGCCGACATGACCGACGCCGTGGCCGGGGCCGAGAGCCTGCTCCCGGGCTGGTTCAAGCCGGTGTTCCTGGCCCTCGTCCTCGGCGGCTCCGTCACCAACTCGATCATCACCCTCTACTCCTCCAGCCTGAACCTCCAGGTCCTCGGCATCCCGTGGAGCCGCGCCCGCGCCATCGTGATCAGCGCCGCCGTCACCGCCGCCGGATCGCTCGCCGCGCTCTTCCTGACCGACTTCACCACCTCGCTGCTCTCCTTCCTCTCCCTGCTGATCATCGTGTTCGCGCCCTGGGGCGGGGTCTTCCTCGCCGACATGCTGCTGCGCCGCTGCCGCTACGACTCCGACGCACTGCACGCCGGGAGCGCGGGCGCCTACTGGTACCGGGCCGGCTACCACCCCGCCGGGATGGCCGCCCTGCTGGCGGGCATGGCCTTCGCCGCGCTCACCTGCGATTCCGAGCTGTGGACCGGCCCGCTCGTGGCCCCGCTCGGGGGCGCCGACCTGACCCTGCTCGGCTCGGTCGTCTCCGCGCTCACGTACTGGGCCCTCGCCGCCCGCCGGGTGCCCGCGTACGCCCCGGCCGCCTGACCCCTCGTACCGCCACCTCTGCCCCCCTCTGCCCCCTCTGCTCAGGAGCACCGCCCATGCCGCACCCCTTCCCCGCCGACCTGCTGCTCACCGGAGCCCGGATCCACACCGTCGACCCGGAGCTCCCCGAGGCCGAGGCCCTGGCCGTGTCCGACGGCCGGATCGTCTGGCTCGGCCCGGACGCCGAGGCCGCCGCCTGGGCCGGCCCGGACACCGAGCGGATCGACGCGGGCGGCCGGCTGGTGCTGCCCGGCTTCGTCGACGCCCACAACCACGTCCGGCTCGGCTCCGACGACGCCTGCGTCCAGCTCGCCGGGGTGCGCACCCTGGAGGCGATCCTCGAGCGGATCGGAGCCTGGCGGGAGGCCCACCCCGACGCCGAGTGGATCGAGGCCGAGGCCTTCGACTACTCCGCCGTCCCGGGCGGGCGGATGCCCACCGCCGCCGACCTGGACCCGGTCACGGGGGACACCCCCGCGATCGTGCTCTCGTACGACGTGCACACGGCCTGGCTGAACACGGCCGCGATGCGCCGCCTCGGGGTCACGAAGGACCGTACCGACCTGCCGTTCGGCACGGCTGCCGTCGATCCGGAGACCGGCGAGCCCACCGGCTTCGTCAAGGACTTCGCGATCAAGGGGCTCTCCCGGGACGGCCACCGGGCGCTGCGCGAGCTCGGCGTGCCCTGGGCCTCGCCGGACCGGCAGTACGGCCGCCTCGCCAAGAGCCTGGACGACGCGATCGGCTTCGGCATCACCACGGTGGTGGAACCGCAGAACTCCCTGGACGACCTGGAGCTGTACGAGCGGGCCCGCGCCGAGGGCCGGCTGCGCTCGCGGATCGTGGCCGCGCTGTTCCACCCGCGCGGCACGACGGAGGAGGAACTCGACGCCTTCGCGGCGGCGGCCCGCCTGTACGCGGGGGACCGGCTGCGGGTCGGACCGCTCAAGCTGTACATCGACGACGTGGTGGAGCCGCGCACGGCCGCGCTGCTGGAGCCGTACGCCGGGTGCGGGGCGCACCGGGGCGAGACCTTCTACCCGGCGGAGGAGTTCGCGGAGCTGCTGGCGCGCCTCGACGCGCGCGGATTCCAGTGCTTCGTGCACGCCACGGGCGACCGGGGGATCCGTACGGTCCTGGACGCCGTCGAGCACGCCCGTACGGTCAACGGGCCGCGGGACGCCCGCCACCAGGTGGTGCACGTGGAATGCCTGGACCCGGCGGACGTGCCGCGCTTCGCCGCGCTCGGCGTGGTGGCCTGCATGCAGCCGAGGCACTGCGCTCCGGAGATCGCCGGGCCGGGCCAGGACTGGGCGCAGAACGTGGGCGAGGACCGCTGGCACAAGGCGTGGCCGATGCGGAGCCTGGCCGAGGCGGACGCGGTGCTGGCGTTCTCCAGCGACTGGAACGTGGCCGAGATGGACCCGATGATCGGGATCTACACGGCGGTCACCCGCCGCCCGCTGGCCGGCGGCGACCCGTGGCAACCGGCCGAGACGGTGGACGTGGCGACGGCGGTGTACGGCTACACGATGGGCTCGGCGTACGCCAACTTCCTGGAGGCCGACCGGGGTTCGCTGACGGTGGGCAAGGCGGCGGACTTCGTGGTGCTGTCCCGGGACATCCTCGCCGTGGCCCCGGAGCGGATCCCGGGCACGGTGGCGCAGACGGTGGTGGTCGCGGGCGAGGTCGTCCACCGGGCGGCCTAGGCGGGGACCGGACGTTTGGCGGACTCCGGGAGGTCGGGCGTCCCGGACGCGGCCGGCCGAGCCGCTTGCGGGGCGCCTTGCGTGACGCGCTCGTGGCCGGCGTACGACAGGTCCGTGTCCGAACGGGCCCGGCGGGCAAGGGCCGTTGCACGGCGACCGGGTGCGTGGCTAGCTTCGCCGCATGGCAAGCACTCCCGTTCTGACCAGGCGGCGCGCGATCGACTTCATGCGCGTCGCGGGCGCGCTGTGTCGGTGAGGACTTCCGCGTCCCGCCCCGGCGCGGTCCGGTCCGCAGCGACCGCGCCGCCCGTCGCCCGTCGTCCGCCGTTCCGCCGTCCGTCAGGAGTGTCCGTGAAACCGTCCCGCTCTGCCCTGCTCTCCCTCGGGTCCGCCCTGGCGCTGGCCGCCACGGCGGTCGTCCCCTCCGCCCGGGCCGCCGCGTCACCGGCCGCCGACAGCGGGACCGTCGTACGCGACTGGTACGACGTCACCGCCGAGACCGTCGCCGCCGCCGGCGCGCCGACGCAGATCACCAACAGCCGGACCTGGGCGATCGGCTGGCTCGCGGCCGCCCGCGCCACCCGGGAGGCGCCCGCCGGACGGAACCGGGCGGCCTTCCAGGACGCGGCGGTCGCCTCCGCCGTCCACGACGCCCTCGTGTCCCTCGCGCCCGCCCGCGTGCCGCAGCTCGACGCCGCGCTCGCCGCCTCCCTCGAGCGGATCCCCGACGGCCCCGGCGAGGACGGGGGCGTCGCCGCCGGTGCACGGCAGGCGAAGCGCGCGCTCGCCGAACGCCAGGGCGACGGCCTCGATCCGGGGTCCGTGAACGCGCCCTACACCGTGCAGCCGGCCGCTCCCGGCGTCTGGCAGCCGACGCCCGACGGCTATTCCCCCGCCGCCCAGTACGGCAACCGCGTTGCCAGGCCCTTCCTGCTCGACTCTCCGGACCAGTACCGGCTCGGCCCGCCGCCCGCGCTCGACTCGCGCCGGTACCGGGCCGACCTCGCGGAGGTGCGCGCGTACGGGAAGGCCGACAGCTCCGTGCGCACCCCCCGCCAGACCGAGACCGCCACCTTCTGGTACGGCTCCTCGCTGACCCTCTACACCGAACCCCTGCGGGTGGCCGTGACCCGCTCGCACCGCTCGACCGCGGAGCGGGCCGAGCTGGTCGCGCTGTTCCACGCCGCCCTGGTCGACACGCAGATCGCGACCAGCGACAGCAAGTACGCGTACACGCGCTGGCGCCCGGTCACGGCGATCCGCACCGGTTCCCTCGGCACCGACCCGGCCTGGACCCCGCTGCACCAGACGCCGGCCCACCCCGACTACCCCAGCGGCCACAACACCTACTCCGGCGCCGCCGAAGTGATCCTCGACACCCTCGCCGGACCCCGGACCGCACCGTTCTCCCTCACGAGTCCGACCGCGCCCGGCGTCCGGCGGACGTACACCGGCTGGAGCCAGCTGACGCGCGAGAACGTCGACGCGCGCGTCTTCTCGGGGATCCACACCCGCTCCGCCGACGAAGCGGGCGTCACCCTCGGCAAGGAGGTCGGCCGGCACGCCCTGCGCAACGCCGACCGGCTCTTCAGGCCCTGAGGCGCCGCCGCTCCGGCCGCCCCCGTCGCCGCTGTTCCCGGCCGGTGGGTTATCGAACGAATGTTTCGCACGGATATTCGAATTGCTCTATGGTGGAGACGGGGGTGGTGTTCACGTTCGAGCGAAGCAGGAGGCCGCGGGTGCCTGGTTTTACGCATCTGCACACCGTTTCGGGGTTCTCCATGCGCTACGGAGGCTCCCACCCCGAACGGCTGGCGGAGCGTGCCGTCGAGCGGGGCATGGACGCCCTCGCCCTGACCGACCGCGACACCCTCGCGGGTGCGGTGCGGTTCGCGAAGGCCTGTGCGAAGGCCGGGATCCGGCCCCTGTTCGGGGCCGACCTGGCCGTGTCGCACGCCCCTGCACCCGCGGCGGGCCCTGCGGGCCCGGGCGGATCCGGGCACGGCGGCGCCGGGGAGGCGTCCTACCGGCGGCGGATCCCCGTCGCGGGCGGCGCCTTCGTCGACGAGTCCGCACCCCGGGTCACCTTCCTGGCCCGCGACGGCGCCACCGGCTGGGCCGAACTGTGCCGGATGGTCACGGCGGCCCATGCGGGCGCCGCCGGCGCGGCCCGGGCCCAGCCCGTCGTCCCCTGGGCGGAACTGCGCGGCGTCGGGGTGTACGTCCTGCTCGGGCCCGGGTCCGAGGTGGGGCGGGCGCTGGCCGCCGGGCGGCCGGACCGGGCCGCCCGGCTCCTCGCGCCCTGGCGGGAGGTCTACGGGGACTCCCTGCGCCTGGAGGCCGTCCACCACGGCCGCACCGGCACCGGCCCCGGCTCGCTGCGCCTGGCCGCCCGTACGGTCGGCTTCGCCGCCGAGCAGGGCGTCCCGGCCGTGCTCACCAACGCCGTCCGGTACGCCGACCCCGGCCAGGGCCCCGTCGCCGACGTCCTCGACTCGGCCCGCCGCCTCGTCCCCGTCGACCCCCGCGGCCCCCTCGACAGCGGCGAACGCTGGCTCAAGGACCCCGCCGCCATGGCCGACGCCGCCGACCGGATCGCCCGGGCCGCAGGCCTCGGCCCCGCCGACGCACGACGGCTGCTCGCGGAGACCCGGCGTACTGCCGAGGCCTGCTCGGTGGACCCCGAGGACGACCTCGGCATGGGATCCGTGCACTTCCCCGAGGCCCACCTCGTCGGCGCGGCCCACCGCACCGCCCAGCGGGTCCTCGCCTCCCGGGCCTCCGCCGGCATGGTGCTGCGCGGCTACGCCGACGACCGCGCGTACTGGGAGCGGATGCACCACGAGCTGGACATCATCGCCTACCACGGGTACGCCTCGTACTTCCTGACGGTCGCTCAAGTCGTGGACGACGTACGCGCGATGGGCATCCGGGTGGCCGCCCGCGGCTCCGGCGCCGGCTCCCTCGTCAACCACCTCCTCGGCATCGCCCACGCCGACCCCGTCGAGCAGGGCCTGCTGATGGAGCGCTTCCTGTCCAAGCGCCGCCGCGTCCTGCCCGACATCGACATCGACGTGGAGTCCGCCCGCCGGCTGGAGGTCTACCGGCGGATCATCGACCGCTTCGGCACCGAGCGCGTCGCCACCGTCTCCATGCCCGAGACCTACCGGGTCCGGCACGCGATCCGCGACGTCGGCGCCGCCCTGTCCATGGACCCGGCCACCGTCGACCGGCTCGCCAAGGCCTTCCCGCACATCCGGGCCCGCGACGCCCGCACGGCCCTCGCCGAACTGCCCGAGCTGCGCGGCGTGCGCGGCGAGGAGCACGGGCGGCTGTGGGAGCTCGTCGAGGCGCTGGACGCGCTGCCGCGCGGGATCGCCATGCACCCGTGCGGGGTGCTGCTCTCCGACGCCTCGCTGCTCGCCCGCACCCCCGTGGTGCCGACCAGCGGCGAGGGGTTCCCGATGTCCCAGTTCGACAAGGAGGACGTGGAGGACCTCGGGCTGCTCAAGCTCGACGTGCTGGGCGTGCGGATGCAGTCCGCGATGGCGCACGCCGTCGCGGAGATCCGGCGCGGTACGGGGGAGGAGCTCGACCTCGACGACCCGGCGCAGGTCCCGCCGGGCGACGGGGCGACGTACGAGCTGATCCGCTCGGCCGAGACGCTGGGCTGCTTCCAGATCGAGTCGCCGGGCCAGCGCGACCTGGTGGGCCGGCTCCAGCCGTCGACCTTCCACGACCTGGTCGTCGACATCTCGCTGTTCCGGCCCGGCCCGGTCGCCGCCGACATGGTGCGGCCGTTCATCGAGGCGCGGCACGGGCGGGCCCCGGTCCGCTTCCCGCACGAGCACCTGGCGGACGCACTGCGCGAGACGTACGGGGTGGTGGTCTTCCACGAGCAGATCATCGAGATCGTCCACGTCATGACCGGCTGCGGACGCGACGAGGCGGACCGGGTGCGGCGCGGGCTCTCCGACCCCGAGTCGCAGGCGCGGATCAAGGTGTGGTTCGCGGCGAAGGCGGGCGAACGGGGCTACCCGGCCGAGGTGATCGGCCGCACCTGGGAGATCGTCGAGGCGTTCGGCTCGTACGGCTTCTGCAAGGCGCACGCGGTGGCCTTCGCCGTGCCCACGTACCAGTCGGCGTGGCTGAAGGCCCATCACCCGGCGGCCTTCTACGCCGGGTTGCTGACCCACGACCCCGGGATGTACCCGAAGCGGCTGCTGCTGGCGGACGCGCGGCGCCGGGGCGTTCCGGTGCTGCCGCTGGACGTGAACCGCTCGGCGGTCGCCCACCGCATCGAACTGGTGTCCGAGCCCGGGGCTCCCCCGGTGTGGGGGCTCCGGCTGGCCCTGGCCGACGTCCACGGCATCAGCGAGGCGCAGGCGCGGCGGATCGAGGACGGGCAGCCGTACGGATCGCTGCGCGACTTCTGGGACCGGGCGCACCCGGGCCGGCCGGTTGCGGGGCGGCTCGCGCAGGTCGGAGCGCTGGACGCGTTCGGCGCCAACCGGCGCGACCTGCTGCTGCACGTGGCCGAGCTGCACGGTGCACAGAGCTCGGCGGGGGCCCGGCCGGGCAGCGTCCAGCTCCCGCTCGGCGGCGGGCGGTCGACGGCCCCGGCCGGGCTGCCCGACCTGAACGAGGCGGAGCGGCTCAGCGCGGAGCTGGGCGTGCTCGGCATGGACGCCTCGCGGCACCTGATGGAGGACCACCACGCCTTCCTGGCGGAGCTGGGGGCGGTCCCGGCCGCCAGGCTCCGCGAGGTCGAGCACGGCCGGACGGTACTGGTCGCGGGGGCCAAGGCGGCCACCCAGACCCCGCCGATCCGGTCCGGGAAGCGGGTGGTCTTCACCACGCTGGACGACGGGACGGGCCTGGTCGACCTGGCCTTCTTCGACGACAGCCACGAGGCGTGCGCGCACACCGTCTTCCACTCGTTCCTGCTGCTGGTGCGGGGTGTCGTACAGCGGCGCGGACCGCAGAGCCTGAGCGTGGTCGGCTCGGCGGCCTGGGACCTGGCCGAACTGGTGGAACTGCGGGCCGCGGGCGGCCTGGAGGCGGTCGCGGCCCGCCTGGCCGAGCCGCTGCCCGGCGGCGCGGACACGGCCGGCTCCGCCGACCCCGGGCGCCGCATCCACCTGCCCACCGGGTACGAGATGAACCCGTGGGCCGACCTCCAGCCGGCCGGCGACCGCGCCGCGACCGGCCGCAAGCTGTGGCACTCCAGCCCGGGGAGCGCGGGATGACCCCGGCGGGCGGCGTCCTGCACGTACGGTGCGCTCCGGCCGTGACCGAGGAGGGGTACCGCGAAGTCCTCGAACTCCTGCGGGAGTTCTCCCCGACGGTCCAGGCCCTGCCGCCCCGGGCGGCACTGGTGCACGTACGCGGCGCCCGGCGGTACTTCGGCGCGGACGCCGGCCGGATCGCCGAGCTGGTACGGCTGCGCGCGGTCGCCCGGCTGGGCACGGACGTACGGATCGGGGTCGCCGGGACCTGGGCGGTGGCGGCGACGGCCTCCGCCCGGGTGCCCGGGCCCGGCGGCGTCCTGGCCGTGCCCGAGGACGCGGTGGACGCCTTCCTCGGGCCGCTGCCGGTGGAGGCCCTGCACGGCATCGGCCCCAAGCAGGCGGAGGCGCTGCGCGGGTACGGACTGCACACCGTCGGCGCGGTCGCGGCCGTGTCCCCGGGCACCGTCGAACGGATCCTGGGGCAGCGGGCGGGCCGGCTGGCCGCGGAGCGCGCCCGCGGGATCGACCCGCGCCCCGTCACCCCGAAGGACCTGCCCGCATCGGCCGCCGTCCGCAGCGGCTTCACCCGGCACGAGCTCGACGGCCCGCACGCCCGGGCCGTGCTCCTCGGCCTGGTGGTCCGGCTGGGCGCGCTGCTGCGCGGCCGCCGCCAGGCCGCCCGGTCCCTGTCGCTGACCCTGCAGTTCGCCGGCGGCACCCGCTGGGAGCGGACCCGGCGGCTCACGGAGGCGTCCGCGCACGACGAGGACCTGCGGGCGGCGGCGTACCGCCTGCTGGACGCGGCCGGGCTGCAGCGGGCCCGGCTGACCGGCATGGTGCTGCGCGCCGAGGACCTCACGGGCGCCGAGCGGGTGTCCCGGCAGATCTCGCTGGACCCGGTCCGCGAGGCCCGCCTGACGGTGGAGGCGGCCGTCGACCGCGCGAACGCCCGCTTCGGCCCGGGCACGGTCCGCCCGGCCACCACCTTCCACAAGGCCGCCTAGGCAGGCCTAGGGGGTGTCTTGTGGATCAGGCCGCGAGCCCGGCATGATCCACAAGACACCCCCTAGCGCTGGTCCGCCCCCTGCAGTCCGTCCAGCAGGCGGCGGGCCATTTCGGTGCGGAGCCGGGAGGTCTGGGCCTGGACCAGGTGGAACTGGGCCTCGCGGGCGAGGCGGCCGGCGGTGTTCCCGTACGAGATCGCCCGGCCGCCCGTCGCGGCGACGCAGGCGGTGGCCGCCCGCACGCCGAGCTCCAAGGCGGCGGCGCGGAGCGCCAGCCGGTCCTCGACCCGCTCCTGCGGCGGGAGTTCGTCGCGCAGGGCATAGGCCTCCGCGCGCAGCCGGGCCGCCTCCTGGGCCACCCGGTGGCCGAGCTCCTCGTACGCGCTGCCTGCGGCCGGGGCCGACCGCAGAAGGAAATCGGCCGCGGCGCGCACGTGGCCGAACACGGCGGGGTGGGCGTTCGCGTTCTCGAGATCGTATGCGCGGGCCCACTCCGCCCGGGGCTGTACGGAGACCACCGCGCTCCGGGGGACGAGGACATCGCGCACCTCCACCGCCACCGTGCGGGTGCCGTTCATCGCCCACAGCGGCGCGGGTCCTCCCGGGACCAGCCCCGGGTCGCCGTCCGGCCCGCAGGCCACCGCCGCGAACAGCACCCGGTCGTCGGGGGCGAGGGCGCCCAGGTACACCACGTCGGCGAGGCCCCAGCCGGTCATCCAGGGCACCCGGCCGCGCAGCCGCCACCCGTCGGCGACCGGTTCGGCGGTGACGGGCGGCCGGGCGTGCCGCAGGAAGGCGAAACCGGCCGTGCCGCGCCTGGCTCCCGAGGCGAGGGCGGGCGCCCACTGCTCGCGCAGCGCGGTCGCCTCCGTCCCGGTGGCCGCGTCCAGCGCCTTCACGAGGGCGAAGTGCTGGGTGTGCACGAACCAGGTGGACGGATCCACCGCCGACAGCAACTCGTTCACCTCGCGGACCACTTGACGTGTGCTCAGCCCGCTCTCGGGGCGGGGCGTGTGGCCGAGGGCCCCGTACGCACCGCAGCGGGCGAGGGCGTCGAGGTGCGAACGCGGCACGCCCTCCTGGGCGGTCTCCTCCGCGACGGGCCCCAGCGTGCCCACGGCGACCTCGGTGACCGCGGAAACGAGCGGGTCGGCGGCCATGCCGGGCGGGGTGGCCAAGGCCGTGCCTGCGCCGGGAGCCCACTGCATCCGATCACTCACCTCACGCGGAGTAGGGGACCCCATTGTCCCGAGGGCGTGCGGAGGCAGGGGGCGACACGCATTTTTTACTGACGCGTAACTTCCAAGTTTTGCTACTCGCCCGTAATTTGGCCGAAGCAGCACCCCCCTTGTGATCCGGATCACGGGACGAACCCCCACGTCTTTCCCTGACCCAGCAAGGAGATCACTCGATGCTGCCCTGGCGACGCCTGCTCCGCCCGCTGGCCGTCCTCACCCTCGCCGCTGCCGCCCTCGTCGCCCCCACCGGCGCCGCGCAGGCCGCATCGGCACCCAGCAGCGGCTGGAACAACTGGTCCTGCAAGCCCTCTGCCGCCCATCCCCGCCCCGTGGTCCTCGTCCACGGGACGTTCGGGAACTCCGTCGACAACTGGCTCGGATTCGCCCCCTACCTCGTACACCGCGGCTACTGCGTCTACTCGCTCGACTACGGGCAGCTGCCCGGCGTGCCGTTCTTCAACGGGCTCGGCCCCATCGACAAGTCGGCCGGGCAGCTCGACGTCTTCGTGGACAAGGTGCTGGCCTCCACCGGAGCCGCGAAGACCGACATCGTCGGCCACTCGCAGGGCGGCATGATGCCGAACTACTACCTCAAGTTCCTCGGTGGCGCCCCCAAGGTCAACGCCCTGGTCGGGCTCGCCCCCGACAACCACGGAACCACCCTGAGCGGGCTCACCCAGCTGCTCCCGTACTTCCCCGGCGCCGAGGACCTGGTCAGCTCGGCGACCCCGGGGCTGGCCGACCAGATCGCCGGATCGCCCTTCGTCACCAAGCTGAACGCGGGCGGGGACACCGTCCCCGGGGTCCAGTACACGGTCATCGCGACCAAGTACGACGAGGTCGTCACGCCCTACCGGAGCGCCTTCCTCCAGGGGACGGGCTCCAACGTACGGAACGTCGTGCTCCAGGACCTGTGCCCCCTGGACCTCTCCGAGCACGTCGCCATCGGGCTCACCGACCGGATCGCCTGGCACGAGGCGGTCAACGCCCTCGACCCGGCGCACGCCTCCCGGACCACCTGCGCATCGGTCTTCGAGTGAACGCGCAGGCGGTCCGGGCGAACCGGTTGAGCTAGAGGCCGCGTCGGCCCGGCGCCGTCGCACGGCGTCGGGCCACGCCGAACAGCACGGCCGCACCGAGGGCCAGCACGCCGGCCCCGGCGATCGCGATCGCCGGGGTGGCGCCGCTGCCACCCGTCTCGGCCAGGTTGGTGGTGCCCGCGGAGGACTCCGACGGGACCGGGGCGAGGGCGGTACTGCCGTTCGTCTTGGGGTCGTTGTCGCCGTGGCCGTGGTGCTCGACCGTGGACTTGCTCTCGCCGTCGGCGATCTGCTGGTCCGTCGGAGCCTTGGGCGCGTCCGAGGGGCGGTCGGCGGAAGGCTTGGCGCTCGGCTTCGCACTCGGCTTCGTGCTCGGGGTGGTGCCGGTGCTGCCACCGGTGCCGCCGCCCGTGCCGCTCCCGCCGTTGTCCTTGCCGAACACCACGTCCGAGCAGGTGTAGAAGGCCTCCGGGCTGTCCGAGCGCTGCCAGATGCTGTAGATCAGGTGCCGCCCGGACTTGTTCGGCACGCTGCCGGAGAAGACGTAGTCCCCGTTCTGCATGCCCGGGTCGGTGGCCTTCGCGAACGGCGCGGGCTCCAGGTCGGACCACTTCAGCGGCTTCGCCGGGTCGTAGCCGTCCTTCGTGATGTACAGCTCGAAGGAGCCCTTGTGCGGGGCGGTCCCCTTGTACCGGAACGTGTGCTCGCCCGCCGACATCGGGCCGGCCGGCCAGTCGGCGCGGGCCAGGTCCAGGCCCCGGTACTTGTCGTTGCCGGCTGAGCAGAGCTGGCCGTTGGGGATCAGCGCCCGGTGGTTGCCGGCCGCGTTGGCGATGTTGACCGCGTTCCAGTCGTAGAACGCCTGCGTGCCGCTCGCCGCCACCGCGGCCTTGCAGGCGGCCGACTTCGGCGACTCCGGACCCTCGGCGTAGCAGGCCGCCACCCGGCTGACCGGGTCCGTCATCGAGCCGTGGGCGGCCGCCGGCGAGGCGGCGTACGCGGCCACCGCGAGCGGGGCGAGACCGGCTGCGGCGATACGGGTCACGGTGCGGCGGCGTGCGGACATGGGTGGATCTCCTTCGGAGCGGCGATGCGGGCACCACGGTCGTGGGTGCGCCGGGAGCGCCGGGAACCGGGCCGGGCGGCGCCGCCCCCCGTCGGGTCCGGCACCGCCCCAGGCCTCCCTGGCCCCGCCAAGCTAGCCCTCCGCACCAGCGGTTCCACCCCGTTCGGCGCCCTCCCGAAGATCCTTAGGGTGCACTTAAGGAACCGCTAAGCGGGGGCTACAGAAAGAGGGCCGCGAGCGCCGTGTTCAGCTGAGGAGGGCGGTCAGACCGGCCGGCGCGAGGGCCTGGTCGGCCAGGGCGTCGAGGGCGCGGACGGCCTCGGCCGCCGCCTCGGGGTCGCTCTCCGCGAGCCCGCTCGCCGCGAACTCGTCCTCGTCCAGCCGCAGGACCGCGGACCCGTCCGCCGACACCCACAGGTCCAGGTCCAGGTCCTCGACGAGGATCTCGCCGTCCTGCACCACCGCCGGGCGCGTGACGTCGCAGTACCAGCCCTTGAGGACGCCCTCGCCCGTCCGCACCTCCTTGACCGCGTACCAGCGCGTCCGCCAGAAGTGCTCGGTGAACACGTCGCCCGGTTCGAAGCGCACGAAGCCGAAGTCCCGTACGCCGTCGGCCGCCCAGGGGGCGCGTACGGAGATCCGGTCGCCCGTGTCCGCGACCAGGGCGGCGGGGTAGCGGATCTTGGTGCGGCCCGCCTTGGTGAGGGCGACGGTCAGCCCGGTGCTGCTCATGACTGCTGGGGTCCCTTCAGCTGCTTCGCGTACCGCGTCTCGGTCGCGCAGATCTCGTATCCGAACCACTTGTTGATGGCGAGCATCGGCTCGTTCCCGGTGTCGTTGCCCGTGAAGGCCTCCGTGCAGCCGGCGGCGCGGGCCCGGTGCAGGGAGTCCGTCTTGGCGAGCTTGGCCAGGCCGCGGCCGCGGAAGGCGCGCAGGGTGCCGGTCATCGCCGAGCCGTAGCGGGTGGCGCCGTCCGTCCGGGCGGCGCAGAACGCGGCCACGACCCCGTCGACCAGGACGACCGTGGTCAGTTCCCTGTCGAGGTCCGGGTGGTGCCAGACGGTGGCGAGCCAGTCCTCGTAGTCGTCCAGCTCCGCCGGTACGTCGCCCGGTTCGTCGCCGGAGGCCTCCGCGTCGGCCTCGTACAGCGGTCGCGGGTCGGCGGCGAAAGCGCTGCCCGGGCGCAGCTCGACCCCCGCGGGCAGCGCGTCCGGGTACGGGGGCAGGGCGGCGGAGGCCAGGTCCAGGCGCAGGAAGTGCGCGGAGCGGCTCGGGCGGTATCCGTGCCGCCGGGCGAAAGCGTGATGGGCGGGCTCGTCCAGCACCCAGGAGTACGTGCTCGCGGCGCCCTGCGCGGCCAGGTACTCCTCGGCCGTCCGCAGCAGGGCGGTGCCCGCGCCGCCGCCGCGGTGCGCGGGGTCGACGTACGCGTTGACGAACGACCGGCCGGGCTCCGGGCCGTCGTACGCGAGGCCGGCCTCGGCGGTGCCGACGACGAGCCCGTCCGCGGTCTCGGCGACGAGGAGGCGGTGGCGCTTGGCCGGAGCGGCGCAGGACAGCTCGAAGGCGAGGCCGTCGGCGGTGGCGATCAGGAAGGGCAGCGCGGCGCGGCGCACCCGTACGACGGACTCCGCGTCCGAGGGGTCGCCCGGGCGCAGGTCGCGGATCGAAACGGTCATGCCGTCGACCGTAGGCGCGGGGCGGGGGCGGACGCCTCCGAATTTCCCCGGGGATGGGGGAGAATCGCCGGGTGACCTCGACGAACCTGAAGATCCGGATCGACGGCTCGGCCGGTGCGGCCGCCCCGTACGAGCAGCTGCGCGCCCAGATCTCGCAGGCGGCGCGGGCGGGAGACCTGCCGGTCGGGTACAAGCTGCCGACGGTGCGCGGGCTCGCGGAGGAGCTCGGGCTGGCGGCGAACACGGTCGCGAAGGCCTACCGGGCGCTCGAGGGCGACGGGGTGATCGAGACCCGCGGCCGGAACGGGACCTTCATCGCGGCGGCCGGCGACGGGGCCGCCCGGGAGGCGGCCGCCGCCGCGCAGGCCTATGCGGAGCGCGCGAAGCGGCTGGGCCTGACCTTCGACGAGGCCACGTCGGCCGCCCTCGACGCCCTGCGCGCCCGGTACGGCAGCTAGGTCGGGGGCGCGCGGGGCCGGTCCGCGCGGCACCGCTACAGGTACAGGCCCGCTTCCGAACCGTGCTGGCCCTGCGGCGGCAGCAGCGCCGAGGGGCCCGTGCCCCGCCGCAGCGCGAACAGTTCGGCCAGCGTGGCGCCCTCGCGCGGAACCCCCTCGTCCGTGCCCAGCCAGTCCACCGCCTCGCCGTGCGTCAGCCGGCCCACCTCGATCCGCGCCAGGCAGCGGCCCGGCCGGACCACCGCCGGGTGGAGCCGTTCCAGGTCCTCGTTCGTGGTCACGCCGACCAGCACGTTGCGGCCCTGCCCCAGCAGCCCGTCCGTCAGGTTCAGCAGCCGCGACAGCGCCTGGCCGGCCGTGTGCCGGGCCTCGCCGCGGATCAGCTCGTCGCAGTCCTCCAGCAGCAGCAGCCGCCACCGGCCCTTCGCCGTGCCCTCGTCCTCGCCGATCGCGATGTCCATCAGGTAGCCCACGTCGTTGAACAGCCGCTCCGGGTCCAGGACGCAGTCCACCTGGCACCAGTCCCGCCACGACCGGGCCAGCGTCCGCAGCGCCGAGGTCTTGCCCGTACCGGGCGGGCCGTGCAGCAGGAGCAGCCGCCCCGCGATGTCGTCCGGGGTCACCTTCATCAGCCGGTCCATCGCCCCGGCCACCGGCGCCGTGTAGTTGGGCCGCACCTCCGCCCAGGTCCCGGCCGAGATCTGGCGGGTCGAACGGTACGGGCCGCGGCGCGGGGAGACGTACCAGAAGCCCATCGTGACGCTCGAAGGCTGCGGTTCGGGCTCGTCCTGCACCCCCTCCGTGGCCTCGCCGAGCACGCTGGAGGCGAGTTCGTCGCTGACCGCCGTCACCGTCACGTCCGCGCCCCGGCTCCAGCGCGAGACGAGCATCGTCCAGCCCTCGCCCTCCGCGAGGGTGGCGCTGCGGTCGGAGTCGCGCGCCGAGCGCAGCACGATGGCCTCGGGCGGCAGCAGGGTCGCCTCCGCCTTCACCCGCTCGATCGTCACGCTGTGCGAGTACGGCTGCTCGCCGGACGCGAACCGGCCGAGGAACAGCGCGTCCACGACATCCGACGGTGAATCGCTGTCGTCGACGTTGAGCCTGATCGGCAGCGCGTCATGCGGGTTGGCTGGCATGGCGCCCATGATCCGGCACGAAGTGCCCTCGTGCACCCGTGTTTCGCCGGATCGGGTGCCAGGGTTCCCTCTTCAAACGCACCGGTGGTGAAGATTCGGCTGGCAACTCTGCCCCGAAAATTCTTGGCATGGACACTTCCAGCCATCCTCGGCTCCTTGTACCACGGACTCAGGAGTAACCCCCACAAGGAGCCGCACACATGAGCATGAAGATGTCGCGCTTCGCAGCCCTGACCTCCTCCCTGTTACTCGCCGCAGGCGCCGCCCTGTTCGGCGCGGGACAGGCGGCCGCCGCCACGGCCGATTTCGGCTACGTCGCCCTCGGCGACTCGTACTCCTCCGGCGTCGGCGCCGGCAACTACGACAGCGGGAGCGGCAACTGCAAGCGCACCTCCCGCGCCTACCCGGCCCTGTGGGCCGCCGCCCATTCCCCGCAGACCTTCTCCTTCACCGCCTGCTCGGGCGCCCGTACGGGTGATGTCCTCTCCGGCCAGCTCGGCCCGCTGAACTCCGGCACCGACCTGGTCAGCATCACCATCGGCGGCAACGACGCAGGATTCTCCGACGTCATGACGACCTGTGTGCTCCAGTCGGAGTCCACCTGCGTCAACCGCGTGAACCAGGCCAAGGCGTACGTCGACTCCACCCTCCCCGGCCAGCTCGACCAGGTCTACAACGCCATCCACGGCCGGGCGCCCGCCGCCCGCGTCGTCGTCCTCGGCTATCCCCGCTTCTACAAGCTGGGCGGCACCTGCGCCGCCGGGCTGACGGAGGGAGAGCGCTCCGCCATCAACGGAGCGGCCGACTACCTGAACGCCGCCATCGCCAAACGCGCCGCCGACCACGGGTTCACCTTCGCCTCGGTCGCCGGCGCCTTCACCGGCCACGAGATCTGCTCCGGCGACGCGTGGCTGCACAGCGTCAACTGGCTCAACATCGGCGAGTCGTACCACCCCACCGCCGCCGGACAGTCCGGCGGCTACCTGCCCGTCCTCACCAACGCCGCCTGATCCGGGCGGCTACGAAGCCGCGGCCTCGGGCTCCGGAGCCGGCTCCGGGTCCGAGGCCTCCGGCTCCGCCGCCACCGGTGTCGCCGGTCCCGCCGGTACGGGTCCTGCCGACACCGGGGCCGGCGTACCGCTCGGACCGGGGGAGGGGGAGGAACCGCCTCCCGGGGTCTCCTCCTCACAGGTCACGGAGAACTCCACCCACTCCGAGGCCGTCGGGTCCGGCCCCCGCACCTCCAGCCGGACCGCGTCGTCGAAGGTCGCACTCGGGTAGTACGTGAGCTCGGTGTGGTCCAGCTGCCGGCTCCGGGGGCCGTCCGCCGCGTACGTGACGGACTGCCAGCCGGGGCCGGAGCCGACCCCGCTGCGCGTCGCCCAGCGGTACTCCAGCACGGCGGGCGTACGGTCCGCATCGACCGTCGCCGTGAAGGCGGGCGCCTGCTCGGCGGGCGGCGGGCAGGCCCCGCGGTAGTCCGTCCGTACGGCGCGCACCGAGACGGCGAAGTGCGGTGCGGGCGTGGCGGACGGCGAGGCGGACGGCGACGGTGAAGGGGACGCGGACGGCGACCCCGATCCGGACGCGCTCGCGGACGCCGAGGCCGAGGTACTGGCCGGGCCCGTCGGTGCGGTGCCGCTTCCACCCGGCTCCTTGCGGTCCTTGAGCAGCAGCCACGCCAGGGCGACCACCGCCAGCAGCAGCACCACGATCCCGGCGGTCAGCACCAGCCCGGCCCGCCCCTCGTGCGGCGGCGCCCCGCGGCCCGCAGCCCCCGCCGGCGCGGGACCCGGAACCGGCGCGGGCACCGGCATCGGCGGGGTGGGCCCGTCGGGGCGGCCCCGGGCGTCCGGGGGGCCGTACCCGTGGTGCGCCGTGGCCGTCGGCGAGTCCGGGCCCGACACCGCCCCGCCGGAGCCCCGAAGGACCCCGCCGGCCCCGACGATCCGCAGCATCCGGGCCGCCTCCGCCGCAGGCAGCCGCTCCGCCGGGTCCTTGCGCAGCAGCCCCTCCAGCACCGGCGTCAGCGGACCGGCCCGGCGCGGCGGCGGCGGCTCCTCGTCCACCACCGCCCGCAGCGTGGACAGCGGGGTGTCCTGCCGGAAGGGCGAGACCCCCTCGACGGCGGAGTACAGCATCACCCCGAGCGACCACAGGTCCGACGCGGGCCCCGGTTCGCGCCCCAGCGCCCGCTCCGGCGCGAGGAACTCGGGGGAGCCCACCACCTCGCCCGTCATCGTGATCGCCGACGAGCCCTCCAGGCTGGCGATCCCGAAGTCGCTCAGCACCATCCGGCCGTCGTTGGCGATCAGCACGTTGGAGGGCTTGACGTCCCGGTGCAGCACCCCCGCCTCGTGCGCGGCGCGCAGCGCGGCCAGCACCTGCTCCCCGAGGTGTGCGGCACGCTGCGGGGTCAGTGGCCCCTCCGCCTCCAGGACGTCGGCCAGCGAGAGCCCGCGCACCAGCTCCATCACGATCCAGGGCCGGCCGTCCTCGGTGGCCACGTCGTAGACCGTGACGACCCCGCGGTGCGCGACCCGGGCCGCCGCCCAGGCCTCGCGCTCGAGCCGCCGGTACATCCGCCCGATCTCGGCGCCGTCCAGCCCGGCCGGAGGCCGTACCTCCTTGACGGCCACCTCGCGGCCGAGGACCTCGTCGCGGGCCCGCCACACGATGCCCATGCCGCCCCGGCCCAGCAGGTCGAGCAGCCGGTACCGGCCCGAGATGACACGGCCGGCGGCGGATTCCCCGCCCGCCCCACCGATGTTGTCACTCACGAGAGCCCCCAGGTGTGTCCGTGTGTCGGCGGGCGATCACTCCAAGTTAGCGCAGTGCACGCGATGTGGCCCCGGTCCGCGCGGGACTCGCACAGGGACCCTTCAAACAGCCGTCCCCCCTGCGGAGAGTGACGGTCGACTCCGCTGAGTAACCGTCAACTCCCCGTCGCCATAGGGGTAATTCACACCACCGGGATACCCGGGCGCGACCCGGGGACGATAGGGTTAACCTGCCCGGGCCGGGTGCCCTCGTACGGGTGGGGAGAGAACATGGAACAGATAGCAATGCGCAGCAGGCCGCCACGCGTGCCTGCCATCACCTGCGGGAGCAGCGCGACCAGCTCGCGCCTCGACCGCCACCTCGCCGTGCTGGGCGGACCCGCCGTCCCGCACCGCGAGACGGCCGAGGCGACCCTGCTGATGCGCGAGCTCACGTCGCGCGACCACACGCACCGCCTGCGGAGCCGGAGCGCGCGCGTCTCGCTCTTCGCGCCGCTGCGCCGGCTGCGTCGCACCCTCTTCGGCAGCCGCCGTTCGTAACAACCGTCCCCGACCCCTTCTGGTTCCGCCCCCCGGCCCTACGCAACCACACCATCCCGGCGCAGTGTCGTGATCTGTGCGCCCGTCATCCCCAGGGTGCGCAGCAGGGCCTCGGTGTGTTCGCCGAGCGCGGGCACCGCACCCATGTGCGGTGCCGCGCCTCCCGGCAGCCCGATCGGCGGCAGCAGTGCCCGCAGCGGACCGGCCGGTGAATCCACCTCCCGCCAGCGGTCCCGTGCCGCCAGCTGCGGGTGTCCCGCGAGCTGGGCCACCGAGTTCAGCCGTGCGCAGGCGATGCCCGCCGCCTCCAGCCGGCCGATCGCCTCGTCCGCGCCCAGCCGGCCCAGTGCCTCGGCGACCACGGCGTCGGTCTTCTCCCGGCCCCGGGTGCGCGCCGCGTTCGTCGCGTACGCCGGATCCTCGGCCAACTCGGGCCGCTGCAACACCTGTTCGGCGAGCCGCCGCCATTCACGGTCGTTCTGCACGGACAGCAGCACGCGGTCCCCGTCCGCCGTCGGGTAGGCGTCGTACGGGGCGATGACGGCGTGCGCGAGGCCCGTGCGCACGGGCTGCTCCCCGTCGTGCATCGTGTGGTGCAGCGGATGGCCCATCCACTCGGCCAGCGCGTCGAGCATCGAGACCTCCACCCGGCCCCCGCGCCCGGTGGTCCCGCGGCGCAGCAGGGCCGCGAGGACCCCGGAGAAGGCGTACATGGCCGCCGCGATGTCCGCGGCCGGGATGCCCGCCTTGACGGGCTGCTCCGGGGTGCCGGTCACCGAGACCAGCCCCGCCTCGCACTGCACGAGCATGTCGTAGGCGCGCTTGTGGGCGTACGGGCCCTCGGCCCCGTACCCGGAGACGTCGACGGCGACCAGCCGCGGGTACCGCGCGCACAGCGAGGCCGAGTCGAGCCCGAGCCGGGCGGCGGCGCCCTGGGCGAGGTTCTGGACGAAGACGTCGGCCCCGTCCAGCAGCCCGTGCAGGACCTCCCGGCCGCGCGGGTCCTTCAGGTCGAGCGCGATCGACTCCTTGCCGCGGTTGGCCCAGACGAAATGCGAGGCCAGTCCGTGCGCGGCGGTGTCGTAGGCGCGTGCGAAGTCGCCGCCGTCGGGCCGCTCGACCTTGATCACCCGGGCGCCGAGGTCGGCGAGCTGGCGGGTGGCGAAGGGGGCCGAGACGGCCTGTTCGACGGCGACGACGGTGATGCCGTCGAGGGGCAGGGGTTCCACGGGGCGGCGTTCCGCGCGGCGGGGTTGCGCAGGGCGCCCGGGCGCGGGCGAGTCGGCTGTCATGACAGCCTGCCTACCGGTTGGGACCCCGGCCTGTCACCACGCAGGCGGTCGACATCGCACACGGTGCGCGGTTCGTCCGCCTATGGTGCCCGTCTCGGTCGGCCGTCGGCCGTCAGCGGTCAGCGGTCGGGGCGAGGGCGGTCGTGCGTGGCCGGTGCCGTCAGAGCAGGGCGAACTGGCCGCCCGGGCCCTCCTCGTGATGGTCCAGTACGGAGGCTGGGCGGCGGGCCCAGCGCGGCGGGGGCAGCACGCCCGCAGCCGTCAGCGCGGCGGCCGGCAGCAGCGGCCCGGGGGTGAACGCCGCCCGTTCGGGGGCCAGATCGGTCAGCAGCGCCAGGGTGGTCACCAGCGCCAGCAGCTCCGAGGTCCAGGCCTGCGGCCACTCGGCCGGCCCGAGTGCGTCCAGCCCGTCGGCCTCCGGGTCCCGGTGGGCGGACCGGGCGGCGAACCAGGCCTCCAGCACCCGGGTACCGCCCTGCACCTCGTACTCCCAGGCGCCCGGCGGCACGGGCGAGACCGTCCCGGCCCCGAGGCTCAGCGTCTCGGTCTCCGGGTCGTACGCGAGCCCTTCCGGCCAGGCCTGGACCGCCGAGCGGACGTACGGGCGCCGCCCGCCCGGCAGCCGTGGCGGCTCGGCGCCGGGCCCGCCGCGCAGCTGGACGGTGAGCAGCCGGTGCCCCAGCTCCAGCCCGGCCCGCCAGTGCCCGGGGTCGCCGGTCAGCGGGACCTCGTACCCCCGGGGCCCGGGGCGGCCCGCGGCGAGGATCCAGCACAGCACGTCCTGCGGGGTGACCCAGCCGCCGTAGCGCTCGCCGAGCAGCTCCAGCAGGCCCGGCGCGAGATTGGGCTCGGCGCCGCCGGGGCGCCGGTGCAGCGGGCGGATCCGGCCCAGGCGGCCGGCCGGGAGGTGCGCGGTGACCAGCAGCTCCGGGGTCTCGACGGCGAAGAGCTGGTGCTCGTCCAGGACCCGCCACAGCTCCGGGCGGGCCATGTCGATGAGCCGCTGGTCGGGCAGCAGCCACTGCTCGTCGAAGGGATCGCGCAGCACCCGTACGGGATCGGGGCAGGGGCCCGGCGCATCGGCGAAGCGTGCGGTCGACGGTGAGCGCCGGCCGGGCAGCGCCGCCGCCCCGGTGGTGGGCGTACGGGTCCGGGTCGGGCGGAACAGCCGGTCCCGCTCGGTCCCTTCGGCGCCGGTCAGGGCCGCCCAGCGGGCGCGCAGGGCCGCGGGGTCGGGGGCCGCCACCCAGGCCCGGCCCAGGCGCAGGCCGCCCACGGCCCAGGGCATCAGATCGTCCAGCAGCGGTACGTCTTCGCTCACCCGGCAGATGGTAGCGACGGCAGGCGGCGGCCGGGGTTCGGGCGGGGGTGCGGGCAGGCTGCGTCCAGGCCGAAGAGCTACGCTCCCTATGTATGGATATGTTCCGATGTCGAGGAGGCGGTCATGAGTCAGTACGACGAATACTCGACTCCGTCGCAGGCCGAGGGCGAGCGGCTCGACGAGGACATGGACGAGAAGGAGAAGATGCAACACCACCCCGCGACGATGCGCACCACGCCGTCGCAGGCGGAGGGCGAGCGCAGCACGGACGACGACGAGAAGTAGCCCCCTGCGGGAGCCGGGCCGAGGTCAGGTGGCGTCGACGGTCACCGTGAACGAGAAGCGGTCGCCCCGGTACCGGATCCGCGCCACGTCCACGACCCGGCCGTCCTCGTCGTACGTCACGCCCGTGTAGTGCAGGATCGGGCTGAGCAGCGGCACCTGGAGCAGCTCGGCCGTCTCCGGGTCGGCCAGCCGCGCCTCGACCGTGTCCGTGATCCGGCTGATCCGCACGCCCACCACGTCGCGCAGCACCTTGGTCATCGGCCAGCGCGCCAGATCGGCCAGGTCCACCGCCTCGGCGACCTCCGGGCGCACCGCGTTCTCCACCCAGTTCGTCGGCTCCCCGCTCTCGCCGTCGTGGCGCAGCCGGCGGTACGTGACCACCTCGGCGGTGTCCGGGAAGTGCTCCAGCAGCTCCCCGGACACCGCCGTCCGCTCGAGGCCGAGAATCGTCGTACGGTCGCCCGACTGCTGCGCCACGATCGCGTCGACCGAACCCAGCAGCCGCACCGGAGCCCCGCGCCGCGCACCCGGCTCGATGAACGTGCCGCGCCGCCGGTGCCGGCTGATCAGCCCCTCGCCCTCCAGCTCCTTGAGCGCCTGGCGCATGGTCAGCACGCTCACCCCGTAGTGCTCGGCGAGCTGCTCCTCGGTGGGCAGGCGCAGCGAGGCGTCCGGGGTGCGCCCCAGTATCGAGGCGCGCAGCGACTGTGACACCTGGTACCAGAGCGGAAGCTTCCGGTTGAGCACCAGCGAGTCGGGGGCGAAGGCGGTCACGGGTGGTTCTCCGTTAGGACGGGGCGTGGGGCGCGTGGCGCTTAGTGATACTAGGCGCGGAAGTGGCGCTGGAGCCCCTGCCAGACGTCGTCGTATCCGCGCTGGAGGTGGTCGGCGCCGGCCGCCTGGGTGGTGGCGGTGATCGGCCAGCGGGTCTCGAACATGAAGGCCAGACCGTCGTCGATCTTCTGCGGCTTCAGCTCGGCGGCGCTCGCCTTGTCGAAGGTCTCCCGGTCCGGTCCGTGGGCGGACATCATGTTGTGCAGCGAGCCGCCGCCGGGGACGAAGCCTTCCGCCTTGGCGTCGTAGGCGCCCTCGATCAGGCCCATGTACTCGCTCATGACGTTGCGGTGGAAGTACGGCGGGCGGAAGGTGTCCTCGCCGACCAGCCAGCGCGGGGCGAAGACCACGAAGTCCACGCCCGCCAGCCCCGGGGTGTCGGACGGCGAGGTCAGCACGGTGAAGATCGACGGGTCGGGGTGGTCGTAGCTGATGGAGCCCAGGACGTTGAAGCGGCGCAGGTCGTACACGTACGGGGTGTGCGTGCCGTACCAGGCGACGACGTCGAGCGGGGAGTGGTCGTAGGTGGCGGCCCAGAGGTTGCCGCAGAACTTGTTGACCACCTCGGTGGGGCGCTCGCTGTCCTCGTACGCGGCCACCGGGGCCCGGAAGTCGCGTGCGGCGGCGAGGCCGTTGGCGCCGATCGGGCCCAGGTCCGGCAGCTCGAAGGGGCGGCCGTAGTTCTCGCAGACGTACCCGCGGGCGTCGTCGTCCAGGAGCTCGACGCGGAAGCGCACGCCCCGCGGGATCAGGGCGACCTCGCCGGGGCCGGCGCTGAGCAGGCCGAGCTCGGTGCGCAGCAGCAGGCCGCCGCGCTCGGGGACGATCAGCAGCTCGCCGTCGGAGTCGCTGAAGACCCGGTCGGTCATGGAGGCGTTGGCGGAGTAGAGGTGGATGGCCATGCCGGTGCGCTGGGTGGCGTCGCCGTTGCCGCCGAGGGTCCACAGGCCGGCCAGGAAGTCCGTGCCGGGCGCCGGGTCGGGGAGCGGGTTCCAGCGGAGCCGGTTGGGGTCCGCCGGGGCCTCGGTGAAGGGCGCGGAGCGCAGGGCGCCGTTGTCGATCCGGGCGAACGGCGGGTGGGCCGCCGAGGGGCGGATCCGGTAGAGCCAGGAGCGGCGGTTGTGGTTGCGGGGCTCGGTGAAGGCGCTGCCGCTGAGCTGCTCCGCGTACAGGCCGAGGGGGGCGCGCTGGGGCGAGTTGCGGCCGGGCGGCAGGGCGCCGGGGACGGCCTCCGAGCTGTGCTCGTTGCCGAAGCCGGTGAGGTACTCCAGTGCCTCCGCCGTCTTCCTGGCCTGCTCGGCCTGCTCGCTCATGGGTGCTCCCGCTCTGTCGCTGTGGAAGGAATCCTATGGTCGACAGTAGGATTCCGTGGCCCGCGCGTCAATGGGTCCCCGGGTGCGTGGCCGGATCGGGCCGGTGGGTGACGGCGGCGGGTGACGCGAGATGTCGATCCGCGCTGCCACAGGGGGTCCAAAAAGATGAACATTGCTCTACTCTCACGCGCATGTCGTGGACCCGCAGGTTCCCTGCCGTGCCGGCGGCGCTCCTCGCCGCCCTCCTCGCCCTCCTGTCCCTCCTCGTCGCCGCGCCCGCCGCCCGCGCGCACGAGGAGCGCCCCGTGGCCCTCCCGGACGGCTCCGGTTCCGTTCCGCAGTACCGCAACGCCGAGCCCGACCTGCTGGTCTGCAAGACCGACCGGGCCGCCTTCGAACGCCGGACGTCCGCCTTCCCCGAGGCGCTGAGGCAGCGCAACCTCGCCCTGTACGAGCGGTGCGAGAAGAGCGGCTACCGGCACCTCCAGGAAGCCGTCGACGCCGTGGACCGGCCCGGCATGAACATCGCGATCCTCCCCGGCCTGTACGAGGAGGAGCCCTCCCTGCCGAAACCCACGGGGGAGTGCGCCGCGCTCAAGGCCCCCAACTCCTCGCTCGGCTACCAGATCCTGACGTACGAGCAGCAGGTGCAGTGCCGGCACAACCAGAACCTCGTCGCGATCCTCGGCAAGACGGACCTGCAGATCGAAGGCACGGGCGCGTCACGCCTCGACGTCGTCATCGACGCCAAGTACCAGAAGCTGAACGCCATCCGCGCCGACAAGTCGAACGGCGTCTACTTCCGCAACTTCACCGCGCAGCGCACCACCTTCAACTCGCTGTACGTCCTCGCCGGCGACGGGTTCGTCATCGACGACGTCCTGACCCGCTGGAACGACGAGTACGGCTTCCTGACCTTCGCCAGCGACCACGGGCTCTACAAGAACTGCGAGTCCTACGGGAACGGCGACTCCGGCATCTACCCGGGCAGCGCCTCGAACATCAACGACGGGCGCGGCTACGACGTCTCCCGCTACTCCATCGAGATCACCGGCTGCCACAGCCACCACAACATGGTCGGCTACTCCGGCACGGCGGGCGACTCCGTCTGGGTCCACGACAACGAGTTCGACCGGAACATGGGCGGCGCCTCCATGGACAGCGCCTTCCCCGGGCATCCCGGACTCCCGCAGAACCACGCCAAGTTCGAGCGGAACCTGATCCACGACAACAACGCCGACTACTACGGGTACGTCGCCGACGGCACCTGCGCCAAGCCGCCGATCGAGCGCGGCTACGAGCAGGGGGTGGTCTGCCCCCAGATCTCCATGCCGCCGGGCACCGGCATCATCACCGCGGGAGGCAACTGGAACGTCTACGAGAACAACTGGGTGTACGGGCACCGGCGTGCGGGCTTCTTCCTCTCGGCCGTCCCCGCGTTCATCCGCGGCGAGGAGGAGTGGTCGAAGCAGGCGGACACCTCCCACCACAACCGGTACGCGTCCAACATCCTCGGCAAGGACAAGTCGGGGGCCTCCCGCCCCAACGGGATGGACGTGTGGTGGGACGGCCAGGGCCGCGGGAACTGCTGGCAGTCCGGACCCGACGGCTCCACCCCGGGCACGCTCCCGCAGTGCGGCGACCGCCGCGGCGAGGTGTCCGCAGGGTCCTCCCGCCTGGTGGGCGAACCGGTGAAACTCGCCCAGCTGCTGGTCTGCGCCGACTACAGCGTGCAGGCCCGCAAGCTCCCGGCCGGCTGCGACTGGTACGGGGCGCGCGGCCTGGAGCGGGTGGAGACCCAGATCGCGCTGGCCGTGGCCGCGGTGCTGCTGCTCGTGGGCGGGGTGCTGTGGTGGCGCCGCCTGCGCGGATCCCGTCTGGGCACGGCGGCCTCGCTGCTCGGCCTGGCCGGGCTGGCCCTGGACGTGGCCGGCTCCACGATGCCGCTCGTGGGCACCTTCGTACCGGCCCTGGCCCTGCTCCTGCTGGGCCTGTGGTGGACGGGCGCGGGCATCGCGCTGCGTCCCGGCCGCCCCTGGCTGGCGCGGCTGACCCTGCTGCTGGCCGCCCTCACCCTGCTCGACGCCTTCGACAAGGCCGTCCTGATGATCCCCTGGATCCCCCTCGGTCCCGCCTGGCTCCGCGCCCTCCTCACGATCCCCTGGGTCCTGTGGGTCGCGATCGCCGCCTCCCGCCCAGCCCCCACCTCAGCCCCCACCCCGGCCCGCAGCCCCGCGGACCCGGGCGGCGAGCCGGCGGGGCGCGTCGGGGGCGCCGCGGCCGAAGGAGCAGTGCAGTGAACGACGACCGGAGCGCAGACCCCATCCGGTGCGACGGCTGCGGGGTGCCGCCCGTCGGGGCGCGGGCCCGACGGGGGGCCAGGACCGCAGCCCTGCTCGCGCTGGTGCTCCTGCTCGTCGGCGGCGCGGCGACGGGCTGCGGCGGGCGGGCCACCACCCACCACAAGCCCGGCACCAGCCACGAGCAGGCCACCGGCAGCGTCGGCACCCTGCTCGACGTCCAGGACCCCGCCGGCCACCGGCTCCGCGAGGTCCCGGCCGAGGGCGCGCCGGAGGTACAGCTCGCCGCCCGCCCCGACTCCGAGGACGGCTGGAACCTCCAGCTGACGGTGAAGAACTTCCGCTTCACCCCCGACAGCACCGGCGGCGCCGCCCTCCCGGGCGCCGGCCACGCGCACCTGGAGCTCGACGGGCGGAAACTGGCCCGGCTGTACGGCCCCTGGTTCCACCTGCCCGCCGCGCAGGTCCCCGAGGGCGCGCACACCCTGACCGTCCGCCTCTACGCGGACGACCACACCGCCTGGGCCGTCACCGGCAAGCCGATCGAAGGCACGGCCCCGCTCACCGCCACCGCCCCCGGCCAGACCGGCCACAGCCACACCCCGCCGTCGGCGCAGCCCTCGCCGCCGCCGTCGCAGGAAGCGCAGGCCGACCGCACGGTCACCCTCACCGTCCGGGACGGCAAGGTCACCCCCGCCCCCGGCCGCACCGAGCTGCGGCGCGGCGAACGCATCGCCCTGCGCGTCACCAGCGACCGCGCGGACACCCTGCACGTCCACGGCTACGACAAGGAACTCGCCCTGCCGGCAGGCCAGGAGGCCACCCTGGTCCTGACGGCCGACCGTACGGGCCTCTTCGAGGTCGAGACCCACGAGTCCCGCCTCGTCCTGACCCAGCTCCTCGTCCGATGACCCGACCCGCGCCCACCGGGCCCGCGCGCACCCGACCCGCGCGCACTGAGCCCGCGCGCACCGGGCCCGCGCGCACCCCTGGCGGGACCCGCCCGGCCGAGTTCCCCTTCCGCCGTGGGGAACGGGGCCGCGCGGGCGGTCCGCGATGACCCCGGTCGGGCCGGGTCCCGCACCCGCCGCGGGCGGCGGTGGCGGGGGCCAGGGCGTGGTCCTTCACCCGGCCGATCCGCTCACCGTCCTCGCGCACGGGATCGGGTCCCAGCACGATCTGCCGATCTCTCCCTTCTACGCGTTCGCCGGTGCCTTCGCCGCACTGTTCGTCTCCTTCCTCGCGCTCGGTCTGCTCTGGTCCTCCTCCCGGTTCCGCGGCGACCGCTCAGGCCTCGCCCTGCCCGCCGCCCTCGAGCGGGTGGCCGACGCCCCGGCCACCCGTACCGCCCTGCGCGGACTCGGCCTCGCCGCCGCGTTCGCCGTCCTCCTCTTCCTCCTCCTCGGTCCCGACGACCCCGCGCACAACCCCGCCCCCGGTGCCGTCTACGTCCTCCTCTGGGTCGGACTCGTCCCCGCCTCCCTCCTCCTCGGCCCCGTCTGGCGCCTGCTCAACCCGCTCCGCACCCTGTACCGCCTGTTGCCCCGCGCCCGGCGCCAGGGACACGCCCCCCTCCCCGCCCGGCTCGGCCAATGGCCCGCCGCCGCCGGGCTGTTCGCCTTCACCTGGCTCGAACTCGCCGCTCCGGATCCCGCATCCACCACCACCCTCCTGACCGCCCTCGCCGCCTACACCGCCGCCCACCTCGCGCTCGCCGCCCGCTTCGGGGAGCGCTGGTTCGCCGACGCGGACGCCTTCGAGGCGTACTCCGCCCTCCTGGCCCGGCTCTCCCCCCTCGGCCGCCGCAGCGACGGCCGCCTGGTGCTCCGCAACCCCTTCCACGGACTCGACGCGACACCCGAGCGGCCCGGACTCGTCGCCACCGTCTGCGTCCTGCTCGGCTCCACCGCCTACGACGGCTACTCCGACAACCCGTCCTGGATCAACGCCCTCCAGACCTCCCCCCTCGGCCGCACCCCCACGGCCACGCTCGGACTGCTCACCGCCATCGCCCTCGTCGCCACCCTGTACTGCCTCTGCGCAGCGGCCACCCGCCTCGTCTGCGGCCCGCACCCGGGCCCGCTGACCGCCTTCGCGCACTCACTCGTACCGATCGCACTCGGCTATCTCGTCGCCCACTACTTCTCCCTCCTCGTAACCGAAGGACCACGCACGGTAAGCATGGCACTCGGCACTGACAACGCCCCAGAACCCTTGCCGCCACTGGGCACCGGCGCTCTCGCCGCCCTTCAGGTGCTCGCCGTCGTCACCGGCCACGTGCTCGGCGTGATCGCGGCCCACGACCGCTCCGTACGCCTCTTCCCGCCCGCCAGGGCCGTCGCCGGCCAGCTGCCGCTGCTCGCGCTCATGATCACTTACACGATCGGGGGGATCGGCCTCCTGCTGAACTGAGACCGCCGGTGTACTGCGAAGCCAGGAGCGGCATGATGGACCCGTGCCCCCCGCCCACCCCTTGCGCCGTACGCCGATCCAGCAGCGCAGCGCTGACCGGCTCGCCCGGATCCTTGACGCCTGCGCCGAACTCCTGGACGAGACCGGGTACGAGAACCTCAGCACCCGGGCCGTCGCCCTGCGCGCCGGCGTGCCCATCGGTTCGGTCTACCGCTTCTTCGGCAACAAGCGCGCCATGGCCATCGCCCTCGCCCACCGGAACCTGGACCGGTACACCGAGGGCATCGCGGACCGCCTCGCCGCCCTCCCGGCCGGCGACTGGCGGCCCGTCGTGGACGCCGTCCTCGACGAGTACCTGGCCATGAAGCGCACCGTCCCCGGTTTCGCGCTCGTCGACTTCGGCGTACCCGTCCCGCCCGCCGAGGGCCCGGCCGCCGACCCCAACCGGCTGGTCGCCGTACGCCTCACCGAACTCCTCGGCGCGCATCTCGGCCTGACCCCGGACGCCGCCCTGGAACGTGCGGTCCTGGTCGCCGTCGAGGCCACGGACGCGCTGACGAAGCTGGCATTCCGTGCCGACCCGGCCGGCGACCCCGACATCGTGGCCGAGACCCGGACGATGATGCACGCCTACCTCGCGCACGCCCTGGACTGACCCGCCCCCGCCCCGGCCCGCCCACGCCCCTGCACCTGCCGGTGCGCCGCCCGGGCGCGGGATTCGGCGTGCTTCCCCGCGACACACCCCTCCCCGGCATGCCTACCGGTCGGTATGCTCGCAGTGCCCGCGTGTTCGTGCCGCAGCCTGCCGTCCCTGGAGGGACCATGCCCCGCACCGCCCTGCGCATCTGCCCCCTCTGCGAAGCCACCTGCGGCCTCACCCTCACCATCGAGGGCACCACCGTCACCGGCGCCCGCGGCGACCGCGACGACGTCTTCAGCCGCGGCTTCATCTGCCCGAAGGGTGCGGCCTTCGGCGCGCTCGACGCCGACCCCGACCGTCTGCGCACCCCACTCGTCCGCCGCGGCGGACGGCTCCGGGAGGCCACCTGGGAGGAGGCGTACGAGGCCATCGCCGCCGCGATCCCGGCCCTCGTGCAGGAGTACGGAGCCCAGTCCGTCGGCGTGGTCCTCGGCAACCCGAACGTGCACACCATGGCGGGCGCCCTCTACCCGCCCCTCCTGCTCAAGGCCCTCGGCACCCGCAACCTCTTCACCGCCAGCACCCTCGACCAGATGCCCAAGCACGTCTCCAGCGGGCTCCTCTTCGGCGACCCCTTCGCCATCCCGGTCCCCGACCTCGACCGCACCGACTTCCTGCTGCTCCTCGGTGCCAACCCGGTCGAGTCCAACGGCTCGCTGTGCACCGCCCCCGACTTCCCGGGCCGGCTCAAGGCGCTGCGCGCCCGCGGCGGCACCCTGGTCGTCGTCGACCCGCGCCGCACCCGCACGGCCAAGCTCGCCGACCGGCACCTCGCGCCGCGCCCCGGCAGCGACGCCCTGCTGCTGGCCGCCCTCGCGCACACCCTCCTCGCGGAGAAGCTCGCCGCCCCCGCCGCGCTGGAGGAACGGACCGACGGCCTCGGGGAACTCGCCGAGGCGCTCGGTAGTTTCACTCCTGAGGCCGTGGCCCCCGCCTGCGACCTCACGGCCGCCGAGATCCGCGACCTCGCCCGCGAGCTCGCGGCCGCGCCCACCGCCGCCGTCTACGGGCGGATCGGCAGCTGCACCGTCGAGTACGGCACGCTCGCCAGCTGGCTGGTCGACGTACTGAACATCCTCACCGGCAACCTCGACCGGCCCGGGGGAGTCCTCTTCCCGCTCCCGGCCGCCGGCCCGCGGCCGCGCCCCGCCGGGCCCGGCAAGGGCTTCGCCCTCGGCCGCTGGCGCAGCCGCGTCAGCGGCCACCCCGAGGCCAAGGCCGAACTGCCCATCGCCGCGCTGGCCGAGGAGATCGAGACGCCGGGGGAGGGGCGGATCCGCGCCCTGGTCGCCATCGCCGCCAACCCGGTGCTGTCCGCCCCCGACGGGCGCCGGCTCGACGCGGCGCTGGCCGGGCTCGACTTCATGGTGAGCATCGATCCGTACCTCAACGAGACCTCCCGCCACGCGCACGTCGTGCTGCCCCCGCCGCCGCCCTCGCAGAGTGCGCACCACGACTTCGCCTTCAACGGCTTCGCCATCCGCAACCAGGCGCGCTACACCCGCCCTGCCGTTCCGCTCGAAGCAGGCCGGCTCGACGAGTGCGAGATCCACGCCCGCCTCGTCCTGGCCGTCTCCGGCATGCACGGGTCCGCCGCCCCGAGCGCTGTCGACGACATGGTCATCCAAGGCGCCCTCGCCAAGGAGACCGCAGATCCGCACTCCCCGCTCCACGGGCAGGACCCGGCGCGCCTGGCCGGCCTGCTCACCGGGGAGAGCGGTCCCGAGCGGCGGCTCGACCTGATGCTCCGACTCGGGCCGTACGGAGACCAGTTCGGCGCCGCCTCCGCCTCCGCCCCCGCCCCCGCCTCCTCCTTCGACGCGGGAGCGGGCGCGGGCGAGGGGCTCAGCCTGGAGCGGCTGCTCGCGCACCCGCACGGCATCGACCTGGGCCCGCTGCGGCCCCGGCTCCCGGGCGTGCTGAGGACGCGCAGCGGCAGGATCGAGCTGCTCCCGGACCCGATCGCGGCCGAGCTCCCCAGGCTGCGCGCGGCGCTCGCCGACCGCCCCGCCGCCCTGGTGCTCGTGGGCCGCCGCCATCTGCGGTCCAACAACAGCTGGTTGCACAACGTCCCGGCCCTCACCGGAGGTTCCAACCGCTGCACCCTCCAGGTGCATCCGCAGGACGCCGGCCGGCTCGGCCTCACCGAGGGCGGCCTGGCCCGGATCACCGCCGACGGCGGCAGCCTGGAGGTCCCCGTCGAGGTCACCGACGCCGTCCGCACCGGCGTGGTCAGCCTCCCGCACGGCTGGGGCCACGACCGTGAAGGGGCCCGGCTCTCCGTCGCCTCCGCCGCGCCCGGCGTCAACGTCAACCAGCTCCTCGACGGCTCCCGGCTCGACCCGCTGTCCGGCACGGCGGTGCTCAACGGTTTCCCCGTCGAGCTGACACCCCTGCCCTGAGCTGGGGTTTTGCTCGTATTGCTCACGCGTCGACGTCTTGTTGGCACAAGGAGGCGGCACCTACGTTCCCTGCATGCTGACCTTCCTCGGCTTCGCCATGATCGCCACCTTCCTGGTCCTGATCATGATGAAGAAAATGTCGCCCATCGCGGCGCTCGTCCTCATCCCCGCGCTGTTCTGCGTGTTCGCAGGAAAGGGCGCCCACCTCGGCGACTACGTCATCGACGGAGTCGGCAAACTCGCGCCGACCGCCGCGATGCTGATGTTCGCCATCGTCTACTTCGGCGTGATGATCGACGTCGGCCTGTTCGACCCGATCGTGCGCGGCATCCTGCGCTTCTGCAAGGCGGACCCGGTACGGGTCGTGGTCGGCACCGCGGTCCTCGCCGCGATCGTCTCGCTCGACGGCGACGGCTCGACCACGTTCATGATCACCGTCTCGGCGATGTACCCGCTCTACAAGCGGCTCGGCCTCAGCCTGGTGGTCATGACGGGCGTCGCCGCCACCGCCAACGGCGTCATGAACACGCTGCCCTGGGGCGGCCCCACGGCCCGGGCCGCCACCGCCCTCAAGCTCGACGCCTCGGACATCTTCGTCCCGATGATCCCCGCTCTCGCGGTCGGCCTCCTGTTCGTGTTCGTCCTCGCGTACGTCCTCGGCCTCAAGGAGCGCCGCCGGATCGGCACGCTGGTCCTCCCCGGCGACGCGGAGCAGAGGTCCGGGCAGCTGCCCGGGCAGACTCCCGAGCCCGCCGAGGAGCGGCTGCTCGTCGGCGCCACCGGATCCGCCGAGGGCGGTACCGCATCCCCGGCCGGGCAGTCCGCCGCCTCCGCCGCCACCTCCGGCGGTGCGGGCACCGGGTCCGATTCCGGGTCCGATTCCGGCTCCGGCCCCGTGCCCGGCTCCGCCGCGCCGGAGGACGGCTTCCAGGGCCTCGACCCGCGCCGCGCGACCCTCCGCCCGCGCCTCTACTGGTTCAACGCCGGCCTCACCGTGGCCCTCCTCGCCGCGATGATCATGGAGCTGCTCCCCATCCCCGTCCTCTTCCTCCTCGGCGCGGCCCTCGCCCTCACCGTCAACTTCCCGCACATGCCCGACCAGAAGGCCCGCATCGCCGCCCACGCCGACAACGTCCTCAACGTCGCCGGCATGGTCTTCGCCGCCGCCGTCTTCACCGGCGTCCTCAGCGGCACCGGCATGGTCAAGCACATGGCCGACTGGCTCGTCGGCGCCATCCCGGAGGGCATGGGTCCGCACATGGCCCTGGTCACCGGCCTGCTCAGCCTGCCGCTCACCTACTTCATGTCCAACGACGGCTTCTACTTCGGCGTCCTGCCGGTCCTGGCCGAGGCCGGCGCCGCGCACGGGGTCTCCCCGCTCGAGATCGCCCGCGCCTCGCTGGTCGGCCAGGCCCTGCACATGTCCAGCCCGCTGGTTCCCGCCGTCTACGTCCTCGTCGGCATGGCCAAGGTCGAGTTCGGCGACCACACCCGGTTCACCGTGAAGTGGGCGGTCCTCACCTCCCTCGTCGTCCTCGGGGCAGGGATGCTTTTCGGCATCATCTGACCCCGGACACCCCTGGCGCGCCGAAAACTACCGACGCTAGTTTGTAGGGTGGTCGAACGAGGTCAGGTCTCTGCGCGCTCGTGCGCGTGCTCGGGAGGAAAGCCATGAAGGCCCACGACGGGATGTACATCGACGGCGCATGGCGGCCCGCCGCCGGACGCGACCGGATCGAGGTGGTCAACCCCGCCGATGAGCAGATCATCGGCGGGGTGCCGGCCGGCAACGCCGACGACGTGGACGCGGCCGTACGCGCGGCCCGTGCCGCGTTCCCCGGCTGGGCGGCCACGGCTCCGGCCGAGCGGGCCGCCCTCATCGCGGCGCTGCGGGACGTGCTGATCGCCCGCAAGAGCGAGTTCGCCGAGATCATCACCGCCGAACTCGGCTCCCCGCGGGGCTTCTCGGAGATGGTCCACGTGGGGGCGCCGATCGCGGTGTCGTCCTCGTTCGCCGAGCTGGGGGCCTCGTACGCCTTCGAGGAGCGGATCGGCAACTCCACCGTGCTGCTGGAGCCGGTCGGCGTCGTCGGCGCCATCACGCCCTGGAACTACCCGCTGCACCAGATCGTTGCCAAGGTGGCGCCCGCTCTCGCCGCCGGCTGCACCCTCGTCCTCAAGCCGGCCGAGGACACCCCGCTGACCGCACAGCTCTTCGCCGAGGCCGTGCACGAGGCGGGCATCCCGGCCGGAGTCTTCAACCTGGTGACCGGGACCGGCCCGGTCGCCGGCCAGGCGCTGGCCGCCCACGAAGGGGTCGACCTCGTCTCCTTCACCGGCTCCACCGCGGTCGGCAAGCAGATCGGCGCCACGGCCGGCGCCGCCGTCAAGCGCGTCGCCCTCGAGCTCGGCGGAAAATCGGCCAATGTCATCCTGCCCGGGGCCGACCTCGCCAAGGCCGTCGCGGCGGGCGTGGGCCACGTCATGAACAACTCCGGCCAGAGCTGCAACGCGCTCACGCGGATGCTCGTCCACCGCGATCAGTACGAGGAGGCCGTCTCGCTCGCGGCCGCCGCCGTCGCCTCGTACCCCTCCGGTGACCCCTGCGACCCGGCCACCCGCCTCGGCCCGGTCGTCAACGCCAAGCAGCGCGACCGCGTGCGCGGATACATCGCCAAGGGCGTCGAGGAAGGCGCACGCCTCGTCGCCGGCGGCCCCGACGCGCCGCACGAGCACGGGTACTTCATCGCCCCGACCGTGTTCGCCGACGTCACGCCCGAGATGACGATCGCGCAGGAGGAGATCTTCGGCCCGGTGCTGTCGATCCTCCCCTACGAGGACCAGGACGAGGCCCTGCGCATCGCCAACGGCACCGTGTACGGGCTGGGAGGCGCGGTCTGGGCGGCGGACGAGGAGACCGCCGTCGCCTTCGCCCGGCGCATGGACACGGGCCAGGTGGACATCAACGGCGGCCGCTTCAACCCGCTCGCGCCCTTCGGCGGCTACAAGCAGTCGGGCGTCGGCCGCGAGCTCGGCCCGCACGGTCTGGCGGAGTACCTCCAGACCAAGTCCTTGCAGTTCTGAGCCCCGAGAGACGGAATCGACCATGGTCCGCGCCGCCATCCTGCCCGCCGTCGGAGCCCCGCTGGAGATACGGGAGATCGTCCTGCCCGATCCCGGCCCCGGTCAGGTCCGGGTGCGGCTCGCCGCAGCCGGTGTCTGCCACTCCGATCTCTCCCTCACCGACGGCACCATGAGGGTCCCCGTCCCCGCCGTCCTCGGCCACGAGGGCTCGGGGACGGTCCTCGCCGTCGGCGAGGGCGTCACGCACGTCGCCCCCGGCGACGGCGTGGTGCTCAACTGGTCCCCGTCCTGCGGGGAGTGCCACCACTGCTCGATCGGCGAGGTCTGGCTCTGCGCCAACGCGCTCACCGGGGTCGGGGCGGTCTACGCCCACGACGCCGCGGGCACGCCGCTGCACCCGGGGCTGAACGTGGCCGCGTTCGCCGAGGAGACGGTCGTCGCGGCGAACTGCGTGCTGCCCGCGCCCGCCGGGATCCCGCTCGCCGAGGCCGCCCTGCTCGGCTGCGCCGTGCTCACCGGCTACGGCGCCGTCCACAACAGCGCCCGGGTCCGCCCCGGCGAGTCCGTCGCCGTCTTCGGCGTCGGCGGCGTCGGCCTGGCCGCCCTCCAGGCCGCGCGGATCGCCGGAGCGGGCCCGATCGTGGCCGTCGACGTCTCCCCGGCCAAGGAGGAACTGGCCCGTGCGGCCGGGGCCGGCGACTTCGTGCTCGCCTCCGACACCACCGCCAAGCAGATCCGGGCCCTCACCGGCGGCCAGGGGGCCGACGTGGCCGTCGAATGCGTCGGCCGGGCGGAGTCCATCCGCGGAGCCTGGGATTCCACCCGCCGCGGCGGCCGCACCACGGTCGTCGGCATCGGCGGCAAGGAGCAGCAGGTCTCCTTCCACGCCCTGGAGATCTTCCACTTCGCCCGCACCCTCACCGGCTGCGTCTACGGGAACAGCGACCCCGCCCGCGATCTCCCGGTGATCGCGGACCACGTCCGCGCGGGCCGCCTCGACCTCGGCGCCCTGGTCACCGACCGCATCACCCTCGACGGCATTCCGGCCGCGTTCGACGCGATGCTCGCCGGCAAGGGCGGGCGCTCGCTGGTCGTCTTCCAGCCGTAGGGCACCGCTTCCAGCCGTAGGACACCGTGCAGCGTCGCCGCGGAGCGCTCACCCGCCCGCCTTCGGGAGGGCGGGGTTCCGCGGCCGCAGCCGGTCCCACGCGCCGTAGTCCCGCAGCGTGATGTTCTCGGCGGTCTTGCGGGCGATCCTGGCCGCCATGTCCTTCCCCGGCAGATACGGCATGACCTTGTAGTAGCGGTTGAGGAGCGTGGCCATCAGGCGGCTCCCGGGAACCATGAGCCCGGCGACGCCGTCGCCCATCTTCTGGCAGCCCGCCGCGTACTGCCGCAGTTCGCCCTCGTAGCGGGCGAACGCGGCACGGTGGTCCCCGCGCGCCGCGGCCAGCTCGCCGGCCAGCACGTACGCGCCGACCAGGGCGAGTCCCGTACCCATCCCGGACAGGGACGAGGGGCAGTGGGCGGCGTCGCCGAGCAGGGCGATCCGGCCGCGGCTCCAGGAGTCCATGCGGACCTGCCCGACCGAGTCGAAGTAGAAGTCGGGCGCGTACCGCATGTCCTCCAGCAGCCGGTCGCTCTCCCACCCGTTGCCCGCGAACTGCTCGGCGAGGACGGCCTGCTGCCGCGCGACGTCGCGCCGGTCGAGGTCCAGGAGCGGGGAGGCGAAGTAGAAGACGGCCTTGGCCTCGGTGTTGTGGCGGGCGCTGTACATCGCGACGAGCCGGCCCGCCGTGCGGTAGGCGTGTCCGGTGTGGTCGAGGCCGAGCCGGTTGGCCGTGGTGAAGATCGCGCAGTGGACACCGAGGTGTCGTACGAACCGCTCCTCCGGCCCGAACGCCAGGCGGCGGGTGGTGGAGTGCAGCCCGTCCGCGCCGATCACCAGGTCGAACCGGCGCGGCGCGCCGCGCTCGAAGGTGACGCTCACGCCGTCGGCGTCCTCGGTGAGCGAGGTGACGGAGTCCCCGAAGACGTACTCGGTGTGCGCCGCGGTCGCTTCGTGGAGGATCCGCGCCAGGTCGCCGCGCAGGATCTCGACGTCTCCTGCGAACAGATCGGCGGGCAGCCGCGCCTGGGCCCTGCCCGCGCTGTTGACGTACGACATGGAGCCCATGCCGGTCCGGACCCGTTCGACGGCGTCCAGGATGCCCATGCCGCGCAGGACCGACAGATGGGCCTCACCGCGGAAGTCGACGGCGTAGCCCCCGTCGCGAAGGGCGGGCGCGCGTTCCACGATGGTGGTGGTGAAGCCGTACCGGTGGAGCCAGTGGGCGAGCGCGGGGCCGGCGACGGAGGCGCCGGAGATCAGCACGCTGAGGTTCTTCGTCTCTGTGGTGTCCATGCCGGTGAGCTTCCACGGCAGGGCTCACCGCGCGCTCACCGTCCGCTCACCGCCTCGACGACGCGTGCGGCGACGTCCGCGGGCAGGCCCAGCAGGCGGAGCGCTTCCGGCGTGTCGGCCCCCGTTCCCTCCGCTGCCTCGGCGGCCTCCCGGAAGCGGGACCGGGCTGCTGCACGCTCGCCGCGCGCCTCGGCGATGCGGCCGAGGCCGGCGAGCGTACGGACCCGGGTGCCGACGCTCTTGACCCAGTGCGGGTCGGCCCGCTCCAGAGCCTCCTCGTACAGCCGCTCCGCGCCGTCCGGGTCCCCGTCCAGCAGGGCCATGTCGGCCAGTCCGCGCAGCGCAGCCGCCAGAGCGGTGGGGCTGCCGGCGCGGCGGGCGAGCGCTGCGGCCTGCGCATAGTCGGCGCGGGCCGCCGCCGGGTTCCCGCCGACGCGGTGGTCGGCCCGGTTGACCAGCAGATCGGCACTGTCCTCCAGGGCGCCGAGCTGCTCGGTGAGCGCGAGGGCCTCGTCGGTGAGCGCGACGGCCCGTACGAGGTCACCGCGCCCGGCCGCCAGACCGGCGAGGGTGTCCAGGGCCAGGGCGGTGCCCCAGCGGTCACCCAGCTCGCGGAACCCCCGGGCCGCGGCGCCGAAGGTCTCGTCGGCCAGGGCGGCGTCCCCCTCGCCGAGGGGCCCGAAGCCCGACACGTACCGGGCTGCGGCCCGCGCCCACGGCTCGGGGCAGTCGCGCTGGGCCGAGACGAGTGCGAACGCGCTCTGCGCGTCGGCCTCGCCCGCGTTGCGCATCATCCACAGGAACAGGCCGACGGGGTGGCGGCCCGGACGGGCACCCGACCACGCGGCGGCCAGCGCCCGCTCGGCAGCCGCCCGGTGGCGCTGCCACACCGGCCGCCCGGCCGCGTCCGACGCCGCCAGCAGCACGCACAGGACGTACTCCTCGCCGAGCCCGGCCCACGGCGGCGCCGTCTCGCCCGTCCCGCCGCCGCCCGCTCCGGCGACCGCCTCACCCCGGACCGGGCCCATCGCGTCCAGGAGCGTGATCGCCTGCGGCGCCACCGAGGCGGAGATGCCCCGGATCCACAGGTAGTGCGAGGCCGCGGCGAGCAGTTCGAGGCCCGTCCGCACATCCGGCGACTCGACCGTCCAGCGCAGGGCCGCCAGGAGATTGCCGTGCTCGGCGGTGAGGCGGGGCAGCCACTCCAGCTGCTCGGCCCGCCGCAGATGCGGGTCGGCGGTCCGCGCCAGCTCCAGGAACCGCCGGGCGTGGGCGCGCCGTACCGCAGGGCGTTCGCCCGCCGCATCGAGCCGTTCTCCGGCGTAGGCGCCGATCGTCTCCAGCATCCGGTAGCGGCCGCCCGCGAACTCCAGAAGCGATTTGTCGACCAGTGCTTCGAGCGTCCCGCCGTCGGTGTCGCACACCCGCATCGCGGACTCGGCCGTCGCGCCGCCGGCGAAGACGGCGAACCGCCGCGCGGCCCGCTGTTCCGGCTCGGAGAGCAGCTCCCAGCTCCACGCGACGACCGAGCGCAGCGTCCGGTGGCGCTCGTCGGAGCCACGGCTGCCGCGGGCCGCGACCCCGAGCCGGTCGTCCAGCCGTCCCGCGAGTTCGCCGACGTCCAGCGTCCGGATGCGCGCCGCCGCGAGCTCGATGGCCAGGGGCAGGTCGTCGAGGGCCGCGCAGATCCGCCGGACGACCTCGGGGGCGGCGGTGAAACCGGGCCGTACGGCGCCGGCCCGCTCGGTGAAGAGCCGTACGGCCGCGTCACCGTCGAGCGGCCGCACCGGCCAGAGGCTCTCGCCGATGATGCCGAGCGGCTCCCGGCTCGTCGCAAGGACACGCAGCCGCGGGCAGGCCGCCAGCAACCGTGCCGCCAGCGCCGCGATCTCGTCGACGACGTGCTCGCAGTTGTCCAGGACGAGCAGGACCGTCCGGTCCGCGAGTGCCGCGATCAGCCGGTCGACCGGCGCCTGCCCGCTGTCGCCCATGCCCAGCCCGGTGGTGCGCAGGCCGAGCGCGCTCAGCAGCGCCTGCGGCAGACCGGCGCCCTCGCGCAGCGGGGCCAGCTCCGCGAAGCACAGCTCGCCGACGCCGACGCCGACGCCGACGCCGGCCCCGGTGCCGGCTGCCCCCGCGACCTCAACGGACAGCCGGGTCTTGCCGACGCCGCCGGGCCCGGTCAGCGTGACCAGCCGGGCCACCCGCAGCAGAGCCGCGACCTCGGCCACCTCGCCGGCGCGCCCGACGAACGCCGTCAGCTGCGCGGGCGGCGCCGTGGGTGCCGGCGCCGGATCCGCGCTCAGCAACTCCCGGTGCAGTGCCATCAGTTCGGGGGAGGGGTCGGTGCCCAGTTCGTCGGCCAGATGCCGCCGGGTCTCCTCGTACGCCATCAGCGCGGCGGCCGGGCCCCCCTCGGCGAACAGGGCCCGGATCAGCAGCCCCGCCAGCCGTTCCCGCAGCGGGTGGCGGCCGACCAGCTCGCGCAGCTCGGGTACGGCGCCGCCATGCCCGCCGAGCAGGCACTCGGCCTCGATCCGGTCCTCGAGCGCCCCGAGCCGGCGCTCTTCCAGGCGTACGGCGGCAGGTCGGGCGCCCTCGCTCTCGGCGAGGCCGGCCAGCGCCGGGCCCCGCCACAGCCCCAGCGCCTCGCGCAGCAGGGTGACGGCGCGCCCGGGGTCGCCCGCGCGCAGCGCGGCCCGTCCCTCCCGGGCCAGCCGCTCGAACCGGCAGGCGTCCACGTCCTCCTGCACGACCACGATCCGGTAGCCGGCTCCGGCCTGCTCGATCGCGGCCCCCGGACCGAGGGCCTTGCGCAGCCGGGACACCTGGGACTGGAGGGCGTGCGCCGAGAGCCTCCCGTCCGGGCCGACGGCGTCGGCCAGCCGGTCCGCCGACACGGCCTCTCCGGGGTGGGCCAGCAGCAGGGCCAGCAGAGCGCGGCGGGCCGGTCCGCCGAGCGGAACCTCGGCCCCGTCGTCGCCCCACGCCCGGGTCTCGCCGAGGATTCCGAACAGCATGCCGGTGATTATCCACCGGAGTCGATCAGTTGATCAGTCGATCGGTTGATCGGCCGATCGGTTGATCAGGCGCGGGCGATCGGGCCGAGGTAGGTCCCGCCCGAGACGTCGATCGTCTGGCCGGTCACCCACCGGCCCTGCGGGCCCGCCAGGAAGCCGACGACATCGGCGACGTCCTCGGGTTCGCCGAGCCGGCCGAGCGCGGTGATCGATTCCAGTCCGGCGACCACCTCGGGAACGGCGGTGTAGCCGGCGGTCATGTCGGTCCGCACCGCGCCGGGTGCGACGGTGTTGACCGTGATGCCCCGGCTGCCGAGCTCGTTGGCCAGCGACGGCGTCATCGACTCCAGCGCCGCCTTGCTGATGGTGTAGCCGATCTGCGTGGAGACGGCGAACCGGCTTGCCGTCGAACCCATGTTGACGATGCGGCCGCCGTCGTTCAGCAGCGCCAGCGCGCGCTGGACCACGAAGAACGGCGTGCTGACGTTGACGGCGAGCAGCCGGTCGAGCTCCTCGGGGGTGACGTGGGCGATCGGATTGCCGGAGCTGATGCCCGCGTTGTTGACGAGGACGTCCAGGCCGCGCCCCGCCAGCCCCGCGGTCAGGCCCTCGAACAGCCGGTCCACGGCGCCGTCCTCGCCGAACCGGGCCCCGACGGCGAACGCCCGGCCGCCCGCCGCCTCGATCTGCGCCACGGCCTCCGAGGCCGCGGCCTCGTTGCCGCCGTAGTGGACGGCGACCAGCGCGCCCTCGGCCGCGAGCCGCAGCGCGACCGCCCGGCCGATCCCGCGCGAACCGCCGGTCACCAGCGCCGTCTTGCCGTTCAGCGTGCCCGTGCCCGTATCCGTACCCGTACCCGTACCCGTGTTCATGCCCATGGTCCTGCCCCTTGCCCGGCGGCCGGTCCTCGGTGGATCCGGCGATGGGGCAACCGTCGCGGCAGCCGCTCACCGCACGCTCACCGCCGGCTCACCGGCTCACCGCCGGCTCACCGGCTCACCGCCGGCTCACCGGCTCACCGCCGGCGCTCCGGCAGCGAGCCGTTCAGGCCTTGGGCAGCGCCTCGTACTGGAGGGCCAGCCCGGCCAGCAAGGCGGCCAGGCCCGTCTCGAACGCGCCCTCGTCCACCTCGCGCTGACGCTCGGCCAGCAGGTGGGCCTGGCCCAGGTGGGGATAGTCCGACGGGTCGTACGCCGCCTCGTCGTCCACGAAACCCCGGGCGAAGGAGCCCACCGCCGAGCCCAGGATGAAGTACCGCATCAGCGCGCCGATCCGGGTCGCCTGAGCCGGGGGCCACCCTGCGGCCGTCATCGCGCCGAACACCGCGTCCGCCAGGCGCAGTCCGGCCGGGCGCCGGCCCGGGCCGCGCGCCAGCACCGGCACGATGTTCGGATGGTCGGACAGTGCGTCCCGGTACGAGTGCGCCCAGTCGTGCAGGGCTGCCTGCCAGTCCAGGCCCGCCTCCGGCTCGAACATCGACAAGTCGACCCGTGCGCTCACCGCGTCCGCGACCGCGTCCAGGATCTCGTCCTTCGTGCGGAAGTGGTTGTAGAGGGACGGTCCGCTGACCCCCAGCGCGGCCGCCAGCCGCCGCGTCGACACCGCCTCCAGCCCCTCCGCGTCCACCAGCGCGCCCGCCGCCTCGACGATGCGGTCTCTGCTGAGGAGGGGCTTGCGCGGTCTGGCCATGCGCCACATAGTAGGGCCTGCCCGCCATAAACTACCGGTGCTAGTTAACGTGCGCCGGTCCACGCCGCCACACCCGGAGGTGCCCGGTGAACCTGGAGCTGAGCGAGGAGCAGGAGGCCGTACGCCGGCTCGCCCGCGAGTTCACCGAGCGCGAGATCGTCCCGTACGCCGCCGAGTGGGACCGCGCCGAGAGCGTGGACCGGGCCATCGTGAAGAAGCTCGGCGACCTCGGCTTCCTCGGGCTGACCGTCCCCGAGGAGTACGGCGGCTCCGGCGGAGACCACCTCGCCTACGTCCTCGTCACCGAGGAGCTCGGCCGCGGCGACTCGGCCGTGCGCGGCATCGTCTCCGTCTCCCTCGGCCTGGTCGCCAAGACCCTCGCCGCCTGGGGGACCGAGGAGCAGAAGCGCGCCTGGCTGCCCCGCCTCTGCTCCGGCGACGCGCTCGGCTGCTTCGGGCTGACCGAGCCCGGTACCGGATCCGACGCCGGCAGCCTCACCACCCGCGCCGTGCGCGAGGGGGACGCGTACGTCATCAGCGGCAGCAAGATGTTCATCACCAACGGCACCTGGGCCGACGTGGTCCTCCTCTTCGCCCGCACCGGTGACGAGCCCGGCCACCGCGGGGTCTGCGCGTTCCTCGTCCCCACCGACACCCCCGGCCTGACCCGGCGCGAGATACACGGCAAGCTCGGCCTGCGCGGCCAGGCCACCGCGGAACTCGTGCTCGACGGCGTCCGCGTCCCCGCCTCCGCGATGGTCGGCCCCGAGGGCAAGGGCTTCTCCGTGGCCATGTCGGCCCTCGCCAAGGGCCGGATGTCGGTCGCCGCCGGGTGCGTCGGCATCGCGCAGGCGGCGCTGGACGCCGCCGTCTCGTACGCCGCCCAGCGCGAGCAGTTCGGCAAGCCGATCGCCCACCACCAGCTCGTCCAGGAGCTGATCGCCGACATCTCGGTCGACGTGGACGCGGCCCGGCTGCTGACCTGGCGGGTGGCCGACCTCGTCGACCGCGGGCAGCCCTTCGCCACCGAGTCCTCCACCGCCAAGCTCTTCGCCTCCGAGGCCGCCGTGCGCGCCGCGGGCAACGCCCTCCAGGTGCACGGCGGTTACGGCTACATCGACGAGTACCCGGCCGGCAAGCTGCTGCGCGACGCCCGCGTGATGACCCTGTACGAGGGCACCAGCCAGATCCAGAAACTGCTCATCGGGCGCGCCCGCACCGGCGTCTCCGCCTTCTGAGTACGCATCTGAGTACGCGTGCGGATGTGGCCCCGCTCACACCGCCCGATGCTGGGCCCATGAACGAGACACCGGTCAAGCAGCGCAACTCGACGGCGTACTACGGCCAGGCCGTCGCGTCCTTCGGCATCGCGATCGGCGCCGTGGCCCTGGGGATCTACAACCTCCGGGTGGACGGCTGGGTCCGCGCCTTCCTCGGCATCGCGGTCCTCTACCTCACCACCTCGGCCTTCACCCTCGCCAAGGTGATCCGCGACCGCCAGGAGCTCACCCAGATCGTCAGCCGGGTCGACCAGGCCCGGATGGAGAAGATCATGGCCGACTACGATCCCTTCCAGCCGAAGGTCTGACCGGGGGGCGGCTCTGTCGCCGAAGTCCGCTAAGCGCTTGCTCACCCTCCGGTAGGGTGTTCCTTCCACAGGACGAAGAAGGTGAGCGAGCGATGGACAGCGCGGAGGAGACGACCGGCGGCTACCGGCCCTGGTCGGAGGTCACCCCCGACGCCGCGCGGCGGCTGCTCGTCGCCGCCGTCGAAGCGTTCGCGGAGCGCGGGTACCACGCCACCACCACGCGGGACATCGCGGGGCGGGCCGGGATGAGTCCGGCCGCGCTCTACATCCACTACAAGACCAAGGAAGAGCTGCTCCACCGGATCAGCCGGATCGGCCACGACAAGGCGCTCGAGATCCTGGAGACCGCCGCTTCCGGCCCGGGCTCGGCCGCGGAACGGCTCGAGGCCGCCGTACGGTCCTTCGTGCTGTGGCACGCCGCGCACCACACCACCGCGCGCGTGGTCCAGTACGAGCTCGACGCCCTCGCCCCGGAGCACCGCTCCGAGATCGTGGCACTGCGCCGGCAGAGCGATGCCGCCGTACGCCGCATCCTCGCCGACGGGGTCGCGGCGGGGGAGTTCGACGTGCCGGACGTCCCCGGCACCACCCTCGCCGTCCTGTCCCTGTGCATCGACGTGGCCCGCTGGTTCAGCGCGGCCGGCCGCCGTACGCCCGACGAGGTCGGCGCGCTCTACGCCGACCTCGTCCTGCGCATGGTGGGCGCGGCCCCGGACGCTCCCGCCTTCGCGGCGCCTCAGAAGTAGTAGCGGGACACCGACTCCGCCACGCACACCGGCTTGTCGCCGTCCTCGCGCTCGACGGTGACCGTGGCCGCGACCTGGACCCCGCCGCCCGCCTCCGTGACCTCCGTGATCGCGACGGTGGCACGCAGGCGCGAGCCGACCGGCACCGGCGCCGGGAAACGCACCTTGTTCGTGCCGTAGTTGATGCCCATCTTCATGCCCTCGACCCGCATGACCTGCGGCACCAGGCTCGGCAGCAGCGACAGGGTGAGGTAGCCGTGGGCGATGGTGGAGCCGAAGGGCCCGCCCGCGGCCCGTTCCGGGTCCACGTGGATCCACTGGTGGTCACCGGTGGCGTCCGCGAACAGGTCGATCCGCTTCTGGTCCACCTCCAGCCACCCGCTCGGGCCGAGCGTTTCCCCGATCCCTGCGTGCAGCTCCTCGGCGGACGTGAAGATCCTCGGCTCGGCCATGCCTCTCCCTCTCCCTGGCGAATAAGCGCTTGCTCAGCATGCTGGGGCCGCATGTATCTGTCAACGACACGTCTGTCAACGAATGTCGGCCCGGCCGACTACCCTCGGCGTCGTGCCGCAGATTCCCGAGAAAATCCACGAGCTCACCGTCGGCCAGCTGTCCGCCCGCAGCGGCGCGGCCGTCTCCGCGCTGCACTTCTACGAGACCAAGGGCCTGATCAGCAGCCGCCGCACCGCAGGCAACCAGCGCCGCTACAACCGCGACGCACTGCGCCGGGTGGCCTTCGTACGCGCCGCCCAGCGCGTCGGCATCCCGCTCGCCGCCATCCGCGACGCACTCGCCCAGCTGCCCGAGGAGCGCACCCCCAACCGCGAGGACTGGGCCCGGCTTTCGGAGGCCTGGAGCGCCGAGCTCGACCAGCGGATCACCCGGCTGATGCGCCTGCGCGACCACTTGACCGACTGCATCGGCTGCGGCTGCCTCTCGCTGAAGAACTGCGCCCTGTCCAACCCGGACGACAGGTTCGGCGACCAGCTCACCGGCTCCAGGCTGTAGCGGCGCCCTCCTGGCCGACCGCCGCGAGGGCCGCCGACACCAGCTCGGCATTCGAGCGCGCCGGCCGCCCGTCCGGCAGGTGCAGTACGTCGCCCACGCCGATGCGCACGTCCGCACCGCACCGCGCGGCCAGCCGCAGCGCCGGCCAGGCGGCGGCCTCCCGCCCGAACAGCAGCAGCGGCACCGGCGGCAGCCACCGCAGCCCCGCCACCAGCGCCGGATCGGCCACCGCCAGCTCCACCGCGAGCCGGATCCGCGCAGGGTCCCGCACCGGCCGGGCCAGGAACCGCGCGAGCGCACCCGGCGCCGACGCCTGCGCCCCGGGCCCGGCGTCCTCCCCGCCCAGCGGAACCAACGCGTCCACCGCCACGCCCCGCGCCAGCAGGGCCTCGGCCAGCTCCTCGGCCCCCGGCTCCGCGAAATGCACCACCGCCCGGTCCGGCAGCACCGTCCAGGACCGGACCCGCTCCAGCCGCCCCGCCGGATCCGGCTCGGCCCCGATGCCCGCGGACACCGAAAGCGGTACGGAGACCCCCGCGCCCCGCACCGCCTCCAGCAGCGGCCCCACGACCCGGGGCGACAGGCTCTCCCGGCCGCACGGGGTCCGCGGATGGACCAGCACCTCCCCGGCCCCGGCGGCGACCGCCCCCAGGGCCGACTCCACCACGTCCGGCGGGGACAGGGGCACGGCGCCGCCGTCGGCGGCACCGCGCCCGCCGTTCAGTGACACCGAGACCGACACCGACACCGGCGCCGACCCCCGAAGCCCCCGCAGGCTCATGCCGCCCCCGCCGAAGCCGGATCCGCGGCCGCCAGCGCGGGCCTCGGCACGACGATCCCGCAGCCCGCACACACCGGCCCGTCCCAGGCCCACGCCCCCTCCCAGCTGCCGTGCCCCGCGCGGGGCCCCCGTCTCTGTCCCGGCACGTGCGCGGGCCAGCGCAGCTCCTGCTCCCCACAGACCGGGCACCCCGTCCCCGGCTCCGACTCCAGCGCCGCGACCAGCCGCCGCAGCACCTCGCCCAGCGTCCCGTCGGGCCGCACCCCCGGATCGGCGCACCGCACCACCGCGTCCCCGCTGCCGCCCCACGCCCACTCCGGGCGGCGCAGCCCGTGGTACTTCTCCCGCCGGCGCCGCTCCGCGAACTGGCGCTCGTACTCCAGCCAGACCGCCCGCGCCTCCTCCAGCTCCTCCAGCGCCGCGACCAGCCGCAGCGGATCGGCCGCCCGGTCCTCGGGGGCGATCCCGTGCCGGTCGCACAGATGCCACCACGTCGCCCGGTGCCCGTACGGAGCGAACCGCTCCAGGCAGCGGCGCAGCGAATGGCGCCGCAGCGCACGGTCATTGCGTGCGTCCCGCACCTGGTACGCCAGACTTCGGAATCCCGCCATCACACCTTCACCTCCGTCGCGCCCACGCCCGCACCGGGGGGCGTCGTACTACGTCGAACGACGACGCACCGTGAGATGTGCCCAACATGCCCGGTCAGGTGCGGGCGCATGCGGGGGCGGTCGAGGCGTGCGGGTGGCACATGGCCGGAACTCAGCGCCCCATGCGCCCCGCAGCAACCACGAGCCGGGCCAGCTCCTCGTGGCAGATGTCGCTGTGCGCCCCCGAGGGGGGACCGCCGCGGCGCACCACGGACCCGGTGTCCACACTGACGCAACCGGCCTCCGGGACCCCCTCGCGCAAGGCCGTGTCGAGGCTGATCCGCGGCGCGCCCGGCACCGCCTGCACCCCGTCGTGACCGATCGCGCCCCACCGCTCGTCGAAACCGAGCAGACCGGCCGAATCCCCTGCCATCCGGGAGGCCAGCGGATAGAAGACCTTGAGGGCCGAATCGTACGCGGAGTGGCAGGCGAGCACCGGTCCGTCGACCCGCCGCTGCATCCCGCGCAGCGCGCCCCCGCTGCCCTTGTCGTGGGGGAGCCGGTCGGCGAAGGCGTAGTGGGAGAAGGCCCCTTGGAGCAGCGTCGCGGATTTCACGTACCGGGCCCCGTCCGGCACCGCACGCAGCGAGAAGGACACCACCCGGGCCCCGAAGCTGTGGCCGATCAGATGGATCCGCAGGGCCGGGCGATGACCGGCCAGTTCGGCCAGCACCGGGCCGAGGCCGCGCTGGCCGACGATCCCGGCCCGCTTCTTCATCTGGTAGTACGTGGCCTGCCGCAGCAGTTCCTTGGCGCCGTTCCACAGCGCGCGCAGGCCGGCGCCGGCGCCGAAGCCGGGCCCGGCGGCGCCGCCGGGCAGGGCGCCCGCCTCGATCAGCCCTTCGGTGAAAGCCCGGCACACCTCCAGCACGTCGTGCGTGAAGACGGCGGGCACGTCCCGCACGGCAGGGACCGCGACGGCGGCGACGGCTGCGGGACCCGTGACGGCCGCGTCGGACGCCTCGGCCGGATCGGCGCCGTCCACCGCATCCACCCCTGCCAGCTCCCGTACCAGCGCGCCGAATTCGGTGAAGGCCGCCGCCGACTCCGGCCGGTCCTCCAGCAGTTCGGCCACCCGGTCCAGCTCCGCCACCCGCCCCGGCCAGAACTCCCCGAGGGCCCGCAGCGTGGCGGGGTCCAGCGCCGTCCCGTGGCTCGGCTCGGCGAGCGTGCCGTGGGGGTCGAAGTCCGGAATCGGCTCGTCCGAGAACCGGATCGAGGGCCATACGACACCCACGTACCCCAGCCGCACCCCTGGCCCCACCAGCCCCGGGAAGGGGGTGTAGAAGCGGTCGAAGAGCCGGGTCGACGTCGACCGGTCGCTGTTCCAGCCGTGCGCGAAGACCAGCAGATCGGTGGCCTCCAGCGCGGCCACCGCGTCCCGTGTGCTGCGGTCCACGTCCCCGTCGGAGTCGAAGACCAGCTCCTCGTACGGACCCACCCCGATCCCGAGGCCCGCACGCACACCCGCACGTGCTCTCGCACCCGTACCGGGATCCGTACCGAGATCCGCACCGAGACCTCTGACCGTTCCGTCCGACATGGGGTCCCCCTCCGCGCCGCCTCTCCGGTGCCGTCCAGCATCCTGCTGCGGCCCCCGCCCGGCCAGACCCCTGCCGCGCAAGGATTCACGGGTAGAGCAGGTACCGCCCCCGCACCGCCGCGAACCGCTCCAGCCCCGCCGCCCAGTCGGCCGCGATCTCCTCGACGCCGGCCCCCGCGTCCACCATCCTGCGGACCCGGTCCGAGCCGGTCAGCTGGTCGATCCAGTGGTCCGTGCGCCACGCGAAACCGCTCCACGTCCGCTTCGCGGTCACCAGCAGTCCGATCCCGGCCCGTACCGGGTCGAAGGCCGCCCGGTCGTGGACGATCAGCCGGACCCCGCCGCACACCTTCCCGGCGAACTTGGAGAAGGTCGGCGTGAAGTACGCCTCCCGGAACCAGACCCCGGGCAGCCCCAGCGCCTGGGCCGCCTCCGCCCACCGCCGGTCCACGCCCTCCGCGCCGACCACCTCGAAGGGCGTGGTCGTCCCGCGTCCCTCCGACAGGTTGGTGCCCTCGAACAGGCAGGTGCCGGCGTACGCGAGGGCCGTGTCCGGCGTCGGCACGTTCGGGCTCGGCGGCACCCAGGGCAGTCCGGTCTCCCCGAAGAAGGAGTCCCGCCGCCACCCGGTCATCCGTACCGTGCTCAGCCTGACCGGCTGAGCGGCCGGGAACTCCCCGTTGAACAGTAGGGCCAGCTCGGCCACCGTCATCCCGTGCGCGAGCGCGATCGGCTCCCGGCCCACGCCGCTCGCGTACGCGCGCTCCAGCACGGGCCCCGCGGCCCGCAGGCCACCCACCGGGTTCGGCCGGTCCAGTACGACCACCGCCTTGCCGGCCAGTGCGGCCGCGCGCATGCAGTCGTACAGGGTCCAGATGTAGGTGTAGAAGCGCGCCCCGACGTCCTGGACGTCGAAGACGACGGTGTCGATCCCGGCCGCCGTGAACACGTCCGCGAGCTGCTGCCCGCTCTTGCCGTACGTGTCGTACACCGGCAGCCCGGTCGCCGGATCGCGCCCGGCCGCCTCCGATTCGCCCGCCTGCGCCGTCCCGCGGAACCCGTGTTCCGGTCCGAACACCGCCACGAGTTTCACCCGGGCGTCCGCGTGCAGTACGTCGACCAGGTGGCGGGCGTCGGCGGTGATGCCGGTGGGGTTGGTGACCACCCCGACCCGCTGCCCGGCGAGCACCGCGTAGCCGTCCGCGGCGAGTTGCTCGAAGCCCGTGCGCACCCGGTCGGCGGCTGCCGCCGCCGGTTCCGGCGGCCGTACGGGCGCCGCGCCCACCGCCCCGAGAGTCCCCAAGGCCCCCGTCGTGCCCGCCAGTCCCAGCAGCCCCCGTCGTGACAGCGTCATCCGGCCACGCTAGGGGTCCGCCCTCTTCCACCCCGACATACCGACCGGTTAGTCTGCCGGGCATCCGGCCAGGAAAGGTGATCCCCGTGAGCGCGTACCAGGACCAGCGAGTCGTCGTCACCGGCGCGGGCGGCGGCATCGGCGCCGCCCTCGCCCACCGCTTCGCCGCCGAGGGGGCCACGGTCGTGGTCAACGACCTCGACGCCGCCAAGGCCGCCGCCGTGGCGGACGGGATCGGCGCCCGGGCGATCGCGGTCCCGGGCGATGCCTCGGCCGTCGTGGAGCAGGCCCGCGAAGCCCTCGGCGGACGGGTGGACGTGTACTGCGCGAACGCCGGACTCGCCTCGGGCGGCGACGCGTTCGCCGACGAGGCCGTGTGGGAGGCGGCCTGGGACACCAACGTCATGGCGCACGTCCGCGCGGCCCGGCTGCTGCTGCCCGACTGGCTGGAGCGCGGGAGCGGGCGCTTCGTGTCCACCGTCTCGGCCGCAGGGCTGCTGACCATGATCGGGGCGGCGCCGTACAGTGTCACCAAGCACGGTGCGCTCGCCTTCGCGGAGTGGCTCTCGCTGACCTACCGCCACCGCGGCGTCCAGGTCCATGCCATCTGCCCGCAGGGGGTGCGCACCGACATGCTGACGGCCGCGGGCTCGGCGGGCGAACTCGTCCTCGCGCCGACCGCGATCGAGCCGGAAGCGGTGGTGGACACGCTGTTCGACGGCATGGAGAAGGGCCGGTTCTTGATCCTCCCGCACCCCGAGGTCGCGGACTACTACGCCGCCCGGGCCACCGAACCGGACCGCTGGCTCGGCAGCATGAACCACCTCCAGCAGAAGTGGGAGACCAGGTGACCCGGCCTTCCGGCTATGCCGCCAAGCCCTGGCTCGGGCGGCTCGCCCCGGCCCAGCGCGCCCCCGTCTCCCCGCCGCCCAGCGTGCTGCACGCCTTCCGCGAAGCCGTCGCCCGGGCCCCGGAGCGCACCGCGCTGGCCTACTTCGACGGCCGCATCGGCTACGCGGAGGCCGACGCGCTCTCCGACTCCGTCGCCGGCCACCTCGCCGCGCACGGCATCCGCCGCGGGGACCGGGTCGCCGTCATGCTGCAGAACACCCCGCACTTCGTCCTCGCCGTCCTGGCCGCCTGGAAGGCCGGGGCGGTGGTCGTCCCGCTCAACCCCATGTACAAATCGGGTGAGATCGGGCACATCCTGCGGGACTCGGGGGCTTCCGCGCTGGTGTGCGACGGCCGCGCGTGGACGGCATACGTGGCCGAGGCCGTCCGCGGCACGGCCGTACGGGTCGCCCTGACCGCCTCGGACCGGGACTTCCAGACCCGGAACGACCCGCGCGTCTTCGCCCCGGCGGAACCGGGCTCCACCACGGCGCCGGTCCCGACCGCACCGGCCCCCACCCCGGCCGACCTCGCAGCCGTGGCCCTCCAGGGCCACCCCGCCCCGCCGGATCCCGGCCTCACCGCCGCCGACACCGCGCTCATCAGCTACACCTCCGGCACCAGCGGCACCCCCAAGGGCGCCATGAACCCGCACGGCGCGCTCACCCACAACGCCGTCCGGCAGGTCACCGGGCACCCGCTCCCCGAGGGCGCCGCGTACTTCGCCCTCGCGCCCCTGTTCCACATCACCGGCATGGTCTGCGAGCTCGGCGCCTGCCTCGCCAACGCCGGCACCCTCGTCCTCGCCCACCGCTTCGACGCCGGCGTCGTCCTCGACGCCTTCCTCGAGCACCGCCCCGCCTACGCCGTCGGCCCGGCCACCGCCTTCATGGCCCTCGCCGCCCACCCGGGGGCCACCGCGGACCACTTCGCCTCGTTCCAGGTGATCTCCTCCGGCGGCGCCCCGCTCCCGCCCGCCCTCGTCGAACGCCTCCGCGCCGGCTTCGGGTTCTACCTGCGCAACGGCTACGGCCTCACCGAGTGCACGGCCCCCTGCGCCTCCGTGCCCGTGCACCTCGAAGCCCCCGTGGACCCCGCCTCCGGCACCCTCTCCGTGGGCCTGCCCGGTGCCGACACGCTCGTACGGATCCTGGACGAGCAGGGCGGCGAGGTGCCCTTCGGCGAGACCGGCGAGATAGCCGTCCGAGGGCCCCAGGTCGTCCCCGGCTACTGGGGGCTGCCGACGGACACCGCCAAGGCTTTCCCGGACGGCGAACTGCGCACCGGCGACGTCGGGTTCATGGACGCGGACGGCTGGCTCTACGTCGTCGACCGCAAGAAGGACATGATCAACGCCTCCGGGTTCAAGGTCTGGCCGCGCGAGGTCGAGGACGTGCTCTACACCCACCCCGCCGTGCGCGAGGCGGCCGTCGTCGGCGTCCCGGACCCGTACCGCGGCGAGAGCGTGAAGGCGTACGTGAGCCTGCGCCCCGGCACCTCGGTGCAGCCGCAGGAGCTGTCCGCGTACTGCGCCGCCCGCATCGCCGCGTACAAATACCCGCGGCACGTGGAGATCCTGCCTGTCCTGCCGAAGACGACGAGTGGCAAGATCCTGCGACGGGAACTGCGCGACCGCGGCTGAAAACAGTCGTACGGTCGTACAGCCGGCCGTACGGCTGGTCCGGCCGGCCGGCCGGACGTACGGCCACAGAACAGGGAAGGGAAGGTCAGCGCCATGGCTGCCAGGAGCACGGAGCCCGAAGGCACGCACGAAGCCCCGGTGCCGCAGCGGCTGCTGGCCGTCGCCACCCGGCTGTTCGCCGAGCGCGGCTACGACCGCACCTCCGTACAGGAGATCGTCGAGGCGGCCGGGGTCACCAAGGGTGCGCTCTACCACTACTTCGGGTCCAAGGACGACCTGCTGCACGAGGTGTACGCGCGGATGCTGCGGCTCCAGCAGCAGCGCCTGGACGCGGTGGCCGGTTCCGATGCCCCGGTCGAGGAGCGGCTGCGCGCCGCGGCCGCCGACGTGGTGGTCACCACCATCGAGAACCTCGACGACGCGGCGATCTTCTTCCGGTCGATGCACCAGCTCAGCCCGGAGAAGTTCAAGCAGGTACGGGCGGAGCGCCGGCGCTACCACGAGCGCTTCCGGGCGCTGGTCGAGGAAGGCCAGCGCACCGGCGTCTTCTCCACCGCCACGCCCGCGGACCTGGTGGTGGACTACCACTTCGGCTCCGTCCACCACCTGTCCACCTGGTACCGCGCGGACGGCCCGCTCACGCCGCAGCAGGTCGCCGATCACCTCGCCGACCTGCTGCTGCGCGCGCTGCGACCGTAGGAGAGCGGTCAGGGCGTCAGGTCACCCGTTACGGAGCCACCTTCAGCAGCTTGTTCGCCGTGCCCGGCGACGGGTTGCCCACCGCGCCCGACGTGGCCGCGGCCGTCAGCGCCGCGGCCGTCTGCGCCGGGGTCGCGGACGGGTGCCCGGCCAGGTAGACCGCCGCGGCGCCCGCAACGTGCGGGGTGGCCATGGAGGTGCCCGAGATGGTCTTGGTGCCGGTGTCGCTGTCCTTCCAGTCGGAGGTGATGTCCGAACCCGGCGCGTACAGGTCCACCACGGAGCCGAAGTTCGAGAACGAGGACTGCTCGTCGTCGATGGTGCTCGACGCCACGGTGATCGCCTCCGGAACCCGCGCGGGGGAGCCCTTCCCGGCGTCGGCCGATTCGTTGCCCGCCGCCACGGCGAAGGTGACGCCCGAGGCGATGGCCCGGCGCACCGCCTCGTCCAGGGCCTCGTCCGCGCCGCCGCCCAGGCTCATGTTGGCCACCGAGGGCCCCGAGTGGTGCTGGGTGACCCAGTCGATCCCGGCGACCACCTGCTCGGTGGTGCCGGAGCCGTTGTCGTCCAGCACCCGCACCGCGACCAGCTTCGCCTTCTTGGCGACGCCGTGCGCGGTCCCCGCGATGGTGCCCGCCACGTGCGTGCCGTGGCCGTTGCCGTCGTCGGCGCTGTCGTCGTTGTCCACCGCGTCGAAGCCGGACGTCGCGCGGCCGCCGAAGTCCTTGTGCGTCGTGCGTATGCCGGTGTCGATGACGTACGCCGTCACGCCCTCGCCGGCGCTGTCGGGGTAGCTGTACTTCTTGTCGCCCGCCTTGGCCGTCTGGTCGATCCGGTCCAGACCCCATGAAGGCGGGTTGTCCTGAGTGGCGTTGATGGTGAACTTCTTGTTCTGCACGACCTTGCCGACGGCCGGGTCCGCGGCGAGCCGCTTGGCCTCGGTCTCGCTCAGGCCCGCGGCCGAGAAGCCGTTGACCCCGGAGCTGTAGGTGCGCTTCAGCTCGCCTCCGTACTTCTTGGCGAGCTGTTCCTTGTTCGCGGATGCGTCGAGTATGACGACGTAGCTTCCGCTGATCGCGCCGGGCGCGCCCAGTCCGTAGACCGTGCCCTCGGCCGGTGCCGCCGCCCCCGCGAAGGGGGTGGCGAGCAGGGTCACGGCGGCCGCGGTCGCGGCTCCCGCGCCGACTGCCGCGTACCGGAAACCGCGCGAACGCTTGTGAGTTGCCATCTGGAGGGTTCTCCTCATGTTGACGTGTGGGGCGTCAAACCTTCTGGAGAACCCTGATCCGATTGACAGGCGCAAATCAAGAACGCCCCGGCGTGGCGGGGTTGTTCAACAAGGTTTCTTAAAAGGCCTCCCGCATCGCCTTCACTTCGCACATGGGTTCACGCGAACTCCCGCACGATTCCCACACGTTCACGCGCGACCCGCGTACTTCTTCAGCTCCCGGTGCGCCAGCGAACGCTGGTGCACCTCGTCCGGACCGTCCGCCAGCCGCAGCGTCCGCGCCGCCGCCCACAGTTCGGCCAGCGGGAAGTCCTGGCTCACCCCGCCCGCGCCGTGCAGCTGCACCGCGTCGTCCAGGATCCGCACCACCGCCCGCGGGGTCGCGATCTTGATGGCCTGGATCTCGGTGTGCGCGCCCCGGTTGCCGACCGTGTCCATCAGCCAGGCCGTCTTCAGGACCAGCAGGCGCAGCTGTTCCACCGTCACCCGGGCGTCCGCGATCCAGTTCTGCACGACGCCCTGCGCGGCCAGCTCCTTGCCGAAGGCCGTACGGCCCACCGCGCGCCGGCACATCAGCTCGATGGCCCGCTCCGCCATGCCGATCAGCCGCATGCAGTGGTGGATCCGGCCCGGGCCGAGCCGCGCCTGGGCGATCGCGAAACCGGTGCCCTCCTCGCCGATCAGGTTCGCCGCCGGGACCCGGGCCCCGTCGAAGACGACCTCGGCGTGGCCGCCGTGGTCGTGGTCCTCGTACCCGTACACCGTCATCGCCCGGCGCACCTCCACGCCCGGCGTGTCCCGCGGGACCAGGATCATCGACTGCTGGCGGCGCGGATCGGCGCCGTCCGGGTCCGTCTTGCCCATGACGATGAAGATCTTGCAGTCCGGGTTCATGGCCCCGGAGATGAACCACTTGCGGCCGGTGACCACATACTCGTCACCGCTCGCGGAGCGCTCGATCCGGGTCTCGATGTTCGTCGCGTCCGAGGAGGCCACCTCGGGCTCGGTCATCGCGAAGGCGGACCGGATCTCGCCGGCCAGCAGCGGCTCGAGCCACTGCTTCTTCTGCTCCTCGTTGCCGAACTGCGCGAGCAGCTCCATGTTCCCGGTGTCCGGAGCCGCGCAGTTGGTCGCCATCGGCGCCAGGTGCGGGCTGCGGCCGGTGATCTCGGCGAGCGGCGCGTACTGCAGGTTGGTCAGCCCGGCGCCGTGCTCCGCATCCGGAAGGAACAGGTTCCACAGGCCCTGACGGCGCGCCTCGGCCTTCAGTTCACCGAAGACGGCCGGGGCGTCCCAGGGCGAGGCCAGCCGCGCGCGCTGCCCGGCGGCGACGGGCTCCGCCGGGTAGACGTACTCGTCCATGAACGCGAGCAGCCGCTCGCGGAGTTCCTCGGTCCGGGCGTCGAATGCGAAGTCCATGGGTGTGCCTCAGCCTTCCTGGCCGTTTTCGAATGGGTGGAGGCCGTGGAGGGTGGCCAGACCGTGCTCGATGAAGACCGGGACCAGCTCGCCGATCCGGTCGAAGCCCGCGCCCACCGTCTGCCCGAGCGTGTAGCGGTAGTGGATGCCCTCGAGGATCACCGCGAGCTTGAACCAGGCGAAGGCCGTGTACCAGGCGATGTCGCCGGTGTCCCGGCCGGAGCGGGCGGCGTACCTCTCGATCAGCTCGGCCGGCGCCGGATGGCCGGGCGCGCCGCTCGTCGTGCTGACCGGGGAGTCGGTCAGCCCCAGGTCCGAGCTGTACATGACCAGCAGCCCGAGGTCGGTCAGCGGATCGCCGAGCGTGGACATCTCCCAGTCCAGCACCGCGCGGATCGTGTCGTCCGGACCGCCGATCAGTACGTTGTCCAGCCGGAAGTCGCCGTGCACGACGGTCGGGGCGGGGGAGTCGGGCAGGGCGCGGCCGAGCGCACCGTGCAGCTCGTCGATGCCCGCGAGCTCGCGCCCCCGCGAGGCCGCGAGCTGCTTGCCCCAGCGGCGCAGCTGGCGGTCGAGGAAGCCCTCGGGCCGGCCGAAATCGCCCAGGCCCACCGCCTCCGGGTCCACCGCGTGCAGGTCGACCAGCGTGTCCACCAGGCCCAGGACCGCTCGCCGGGTGCGCTCGGGGCCGATCGCGGCCAGCTGTCCGGCCGTGCGGTACGGCACCCCTTCCACGTACTCCATGACGTAGAACGGCGCCCCGAGGACCGACTCGTCCTCGCACAGCAGCAGCGGCTCGGGCACCGGCACGGCCGTACCGTGCAGCGCCCGGATCACCCGGTGCTCGCGCCGCATGTCGTGCGCCGTGGCCAGGACGTGGCCGAGCGGCGGGCGGCGCACCACCCAGCGGGAGGTCCCGTCGGTGATCTCGTACGTGAGGTTCGAGCGGCCGCCTTCGATCAGCCTGCCGCGCAGCGGCCCGGCCACGAGCCCCGGCCGCACCCGGTCGAGATGACCGCGCAGCCGCTCCGGATCGAGGCCCCGGGGGCCGGCTGAAGCGGACGCTGACGCTGAGGTCATGGTGCGCACCTCCGTGCGGAGTGGACGAGGACGGGCGAACGAGAGACATCATGCCGACCAGTCGGTATGTCGTCCAGTGCGCAGGGCCCGCGAGTACGGGCCGGAGGGGATCCTCCGGCCCGCACCCGTGGCTCACGCGTGACAGAGGATCGGCGTCCCGCCGTTCATCACCGTCATGTCCTGGAGCACCGCCAGAATGTTCAGCGGCGCCCCTTCCGGCTCGCCGGCCAGCTCCGCGTACGCCCGGTGCAGGTTCGCCACCAGTCGCTCGCTCTCCCGCCACGCCCCGAACTCGCCGAGATCGGCCTCGCGCGCCACCTCCAGCGGGGTCAGCCCCTTCGCCGTGCCCTCCCGGGCGAGTTCGGCCACGTACCGCAGATAGCGCTCCGTGGCCTCGTAGGCGGACGGGTCCGTCAGCGGCCCGTGGCCCGGTACGACGGTCTGCGCGCCGAGCGAGCGCAGCAGCTCCAGCGCCCGCAGCGAACCGGCCAGCGAGCCCATCGCGAGGAACGGCGTGCCCTCGGCGAAGACCAGGTCCCCGGTGAAGACGGTCCGCTGCCGGGGTAGCCACACGATCGAGTCCCCGGTGGTGTGCGCGACGCCGGGGTGGATGACCTGGACCTCGGTCCCGCCGAGGTGGAGGGTCGTCCGGTCGTTGTACGTGAGGTCGGGCGGGGTGATCTCGATCGCGCCGAAGTCGGTCGTCGGCCAGATCATCTCCAGCTGGTGCCCGGCGGCGAGCTGTTCGGTGCGCGCGTTGTCGTGCCCGAGGATCAGGGCCTCGGGGGCGAAGACGCCGTTGCCGTACGTGTGGTCGCCGTGGTGGTGGGTGTTGACCACCGTGCGCGGCAGCGGCACCCCGGCCGCCACGACCGCCTCGCGCAGGGCCAGCGCCCGCCGCTCGGTGGCCGCCGTGTCGATGAGCAGCGTCCGGCCGCCGTCGCTCACGAATCCGGCGTTGTTGAGGCACCAGCCGCCGTCCGGCTGGACGTAGGCGTACACCCCGCTGGCGGGCTGGACGAGGTACGGCTCTTCGGCGGTCATCTGCGGTCTCCCCGGAAGGCGTTGATGTGCGCTCGGCATCCTGCCAGCCGCTCCGCCGCGGGGGGAGAGCGGGGCTTGGTGTGCGGCGTGTCGGGGGGTGCCCACGGAGTGTGGGGGATGCCGCAGAGGCGGTCACCGTGGTGACGGGTGCCCGTGGCTGCGCGGTTCGGCTGTGGGTGGGGTCAGAAGATGACCGCCACCGCGAAGACCGAGAGCGCCACCGTGCACGCCACCGCCGCCAGCGCCGACCGCGGGGCGAGCCCCGGCGGCCGCAGCGCCGCCAGCTGCCGCATCCGCACGTGCGCGACCCCCAGGAACGCCAGCCAGATCAGCACGATCACCGCCGCCCCGAGCACCTCCACCGCGGAGCCCGAGCCGCGCAGCGCCGTCCGCAGGGCCAGCAGCGCCGTCACCGAGCACGCCAGCGTCGTACGCCGCCACGCGAGCCGCGTCCGCTCGGGCTGCAGGCCCGCGTCGCGCCCCGCCGCACCGGAGGGCGTCACTGCCCGCTCGTCCAGCCCAGCAGCACCACCAGCACCATCGACACCGCGACCAGTCCCACCCCCAGGCTCAGCACCACCGGGAACCGGGACAGCGGCAGGTCCTCGCCCCGCCGCATCGCCCGCTCGCACCGCACCCAGTGGTTCACCGCCCGCAGAGCACAGGCCGCACCCACCGCGAGCAGCGCGAGGGACATCCCCACCCGCACCCCCCAGCGCAGGTCCGGCAGGAACTGGTCCACCGCGAAACCGCCGCCCACCAGGGCGAGCGCGGTCCGGATCCAGGCCAGGAAGGTCCGCTCGTTGGCCAGCGAGAAGCGGTAGTCGGGGGTCTCGCCCTCGTCCCTCACCCGCTGCGGCGCGAACCAGAGGCGCACGTCCTTGACGAAGTCGATCACCCCGTCAATCTACTGGCCGGGCTCCCGGTGCGCGCGCAGCCGCCGGTAGGCCTCCAGCCCGTCCGGCACCCACTCCCACGCGCCGTCCGCGACCCGCTGCGCCAGCTCCTCCTCGGAGAGCCACGCGTGCCACGCGACCTCCGCCTCCTGCGGCCGCACCGGCAGATCGCAGCGCACCTCGTGCACGTACGACCACCAGGCCCCGCCCGGCCCCTCGTACAGGAACTTGAACAGCGGCACGGGCTGCGCCAGCCCCTGCACGCCCAGCTCCTCCTCCGCCTCCCGCAGGGCGGCCTCGGCGTAGCTCTCGCCGGCGCCCAGCACCCCGCCGACGAACATGTCGTAGGCCGAGGGGAAGACCAGCTTCGAGGCCGTCCGCCGGTGCACGAAGATCCGCCCCCGTGCATCCCTGGCCTGCACGAACACGCACCGGTGGAGCAGCCCGCCCGCGTACACCTCGCCCCGCGGCGCCTGTCCCGTCACCCGGTCGTCCCGGTCCACCACGTCCAGTACTTCGTCAGCAGCACTCACGCGGCCCATCCAACCACCGCTGTTGACTGGTTACCGCTCCGTAGCCAAGGATCTGCCCCACCACCGACCGGAGGACGGGTTCGCCATGACGTACGACGCAGACGTGATCGTGATCGGGGCCGGGCTGGCGGGTCTGGCGGCCACCGCCGAGCTCGTCGACGCGGGCCGCAAGGTCATCCTGCTCGACCAGGAGCCCGAGCAGTCGATCGGCGGTCAGGCGCACTGGTCCTTCGGCGGGCTGTTCTTCGTCGACTCGCCCGAACAGCGGCGGCTGCGGATCAAGGACAGCCGCGAGCTCGCCCTGCAGGACTGGCAGGGCACCGCCGGCTTCGACCGCGAGGAGGACGCCTGGCCGCGCCGCTGGGCGGAGGCGTACGTGGACTTCGCGGCCGGTGAGAAGCGGCCCTGGCTGCACGCCCAGGGCGTCCGCTTCTTCCCGGTGGTCGGCTGGGCCGAACGCGGCGGCTACGACGCGAACGGGCACGGCAACTCCGTCCCCCGCTTCCACATCACCTGGGGCACGGGGCCCGGCCTGGTCGAACCCTTCGAGCGGCGGGTCCGCGCCGGGGTGGCCCGCGGCCTGGTCCGGCTCCGGTTCCGCCACCGGGTCACCGGGCTCGCCCGGACGGCCGGTGTCCTCGACACGGTCACGGGCGAGATCCTGGAGCCCTCCGACGCCGTACGGGGCAGCGCGAGCGGCCGCGAGAGCACCGGGTCCTTCTCCCTGCGGGCCCAGGCGGTGATCGTGACCAGCGGCGGGATCGGCGGCAACCACGACCTCGTGCGCAGACAATGGCCGGCCCGGCTCGGCACCCCGCCGCAGCGGATGCTCTCCGGGGTCCCGGCGCACGTGGACGGCCTGATGCTGGGCATCGCCGAGGAAGCCGGCGCCAGCCACATCAACAAGGACCGGATGTGGCACTACACCGAGGGCATCGAGAACTGGAACCCGATCTGGGCCAGGCACGGCATCCGCATCCTGCCCGGACCGTCCTCGCTCTGGCTGGACGCCACCGGCAGGCGGCTGCCCGTACCGCTCTTCCCCGGGTTCGACACCCTCGGCACCCTCGACCACATCATGAAGACCGGCCACGACCACACCTGGTTCGTGCTCAACCAGCGCATCATCGGCAAGGAGTTCGGCCTCTCCGGCTCCGAGCAGAACCCCGACCTGACCGGCAAGTCGGTCCGCGACGTCATCGACCGGGCGCGCCAGGCCGTTCCGGGGCCGGTGAAGGCCTTCATGGAACAGGGCGTGGACTTCGTCGTCGAACGCGACCTCGCCTCGCTGGTGCGCGGCATGAACGCGGTCACCAAGGAGGACCTGCTCGACGAGGAGACCGTCCGCCGGGAGATCGTCGCCCGGGACCGGGAGATCGCCAACCCGTTCACCAAGGACCTCCAGGTGACGGCCATCCACGGCGCACGCAAGTACCTCGGCGACAAGCTGATCCGCACCGCCGCCCCGCACCGGATCCTGGACCCCAAGGCGGGCCCGCTGATCGCCGTACGGCTCTCCGTCCTGACCCGCAAGTCCCTGGGCGGCCTGGAGACCGACCTGTCCTCCCGGGTCCTCACCGCATCCGGCGACCCCCTGCCCGGCCTGTACGCGGCCGGCGAGGCGGCCGGCTTCGGCGGCGGCGGGGTCCACGGCTACCGCGCCCTGGAGGGCACCTTCCTCGGCGGCTGCATCTTCTCGGGCCGGGCGGCGGGTCGCGCCGCGGCCGGGGCGGTGGGCTGAAGGGGACACCGACCCGGTCCCCGGCGCAGACGGCGCACCGGGCCGCGGGCGGACGTGCGGGTGCCGGTGGCGTGCTCTAGCGTCGGAAGGGCGAGGGTGACCGTTGCGCGAGCCGGTCGCCCCCCGGAGTGCCCGCTCCGCGCCGCCCCCGCCCGTGGTCCGGCGCACTCGCGGATCGCGTGACCGACCGAGAGAGCAGGTGCATCCGCATGCGTCCGTCGGCCCGTATCCCCAGCATCCTGGCCGGCCTGGTCCTCGCCGCCGGCGGCACCTTCATCGCCGCCCCGGCCGCCACCGCCGCCCCCACCAGCATCCAGGACTGCGAGCAGTACATCGTGCAGCACGGCAAGCAGGTCACGGACGGCGTCGGGCAGGCCTGCTACGAGGGCACGATCGGCAACCAGACCAGCTGCGCCGCGAGCCTGCAGGAGGCCGGCATCTCCGCGAACGTCGCGAGCGGAGCCTGCCGCGCGGCTCACTAGTGCGGCTCGCCAGTACGGCTCACCAGGCCGTCCGCAGGCGTTCGACGACGCGGAAGCGCTCCGCGACGACCAGCGTGTCGTCGGCCACCGTGAACTCCGGGTCTCCGAGCACCTCGCGGATCTCCGGCCCGTGCCAGAACCGCTCGTGGGAAACGCGCCATTCGGCCACGGACGCGTACCCCTCGCCCTCGTCCAGGGCGTGCCGGAGGTCCACCTCCGCGAGCGGTAGAACGCGTACGTCCGTCACTTCCAGGACGGCCACCGGACGCTCGGCGGAGTCCATGACCGCCATCCGCCCGCCCACCACCGGCAGGGGGTCGCCCGTGACCTCGTACTCGGTCAGCAACCCCGTCGTCGTGGTCTTCGCGCCGCTCAGCACCGCTGCCACCAGGCTGTCGCGCAGCGGCCCGGGGAAGGCGAACAGGGCGGGCGGGAGATCGTCGTACGTCGTCATGGACTCACCCTACGGCCGGGCCGGCGGCGGCCGCGATCGGATTGGACCGCCCAACTGGCGTCATGTACATACCAGTTGAAACGCGCCACGCAGTGGACTGGACCTTGACGCGGAGCTGTGCCTACCGCTTTGCTGTGCGTGATCATCCAGCCAACCGTCCGCCCGCGCCCGTGCCCTGGAGGGAATCCCGCGGATGTCCCCGCCTCCGCCGCCCCTCGGCCGCGCCCGCAAGCGGGACGCCCAGCTCTTCGACCCGGCCCTCTGCGACACCGAACTGGTCGACGTCCGCGCCCAGTTCACCCAGGGCCGCTGGGCCAGGGCCCGCTCCCTCCTCGTCGGCACCGGCGACGACTGGGACCGCCGGGGCCACCGTGTCGTCGTACTCGCCGAGACCCCGGCGGCCACCGCCTGGGCCCGCGAATGGCTGCTCGCCGAACCCGACAGCCCCGACGCGGCCACCCTGCTCGCCTGCGCCGCCGTCTTCTCCGCCCTGCGCCGCAAGGGCACGCCCGAGGCCGCCGAGCAGGCCTGCCGCCGGGCCGCCGCCCTGCTCCCCGCCGACCCCACCCCCTGGCTGGGGCTGCTGATGCTCTCCCGTGCCTTCGGCACCGCGGAGGAGTTCAGCCGCCACTTCGACCAGGTCCGGGCCCGCCACCGCGAGCACCACCACGCCCACCACCTGATGGTCGCCAGGCTGGCCGAGCACACCCCCGGCGCCGGCCACGACCCGCTCCACGAGGTCTACGACTTCGCCGCCTGGGCCGCCGAGGAGTCCCCGGCCGACTCCCCGCTCGCCGTCCTCCCGGTCATCGCCCACGCCGAGCGCTACCGGGTGCTGGCGGGCTCGTACGGCTCCGACAGCAGCGCCGGCGCCGTCACCCACTGGTCGAGCCGCCGCGCCCGCCAGGTACTGCGCTCCGCCTTCGACTGGTGGCTCGAATGGGAACGCGAGGACCATCCCCGCAACCGGGTCGACCTCAACTTCCTGGCCCACGCCAAGCTCTGCGAGGGCCGCCCGGCCGAGGCCGCCGCCCTCTTCCACCGCATCGGCAGCCACGCCACGCCCGCCCCCTGGTCCTACCCGGACCTCGACCCGCACAAGGCCTTCCTCGCCGCCCGCAGCGCCGCACTCGGCACGGCCTGACGCGCACCCCCGCTCGACCGCACCCCGCTCGACCGCACCCCCGCTCGACCGAACGCTGCTCCACCGCACCCCCCCTCCGCTCCGCTCGACCTTCCCCGAAAGGACACCCCGCCATGGCGACGGGCAGATCCACCACGCTCAGCACCGCGCCCGAGATCCGCACCTACAAGGGCCAGGACCGCGCCCTGCGCGCCGACCGCCTCGGCACCGCGGGCCTGCTGCTCTCCGTACTGGCCGCCAGCGCACCCCTGATGGTGGTCGCCGGCGTGATGCCCACCACCTTCGGCGTCATGGGCGTCGTCGGCCAGCCGCTGCTGTTCGTGATCCTCGGCATCGTCCTCGCGCTCTTCGGCATCGGCTACGCCGAGATGAGCCGGCACGTCCACAACGCCGGCGCCTTCTACGCGTACATCGCCCGCGGCCTCGGCCCCACCGCGGGCGCCGGCGCCTCGCTCGTCGCCCTCGTCGCGTACAGCGCCATGCAGGTCGGCGTCTACGGCATCCTCGGCTTCGAGATCTCCGGCCTCTTCGCCACCTACCTCGAGGTCAACGTCGCCTGGTGGATACCGGCCCTGGCCGCCGTCGCCGTCACCGGCGCGCTCGGCTGGCTCAAGATCGACCTCAACGCCCGCGTCCTCGGCGTCCTCCTCCTCATCGAGTGCGCCCTCGTCGTCGTCTTCGACATCGCCGCCCTCGGCGACCCCGGCCCCGAAGGCCTCTCGCTGCACGCCTTCGACCCCGCGACCCTCGGCGGTGCGGGACTCGGCACGGCCCTCTGCTTCTGCATCGCCGCCTTCGTCGGCTTCGAGCAGTCCCCGGTCTACGCCGAGGAGACCAGCAAGCCCCACATCGTCGTCTCCCGCGTGATGTTCCTCGCCGTCGGCTTCGTCGCCCTCTTCTTCGCCTTCAGCGCCTGGGCCCTCACCGTCGCCACCGGACCCTCCGAGGTCGTCAAGACCTCCGCCGAAGCCGGCCCCGGCCTGCTCTTCCAGCTCACCGAGGGCCGTCTCGGCACCACCTTCACCGACGTCCTGCACGTCCTCTTCGTGACCGGCATGTTCGCGGCCATGCTCAGCTTCCACAACGTGGTCGCCCGCTACGCCTTCGCGATGGGCCGCGAGGGCCTGCTCCCCGCCGCCTTCGGCCGGACCAGCGCGGGCACCGGCGCCCCCGCCACCGGCTCCCTCCTGCAGACCGTCATCTCCACCCTCGTCGTCCTCGCCTTCGCCTTCACCGACGACAAGCCCGCCGGCGACCCCACCGCGCCCGTCCTGCACCTGTTCACCTGGATGGGCAGCGTCGGCGCCCTCGGCGTGACCCTTCTCATGGCCGCCGCCTCCTTCGCCGTCATCGCCTTCTTCGTCCGCCGCGGTACCGCCGGCGCCCAGGTCTGGCGGCTCGTCGCGGCCGCCCTCGCCGGGATCGCGCTGCTCGGCATCGCCGGGTACACGGTCAAGGACTTCGGCGTCCTGGTCGGCGCCGAGGAGGGCTCCGCGCTCAGCTGGCTCCTGCCCGGGATCATCGGCGCCGCCGTCGTGGGCGGACTGCTGTACGGGGTCGTCCTGCGGCGCAGCCGCCCCGAGGTGCACGCCCGCATCGGCCTCGGGAACGAGGCCTTCCGCCTCGAGCAGGCCGCGGAGGCCGACCCCCGCGACTGACCCCCGTCGCCTCGCTTTCGAGCTCGTACGAAGCCCCCGGCACCTGTTTCCATGGTCGTCGGGGGCTTCTGTGCGGGGAGGGCGGGTTTTGGCCATGGCCCGGGCTCATGGTCTCCTGTGTCGACAAAACCATCCGACCTCGCACAGGTGACCACCACCCAGCTCCCCTGCGCGGCGGCCCGGACCTGCCTGTCCCACCCACGAAGGCGAAGTCCTACATGAGTGACCGCACCTTGACCGAGGCCCCGGCCCCGGCGTCCTCCCGCCACGTCGACGCCGGTGACGAGGGCTACAGCAAGGACCTCAAGTCCCGCCACATCAACATGATCGCGATCGGCGGGGCGATAGGCACCGGCCTGTTCCTCGGCGCGGGCGGCCGGCTCGCCAACGCGGGCCCCTCCCTCGCGATCGCCTACGCGGTGTGCGGCATCTTCGCCTTCTTCGTCGTCCGGGCCCTGGGCGAGCTCGTGCTCTACCGGCCCTCCTCCGGCGCGTTCGTCTCCTACGCGCGCGAGTTCATGGGGGAGAAGGGCGCCTACACGGCCGGCTGGCTGTACTTCCTGAACTGGTCCACGACCACCGTGGCCGACATCACGGCCGCCGCGACCTACGCGCACTTCTGGTCCATGTTCACCAGCGTCCCGCAGTGGGCCCTCGCCCTGATCGCCCTCGCCGTGGTCCTCACCGCGAACCTGATCTCGGTGAAGTACTTCGGCGAGATGGAGTTCTGGTTCTCCCTCGTCAAGGTCGCCGCCCTGGCGATCTTCCTGGTCGTCGCGATCTACCTCGTCGCCACCAGCCACGACATCGGCGGCCACACCCCGGGCCTGTCGACCATCACCGACAACGGCGGCATCTTCCCCTCCGGGGTCCTGCCGATGCTCCTGGTGGTCCAGGGCGTCGTCTTCGCGTACGCCTCCGTCGAGCTGTGCGGCGTCGCCGCGGGCGAGACCGAGAACCCCGAGAAGATCATGCCGAAGGCGATCAACTCGATCATGTGGCGCGTCGGCCTCTTCTACGTCGGCTCCGTCGTCCTGCTCGCGATGCTCCTGCCGTACACCGCGTACTCCGGCGACCAGAGCCCCTTCGTCACCGTCTTCGACAAGCTCGGCATCCCCGGCACCGCCGGCATCATGAACCTGGTCGTCCTGACGGCGGCGCTCTCCAGCCTGAACTCCGGCCTCTACTCCACCGGCCGCATCCTGCGCTCGATGGCCATGTCCGGCTCCGCGCCGAAGTTCACCGCCCGCATGAACAAGGGCAAGGTCCCCTACGGCGGCGTGCTCTTCACCGCCGCCTTCGGCCTCGCCGGCGTCGGCCTGAACTACCTGATGCCGAAGGACGCCTTCGAGCTGGTCCTGAACTTCGCCTCGCTGGGCATCCTCGGCACCTGGGGCATGGTCATGATCTGCTCGCTGTTCTTCTGGCGCCGCGCGCAGGAGGGCAGCCTCGAGCGCCCGTCCTACCGGCTGCCCTGGGCCCCGTACACGCAGATCGTCACGCTGGTGTTCCTGGTCACCGTGCTGGTCCTGATGTGGTGCGACGGCGGCGTCGGCCGCACCACGGTCCTGTGCGTCCCCGTCATCGGGGCCGCCCTCGTCGGCGGCTGGTTCCTGGTCCGCCGCCGCGTGGCGGAGATCGCCGCGAACCGCTGACGGCCCGGCCGTGAACGAGGAGGGACCCCGCCCGAGGCGGGGTCCCTCCTGTCGTTGCGGGACGCGTCGTGACGGGGCTGCGGATCAGGCCTTCTTGACTACGCTGGACTTCAGCTGCATGGCACCGAAGCCCTCGATCCGGCAGTCGATGTCGTGGCCGTCCACGCCGTCGGTGAGCCGGATGTTGCGCACCTTCGTGCCCGCCTTGATCCCGGACGGGCTGCCCTTGACCTTGAGCGCCTTGACCACGGTCACGCTGTCGCCGTCGCTCAGCACGTTCCCGACGGCGTCCTTGACGACCCGCTCTCCGGAACCGGCGCCGTCCTGCGCACCGCCCTCGGCGGGAACCCACTCGTGGCCGCACTCGGGGCACACCACGAGGGCGTTCATCTCATACGTGTACTCACAGGAGCATTTCGGGCAGGGGGGAAGGTTCTCGATCACGCCTTCAGGGTAGCCCGGCCCGGGAACGGGGCGAACGAATGCGGCGAACGCCGCAAACGCGAAGAACCCCACCGAAGTGGGGTTCTCGCTCTGTGTGTCCGAGGGGGGACTTGAACCCCCACGCCCGATAAAGGGCACTAGCACCTCAAGCTAGCGCGTCTGCCATTCCGCCACCCGGACAAGGTGTCTGTCTCGCGTCCCTCGCGGGCCGTTCCGACGTGGAAAACATTACCAAACATTCCGGGGTCCCCGATCACACCCCCCGACGGCCGGGGATCGCCCTTGGGGAGCGCCGTCCCACGCGCGAGGATGGGGAGGCAGTCGGCACCGATCAGTGGGAGGAAGCAGCGTGAGCGAGTCGAGCGCGGGCAGGACCGTTTCCGGCGAGGACGAGGTCGTCGACCTCTGCCGGGACCTCATCCGGATCGACACCAGCAACTACGGAGACCACTCCGGCCCCGGCGAGCGCAAGGCGGCCGAGTGGGTCGCGGAGAAGCTCGCCGAGGTCGGGCTGGAGCCGCAGATCTTCGAGTCCCACAAGGGGCGCGCCTCGACCGTCGCGCGCATCGAGGGGGAGGACCCGTCGAGGCCGGCGCTGCTGATCCACGGGCACACCGACGTCGTGCCGGCGAACGCGGCCGACTGGACCTACGACCCCTTCGCGGGCGAGATCGCCGACGGCTGCGTGTGGGGCCGCGGCGCCGTCGACATGAAGGACATGGACGCGATGACGCTGGCGGTCGTACGCGACCGGCTGCGCAGCGGCCGCAAACCCCCGCGGGACATCGTGCTGGCCTTCCTCGCCGACGAGGAGGCGGGCGGCGTGTACGGCGCCCGGCACCTCGTGGACAAGCACCCCGGGCTGTTCGAGGGGGTCACCGAGGCGATCGGCGAGGTCGGCGGCTTCTCGTTCACGGTCAACGAGAACCTGCGGCTGTACCTGGTGGAGACCGCCCAGAAGGGCATGCACTGGATGCGGCTCACGGTGGACGGCACCGCGGGGCACGGCTCCATGACGAACAACGACAACGCCATCACGGAGCTCTGCGAGGCCGTGGGCCGGCTCGGCCGCCACCAGTGGCCGGTGAGGGTCACCAAGACCGTACGGAGCTTCCTGGACGAGCTCTCCGACGCGCTCGGCACGCCGCTCGACCCGGACGACATGGACGCGACCCTGGCCAAGCTCGGCGGCATCGCCAAGATGGTCGGCGCGACGCTGCGCAACTCGGCCGCCCCGACCATGCTCGGCGCCGGCTACAAGGTCAACGTCATCCCCGGCCAGGCCACCGCGCACGTCGACGGCCGCTTCCTGCCCGGCTACGAGGACGAGTTCTTCGCCGACCTCGACCGGATCCTCGGTCCGCGCGTCAAGCGGGAGGACGTGCACGGGGACAAGGCCCTCGAGACGGACTTCGACGGGAAGCTCGTCGACGCCATGCAGGGCGCCCTCAAGGCCGAGGACCCGATCGCGCGGGCGGTCCCGTACATGCTGTCGGGCGGCACGGACGCCAAGTCCTTCGACGACCTCGGCATCCGCTGCTTCGGCTTCGCCCCGCTGCAGCTGCCGCCGGAGCTGGACTTCGCCGGGATGTTCCACGGCGTGGACGAGCGGGTGCCGGTGGACGGGCTGAAGTTCGGCGTGCGCGTGCTGGACCGATTCATCGACAACTGCTGAGAATCGGGAAGGTGTGCGTTTTCCACTGAGAAGAGTGAATGCACTCATACGCTCGTAGCCCTGGTGATGCCTCCTCGTTACAGGTGGTGCGGTCCGCGGCTGGGACCGCATTGCCAACTAGGAGGAACAATGTTCAAGAAGGTTGTCGCCGCTGCGGCTGCCACCGGTGGTCTGGTTCTCGCGGGTGCGGGCCTGGCCCAGGCCGACGCGGGTGCCCAGGGTGCGGCCATCGGGTCCCCCGGTGTCCTGTCCGGCAACGTCGTCCAGGTCCCGGTTCACGTGCCCGTGAACGTTTGCGGTAACACCGTCAACGTGGTCGGCCTGCTGAACCCGGCCTTCGGCAACACCTGCGTCAACGCCTGACGCGTCTGAAGTCTTGGGCCCCGGAGCGCATTCCAGCGCTCCGGGGCCGCCGGGCTTCAGGGCCCGGCTGTTCGTACACAGCAGGGGGATGACAACACATGCGACGCAAAGTCCTGATCACCATGGCGGCCGCGGGGGGTGTGCTCGCGCTGGGTGGGGGCTACGCACACGCGGACTCCGGCGCGTCCGGCCATACCGCGAACTCTCCGGGCCTGCTGTCCGGGAACACCGTCCAGGCACCCGTGGATGCTCCGGTGAACGCCTGCGGCAACACCGTCTCGGTCGTGGGGCTGCTGAACCCGGCCTTCGGGAACCGCTGTTCGAACGACTCGGCCATCCCGGACCACCACCCGGGGCATCCGGGACACCCGGGCAATCCCGGCCACCCGGGCGAGCCCGAGGAGCCGGACGAGCCGTGCGACGAGGACGAACCGAGCCACCCGGGCCACCCCGGACACCCGGGCACGCCCGGGACCCCCGGCCAGCCCGGCAACCCGGGCACGCCCGGCCAACCCGGACACCCGGGCACTCCCGGCCAGCCCGGCAACCCCGGAACTCCCGGCAATCCCGGCCAGCCGGGCAACCCCGGAACTCCCGGCCAGCCCGGTAACCCGGGCACGCCCGGCCATCCCGGTAACCCGGGCACGCCCGGCCATCCCGGTCAGCCGGGCACGCCCGGCAACCCCGGCACTCCGGGTACGCCCGGCATGCCCGGCGGTCCCACCGGCCCCGGTTCCGGCAGTGTCACGCCCGGCATCCACCCCGGCCAGGGAACGGGGATCGGGATCGCGCCCGCTCAGCATGCGGGGCTCGCCGCCACCGGCGCAGGAGACGTCCTCGGCGTGGGCCTCCCGCTCGCCGCCGGCACGCTGCTGGCCGGTGCCGTGCTCTACCGCCGCGCCCGCAACGCGGCCTGACGGGCGCCTTCACGACGCGGGCCCCGTCACGGGGTCCGCGTCACCAGGTGGCGCGGACCTGACGGATGATCCGGCGGCGCAGCCGCACACGACGGCTGCCGTCCCGATACAGGGTGAGCCGGTCGAGTTCCCAGTTCCCGTACTCGGCATGGTCGGTGAGCAGGCGGGTCGCCTCCTTGCGGGGCACACCGCGGGGCACGTACACGTCGACAAATTCGTATTCCGGCATCGCATCTATTGTGCGGGCAGAGCCCTGCTACGGATAGCGTCTGCACTATGTCTGATGCCGCTCTGCCCAGTGTTGCCGAGGTACGCGCCGCCGCCGAGGCGGTCAAGGCCGCGCTCGACCGTCACCTCGCCGCGGTCGAGAGCAGGATCGGGGACGAGGACCCGGCCGTCTACGCCGCTTTCAACGAACTCGCCGCCGCTGCCGAGGAGTACGACGAACTCCTCTACGACCGGTACGACGAGGTCACCCCCTTCGAGATCCCCTCGCCGGAGGACGGTGTCCCGTACACCGGGCCCGCCGAGCCCGCCGCCTTCAGCGTGCTCATCCGCCGTGACTACGCCGTCGTCGAACCGCCGAGGCTGATCGCCCAGGCCGAGCGGGTCGCCGCGCACGACCGGGAAGCCGAGCTCGCCTTCGACGGCGGCACGGCAGGTGCGCTGGGCGTGCTCTTCGGGGAGTACGAGCCCGACGAGATCGCCTCCCGCTACAAGGAGTTCGGCCTGGAGGAGGGGGACTCCACGCTCTGGATCGCGGCCTCGGAGGACGCCCCGGAACCGGGGGAGTGGCTGGGCTCGCCCTTCGGGCACACCGATCCCCAGGACGTACTGCACCGGTTCGACGTCAGCTCCGTCTTCGACGAGGAAGCCGACGATTTCGACGACGAGGAGGGCGCGGAGGAAGCGGGCGGCCAGGCGCCGCAGCCAGGCCTGGCGCCCGCCTGAGCCCGGCCCGCACACGACACCGCGGCCCCCGTCCCGAACAGGGCGGGGGCCGCGGTGCGTGCCCGTTACTCCGGCTGGTCCTGCGCCGCGGCCGAGAGGGCGCGCAGCAGGCCGGTCAGCCGGGTCGTACGCGGCTTCGGCAGCACCTCCGCGACCGCGCGCGGCAGTGCCTGGTCGACGCCGTGCACCACGGACAGATGCCGCTCCGCCCGCCCGAACGCCGTGTACACCCAGTCCCGGGACAGGGCCTGGGCCGCGTCACCGGGCAGGACGACGACCACGGCCGGCCAGCGGGCGCCGACGGCCTGGTGCGCCGTCACCGCCCAGCCGTGCCGCACCTGCGACTCCACCTGTTCCTTCGGTACGACGACCTGCGCGCCCGCGGCGTCCAGGTGCAGTCCCTGCGCATCGGCCGACACCACCCGGGCCGGCACGGCCCGCCCGGGCGAGGGCACGTGCACCACGCGGTCGCCGGGGTCGAAGCCGCCGAACCGGCCCGGGCCCGGGTTCAGCCGCTCCTTCAGGGCCGCGTTCAGCGCCCTCGTGCCCGCAGAGCCGCCGTGCCCCGGGGTGATCACCTGGACGGCGTCCGCAGGGATCCCGAAGGCGCGCGGCACCGACTCGGCCACCAACTGCACGGTGCGGTGGACGGCCTCCCCGGCATCCTGCACCGGGACGATGACGACTTCCTTGCCGGGGGCGTCGACCTGGTTGAGCTCCCCGATCCCGACGCCGGAGACCAGCTCGCCGACCGGGCCCGGGTCGGGGGTGCGCGAGACCACCTGCGGGCAGGCGCGGGCCACCAGCACATCGCCGAACACCCGCCCGGGCCCGGCGGAGCCGAGCACCCCGGGGTCCCCGGACAGCACCAGCCGGGCCCCGTCGGGGACGGACTCGACGAGCGCGGCGGCGGTCTCCACGTCCAGCTGCGGGGCGTCGAGGACCACGAGCAGGTCCAGCGCGAACTGCCCGTCCGCGTCCCGCCCGGGCCCCTCCGTGCCGGCGAGCAGCCCGGCCACGGTGACGGCGCCCTGCGCGGGGGTGTGCGCGGCCAGGCAGACGCGCAGCCCCAGGTCGCGGGCGGCCGCCGACAGGGCCAGCGGCTCGGCGCGGGCGGCCTCGCCGCCGGTGTGGGCGACCAGGCCGTGGCCGGAGACGGCACGGATCAGGTCGGCGCCGGGGCCGGCGGCGGCCTTCTCCCAGTCCGCCGGGTCGTTGAACGTGCTGGCCAGCCGCGCCAGGCCGTCGGCCAGGCTCTCCTCGGCGAGCGCGTACCCCTCGAGGCCGACGAGGACGCGTACGGGCTGCTCCTCGCCCTCGGCGACGGGCGGGCCGAGCGGTTCGTGGAAGACCAGGACGGTGCCCTCGCCGATGGCCTGCTCCACGGACGCGGCGGGGTCGGGGACGCCGTACCGGGAGAGGGCGGATTCCAGGGTGGGGGCCTCCAGGGCGGTGTGCCCCTTGAGCGCGGCCTGCTCCAGCAGCCAGCCCACGAGGGCGGCGGCACGCCGCTCGTCACCGGGACCGGCCTCGGGGCCGAGCAGGGCCCGGGCGAAGCCGTCGGCCTGGGCGGGACGGACGCCGGCGACCGCCAGGAGCAGCCAGGGGTCGTGGGCGAGCTGCTCCGCGGCGTCCTCGCCGAGGGCGGTGGCGGCCGGTCCGGCCAGCGCCTCGGGGGCGCCGCCGCGGGCCAGTACGGTGCGCACGCCCTCGATGCCGGCGGCGGTGGGGGCCGGGGGCGTGGGCGTGGGCCGGGGGGCCGGTTGCGCGGCGGGGGCCGCGGGCCTGCGGGGCGCGGTCGGGGCCTCGTCGAAGTACACCGGGGAGGGCTTCTCCCCGCTCTCCACGGCCCGTACGGCGGCCAGCAGATCGGCGGCCTTCCCGCTGAGCTTGGCTCCCGCGTCCACGGGGCCCTGCCGCTCCGCCTTGCGGCGGGCGATGCGCTCCCGCTCGATCTTCTGCGCGGCCAACTCGGCCTCGGCCTCGCTGAGCACGGGCGCGGCCTCGCCCTTCTCGGCGGCGGCGCCCGCTTCGGCGGGGCCGCCGTCGGCCTCCGGCCGGGCCGCGGTGTCCTGCTGAGGGTCCCCGGCCGTCGGCCCGGCCTCCGCTTCTCCGGAGCCGGCCGCGCCGTCGGCGGGCTGCGGCGGCTCGGTGGGGGTGGCCGCCTGGGGACGGGGGCCGGGGGCGGCCGGGTCCTCCGCGGATGCGGGTCGGCGGTCCGTGCTCACAGCGTGCTCCAGTCGTGGTCGGGGTAGCGGTGCACGGGCGCCGACACATCGTCCAGCGCCCGGCAGATCTCCTCGGGAAGAGTAAGGGGCTCCACCGACAACGCCTCGCTGAGCTGCGCGGACGTCCGCGCGCCGACGACGGGGGCGACCACCCCCGGCCGGTCGCGGATCCACGCCAGGGCCACCTGGAGCGGGGTCACGGCCAGGCCCTGGGCCGCCGTCGCCACCGCGTCCACGATGCCGCAGGCCATGTCGTCCAGGTAAGGGTCCACGAAGCCCGCCATGGTCGGCGAGGCCCCCCGCGAGTCCGCAGGGGTGCCGTCCCGGTACTTGCCCGTCAGGACGCCGCGGCCCAGCGGGGAGGACGGCAGCAGCCCGACGCCGAGGTCCAGCGCCGCCGGGAGGACCTCGCGCTCCACGCCCCGCTGGAGGAGGGAGTACTCCATCTGTGTCGACGCCAGTCGCGTCCGCACCCCCGGGGCGGCGAGCTGCCAGGTCGCCGCCTTCGCCAGCTGCCAGCCGCTGAAGTTGGACACCCCCGCATACCTGGCCCGGCCGCTGCTCACCGCCAGGTCCAGCGCCTGGAGGGTCTCCTCCAGGGGGGTCCCCGGGTCGAAGGCGTGGACCTGCCAGAGGTCCACGTAGTCGGTGCCCAGGCGGGCCAGCGAGTCGTCCAGCGCCGACAGCAGATGGCCGCGCGATCCGTCGAACCTGCGGTCCGGGTCCCGTACGGAGCCGGACTTGGTGGCGATCACCAGGTCCTGGCGGGGGACCAGCCCGCCCACCAGCTGCCCCAGGAGGTACTCCGCCTCACCGCCTCCGTACACGTCGGCGGTGTCGACGAGCGTGCCGCCCGCCTCCCAGAACGTCTTCAACTGCTCGGCAGCGCCCGACTCGTCCGGTCCCTCCGCGGAACGGCCCCAGGTCAGGGTGCCGAGGCCGATCCGGGACACGCGCAGTCCGGTGCGGCCGAGATGCCTCTGCTCCATGAGCGCTGAGACTACTGGGGCGCTGACGCGAGGGGCCCTGGCGCGCTACAGTCCGCGGCAGACGTACGTTACTGATCGGTAAACCGGCAACACCGTAAGGGGACGACACATGCGGCTCGGCATCAATCTCGGCTACTGGGGCGCTGGCATGGACGCCGACAACCTGGCCGTGGCCCAGGAGGCGGACCGCCTCGGCTACGACGTCTGCTGGGCCGCGGAGGCCTACGGCTCCGACGCCCCGACCGTGCTCGCCTGGGTCGCCGCCCAGACCGAGCGCATCGACGTCGGCTCCGCGATCCTGCAGATCCCGGCTCGCCAGCCCGCGATGACCGCCATGACGGCCGCCACCCTCGACTCCCTGACCAAGGGCCGCTTCCGGCTCGGCCTCGGTGTCTCCGGCCCGCAGGTCTCCGAGGGCTGGTACGGCGTCAAGTTCGACAAGCCGCTCGCCCGCACCCGGGAGTACGTGGAGATCGTCCGCAAGGCGATGACCCGTGAGCGCCTCAGCTACGAGGGCGAGCACTGGACGCTGCCGCTGCCCGGCGGCCCCGGCAAGCCGATCAAGCTCACCGTGCACCCGGAGCGCGAGCACATCCCGCTCTACATCGCGGCCATCGGGCCGAAGAACCTGGAGCAGACCGGCGAGATCGCCGACGGCGCCCTGCTCATCTTCCCGGCCGCCGAGCACCTGGAGGCCACCGCGCTCACCCACATCCGGGCGGGCCGCGAGAAGGCCGGGCTGAGCATGGAGGGCTTCGACGTCTGCCCGACCGTGCCGCTGGCCGTCGGCGACGACGTGACCGCCCTCGCCGACATGTTCCGCCCGTACACGGCCCTGTACGTCGGCGGCATGGGCAGCCGGAAGCAGAACTTCTACAACCAGCTGGCCCAGCGCATGGGCTACGAGAAGGAAGCCGCCGAGATCCAGGACAAGTACCTGGCGGGCGACAAGACGGGCGCCGCCGAGGCGGTCCCGCACTCGCTGATCGACTCCACGACCCTGCTCGGCTCCGTCGAGCGGATCGCGGACGGGATGCGGGCCTACGCCGAGGCCGGGGTCACCACCCTCACGCTCGCCCCGGCCGGTTTCACCCTGGACGAGCGGATCACCGCCCTGCGGGCGGGTACGGAGGCCATGGAGCGCGCCGGCCTGGCATAAGGCGTCGAGCACGGGCCCTGCGGCCGTGGTGGGGGCTCGGGGGTCTTCCCCGCCACGGCCGACACAGTCAACAACGCGGGCGGCACCCTGCGGGTTACGCCCGCGCCCCCACCCCTTCTCATCGTTCATTCGGCCGATCAGTGGGACCCCACGGTTGCCCGGTCCCCGGATCGGCCGTTGACTCGATGCATGCTCTCTGCCCGCAGCCTGTTCCAGGAGATCGTCGACAACGACGACTCGTTCCAGCTGTTCTGCTCCATCGCCGCCAGCGGGGAGTCCCAGGGGGGCTGGGAGAACGCCCGGATCGCGGCCCTGGTGCCCGACAGCATGCGCGAGCTGGCGCCCAAGATCGTCCGGCACGGCGCCGACGAGGACAAGCACGGCCGGATCTTCCAGGCCCTGCTGCGCAAGCGCGGCCTGCCGCCCGTCCCCGTGCCGCCCGAGACCGACTACACGATGCTCCTGGAGCGGCGCGGCATCGGCCTCGCGCACGAGAAGCTGCGCCGGGCGGAGCAGCTGACCGAGCGCGACATCGTCGTCTACCTCTCGCACAGCCGGGTCACCGAACAGCGCGCCGCCGACCAGATGGTCATGCTCGTCCGGCAGTTCGGGGACCACCCCGAGGTCGGCAAGGCCGTCCGCATGATCAGCCACGACGAGGAGAATCACCTCGCCTACTGCCACGAGGAGCTGCTCCGCCTCGTGCGCGAGGGGCACGGCCGGACCATCCAGCAGGTGCTGCGCGAGAGCGCCCTCGCCGAGATCTCCATCTACCGGGACGTGAGCCTCGCCGTCATGGCCCACATGGGCCGGCTGCTGCGCTGGCCCGCGCCCAAGGCGGCCGCGCTGGCCGCCGGGATCCGCGGCCTGTACGCGTACGAGCGGTTCGCCGGCTGGCACCGGATGATCAGCCTGAGCCCGCCGGAGCGGCTGGGCGCGCTGGGCGGCGTACCGGTCGGCGCACCCGAGCTCGTCTAGCGGTCGCCTGCAGCCGTCGGCGGCGGCTACAGCCAGCCGCGGGTCTTGAACATGCGGTGCAGGCCGAGACAGACGCCCACCATCACCAGGAGCACCAGCGGGTAGCCCCAGGGCTGGCGCAGCTCCCACATGTGATCGAAGTTCATCCCGTAGATCCCCGCCACCATCGTCGGGACGGCCGCCATCGCCGCCCAGGCCGAGATCTTGCGCATGTCGTCGTTCTGCCGGACACCCATCTGCGCCAGGTGCGCGGCCAGCGCGTCCGACAGCAGCCGGTCCAGGCCCTCGATGTACTCGCTCGCCTTCGTCAGGTGGTCGGCGACGTCGCGGAAGAACGGCTGGGCGTGCTCGTGCACGAAGGGCACGTTCCCGAAGGCGAGGCGGTCCATCGGCTGGAGCAGCGGGCTCGTCGCCCGGCGGAACTCCAGCACCTGCCGCTTGAACCCGTAGATCCGGGCGGCGGTGTTCTTGGTGTCCGTGGCGGTCGGCGCGAAGACGTCGGCCTCCACCTCCTCCAGGTCGGCCTGGAGCTCGGCAGCGACCTCGATGTAGTGGTCGACCACTGCGTCGGACACCGCGTACAGCACCGCCGTCGGCCCGTGCCGCAGGACCTCCGGCTCCTGCTCCAGCCGGTGGCGCACGGCGGCCAGCGCGGCCCCCTCGCCGTGGCGGACCGTGACGACGAAGGAGTCGCCGATGAAGAGCATCAGCTCGCCGGCGGTCACCGTGTCGGTGTCGTCGTCGTACGTCACCGGCTTGAGGACGACGAACAGCGAGTCGTCGTACACCTCGAGCTTGGGGCGCTGGTGCGCGGTCAGCGCGTCCTCCACCGCCAGCTTGTGCAGCCGGAACTCGTGGCTGACGTGCTCGAACTCCTCCTCCGTCGGCTCGTACATGCCGATCCAGAGGAAGGCGTCGCCGCTCGCCCGCGCCTCGTCGAGGGCGTCCGAGAGGTCCTCGGGCGCAGGGGAGCGGCGGCCGTCCCGGTACATGGCGCAGTCGACAATCACGAGGGGCATTCTCCCCTGCCCGCGCCCGGGCCGCACCCGGTCGGCCCCGAGGCCACTTAGGCTTTGCGTCATGGCCACGCTGATCCTCGTACGACACGGGCGGTCCACCGCCAACACCGCAGGGCTGCTCGCCGGATGGACCCCGGGAGTGGCCCTCGACGAGCGCGGCGCCGAGCAGGCGGCGGCGCTGCCCGGGCGGCTCGCCGCGGTGCCGCTCGCCGCAGCCGTCAGCAGCCCGCTGCAGCGCTGCCGGGAGACCCTCGCCCCGCTGCTCGCCGCGCGCCCGGAGCTGGCGCTGCACACCGACGACCGGATCGGCGAATGCCACTACGGGGACTGGTCGAACCGCAAGCTCTCGGAGCTGGGCGACGAACCGCTGATGAAGATCGTCCAACAGCACCCCTCGGCGGCCGTCTTCCCGGGCGGGGAGTCCATGCGCGCGATGCAGGCGCGCGCCGTGGACGCCGTACAGGAGTGGAACGCGCGGATCGAGGAGGAGCACGGCAGCGACGCCGTCTTCCTCATGTGCTCGCACGGGGACGTCATCAAGTCCCTTGTCGCGGACGCCCTGGGCATGCACCTGGACCTCTTCCAGCGCATCCACGTGGACCCCTGCTCGGTCACGGCCGTCCGCTACACGCCGACACGCCCGTTCCTGCTCCGGCTCGGCGACACCGGGGACTTCGCCTCCCTCGCCCCGCGCCCGGCCCGTGCTCCGGATGCGGCCGCGGCGGAAACCGAAACCTTCGAAAGCGCGACCGAAGACGGCGGGAACGCCGTCGTGGGGGGCGGCGCGGGCGCGGCGTGATCGAACGGCGCAGTAGGGTGGACTGGCCCAAATAAACGAGCACGGCGGGGCGAGCACGCTCCGCGAGCACAGCCACAAGCACAGCCACAAGAGCAGCCACACGCGCGCAGCCATGCCCCTGCCGCCGAGACTTGGAGACTGGACGTGCCCCGTCAGGTGTTCCTCTACGATCCGCCGGACCGCTTCGTGGCCGGCACGGTCGGCCTTCCGGGACGCCGTACGTTCTTCCTGCAGGCATCGGCCGGCCCCCGCGTCACCAGCGTCTCCCTGGAGAAGACGCAGGTCGCGGCACTGGCCGAGCGGATGGACGAGCTGCTGGACGAGGTCGTACGGCGCACCGGGGGCAATGCCCCGGTCCCGGCGGTGGCTCCCGCCGAGGCCACCGACACCGCGCCGCTGGACGTCCCGGTCGACGAGGAGTTCCGCGTCGGCACCATGGCCCTGGCCTGGGACGGCGAGGAACAGCGGATGATCGTCGAGGCGCAGGCCCTGGTGGAACTCGAGGCCGACTCGGAGGAGGATCTCGCCGAGGCGGAGGAGCGGCTGCTCCAGGACGAGGAGAACGGCCCGCCGATGCTGCGGGTCCGCCTCACCGGCGCCCAGGCCCGGGCCTTCGCCAAGCGGGCCCTGGACGTGGTCAACGCCGGCCGGCCGCCGTGCCCGCTGTGCAGCCTGCCGCTGGACCCCGAGGGCCACGTGTGCCCGCGCCAGAACGGCTACCGGCGCCAGGCGTGACCGCCACGGGGGAACTTGAGGAGCTGCTCGCCAAGGGCGAGCTCACCGTCGTCGGCCGGATCCGCGAGGCGTCCAACGCCGTGCTGCTGTGCACGGTGACGTACGGGGACGCCCGCGCCGACTGCGTGTACAAGCCGGTCAAGGGGGAGCGCCCGCTGTGGGACTTCCCCGACGGGAACCTCGCGCAGCGGGAGGTCGCCGCCTACCTGGTGTCCGAGGCCACGGGATGGGGCCTGGTGCCGCCGACCGTGCTGCGCGACGGGCCGTACGGCGAGGGCATGGTCCAGCAGTGGATCGAGTCCGCGCCCGCCGAGGACGGTCCGCCGGACGCCGAGGAGTCGGACGAGAGCGGCCTGCTGGCCCTCGTCGAGGGCGAGGAGGCGGGGGAGGGCTGGAAGCCGGTCGCCCTCGCCGACGTCGGAGAGGGCCGCACCGCGCTGCTCGTGCACGCCGACGACCCGCGGCTGCGCCGGCTCGCCGTCCTCGACGCCGTGATCAACAACGGCGACCGCAAGGGCGGCCACCTGCTGCCCGCGCCCGACGGGCGGCTCTACGGCATCGACCACGGGGTGACCTTCCACAGCGAGGACAAGCTGCGGACCCTGCTGTGGGGCTGGGCGGGCGAGCCGCTGACCGGTGAAGCCCGCGAGGTGCTCGCCTCCCTGGCCGCCCGGCTGGCCGACGGGGAGCCGCTCGCCACCCGGCTGGCCGAGCTGATCACACCGGTCGAGCTGGCCGCCGTACGCGCCCGGGTGGCCCATCTGCTGCGCACCGGGGTGCACCCGCAGCCCTCCGGGCAGTGGCCCGCGATCCCCTGGCCGCCGGTCTGAACCGGCCACACCCGGCACGCACAGAATCGGCCAGATCGCAAGAGTGCTGATCAAGCCAACAGTGCAGGTCCGGTTCGTTTTCGGAACAGGCGTCCGGTTAGGCTCGAGACATGCATGCCTGGCCCGCTTCTGAGGTCCCCGCCCTGCCTGGCAAGGGCCGCGACCTCCAGATCCACGACACCGCGACCCAGGGGACGATCACCCTCGCCCCCGGTCCCGTCGCCCGTATCTACGTCTGCGGCATCACCCCGTACGACGCGACCCACATCGGTCACGCGGCGACCTACAACGCGTTCGACCTCGTGCAACGCGTGTGGCTCGACACCAAGCGGCAGGTCCACTACGTCCAGAACGTGACGGACGTGGACGATCCGCTGCTGGAGCGGGCGCTGCGCGACAACCTGGACTGGACCGAGCTCGCGGAGCGTGAGACGGCCCTGTTCCGCGAGGACATGACCGCCCTGCGGATGCTGCCCCCGCAGCAGTACATCGGCGCCGTCGAGGCCATACCGGGCATCGTGCCGCTGGTGGAGCGGCTGCGGGACGCCGGCGCGGCGTACGAGCTGGACGGCGACGTCTACTTCTCGGTCGAGTCCGACGTGAACTTCGGCAAGGTCTCCCACCTGGACGCCGAGGCGATGCGGCTGCTGTCCGCGGAGCGCGGCGGCGACCCGGACCGCCCGGGGAAGAAGAACCCGCTGGACCCGATGCTGTGGATGGCGGCGCGTCCGGGCGAGCCGAGCTGGGAGGGCGCCTCCCTGGGCCGCGGCCGGCCCGGCTGGCACATCGAGTGCGTCGCCATCGCCCTGGACCACCTGGGCATGGGCTTCGACATCCAGGGCGGGGGCTCCGACCTGGCGTTCCCGCACCACGAGATGGGCGCCTCGCACGCGCAGGTGCTGACGGGCGAGTTCCCGATGGCCAAGGCGTACGTGCACGCGGGCATGGTCGCGCTGCACGGCGAGAAGATGTCGAAGTCGAAGGGCAACCTGGTCTTCGTCTCCGCGCTGCGGCGCGCCGGGGTGGACCCGGCGGCGATCCGCCTCGCCCTGCTCTCGCACCACTACCGGGCCGACTGGGAGTGGACGGACGAGGTCCTCGAGCAGGCGGTGGCCCGCCTGGAGCGCTGGCGCGCGGCCGTGTCCCGGCCGGACGGCCTGCCGGCGGACGCGCTCGTCGAGGAGGTCCGCGAGGCGCTGGCGAACGACCTGGACGCGCCGGCCGCCCTGGCCGCCGTGGACCGCTGGGTCGACGCCCAGAACGCCTCGGACGGCGACGACGAGTCGGCGCCGGGCCTGGTCTCCCGCACGGTCGACGCCCTCCTGGGCGTGGCCCTGTAACGCTCCCCGCAGCCGCACTGCCGATGCCCCCGCCCTCCCGGGCGGGGGCATCGCCCTGTCCGGCCGCCGGGCCGGGGGCCGCCGCGTGCGGAATCTCCCCGCGGCGGCAGCCCCCGGACGGCTAGGCCGTCTCTTCCGGATCTCGCCTGACCCGCGCCGCCCGGCACCGCACCTCGCCGCGTTGTCGGGGCGCCCGAGTACGTCCAGTACTCGGGCGCCCCTCCGCCTTGCGATGCACG
>NZ_JBIARX010000023.1:0-87627 GCF_042890265.1 Streptomyces sp. NPDC002209 | reverse complement strand
GCTATTTTCCGGGTCCCCCCGGCCCCCCGGGAAAAACACTTGGCCACTGGGGGGGTTTTTTTGGGGGGGGGGGGGGGGGCCCACCCCCCCCCCCCCCCCGGGGGGCCCCCCCCCCCCCGGGGGCCCCCCCCCCCGGTGCCGTCGTCGTCGTGGTCACGCCCGACCGCCGTGTGCGTCCGTCGTTACGGGGCGGGCTGCTGCTGGGTGACGCAGTGGATCCCGCCGCCGCCCGCCCCCAGGTTGTCGATGTCGAGCTGCTCGACCGTCCGGCCGGGGAAGAGCCGCTGGAGGGTCGCCTTGGCTCCGGCGTCGGCGCGGGTGTCGCCGAACTGGGGTGCGATGACGGCGCCGTTGCACACGTAGTAGTTGGCGTACGCGGCCACGAAGTCGGGGGCGGTCGAGCGGATCAGGTTGTAGTCGGGGCCCTGGAGCCTGGTGACCGAGATGGGGTTGCCCTGGGCTCCGGTGGAGGTGGACAGGATCTGGTACTGCTGGCGCGCGTCGTTCGACCAGGGGTCGGTGTCGCCCGCGAGCGGCATCTGGACCAGCCCCTGGCCCGGGGCCGGGAAGCGGGACGTTGCGTCGACGTGGTCGTCGGTGATGTCCCGGCCGAGCACCCCCTTGAACCAGATCACCTTGGATGCGCCGAAGGCGGCGCACATCGCCGTCTCGATCTGTGACTGCGTCAGGCCGGGGTTGCGGTCCGGGTTGATGATGCTGCTGCGGGTGGCCATGAGGGTGCCCGCGCCGTCCGTCTCCACCGCGCCGCCCTCGCCCACGAAGGCGGCGGTGGTGAACGGGACCCCGGAGTAGGCCGCGATCCGCCCGGCGACCAGGGCGTCCTTGGCGTGGGTCTGCTGATTGCCCCAGCCGTTGAAGTTCAGGCCGACCGCGTCGAGTCCGCCCGCGCCGTTCGTGCGGAACACCGGGCCGCTGTCGCGCATCCAGCAGTCGTCGACGGGAATCGACCCGATCACGGTGACGGCCGATCCGCAGGCGCTCCTCGCCTTCGAGACGCTCGCCGGGTTGGCGCACATGACGACCGGCTCGTACTTGGCGACGGTCTTCGCGATGAGCGCGATGTTGGCCTGGACGCCCGCCAGTTGGCGGCCCCAGATCGCCGAGCTGTCCGGCCACGCCATCCACGTACGGGTGTGCCTGACGGTGTCGAGCGGCACGGCGAAGCCGCCGGCGGCCGCCGTCCTCGCCGAGGGCCGGCCGGCCGCGAAGGCCTCGCCGCCCGCCGCCGCCAGTGCGGCGCCGACGGCCGTGAGGCCTGCCGCGGCCAGGAAGCCCCGCCTGTCCAGGGTCCGGCGCGGCGTCCTGCCGGCCGGGGCCTTGGGTGCAGCGTGATCGTTCATCACTGTTCTCCGATCAGCCAGGGGTGGATCGCTCCACCGACTGGCCCGGAACGTATTACTGACCGAGCGCTCGGTCAATAATCTGGGAATGCCAACCTCCTTGAAACAAAAAGGAGTTGGAACCACTTGATCCTCTTCTCCGGCGCTGCGGACACCGGGTCGTTAGAGTGGCGCCGTGGCAGCAGACCTGGCAGCACAAGCCGCGGACGGACGGCAGCCCCCTCCGGCCCGCACCGCCCGCACCTCCCGCACCTCGGCGAAGGGCGAACAGACCCGCGCCCGGCTGATCGCCGCCGCCCGTACGCTGCTGGCCGGCGAGGGCTTCGCCCGCTTCAGCACCCGCAACGTCGCCGCGCTCTGCGGGATCTCGCACGGGATGTGCCACTACCACTTCCAGGACAGGACCGACCTGATCGTGGCCGTCGCCCGGGACATCGGGCCCGAATGGATCGGCCCGATGGAAGCCGCCGTCGACGGCCCCGGCTCCTTCTCCGAGCGTGCCGAGCGCGTGATCGGACTGCTGACCCAGCCCGAGGGTCCCGACCTCTCACGCCTGCACTCAGCCCTCCACTGGTTCGCGTTGAACGACGACCGGGTCCGGGTCGCGGTGGACGCCGAGTACCGGCGCTGGCGGGAGTGCTTCGTCCGGCTCTTCCAGGTGCTGGCGGACGAGCACGACGGCGCCTTCGACCCCGCCCCGCCGGGCACGGCGCTCGCGGCCGCCGCGGACGGGCTCGCGGCCCTCCAGTCCCTGGACTCCCCGGTCGATCCCGAGGTGACCGTACGCGTCCTCGTCACCGGCCTCGCCACGGCGGCCGTACGCCCCTGAGCCGCGCCCGCCCCCCTCAGAGGGCGCGGCGGGCAGCCGCGATGCCCCGCGGGTCCCAGCCCGGCCGGGGCACGGACTCCAGCAGCAGCCGGGTGTAGGGATGCCGGGGTTCGGCGAGGACCTGCGCGGTCGGCCCCGCTTCGACGATCCGGCCGTGCCGCATGACGAGGACCTCGTCGGTGACGCACCGCACCACGCCGAGGTCGTGCGTGATGAACAGGTAGCCGATGCCCGTCTGTTCGCGGATGTCGGCGAGCAGGTTCAGGATCTGCGCCTGTACGGACACGTCCAGCGCGGCCACCGCCTCGTCGAGCACGAGCACGGCCGGCTGCACCGCCAGCGCCCGGGCGATCGCCACGCGCTGGCGCTGCCCGCCCGACAGCTGCCGGGGCAGGGCGTCGGCCTCCCGGGCCCCCAGCCCCACCTGGTCGAGCAGCTCGGTGATGCGCCGGCCGTGATCGGTGTCCGGGAAGTGCAGGGCAAGGGTCTCCCGCAGCGCCGCGCCGACGGCGGTGCGCGGATCGAGTGACAGGAACGGGTCCTGGAAGACCATCTGCACCTCCCGTGCCCGTGCCAGGCGCTGCGCCCTCCCGCGCACGCGATCGCCCCGGTCCCGGCCGTGGACCAGGATCCGGCCGGCGTCCGCGTGCTCGAGGCCCACGACGATGCGGGCGGTGGTCGTCTTGCCCGAGCCCGATTCGCCGACGATGCCGAGCGACCCGCCCTCGGCCAGCCGGAACGAGACGTCGTCCACGGCCCGGACCTGCCCGTACGCCCGGTGCAGGCCGACGGCCTCCAGGACGGTCTTGCTCATGGGTGGCATTCCTTTCAGGCGGGGGACTGGGACTGGGGCCGGCGCACTGCCGCGACCCGGTCGCCGTGATGGCACGAGGCGAGGTGGGCGGCCGGGCCCGGGGCCCCCGCGGGCGGCTGGAGGGCGGGCGCCTGCCGCCCGCAGAGGTCGGTCGCGTACGCACAGCGCGCGGCGAAGGGGCACCCCGCCAACTCCTCGCGCAGGCTCGGCGGCCGGCCCTCGATGGCGGCGAGCCGGCCCCGCGGCGCGTCCGGGCGCGGGGTCGAGTCGAGGAGCGCGACCGTGTACGGATGGCGCGGCCGGGCGAACAACTCCTCGGCGGGCCCCGTTTCGACGATCCGCCCCGCGTACATCACGTACACGCGGTCGCTGATGGCGGCGGCGAGTCCGAGGTCGTGGGTGACGAAGAGCAGGCCGGTGCCGAAGCGCTCGCGCAGCTCGCCGAGGAGTGCCACCACCTCCGCCTGCGTCGTGACGTCCAGGGCCGTCGTCGGTTCGTCGGCGAGGATCAGCGCGGGGTCGCCCATGAGCGCAGCCGCGATCATGACCCGTTGGAGCATGCCGCCGGAGAGCTGCCCCGGATACTTCCGCAGCGCCGCGCCCGTGAGGCCGACGGCCTCCAGCATCTGCACCGCCCGCGCCTCGGCGGCGTCCCTGGCCATCCGGGCGTTCAGGCGCAGGCTCTCGGTGAGGAAGTCGCCGACGCGGCGCATCGGGTTGATGGCGGCCCGCGGATCCTGGAAGATCATGGCCGCCGTGCTCGTACGCAGGACCCGCAGCTGCCCGGCCGTCATCGTCAGGACGTCGTCGCCGACGACGCGCACCGACCCCTGCGCGGCGGCGCCCGCCGGCAGCAGGCCGAGCACGCTGCGCGAGGTGAGCGTCTTGCCCGAGCCGGATTCGCCGACGAGGGCCACGGTCTCCCGGGCGGCGACGGTGAGGTCGACGCCGTCGAGGACGGGCCTGGCGGTGTGGGGCAGCTGCAACCGCAGCGCCTGGATGTCGAGGGTGTTCAACGGTCCCTCCCGGCGACCTGGTCGGCCCGGCGTTCGCCGACGACGTTGAAGGCGACCACGGTCAGCACGATGGCCGCGCACGGCACGATCGCCGAGAGCGGGTAGCCGGACTGGATGGCGGTCTTGCCGTCGAAGACCATGCGGCCCCAGTCGGGCGTCAGGGCGGGTACGCCCAGGCCGAGGAAGGAGAGGCCGGCCAGGTCGATCAGGGCGTAGCCGAAGTTGACCGTGGACTGGGCGAGGACGACGGGGGCGACCCCGGGGACGACATGGCGCAGGCAGATCTGCAGCCCGGAATGGCCCTGCACCCGGTACGCCTCCACGTACGGGTGGGTCCGTTCGGCCAGGACGAGGGAGCGGGTGAGCCGGCTCACGTACGGCAGGTACGCGATGGCCAGGGCGATGACCGGGGCGAGCAGCCCCTCCCCGTAGACCGAGACGATCAGGATGGCCAGCAGCATGCCGGGGAAGGCGAAGACCAGCTCGGTGCTGCGGGACAGCACGGAGTCCAGCCAGCCGCCCCGCCAGGCGGCGGCGGTGCCGATGGCGACGCCGGCCAGGGTGGAGAACACGACCACGCCGAGCGGGCCGAGCAGGGAGGTACGGGCGCCCAGCACCAGCCGGGAGAGCGTGTCGCGCCCGGAGGCGTCGACCCCGAGGAGGTGCTCGGCGGACGGCCCGGCCAGGGCGTTGCCCAGGTCGACGGCGTTCGGGTCGTACGGGGCGATCCAGGGGGCGAGCAGCGCGACGAGGACGACCAGGGCGACGAAGCCCAGGCAGAGCGCGGACAGGGGTGCGCGGGAGGTCCGGATCCGGGCGAGGCCGGGCCGGCGCAGCAGGGTGGCGCTCATGCGGCCTGCTTCCCGGGGCCGAGGGTGACCCGGGGGTCGACCAGCGGATGGAGCAGGTCGACGACGAGGTTCACCGCCATGAACAGCGCGACCATGATGAGGGAGATGGCCTGCACGGTGGGGAAGTCCTTGGTGGTGGTGGACAGTTCGAGCAGCTGGCCGATGCCGCCCACGCTGAACGCGGACTCCACCAGGACGGTGGTGACCAGCAGGGTGGAGACGATCAGCCCGCCGGTGGTGAGCATCGTGCCCAGCGCGTTACGGAACACGTGCCGCCGGATGACCAGGTGGGCGGCGACCCCGCGGCTGCGGGCGACGGTGACGTGCTCCTGACCGAGGACTTCGAGCATCGCGGCCCGGGTGACGCGGGCGAGCATGCCGATCAGGTAGAGCGCCAGCGCGACGGCGGGCAGCGTCAGATGCCACAGCATCGGGCCGAGGCCCTCGCCGGTGCCCCCGGTGGGGAACCAATGCAGTTTCACCGCGAACAGCCCCTGGAGCAGGACCGCGGCCACGAACGACGGGGTGCCGATGGCGAAGGTGGTCGTGACGAGGATCGTCGAGTCGGCGGCGCCGCCGCGGACCGCGCCGATCCAGCCGAGGAGCAGACCGGCGGCGAGGACCAGTACGAGCGCCATCGAGATCAGCAGCAGGGTGCTGGGCAGGCGGTCCGCCAGCAGCCGGGACACGTCGGTGCGGTACGTGATCGAGCGCCCGAAGTCGCCGTGCAGCACCTGGCCGAGCCAGCGCAGGTACTGCACCGCGAACGGCTCGTCCAGGTGGTACTGCACGTTGATCGCCCGCAGTGCCTCCGGGGAGGCCGACCGCCCGGCGAGCAGGAAGCTCGCCGGATTGCCGGGCGCCAGGTACATCGCGCCGAAGATGACGAACGAGGCTCCGAGCAGGGTGGCCGCCATCTCGGCCAGCCGCCGTACGGCGAATCTCAGGAAGCTCATCGCCCGGCCGCCCCGACGTCGGCGGCCCACGGGTGGTACAGGTAGGAGATGGTGGTGGGAGCGCCGGTGATCCGCTTGTTCAGGAAGACGGCCGTGGGCCACTCGGCCACGGGGATCCACAGGACCTCTTCGGCGGCCTTCTTCTGGAGCCGGGCGGCCGCCGCCATCCGCCGGGCCGGGTCGTACTCCGCCCGGGCCTTGGTGACGAGCTCGTCGTAGGCGGGGTCGCTGTAGCCGGCGTAGTTCTGGAAGGCCCCGGTCTGGAAGTTGCTCAGCAGGTCCATCGGGTCGGTGATGGAGTCGTAGTACGTCTCGGGGAACATGTCCAGGCCTTCGCGGGCCTGGGGGTCGGTGAACAGCGCCGTGAACGCGTTCGGGGCGATGGTCTTGAGCCGGACGTCCAGCCCGATCCTGCTTCCGGCGGCCTGGACCGCGGTGGCCAGCAGCGATACATCCTGGCCGATCGCGCTGGTGGCGATGGTGACCGTCTTGCCGGTGGCGCCCGCCTCCTTGACGAGTGCCTTGGCCTCCTCGATGTTCTGCTCGGGCGACGGGAGCCCGTCGAAGGCGGTCCTGCGGACCTCTTCGGGGGCCGCCGCCCAGACGGCCCTGGTGGTCAGCGAGTTGGTGGCGGTGCCCGCGCCGCCCAGGCCCGCCTTGACGAATCCGCGGCGGTCCAGCGCCATGGACAGCGCCCGGCGGACCCGTACGTCGCCGAGCGCTCCCTTCATGCTGGTGACGTTGACGTTGACCGTGCTGAGTCCCTCGCCGAAGTAGAGCGTGCCCACCCCGCTCCTGCTCAGCCGGTCGTAGCTCTCCGTGGGGATCAGGTACCCGCCGTCGGCCTCGCCGCCCAGCAGGGCGTTGGTGCGGGCGGAGGGGTCGGTGAGGAAGCTGAACACCACCTTCGCCGACTTCGCCCTGGCGCCCCAGTAGCCGTCGAAGCGCTGGAGCTCGATCGACTGGCCCTTGTTCCAGGTCCCCAGCTTGAAGGGGCCGGTGCAGTCCAGGCTGCCCGAGGTGCCGTAGTCCTTGCCCGCCTTCTGCACACCGGCCTTCGAGGCCACGACGCCGGCGGCGGTCGCCATGTACTGCGGGAACTGCGCATCGGGCTGCTTCAGCTTGACCGTGACCTGGAGCGGGCCGGACTTGGTGATCGACTCGACGTTGGCGAAGTTGCTGTTCCAGGCCGATCCGCCGTCGGGGTCGAGCTGCCGGCCGAGGCTGAAGACCACGTCGTCGGCGCTCAGTTCGCCGCCGTCGTGGAAGCGCACACCCGGGCGGAGGTCGTAGACCCAGGTCGTCGGGTCGGGGTTGGTGGCCTTCTCCGCCAGGCCCGGAGCCACGGTGAGCTGCGGGGTCCACCGCATCAGGCTCTCGCAGACGTTGGAGACGATGGTGTTCTGCGGGTAGTCGAAGGCGGAGACGTAGTCCAGGGTGGGCGGCTCCGCGTACAGCGCCCAGGTGAAGGAGTCCAGTTCACCGGTGGCGGCCGGAGTACCCGCGGACAGCTTGAACGCGGCGCTCCCGGCAGCGGGCCCGTCCTTGGGAGGGCCGGAACAGGCGGCGGCCAGGGAGACCGCGGCCAGGGCGGCGGCCGGCCAGGCGGAGCGCCGGAGCGCCGACCGCCGGTGCGGGGCCCGCCGGAACGCTGACCGCAGCTGCGCTGACCTGCGGCTTGCGGACCAGGGAAGGGATCTCGGCATCGTGGCTCTCTCTTCCGTGCTCAACGGGAGGTGGCGGCGGGCGCCGCGGACGGGACCTGCTGGGTGATGCAGTGGACGCCGCCACCGCCGTACGCGATCACGCGGGAGCGGACGCCGACGACCTTGCGGCCGGGCAGCGCGGAGGCGATGACGGCGAGCGCCCCCTCGTCCTCGGGGACGTCCGCCACCGGGACGACGACCCCGCCGTTGGCGACGTAGAAGTTCAGGTAGCCGACCTCGGTCTCCCGGCCGGCCACCTCGACGAAGGCGCTCTGCGGGAGGTCGATGATCTCCAGGCGGCGCCCGGCGGCGTCGGTGGCCTCCTCCAGGACGGCGCGGTTCACGCGCATCCGCTCGTGGTCGGGGTGCTCCGGGTCGCTCGGCAGCTGTACGACCACCTTGCCGGGGGCGACGAACGCGCAGACCCCGTCCACGTGCCCGTCCGTCTCGGTGTCCAGCAGGCCGCCGTAGGGCAGCCAGATCACCTTGGTGACGCCGAGGCGGGCGATCAGCTCGGCCTCGATCTCCTCCTTGCTCATCCCCGGGTTGCGGTTGGGGTGCAGGAGGCACTGCTCCGTGGTGATCAGGGTGCCCTCGCCGTCGACGGTGATCGCGCCGCCCTCGAGGATCATCCGGGACGCGATGCGCTGCACGCCGAGGTGTTCCAGCAGGGCGGCCGCGATCTTGTCGTCGGTGTCGTACGGGTGGTGCTTGCCGCCCCATGCGTTGAAGCGGAAGTCCACGCCTGCGCGCTGCCCGTCGGGCCCGAGCACGAAGATCGGGCCGGAGTCCCGGAACCAGGAGTCGTCGAGGGGCAGTTCCACCACGGTGACGCCCTCCCCGCACCGCTCGCGGGCCTCGGCTCCGCTCCCGGGCAGCGCCACCATGGTCACCGGCTCGAACTGCGCGATCGCACTCGCGACCTGTGCGTACTCCGACTTCACCTCGTCGAAGACGTCACCCCACAGCTCCTGCCGCGTCGGCCAGGCCATCAGGCAGCCCTCGTGCTCGGTCCACTCGGCAGGCATCCGGAAATCCGTCATGATCACTCCTGTGTGAATATTCAGTCAGCATGGAGGAAGGGGAGGTGGGGCTGCGTGCCCCGCATCCTCCTCCGTACTGAAAATTCAGTCAATGGTTCTGGCCAATGAGTTGCCGAATCAGCCAGTGGTGGCACCCGTGAGGGACGCACGCACTGTCGCGCTGATCGGCTGTTCTGCTGTGTTCTGCCTCTGACCAGGCAGGATCGTGGCGTCGGCACACGGAATGTGCGCCTGACAGTCTGGTCAGGAAATAGCCCCAAGTGACCGGCTCGGCGGGTAGAGTGACCCCTCGTGTCAGACCGTCGAACGGAAATACTCAGGGCCGCCACGCGAGTGATCGCGCGCCGTGGCGTGCGCGGACTCCGCGTGGGAGAGCTCGCCGCCGAGGCGGGGGTGTCCACCTCGCTGATCTACTACCACTTCACCGATCGCGCCGGGATCCTGCGCCGGACCCTGGAGTTCATCAGCGACCGCGCCGACCGCTACACCGCCGAGCGCGATCCCGGACTGGATCCCGCCGACCCGCGGACCGAGCTGGCCCAGGTACTGCTCCTCGAGCTCCAGGACACGCCGGAGGTACGGGAGAACAGCACCGCGTGGGGAGAGCTGCGGGCCAGCGCCGTCTTCGACGCGGACCTGCGCGAGGACGTCGCCAGGGCCACGCACACCTGGGTGCACGAGATCGCCGACCTGCTCGCGCACGCCCGGCCCATGGGCACGGCTCCGGCGCACGCGGCCGCGGCAGAACGCCTGACGGCCCTCCTCGAAGGCCTCAGCGTCCGCTGGCTCAGCGGCTCGCTGCCCCTGGAACACGCCCGCCGGCTCCTCGCGGACGCGATCGACGCGGAGCTGAACCGGCAGCACTGAGCCGGTCGCAGCACCAACCGGTCACGGCACTAGAGGAAATAGAGGCGGCCGAGCGAGACCGAATCGGCGGGTGCCGAGACGAGGGGCTCGCCGTCCAGCGACACCAGGCCCGTGCCGGGGTGCACGTCGACCGTGCCGGTACGGGCGTTGCGGAGCATGCTCCGCGGTCCGATCCCGCGGGTTCCGCGGACCGCCACGCGGCGCCGGCGCGTCGGCATCCGATCGCCGTTGGCCACGGCGGCCTCTGCGACGAAGGCGACGGAGATGTCGGCGGCGGTGGCTCCGTACGCGCCGAACTGCGGCCCGAGGACCAGGGGTTCGCACCGGTCCGTGGAGGCGTTCGGGTCGCCGGTGACCCCGTACGCGGGGAAGCCGGCCTTGAGGACGAGCTGCGGCTTGGCACCGAAGTACTGAGGCCACCACAGGACGATGTCGGCGAGCTTGCCGACCTCGATGGAGCCGACCTCGTGCGCGAAGCCGTGGGCGATGGCCGGGTTGACGGTCAGCTTGGCCATGTAGCGCAGGACGCGCTCGTTGTCGTCGCCGCCGGCCGCCGTGCCGTAGGAGCCCTCGCCGTCGAGGGGGCCGAGCTCGGCCTTCATCTTCCCGGCCATGGCGAACGTGCGGCGTACCGTCTCGCCGGCGCGGCCCATGCCCTGGGCGTCGGAGGAGGTGATGCCGATGACCCCGAGGTCGTGCAGGACGTCCTCGGCGCCCATGGTCCCGGCCCTGATGCGGTCACGGGCCATCGCCGCGTCGCCGGGCAGGTCGACCTTGAGGTCGTGCGCCGAGACGATCATGCCGAAGTGCTCGGCCAGCGCGTCCCGGCCGAACGGCAGGGTGGGGTTGGTGGAGGAGCCGATGACGTTCGGCACGCCGGCCATCTTGAGGACGTTGGGGACGTGTCCGCCGCCGCAGCCCTCGATGTGGAAGGCGTGGATGGTGCGGCCGTCGAGCACGCGCAGGGTGTCCTCGACGGACAGGCATTCGTTCAACCCGTCCGTGTGCAGGGCGACTTGGACGTCGTGCTCCTCCGCCACGCGCAGCGCCGTGTCCAGGGCGCGGGTGTGGGCGCCCATGTCCTCGTGGACCTTGAATCCGGACGCACCGCCCTCGGCCAGCGCCTCGACCAGCGGGGCCGGATCGGACGAGGAACCGCGGGCCAGGAAGCCGATGTTGACGGGCCAGGCGTCGAAGGCGTTGAACGCGTGCCGCAGGGCCCAGGGGGAGTTGACGCCGACCGCCCAGACCGGGCCGAACTCCTGGCCGATGATCGTGGTGACGCCGGAGGCCAGCGAGGCCTCCATGATCCGGGGCGAGAGCAGGTGGACGTGCGTGTCGACGGCGCCGGCGGTGGCGATCATCCCCTCGCCGGAGACGATGGTGGTCCCGGTGCCGACCACCACCTCCACCCCGTCCAGGGTGTCGGGGTTCCCCGCCCGCCCGATGGAGGCGATGCGGCCCTCGCGGATGCCGATGCTCGTCTTGCGGATGCCGAGGACGGCGTCGATGACCAGCACGTTGCTGATGACCAGGTCGCAGGTCTCGCGGACGGCCGCGGCCTTCAGGTGCAGGCCGTCGCGGGCGGTCTTGCCGAAGCCGGCCAGGAACTCGTCACCCGGCTGCTGCGAGTCCGACTCGACCCGCACGATGAGGCCCGAGTCGCCGAGCCGCACCCGGTCTCCGGCACGCGGGCCGTGGACCGCCGTGTACGCGTACGGGTCCGTACCGTCCGCCGGGGCTGCGCCCGGGCGGCCGTGACAGCCCGCGGCGTCGAAGATGCTGCCACTCATGCCTGCTCCTGATCCTGCTCCTGGTATGCGGTGAGGTAGCCCGTGGCGCGGGCCTTGGCCAGCGCGGCCTCCCGTGCGCCGGGGGCGTCCAGGGGGCCGTCGACGAGCCCGGCGAAACCGATGGCGACGCGCGCCCCGCCGATCGGCACGAGCCCCACCAGGACGGTGGATCCGGGATCGAAACGGACCGTGGAGCCGGCCGGGACGGCGAGCCTGGCGCCGTACGCCGCCGCGCGGTCGAACGCGAGGCGGGGGTTGGTCTCGAAGAAGTGGAAGTGCGAGGAGACGCTGATGGGCACGGTCGCGGTGTTGTGCACGGGCAGCCGCAGCGTCGGTTCGGCGCGGTGGTGGCCCTCGCCGTCCCCGGGCAGGACGGCGCCGGGGGCGTCGGGTCCGAGTGCACCGTGCTGCCCGAAGGGGTCGTCGATGACGCAGAGCCGCGTCCCGTCCTCGAACACCGCCTCGACCTGAAGGGTGTCGACCACGTCGGGAACGCCCGGCAGGACGTCGTCGGCGCCGAGGACGCTGCGGCCGGCCTCGATCGCCTCGGCCAGGCGGCGGCCGTCGCGGGCCGCCTCGCACACGGTGTCCGCGATCAGCGCGGTCGCTTCGGGGACGTTGAGCCTCACGCCCCGGCGGCGCCGGGCGCGGGCCAGTTCCGCCGCCGTGAAGATGAGCAGTCGGTCCCGCTCGGTCGGTGTCAGTCGCATACTGCCTCGTCTGGAAGGGGGTACGGCGGACTGTTCTCGGTACTCGGTACTCGGTGGTCGGACGCGCTACGGAAGGGGTTCGTGCATCGTGGAGCAGTGGATGCCGCCGCCGCCCGCCATCAGCCGGTCGACGTCGATCTGGACGACCGCCCGCCCGGGGAAGGCCTCCGCCAGGGCGCGCGCGGCGCCGGCGTCCTTCGCCGCGTCCCCGAACTGGGCGGTGACGACGGCTCCGTTGACCACGTGGAAGTTGAGGTAGGAGTCGACGAACTGGGAGTCCTTCGACCGGACGGTGTCGGGGCCCTCCACCCGGATCACCTTCAGCCGCCGCCCCCGGGCGTCCGTGGCGCGGGACAGGATCGAGAACTGCTCGCGGGCGTCCCGCGCCCACACGTCGTCGCGGTCCGCGGGCGGGACCTGCACCATCACCACACCCGGGCCCACGAAGCGCGAGGTCACGTCGATGTGGTCGTCCGTGATGTCCTTGCCCTTGATGCCGGGGACCCAGATCATCTTGTCCGCGCCGTACGCGCGCAGGACGGCGTCCTCGATCTCCGCCCTGCTCATGCCCCGGTTGCGGTTCTTGTTGACCAGGCTGCTCTCCGTGGCCATCACGGTGCCGTCGCCGTCGGTCTCGATCGCCCCGCCCTCGCCGACGAAGTCGGCCCGGCGGAAGGGCAGGCGGACGTCGTCCGCGACGAGCTCCGCGACATCGGCGTCGTAGGAGTGGGTCTGCTTGTTGCCCCAGCCGTTGAAGTTGAGGCCGAGGGCGTCGAGTCCTCCGCGGCCGTCACGGCGGAAGACCGGTGCGGTGTCCCGCATCCACAGGTCGTCCGTGGGGATCGAGGTGATGACGGTGACCCCCGGGCCGCACAGGGACCGGGCCTTGGCGGCGGTGGGGGAGTCCGGGGCGCAGAGGACCACCGGTTCGTGGCGGGCGATCGTCCGGGCGATCAGCGCGATGTCCTCCTGCACCCCGGCGAGGCGGCGGCCGCCCCAGACGGACGTGCGCGACGGCCAGGACATCCAGGTGCGGGCGTGCGGTACGTCGTCCCGGTCCACCCACCGGGCCGGCGCCGCTGCACTCGCCCGCTGGGGGGCCGCTGCCGCCGCACCCAGTGCCACACCGGCCGCTCCGAGGCCGGCGGCGCCGAGGACGCGCCTGCGGGAGGGTTCGGCGGAGCCGAACAGACGGCTGAGGAGGGAGCGGCTTTCGCCGTCGGATGTGCTCATGGGTCTCTCCAGATCTCGTGCGCAGGGAGGCGCCGTGACGCGAACTCTGGCACTGACTGAAAATTCAGTCAAGATGCAGGGTGCGGGAAAGTCGCTCGCCGCAGAGGTCGGACGAGCTGCCGGCCTCGGCGGCGGGTGGGTGAGCTGGGGGCCCCGGTGCTGCTACCGGCCCGGCTGTGCCAGGTGCCGGAGCTCGGCCGCGATGGCCGTGGTCATCAGCTCGCGCGCGTGTGCCAGCGGCAGGCTGCCGCTGAGCCAGCGCGAGCTCAGGCCCTCCACGAGGGCCGTCAGCCGCTCGGCGGCTCCGGCGAGCGCCGCGGCGCCCGCCATGGGCCGGACGCGGCCCAGCAGCTCGCCCACTTCCTGTACCCATACGAGCGTGGCACGGGCCAGGTCCTCGCGCAGGTCGGGGTCGAAGACCGCACTCGCCCGGAGCTCACCCCAGGCCGTGCTGTTCTCCCGTACCTCGGGGCCGTCCTGGAACTCGAGCAGGAGGGTCTCCTCCAGCTCGCCCTGGGCGTCGAGCGGGGGCGCGTCGGGCGCCCGCTCCGTGGTGTACCGTCCCGCGCGGTCGTTGATGAACTCCAGCGTCGCGCGCAGGATCCCGGCGCGGTCCTTGAAGTGGTAGTAGATCAACGCCGTGGACACGCCCGCCTCCGCGGCGAGTTCCTCCACGCGCAGGCCGCGCACGCCGCGACGGGCGATCACCCGCGCGGCCCCTTCCATGATTGCTGTTCGACGATCCGCCACAAGCGGACACCCTACCTGGGTGCGCATGAGGCCTACGACCCCATTCCTGACTGAAATTCCAGTCGGATAGGATCCGAGGCCGTTCGAGCGACCGCGCCACCGCCGGTCCGCCCTCGTCGCCGGGAGAGCCACATGACGACACCATCCCCGGGTACCGCCCCGCACCCCCTCCGGGCACCCGCCGCCGACGATCCGCGCGAGGTGGGCGGCTACCGCGTGGTCGCGCGGCTCGGCTCCGGCGGGATGGGCCGGGTCTATCTCGCGTACACCCCGGGCGGCCGCCCGGTGGCGCTGAAGGTGGTCCGGCCCGAGCTCGCGGGCGACCCCGAGTTCCGCCGCAGGTTCGCGCAGGAGGTGGCCAGCGCGCAGCGCATCCACGGGCTGTACACCGCCCAGGTCGTCGACTCGGGGGCCGGCGACCCCACCCCGTGGCTGGCCACCACGTACGTGCCCGGCCCCTCGCTCCAGCAGGCGGTGCACGCCTACGGACCGCTGCCCGTGCGCACCGTGCTCCTCCTCGTCGCCGGCATCGCCGAGGCGCTCCAGGAGATCCACCGGGCGGGGGTGGTCCACCGCGACCTGAAGCCCGCCAACGTCCTGATCGCCGCCGACGGCCCGCGCGTCATCGACTTCGGCATCGCACGGGCCGCCGACGCCGGCGCGCTGACCGGCACCGGGCTGCGCGTGGGCACGCCCGCCTTCATGGCCCCCGAACAGGCGCTGGGCCGGCCGGCGGGCCCGGCCACGGACGTCTTCGCGCTGGGCGCGCTCGCCGCCTACGTGGCCGGGGGCCGGCCGCCCTTCGGCGAAGGCCCCGAATCCGCCGCCCTGTACCGGGTGGTGCACGAGGAGGCGGACCTCGGCGGGGTCCGGCCGAGCTGCAGCCGCTGCTGCGGCACTGCCTGGCCAAGGACCCGGCGCACCGGCCGGCCACCGCCCGGGTGATCGAGGCCGTACGCAGCCATCCCGCGGTCGGCGGGGAGCTGCGCTTCGCCGACGGCTGGCTGCCGCGCCGGGTCACCACCGAGATCCGCCGCCGCGGCGACCTGCCCGTACCTCCGGACGGTCCGCCGGCCACCGCTGCCGCCACCGCCCTCGATGCGGAGCCCACCGTCGCCGCGCCGCGCATCACGCCGACCGCGCAACCCGTCCCGCCCGAGCCGCCGGCGGCGGACCCGCAGCGCCGCGGTCGCAGACGGGCCCCGGCCCCGGGTCGCAGGCACGGCCGTACGGCGCTGGTGGCGGCCGCCGCCCTGCTGCTGGGCGCCGCCGGGGCCTTCGCGCTGCTCGACCCCTCCTTCGACGGCGGCGCGGACGAGGACGCCGCCGATCCGGCCGAGGCCGTCGCCGGCGCGCCCGCCTCCACTCCCGCCGCCACCCCGGCCCCGTCCGCCGCGGCCCCCGGGTACGCCGCCGTCCACACCGGCACCGAACTCACCTCGCCGGACCAGAGCTACGAGTTCGACGTCAAGGAGGGCCGGGTCGTACCGCAGGAGACCGTCTCCTGGTACGTCGGCCGCAGCGCCACCGAGTTCTACGTGCCCGAGACCAGCGACGCGTACGTCATGCCGCCCGGCCGGCAGGGGCTCGCCGACTGCCTCAAGGGCATCGAGAGCCGGCCCGTCACGGCTCTGCCCTTCACCACGCTGCGCGCCGGCCGGGCCTTCTGCGTACGGGCCCAGGACGGCCGGGACGTCGGGATCGTGACCGTACTGACGGCCGGGCCGGGCGAGGGTCCGGTGAAGGTGTCCGTGGACTACTACCGCCGCAACGGATGACCCGCCCGGCGGATTGACTGAATATTCAGTCAATGTCACAGTGGAACCATGACCTCCCCTTCCTCCATGTCCCGTCGCACCGCTCTGCGCGCCTTCGCCGGCATCGGCGGCGCCCTCGCCCTGGGAGCCGGCGCCTGTGCTCCGGCCGATTCCGGCGATGCCGGGACCGAGCCCGGGACCGCACCGAGCCCAAGTACGATCACGGCCGCCGGCTCCCCGCCGAGTGGGAGAGCCACGCGCGGACGTTCATGTCCTGGCCCGCGCTGGACCGGGTCTGGTACGAGCAGCTGCCCGCGGTGCGGGAGGACATCGCGCGGGTGGCCCGCGCGGTCGCCGCGTACGAACCCGTCGTGATGCTCGCCAGGCCCGACCAGCAGGCGGCGGCGCAGAAGGCGTGCGGCTCGCAGGTCGAGGTGATCCCGGTTCCGGTGGACGACCTCTGGGCGCGGGACACCGTGCCGGTGTTCGTCGAGGAGCCCGGCAAGCTGCTCGGCGTCGACTTCAACTTCAGCGGCTGGGGCAACAAACAGGAGCACCGCAACGACGCCCAGGTCGGCCGGGTCCTGCTCGCCAAGTACGGGATCGGGCGCGTGCAGGCTCCGCTCGTCGCCGAGGGCGGCTCCTTCGAGACCGACGGCCAGGGCACCCTGCTGGTCACCGAGAGCTCGGTGGTCAACAAGAACCGCAACCCCGGCAAGAGCCGCGACCAGGTCGAGGCCGAACTGGGGAGCACCCTCGGCATCAAGAAGGTGATCTGGCTCGCCGGAGTGCGCGGCCAGGACATCACGGACGCGCACGTGGACAGCCTCGTCCGGTTCACCGCCCCCGGTGTCGTCCTCCTGGACCAGGCGTTCCCCGGCACCCCGCCCGACGTGTGGTCGCGCGCCGCCGACCAGGCGAGGGCGGTGTTCAAGGACGCGACCGACGCGCGCGGCAAGCGCCTCGAGGTCGTCGACCTGCCCCAGCCGGACCTCGACAGGATCACCGGCCGCGGCGACGCGTTCGTGTCCACCTACGCGAACTTCTACGTGGCCAACGGGGCCGTCTTCATGCCCCGGTTCGGGGACGCCAAGGCCGACGACCGGGCGAAGGGGATCCTCCAGGAGCACTTCCCCCAGCGGGAGATCGTGCCCGTGAAGATCGACACCATCGCGTCCGGCGGTGGCGGCATCCACTGCTCGACGCACGACCAGCCCGGCAAGCCGGCGGCCGAGTAGCCGGACCCCGAGGGGCGCGCACGGGGGTGCGGCGCCGGGCGGGTGCGCTTCCGCGCGCCGGGGTCCAGCCCCCTGACACGCCGGTCGGCGGCGGCCAGAATCGGTCGCCCGCAGGCCGTTTTCGGCCTGTTCCGCACCACCACGGAGGGGGAATCACGTACGTGAAGTCCATCCGCAGCATGCGGCTTCGGCGCTGGGGGCGCACGGTGACGGTCGGCGCGGCCGGCGCCGTGCTGGCCCTGACCGCCGGAACCCCGGCCGGGGCCGCCACCACGCCCAAGACCAACAGTCTGACGCCCGCGTACGACAGCCCCTTCGCTCCGCAGGCGCTGGTCGGCGGCATCTTCGGCGGCTGGCCGGTGACCATGCGCTGCTGGCGCGACGGGGCGTGGGCCAACGGCACCAACCGCTGGTTCTTCGTCGAAGGGGGCGGATACAACCCGTTCACGGGGCGCCCGGCCTACGTACGCGGCTTCGTGTCGGCCAACAAGATCACCAACCAGATCAAGGTCGACCGCTGCCGCTGACCCGGCACGCACCTCTGCTCCGGCCCGCCGCGCCTCGGTAGGCTGGAGCGGAGGCGACACGGGAGGTACGGCAATGACCGCGACCCCGGGGACCGCACCGACCCCGCCCGAGCCCCGGCCCGGGCCCGCCGCCCGGCCCGACCCGGGGCTCTACGGGCCGGCGTCCGTCACCTGGCAGTGCCACGGCGACCCGATCATGTGGATCGCGGGAGTGCGAGCGCTCTACCTCCAGGCCCTGCACCCGCGCGCGGTCCGCGGGGTCGTCGAGAACAGCGACTTCCGCTCCGACGCCTGGGGCCGGCTGCTGCGCACCGCCGACTTCGTCGGCACCCTCACCTACGGCACCACCGAGGCCGCCGAACGCGCCGGCGCCCGGGTCCGGCGGATCCACCGCAGCCTGTCCGCCACCGACCCCGCCACCGGCGAGCGGTTCCCCGTCGACGACCCCGAGCTGCTGCTGTGGGTGCACTGCGCGCAGATCGACAGTTTCCTGCACGTCCTGCGCCGCTCCGGCATCCCCCTCACCCCCGCCCAGGCCGACCGCTACGTCGACGAGAACCGCGTGAACGCCCGCCTCGTCGGCCTCGACCCGGCCCGCGTCCCGGCCGACACGGCAGCCCTCGCCGCGTACTTCGAGAAGGTCCGCCCCGAGCTCGCCGCCGGCCCCGACGCCCGCGCCGTGGTCGCCTTCCTGCGGAGCCCGCCCACGCCTGCCCTCCTCGTCCCTGGCCGAAACCTGCTGTGGCGCCCGATCGCGGAACTGGCCTACGGTTCCCTCCCCGGCTACGCGCACCGGCTGTACGGGCGCGCGGCGCCACCGGCCCCCGTCATCACCCGTCGCCTGCGCCTCACAGGTACCCTGCTGCGCAGCATTCCCGCAGGTCTGCGGTGGCAGCTGCCGCCAGGTCACATCTTGAAAGCGATGCGCCGCATGGGCCCCGGCAGCCGCCCCTCGGCGTACACACTGCGTACATCAGCGGCCATACTGGACCGGCCGGGGAGGGCGTAGGACGCAGCACGACAACGGGGGCGGCTTTAAGACATGGCGGAGTCCAGACTGATCCAGGGCCGTTACCGGTCGCTCGATCTGATCGGGCGCGGCGGCATGGGCGAGGTGTGGCGGGCCCGGGACGAGTCGCTCGGCCGGCAGGTCGCCGTGAAGTGCCTCAAACCGCTCGGGCCCGAGCAGGACAACCACTTCACCCAGGTCCTGCGCGAACGCTTCCGCCGCGAGGCGCGCGTCGCCGCCTCCCTCCAGCACCGCGGGGTCACCGTCGTCCACGACTTCGGCGACGACAGCGCCGCGGGCGGCCCGCTCTACCTCGTCATGGAACTCCTCGACGGCCGCAACCTCAGCCAGCTCCTGGAGGACAACGAGACGCGCCCGCTCCCCGTGGACGTGGTCGTCGACATCGCGGAGCAGCTGGCCGCCGCACTCGGCTACACCCACGACCAGGGCGTGGTCCACCGCGATCTGAAACCGGCCAACATCATGCGGCTCACCGACGGCACGGTGAAGATCTGCGACTTCGGCATCGCCCGCCTCGCCCACGACATCGGCTTCACCGCCAAACTCACCGGCGGCGCCATGGCCATGGGCACCCCGCACTACATGTCGCCCGAGCAGATCGCGGGCGGCGAGGTCGACCACCGCAGCGACCTGTACTCCCTCGGCTGCGTCCTGTACGAGATCGCCACCGGCGCCCCGCCCTTCGACCTCGGCGACTCCTGGTCGGTGCTGGTCGGCCACCGCGACACCGCGCCCGTGCCGCTGCGCGAGCACCGCCCCGAGCTGCCCGAATACTTCGAGCAGGTGGTCCTGGACCTGCTGGCCAAGCGCCCCGAAGACCGCCCCGGCGACGCCCGCCACCTGCACCGGCGGCTCGTCGAGGACCGCCTCGGCCCCGGCGGCCTGCCCGGCGCCCAGGCACCCCTGCCCGCCTGGGCCGACGGCATGACCGCCGGCCGCAAGGCGGGCATCGACGCCCGCCCCGCGAGCGGCGCCTGGGCCGTGCTCACCGGATCCTGGACCGCCGGCCGCCCCAGCGGCGAGCACCGCATCCTGCGCCCCGCCGCCGCCGAGGACCCGCGGCTCACCGCGCCGTACGGGGTCCCCTACGCCTTCGGCTCCGACGGGACCGGCCCGGACGGGGCCGGCCCCGACGCGCTCGCCGCCGGCCACACCCGCGCCTTCGCCCTCAGCCGCGCGGGTCGGCCCGAGGAGGCCCTGGCCGCGTACGAAGCCGTCGCCGAGGGGCGCACCCGGGCGCTCGGCGCCGACCACCCCGACACCCTCGCGGCGCGCCAGGAGGCGGCGTACGAACTGGGCCGGCTCGGACGCCACCGCGAGGCCCACGACGTCTACCGTGCGGTGCTCGTCGCCCGGGAGCGCAGCACGGGCCCGCTCCATCCCGACACGCTGCGCTGCCGCCACAACCTCGCCTGCACCCTCGGGGCGCTGGGCCGGTTCGCGGACGCCCACCGCACCGCCGCCGAGGTCGCGGCCGACCGGGCGGCCGTGCTGGGCGCCGAGCACGCGGACACGCTGCTGACCCGCTACGAGGCCGCGTACGCGCTGGGCCGCCTCGAGCGCTGGCAGGAGGCCCTGGACGGGTTCCGCCAGGTCGCCGCCGTACGGGAACGGGTGCTGGGCCGGGACCATCCCGACACCCTCGCCGCCCGCTACGAGGTCGGCATCGCGCTCGGCCGGACCGGGCACGCCGCCCAGGCCCTGGACCTGTTCCGGGGCCTGGTCCGCGACCGCACGCGCGCGTACGGGGCCGCGGACCCGGAGACGCTGCGCGCCCGGCACGTCCTCGGCGTCAACCTGGGCCGGCTGGATCGCTGGGAGGAAGCGGTGGCGGAGGCCCGGCAGGTCGCCGCGGCCCGGGCCAAGGCGCTCGGCGCCGAGCACCCGGACACCCTCGTCAGCCGCCGCGAACTCGCCGTCGGACTCGGCCGGCTGGGCCGCTGGGACGAGGCCCTGCCCGTGTACCGGGAGCTCTCCGGCATCCGCGAGCGCTCCCTCGGCGACGACCACCCGGACACGGTGGCGGCCCACGCCGACGAAGCACACTGTCTGGAGCGGCTCGGCCAGGTGTGTTACCAAGAGCCATGACGAGCTTCGGGCACGATGTATACGACGACGTGATCGTGGGCGGCGGGCACAACGGACTGGTCGCCGCCGCGTACCTGGCCCGGGCGGGCCGTTCGGTGCTGGTCCTCGAGCGGCTCGGGAACACCGGCGGCGCCGCGATCTCCACCCGCCCCTTCATCGGCGTAGACGCCCGGCTCTCGCGGTACTCGTACCTCGTGTCGCTGCTCCCGGCGAAGATCGTGCGCGATCTGGGGCTGGAGTTCGCGGTCCGCAAGCGCACGGTGTCCTCGTACACGCCCGTCGAGCGCGACGGGCGCCCCGGCGGGCTCCTCGTCGGCGGCGGGGAGTCCCGCACCCGGGAGTCCTTCGCACGGCTGACCGGCTCGGAGCGGGAGTACGAGAGCTGGCGCTCCTTCTACGGGAGGACCGGGAGGCTCGCCGAGAAGGTGTTCCCGACGCTGACCGAGCCGCTGCCCACGCGGGCGGAGCTGCGGGCGCGGATCGACGACGAGGCGGCCTGGCGGATGCTGTTCGAGGAACCCCTCGGGCTGGCCGTCGAGGAGCACTTCGCCGACGACCTGGTCCGGGGCGTGGTGCTCACCGACGCCCTGATCGGCACCTTCGCGGACGCGCACGACGTCTCGCTCGTACAGAACCGCTGCTTCCTGTACCACGTCATCGGCGGCGGCACGGGGGACTGGGACGTTCCGGTCGGCGGGATGGGCGCCCTCACCGACGCCCTGGCGGCGGCGGCCCGGGCGGCCGGGGCCGAGATCGCCACCGGGCACGAGGTGCTCCGGATCGAGACGGACGGGCGGGCGCCGGCCGAGGTCACGTTCCGTACGGCGACCGGGGAGGGCCGGGTCGTGGGACGGACGGTGCTGGTCAACGCCTCGCCGCGGGCCCTGGGTGAACTGCTGGGGGAGGCGGCGGCTCCCGAGCCGGCTCCCGAGGGGGCGCAGCTCAAGGTCAACATGCTGCTGCGGCGGCTGCCGCGGCTGCGGGACACCTCGGTGGACCCGCGCGAGGCCTTCGGCGGCACCTTCCACATCGCCGAGGGGTACGCGGAGCTGGCCCGGGCCTACGCCGAGGCCGCCACCGGGGAACTGCCGTCCGTACCGCCCTCGGAGATCTACTGCCACTCGCTGACCGACCCGTCGATCCTCGGGCCGGAGCTCGTGGCGCAGGGGTACCAGACGCTGACCCTGTTCGGTCTGCACACCCCGGCCCGGCTGTTCGAAAAGGACAACCAGGGGGCGCGCGAGGTGCTGCTGACCGGCACGCTCGCGCAGCTGGACGCGCACCTGGCCGAGCCGATCACCGACTGCCTGGCCTTCGACGCGGACGGGCGGCCGTGCATCGAGGCCAAGACCCCGCTGGACCTGGAGCGCGAACTGCGGCTGCCCGGCGGGCACATCTTCCACCGGGACCTGTCCTGGCCGTACGCGGAAGACCAGGGCGCCGCGGGCCGCTGGGGGGTGGGGACCCCGTACGCCAACGTCCTGCTGTGCGGCGCGGGCGCCGTGCGCGGAGGCGGCGTCAGCGGGGTCCCCGGCCACAATGCGGCGATGGCCGTCCTGGGGCACTGAACGCAGTTACGCGGCGGGCCCGGCGGGCTCGATGACGACGATCGGGATCTCGCGGTCCGTCTTGGTCTGGTACTCGTCGTAGTCGGCCCAGTGCTTCACCATCACGGGCCAGTACGCGGCGCGTTCCTCGGGGGTCGCCGTGCGGGCCGTGCCCTGGAGGACCTTCGGGCCGACCTGGATGCGGACCTCGGGGTGGGCCGTCAGGTTCTTGTACCAGAGGGGGTGCTCGGGGTCGCCGCCCTTGGAGGCGACGATGAGGTAGCGGCCGTCGGCCTCGCCGTAGATGAGCGGGGTGCGCACGGCGTTGCCGGAGACCCGGCCCACGGTGGTGAGCAGCAGGGTCTGGGTGCCGTTCCAGTGGTGGCCCTCGGCCCCGTTCGATGCGACGTACTGCTTGACGTGGTCGAGCTGCCAGGTGCCCTGCTTGGGGTCCTTCGGGTGGTCCCAGTCGATGTCCGTGGACGCCATTGCCTGTACCTGCTTTCGCTGTCGAGTTGCGTACGGAGGCTGAACGGTCAACGAAACCCAACGAACGTCAACGGCATGGGGCACGGTTTTTATGCCGGGGCCCCGTTTCGCCGACGGCCGCGGGGTGGTGCGCGGCTCTAGGATCGAGCCGTGATCGCCGAACTCCAGTGTGTGGTGTTGGACTGCCCCGATCCGCTGAGGCTTGCCGAGTTCTACCGGGCGGTACTGGGCGGAACCGTCAACCGGCCGGACCCGCGCTGGTCGGTCGACGAGGACTGGGCGACGCTGCACGCCCCGTCGGGTCCCGTGCTCGCCTTCCAGCGGGTGGCCGGCCACCGGCCGCCGCGCTGGCCGGATCCCGCCCACCCCCAGCAGTTCCACCTGGACTTCGGCGTGCCGGACCTGGACCGGGCGCAGGAACAGGTGCTGGCCTGCGGTGCGACGCTGCTGGACGCCCGCGCCGACGCCGGCCCCGACGGCTGGCGCGTCTACGCGGACCCGGCGGGCCACCCCTTCTGCCTGGTCCGCGAGGGCTGACGCCCTCGCGGACGCCTGGGCCGTCTCTTCCGGATCTTGCCTGACCCGCGCCGTCCGGCAAGATCCGAAAGAGACCTAGTCCGTCGAGCGGGTCCAGCCGGCGGCCTCGAGGCGGGAGGCGTCGGCGGGGCGGTCCTCCGCGAAGAGGAGGCGGGCCGGTTCCGCCACGCGTACGACGTCCACGTACACCCCGCGGCCGACGTAGCGGCCGGTCGCGGCGTGACGGAAGCGCAGGTGCACCGGGCGCCCCGCCCAGGCGGTGAGCGGGGCCTCGAGGCGGTGCCAGATGCGGCCGGACCAGCCGCCGACACTGCCCTGCGGCCACTGCTCGGGGGAGCCGCCCGTGGACCGCTGGGTGGTGAAGGGCAGCGGTTCCCACGTCTCCCCGTCGGCCGAGGCCTCCAGGTGGAGGGCGCCCTCGCCGGGCACGGTGTCCCACCAGACGGCGCAGCGCAGCCGGGCGGCGGCGGTGGCCGGGGTCAGCGGGGGCAGGGTGAGCGTGCCGGACCCGCCGGTCTCCATCCCGGAGTACCAGGCGGGCCCGCCGTGCTTCGTACGGACCGGGACGGCGCGGGCGAAGCGGTTGCCGACCGCGACCCGCGGCGCGCTGCCGGCCCGCCAGGTGCGGACGGGGTGGACGGAGTTGCCGAGCAGGATCAGGAAGGAGTCGGTGGAGGGGTCCAGGACCAGGGAGGTGCCGGTGAAGCCGGTGTGCCCGGCGGAGTGCGGGGTGGCCATGGCCCCCATGTACCAGTGCTGGTAGAGCTCGAAGCCGAGGCCGTGGTCGTCGCCGGGGAAGGCGGTGTTGAAGTCGGTGAAGAGCAGCTCCACGGAGGCGGGGCGCAGGATGCGCCTGCCGGCGTAGACGCCGCCGTCGAGCAGGGTCCGGGCGAGGACGGCCAGGTCCCAGGCGGTGCCGAAGACGCCGGCGTGGCCGGCGACGCCGCCGAGGGCATGGGCGTTCTCGTCGTGGACCTCGCCCCAGACCAGCCCGCGGTCCAGGCCCGACCAGGGCGGCCGCTGCACCTCCGTGGCGGCGGTGACCCGGCGCCAGGAGAGCGGTGGGTTGTAACGAGTGCGGTGCATCCCGAGCGGAGCGGTGATCTCGTCCTGGAGCAGGAGGTCCAGAGTGTGACCGGTGATCCGTTCCAGGAGCAGCTGCAGCGCTATGAGGTTCAGGTCCGAGTACCGGTACACCGTCCCGGGAGCCTCCTGCGGGCGCACGGACCACAGCAGCCTCAGCTGCCCCTCGCGCGTGGACTGCTGGTAGAACGGCGCCCAGGAGCGCAGTCCCGAGGTGTGCGTGAGCAACTGCCGGACCGTGATCAGCTCTTTGCCGCCGCCGGTGAACTCCGGCAGGTACCGGTCCACCGGAGCCTCCAGCTCCAGGTGCCCGCGCTCCATCTGCTGCACGGCCAGGAGCGAGGTGAACAGCTTGGTCAGCGACGCCAGGTCGAAGACGGTGTCCTCGGCCATCGGGATGCGCTGCGCCGCCGGGAACTCCCGGACCCGGTCGGTGCGGCCGTCGTAGTCCGCGTACCGGACCGCCTCGCCCATCGCGCGGTGCAGGGCGATCGTGCGGCCCCGGCCGGCGAGCACCACGGCCCCGGCGTAGTAGGGGTGTTCGGGGGACGGGCCGAGGAACCGCCGGGCCTCGTCGGCCGCCGCCTCCAGGTGCTTCTCGACGAGTCCCGCCTGGCGTGCGGAGCCGTACCGCAGGCGCAGCCCCTGGAGGGAGCGCCGCTCGGCCGGGCTGCCCGAGGCCCCCGCGGCCCCGGGCAGTGCGGCGTGCAGGACGAGCACTCCGCCGAGCGCCAGCAGCCGCGCCCCGAGCCGCCGCCGGCTCACCCCGCCCCCCACCGTGCCCGCGCCCCCCGCTGCCGTCCCGCCCGGGCCCGCGCGGCGCGCCTCTTCGTCCCCCGTGTGCTCCTCCATCAGCGGCCTCCTGTTCGCCGGATCGGCTTCTCGAAGTATCTGCCCGCCGACGCGGCGGGCTCCGCACCGACCGGCCCGCAAAGAATCTGACGATGCATCAGAGAACCTCTTCCCTCGGCCGCCGGGCTGCGGCATGCTGCCGCCCATGGAGACGGAGCTGAGCAAGAAACTGGGAGTCGAGCACGCCATCTTCGGTTTCACGCCCTTCCCGGCGGTCGCCGCGGCCATCACCCGTGCGGGTGGATTCGGCGTCCTCGGCGCCGTCCGCTACACCGCCCCCGACGACCTCAAACGCGACCTCGACTGGATGCAGGAGCACACCGACGGCAAGCCGTACGGCCTCGACGTCGTCATGCCCGCCAAGAAGGCCGTCGACGGCATCAGCGAAGCCGACATCGAGGCGATGATCCCGGCCGGCCACCGCGAGTTCGTGCGCGACACCCTCGCCAAGCACCACGTCCCCGAGCTCGCCGAGGGCGAGGCCTCCGGCTGGCGGATCACCGGCTGGATGGAGCAGGTCGCCCGGGGCCAGCTCGACGTCGCCTTCGACTACCCCATCAAACTGCTGGCGAACGCCCTCGGTTCCCCGCCCGCCGACGTCATCGCGCGCGCCCACGACCACGGCGTCCTCGTCGCCGCCCTCGCCGGCAGCGCCAAGCACGCCCGCCGCCACGCCGAAGCCGGCATCGACATCGTCGTCGCCCAGGGCTACGAGGCCGGCGGCCACACCGGCGACATCGCCACCATGGTCCTCGTCCCCGAGATCGCCGAGGCCGTCGCCCCGCTCCCCGTCCTGGCCGCCGGCGGCATCGGCAGCGGCGAGCAGATCGCCGCCGGCCTGGCCCTCGGCGCCCAGGGCGCCTGGCTCGGCTCCCTCTGGCTCACCACCACCGAGGCGGACCTGCACTCCCGCGCGCTCACCGAGAAGCTCCTGGCCGCCGGATCCGGCGACACCGTCCGCTCCCGCGCCCTCACCGGCAAGCCCGCCCGCCAGCTGCGCACCGAGTGGACCGACGCCTGGGACGACCCGGACGGCCCCGGCGCACTCCCGATGCCGCTCCAGGGCCTGCTGGTCGCCGAGGCCGTTTCGCGGATCCAGAAGTACGAGGTGGGGCCGCTGCTCGGCACCCCCGTCGGCCAGATCGTCGGCCGGATGAACTCCGAACGCAGCGTCCAAGCCGTCTTCGACGAGCTCACCGGCGGCTTCGAGCGCGCCATCGACCGCATCAACCGCATAGCCGGCCGAACCGGAGAGGTGTGAGCAGATGAACGACCAGCCTCCGAATGGATTTTGGGCCCAGGCGGCGGCCGACCCCGAGCGCACCGTACTGATCACCCCCGAGGGAGAGGAGTGGAGCGCCGGCCGGCTGCACGCCGACGTGAACCGCCTCGTCCACGGACTGCGCGCCGCCGGCCTGGAGAAGGGCGACGTCTTCGCCGTCGTCCTCCCCAACGGTGTCGAGTTCATCACCGCCTACCTCGCCGCCTCCCAGGCCGGGTTCTACCTCGTCCCCGTCAACCACCACCTCGTCGGCCCCGAGATCGCCTGGATCGTCTCCGACTCCGGCGCCAAGGTCCTCATCGCCCACGAGCGTTTCGCCGGCGCCGCCACCGCCGCGGCCGACGAGGCGGGCCTGCCCGCGAGCCACCGCTACGCGGTCGGAGCGGTCGCCGGCTTCCGCCCGTACGACCGGCTCCTCGGCGGACGGCCCGCAACACCGCCCGACGGCCGCACCCTCGGCTGGGTCATGAACTACACCTCCGGCACCACCGGGCGCCCGCGCGGCATCCGCCGCCCCCTGCCCGGCAAGCTCCCGGAGGAGACGTACCTCGGCGGTTTCCTCGGGATCTTCGGCATCCGCCCGTTCGACGACAACGTCCACCTGGTCTGCTCGCCGCTCTACCACACGGCCGTCCTCCAATTCGCGGGCGCCGCCCTGCACATCGGGCACCCGCTGGTCCTGATGGACCGCTGGACCCCGCAGGAGATGCTGCGCCTCATCGACGCCCACGCGTGCACGCACACCCACATGGTCCCGACGCAGTTCCACCGGCTGCTCGCGCTCCCGCAGGAGACGAAGGACGCGTACGACGTCTCCTCGATGCGGCACGCGATCCACGGGGCCGCGCCCTGCCCGGACCACGTCAAGCGGGCGATGATCGACTGGTGGGGCACCTGCGTGGAGGAGTACTACGCGGCCAGCGAGGGCGGCGGCGCGTTCGCCACCGCCGAGGACTGGCTGAAGAAGCCGGGAACGGTCGGCAAGGCCTGGCCGATCAGCGAGCTGGCCATCTTCGACGACGACGGCAACCGGCTTCCGCCCGGCGAACTCGGCACCGTCTACCTGAAGATGAACACCGGCGGCTTCAGCTACCACAAGGACGAGGGCAAGACGAAGAAGAACCGCATCGGCGACTTCTTCACCGTGGGCGACCTCGGACTGATGGACGAGGAGGGGTACCTCTTCCTGCGCGACCGCAAGATCGACATGATCATCTCGGGTGGCGTGAACATCTATCCGGCCGAGATCGAGTCGGCCCTGCTCACCCATCCGGCGGTCGCCGACGCCGCCGCCTTCGGGATCCCGCACGCCGACTGGGGCGAGGAGGTGAAGGCGGTCATCGAACCGGCCGAGGGCTTCGTGGCCGGGGAGGCCCTCGCCGCGGAGATCCTGCACCACTGCGAGCGGCAGCTGGCCGGCTTCAAACGGCCCAAGTCGGTCGACTTCATCGAGACGATGCCCCGCGACCCCAACGGCAAGCTCTACAAGCGCCGCCTGCGCGATCCGTACTGGGAGGGCCGCGAGCGCGCGGTGTGACCTGCGTGCGCGCACGGGGCCCGCGGCCCGGGGCCGCCGCCGTAGGCTGAGCAGCGCAACCCTTCGGGCCGGCCGGGCTAACGGTCGGCCAGCCTCGGCCGGTGCGGCTGCGGACACCGGTGAGATGAACGGCGGACCGACGCGGTCCGATCCTCCCCCCATCTCACTGCACTCCTTCGGCCCTGCGGGGCCGGGGGAGGTAAGGAAACCATGAACGCGCGTACCCAGTCCCGCCGCTCCTCGAGGCGGCTGGCCCTGGCCACCGCAGTCCTCGCAGCGGCAGCCGTCACCAGCCAGTTCTTCGTCATGGCCCCGGCGGCGCAGGCCGACGGAGACCGTACGCCCGCCTCGGGCGTCAACCTGATGGAGCCCCCGCCGGACCGCCAGGGCGACGGCCCGCGCGGCGACGACCCGTGGGACGAAGACGCGCGGGGTGAAGACCCGCGGGACGAGGGCGCGCGCGGCGACGACCCGCGGGACGAGGACGCGCGGGGTGAAGACCCGCGAGGCGACGAGCACAAGTCGAGTGCGAAGGTCGTGCACGGCCTGCAGGAGTTCAACGCGGACGGAACCTTCGTCCCGCCGAAGGGCGTCACCTCGGTGTTCATCCAGGCCTGGGGCGCCGGCGGCGGCGGTGGCGGCGGTGGCGGCAGCCAGCCGAGCAACGGTGCCGGCGGCACCGGTGGCGGTGGCGGCAGCGGCGGCTTCGTCTGGTGCGCCATCCCCGTGAAGCAGTCGCAGAGCTACACGGTGGTCCTCGGTGACCACGGCGTCCACGGCAACGGCGGTCCGGCCGGCTCGCCCGGTACTCCGGGCGCCACAGGCACGTCCACCACCCTGACCTCGTCCCGCGGCGACACCCTCGCCACGGCCACCGGCGGCGGTGGCGGCGGCGGTGGCGCCACCGACGGCACGGACGGCGCGCCCGGCGCCGGAGGCACCGGCAGCAGCTGCCGCACGGGCGGCCTGCTCCGGGCCGGCCTGAGCGGCCAGGACGACGGCACCGGCGGCGGCGCCGTCGACGGCATCGTCGCCACACCGCCGGCGACCGTCGTCGGAGGCAACGGCGGCGCCGGTGGTGTGGCCGGCGGCGCGCCCGGCAGCAACGGGACCGACGGCGGCGACGGGTTCGCCGTCATCTTCTGGTAGTCCGGTCGGGGTTGCGCCGGCCGCGGGTCCCGTCACGGGTGCCCGCGGCCGGCGCGCCCACCCGCAGGGACCGGAAGGGCGTGTTGGCCCGGTTCGCCCTGAACGCGCCGTTCATGGCAGGTTGGGGGCATGAGTACGGCAGCACACAAGTCCCCCGTCACCGACTGGACCGTCGTGGTCCCCGTGGTCGCGCTCCTGGCGCTCGTCTTCAGCTGGGGACGCGATCTCCCCGGGTTCGCCGTGGCCCTCGTCGCCCTGTGTCTCGGGGGCGCCGTGCTGGCGGCCGTCCACCACGCCGAGGTCGTCGCCCTCCGAGTGGGCGAACCCTTCGGCTCGCTCGTTCTGGCCGTGGCCGTCACCGTCATCGAAGTGGCCCTCATCGTCACCCTGATGGCCGATGGCGGGGACAAGACCGCCTCCCTCGCCCGGGACACCGTCTTCGCCGCCGTCATGATCACCTGCAACGGCATCGTCGGCCTGTCCCTGCTGGTGGGCGCCCTGCGCAACCGGGTCGCCGTCTTCAACGCCGAGGGATCCGGCGCGGCCCTGGCCACCGTGGCGACCCTGGCCGTCCTCAGCCTGGTCCTGCCCACGTTCACCACCAGCAAGCCGGGCCCGGAGTTCTCCACCGCCCAGCTGGCCTTCGCCGCCGTCGCCTCGCTCGCCCTGTACGGGCTGTTCATCGCCGTCCAGACGGTCCGCCACCGGGACTACTTCCTGCCCGTGGCCACCGAGGCCGACCGGCGCCGGGCGTCCGCGGCAGCAGCGCGTGCGAAGAAGCCGGACGGTACGGGCGAGGCGGTCGACGGCGCCGCCGCGGACGACGGACAGGGCGGTGAGCACGCCGCGCCGCCCACCTCCCGCGCCACCCTGGTCAGCCTCGGCCTGCTGCTCGTCGCGCTCGTCGCCGTGGTCGGCGACGCCAAGGCCGTCTCGCCCACCATCGAGGCGGCCGTGGCCGGCGCGGGCCTGCCCAACGCCGTCGTCGGCGTGATCATCGCCCTGCTGGTGCTGGCCCCCGAGACCCTCGCCGCCGTCCGCGCCGCCCGCCGCGACCGCGTCCAGACCAGCCTCAACCTGGGCTACGGCTCCGCCATCGCGAGCATCGGCCTGACCATTCCGGCCATCGCGCTGGCCTCCGTGTGGCTGTCCGGACCGCTGCTGCTGGGCCTCGGGCCGATCCACATGGTGCTGCTCGCCCTGACCGTCGTCGTCAGCGCGCTGACCATCGCGCCGGGCCGCGCGACGCTGCTCCAGGGCGGCGTACACCTCGTGGTGCTGGCCGCCTACCTGTTCCTCGCCGTCAGTCCCTGAACACCCGGCGGGGCGCCAGGGCCCGCCCCGCCGGGTCCGCGGCGCGCTCAGCGGCGCTCGCGCGGCAGGACCACCTTCAGCTGCGGCGAGGTGAGGATGTCCCGCTCGCAGAACCGCGAGGTCACCCACCGCTCCTGGGAGAACAGCCGGGTCTGGTCGGCGTAGTACGGCGAGGCCGGGTTCGAGGACTGGCCGTACGTCAGCAGCGTGCGCGCCACCGGGCAGCGGCCGCCGTCCCAGCCGACCGCCTGGATGTGGCTGGAGCCGTGCACGACCTCCGGGTAGCCCCCGGCGGCCGCGTTCCACGGCGCCTCGATCTTGTTCCACACGCCCAGTGCCTCGGTGCCGCCCGGCACCGGCAGCCTCTGCCCGCCGCGCACCACGAACTGGTGCTCGCCGAGCGGCGCGTCCGGCGCGATGCCCGCCGCCGTCAGCTCGGCGACGGTGTCCGCGAGCGCCCGCCCGATCCCGGGCGCCGCCTGGTTGAGCGTACGGGGCGTACGAACGGGATCGGCTGCCGAGAACGGCACCAGCCACAGGTCCTTGGCCGCCGTGCCCGCCGTCAGCTTGCGCCAGAACCGGTCGAAGAGCAGCGCGCCCCGACTGCCGGTGTCGGCCGTACGGTCCCAGCCCGCCAGCACCGCGCAGGCCGCCGAGACGTCCACCGCCCGGCCGTCGCTCGCGGTGGCCGCGCCGGCGGGCAGGGCGGCGCAGGCCTTCGCCGCGTCGGCCGCCGCCAGGTCGCCGGCCGGGACCCGGTCGGCGAACTGCTGCTCCTGCAGATCGGCCACGGTCAGCCGGCCCTTCGCGGCCATCGCCGCCACGTCCTCGACGGCGCCGCGGGTGCGCAGCGACCGCGGGGTGCCCGCATTGCCCCATACCCGCTCGTACCCGGTCAGCGGCCGGTCGGCATTGGCCAGCCAGGCGCTGTCGTTGGAGTTCTCGGCGTACGGGGCGTCGCGCAGCGTCGGTGCCTTCCCCGGGCCGAACACCCCGGGCTGCACCGCGTCCGGGTCCGAGCCGGGCGCGCAGTCGCCGCGCGCACCGTCGAGGACCGCGAGCCCGGACGCCGGGTACGTGGCCCTGCCGAGCGGTGTGGAGCAGCGGGCGGCGAGCTCGTCGGTGATCCGGGGGAGCACCTGGGACTGGGTGAACAGCGTGCCGCCGGCGGAGTCCGCGGCGACCGTGTTGACCCAGGGCAGGCCCTGCGTGCGCTTCAGCGCGTCCTGGATCCCGGCGACCGAGTGGGCCTTGCCCATGGCGAGGGCGGTGTCGGAGCCGCGCAGGTTCGCGGCGTTCGGATCGTTCAGGGCGTACGCCGTACCGGCCGTCCAGGGCAGCGGCAGGCCCGGGCCGAGGCCGGTGACCACGGGCCCGTAGCGGGTCCACCACTGGGTGCGGGTGACGGGCTCGCCGCCCGCCACCTGGATGGTGACCGTCCGCTGCGTCATCTTCTCCGGCTGGCCGTCGACCAGATAGGCGGTCGGGTCGGCCGGGTCCAGGGTGAGCTGGTGCAGGTTGACCGGGGTTCCGGTGGCCACGGTGTGGCTCCAGGCCACCTTCTCGTTGAAGCCGATGTTGACCACGGCGGTGCCCAGCAGGGATCCGCCGGAGACGTTCAGCTCGCCGGGTATGGTCTGCTGCGACTGCCAGAACCGGCGGCCGCCCTGCCAGGGGTAGTGCGGGTTCCCGAGCAGCAGGCCGCGGCCGTTCGCGGTGGTGGAGCCGCTGAAGGCCACCGCGTTGGAGCCCATGTCGTAGCGGCCCGTGTCGAAGAAGGCCCGCGCGGCCTCGGCGGCTGCCGCGGGGTCGGTCGCGGGGTCGGCCGCGGCCGCAGGCTCCGTACGGGCGGCCCCGCCGGCAGCGGGCCCGGTACGGGGCGCGGCGGCGCCGGACGCCGCCCGGCCCGGCGGCTGCGCCGCGGCGATGCCGTCGACGGCGCGCCCCTGACCGCCGAGCACGGAGACGGCGAAGCCCCGGGAGGCCACGTCGAGGACGGTGACCGGGCGCACCCACGCCGCGCCCTTGCAGGCCGGATCGCTGATCTTGTTCTGGGCCAGCCAGGCGTTGTACCCGGCCGCCCAGCCGCGCATCAGCTCCTTGAGGTCCCGGGTGGGGCCGGCCGGGGCGGGCGTGGCGAGCAGCTGCTCGACGGTGCCGGACTCCCGCACCCCCTTGAAGTACACGTCGCTGGACAGGTTCCCGGCCGCGGAGGAGAGCGAGCCGTCGGGCGCCGCCTCGGCGCCGAACCAGCGCGAGCGCTCGCCCGCCACGGTCACGAACCCGTCGGCGAGCACACAGACCTGGTCGGCGGCCTGGGCCCAGCCGGTGCCGAAGCCGAGGTGCGCGTAGTCCCGGGCCAGTATGTGCGGGATGCCGTTCTCGGTGTACCGGATGACGGCGGACAGTCCGCCGCCGGACGGCCCGCGGTCGGCGGCGGCCGTCGCGGCCGAGGCCTGCGGCACTGCCGCCGTGAGGGCGAGCAGGGCGGCGCCGGTGAGCGCGGCGCGCCGGAGCAGCGGGCGGGTGCGGAAGTATCCGTCAAGCATGCGCAAGATGCCTCCCAAGTAGCCTGCGGATGGGCGTGGTTGCCCGTGGTACAGGCGGTGCTTGCGTGCCCCCACACTCATGCAGGCAGCCTGACGATCTGTCAACATCCCGTTCGGTATCCCGGTTGTGCCGGTTCTTGACCCCGGCCGCCGGCGGAGACGAGGATCACGCCATGACGGCAGCGCAGACGGTGCGGGCAGGGCAGGCCGGGGAGCCGGTGCGGCGCAACACGGTCGACGGGCTGGTGCGCGACAGCGCGCTGCGGGTCCCCGACCGGGTGGCCGTCCGCTACGGCGACCGGACCTGGACGTACGCGGAGCTCGACGCCGCCGTCTCCACCGGCGCCGCCGTCCTGCGGGAGCGGTACGGGCTGGCCGCCGGTGACCGGGTCGCGACCTTCGCCCACAACTCCGACGCCTACCTGCTCGCCTTCCTCGCCTGCGCCCGGGCCGGGCTCACCCACGTCCCGGTCAACCAGAACCTCACCGGCGAGGACCTCGCGTACATCCTGGACGACTGCTCGAGCGCGCTGGTCCTCGCCGACCCGGACCTCGCGGCGCGGATCCCCGAGGGCCATGCCGTACGGGCGCTGCGCGACGCGCCCGGCTCCTTCCTCGCGGAGCTCGCCGGGCCGCTTCCCTTCGCGGCGGACCGCGCCCCGGACGCCGTGGTGCAGCTGCTGTACACCTCCGGGACCACGGCGCTGCCCAAGGGCGCGATGATGACGCACAAGGCGCTGGTCCACGAGTACGAGAGCGCGATCGAGGCCCTGGACCTGGCCGAGGGGGACCGGCCGGTGCACTCGCTGCCGCTCTACCACTCGGCGCAGATGCACGTCTTCCTGCTGCCGTACCTGGCGGTGGGCGCGCAGAACACGATCCTGGACGCGCCGGCCGCGGAGGCGATCTTCGACCTGGTGGAGGCGGGGCGGGCCGACAGCCTCTTCGCACCGCCCACGGTGTGGATCGGCCTTGCCAACCACCCCGGCTTCGGGCGGCGGGAGCTGGGCGCGCTGCGCAAGGCGTACTACGGGGCCTCGATCATGCCGGTGCCGGTCCTGGAGCGGCTGCGCGCCCGGCTGCCCGGGCTCGGCTTCTACAACTGCTTCGGGCAGAGCGAGATCGGGCCGCTGGCCACCGTCCTCGGACCGGACGAGCACGAGGGGCGGATGGACTCCTGCGGCCGGCCGGTCCGCCACGTCGAGGCGAAGGTCGTCGACGAGGACGGTGCGGACGTGCCGGACGGCACGGCGGGCGAGGTGGTGTACCGGTCGCCCCAGCTCTGCCTGGGCTACTGGAACGACCCGGAGGCGACGAACAGGGCCTTCCGGGACGGCTGGTTCCGCTCCGGGGACCTCGCGGTGCGGGACGGGCAGGGGTACTTCACCGTCGTCGACCGGGTGAAGGACGTCATCAACTCGGGCGGCGTGCTGGTGGCCTCACGGCAGGTCGAGGACGTGCTGTACACCCATCCGGGGGTGGCCGAGGCGGCGGTGGTGGGCCTGCCCGACGAACGGTGGATCGAAGCCGTCACCGCGGTCGTGGTGCCGCGCGGCGAGGTGACGGAGGCCGATCTGCTGGCGTACGCCCGGGAGAGGCTGGCCGGCTTCAAGGCTCCGAAGCGGGTGCTGTTCGTCGACGCCCTTCCGCGCAACGCCAGCGGCAAGATCCTCAAGCGTGAACTCCGGGACCGGTTCGGGCAGGAGGGCCGGCAGGGCCGGTAGACCCGGCCGCTGCTCACCCGGGCAGCAGTCCGGTGTCCTGGAGGCGCCGCAGGGTGAGGTGTTCGTGGACCAGGCGGCCGACGAGGGCGCCGCCGTAGACGACGAAGCCGACGCCGACCAGCCAGGACTGGACGACCAGCAGGGTGCCGAAGGGGCCGTAGGTGACGGCGTTCGACGCGATCAGCGGGGAGAACACCAGCTGGGAGAAGACCCGCAGGCCGAGCAGGCCCAGACTGGTCGCCACCGCGCCCGGCAGCAGGGCCCGCCAGCGGACCCGGCCGCCGAGCAGCAGCCGCTGCGAGCCCCAGAAGAACGCGCAGGTGCCGATGAGGTCGCCGGTGGTGCCGAGGATCGTGCCGGGCGCGTCGTTCGACGGCGCGGGGATCTCGACGAGCAGCCCGAGGTAGCAGACCAGCAGCGCGAGCCAGACGACGTGCCGCCACATGGTGTGCCAGCGGGCGGTGGGCAGGTCCCAGACCTTCTCGTACCCGGTCTGCACGGCCGAGCCGAAGGTCAGGCCGAAGACGGCGAGGGCCGCGAGCCCGAAGGCCGTGGTCCGCTCGAGCGCCAGGTCGGCCGCGCCGAACAGCATCTCGACCCGGGCCCGCGAGGACTCGGTGACCCCGAGGGCCTGGCCGAGCCAGCGGCCGAAGCCGGAGCCGCTGCCGGGGGCGGCGGCCGCGACGACCACCAGCAGCGGCACCAGGGTCAGGAAGCCGAGGGCGGCGAAGCCCATGGCCCGGTGCATCAGCTCCATCTCCCGCCCCCGGCTCCACGCCAGCCCGGCCGGGGAGGCCTGGAGCCGGTCGTGGAGCTGTCGGAAGATCGAGGTCACGCCTCATGGACTACCCGGACGGGCCCGCCGGGTCCCGGAGGCTCCCCCGAAGTAGGCCCGAAGGGGTGGTTCCGGGGGTGAGCCGGGCCCGGCCCGGCCCCGAGGTACCGGCCCTCCCGGCCCGGCTACTGCGCCTCGCGCAGGTCCACCAGCCGCTTGATCTTGCCCACCGAGCGCTCCAGGGTCTCCGGGTCGACCACCTCGACGCCCACGGAGACCCCGATGCCCTCCTTGACCGCCCGGACCACGGCGGCCGCCGCGGACTCCCGCTGACCGGCATCCGCCTCCCGGCGCGCCTCCACCCGTACGGTCAGGGCGTCCATCCGGCCCTCCCGGGTCAGTCTCAGCTGGAAGTGCGGGGCCAGGCCGGGCGTGCGCAGCAGGATCTCCTCGATCTGCGTCGGGTAGAGGTTCACCCCGCGCAGGATGATCATGTCGTCGCTGCGGCCCGTGATCTTCTCCATCCGGCGGAAGGCCGGCCGCGCCGTGCCGGGCAGCAGCCGGGTCAGGTCGCGGGTGCGGTAGCGGACGACCGGCATGGCCTCCTTGGTGAGGGAGGTGAACACCAGCTCCCCGGACTCGCCCTCCGGCAGCACCTCGCCGGTGAACGGGTCGACGACCTCCGGATAGAAGTGGTCCTCCCAGATGTGGAGGCCGTCCTTGGTCTCCACGCACTCCTGCGCCACGCCCGGGCCGATCACCTCGGACAGGCCGTATATGTCCACCGCGTCGATGTCGAGCCGCTGCTCGATCTCGCGGCGCATCTCCTCGGTCCACGGCTCGGCGCCGAAGATGCCCGTACGCAGCGAGGTGCTGCGCGGGTCGATCCCCTGGCGCTCCATCTCGTCCAGCAGCGTGAGCATGTACGAGGGCGTCACCATGATCACCTCCGGCCGGAAGTCCTGGATCAGCCGGACCTGGCGGTCGGTCATCCCGCCGGACGCCGGGACGACCGTACAGCCGAGCCGCTCCGCGCCGTAGTGCGCGCCGAGCCCGCCGGTGAACAGGCCGTACCCGTACGCGATGTGCACGATCTGGCCCGGTCTGCCGCCCGCCGCCCGGATGGACCGGGCCACGACGTCCGCCCAGGTGGAGAGGTCCCCGTCGGTGTACCCGACGACGGTGGGGCGGCCGGTGGTGCCGCTGGAGGCGTGGATGCGGCGCACCTCGGAGCGGGGCACGGCGAACATGCCGAAGGGGTACTGGTCGCGCAGGTCGGCCTTGGTGGTGAAGGGGAAGAGGGAGAGATCGGCGAGGGAGCGGCAGTCGTCGGGGTGCACGCCGGCCTTGTCGAAGGCCTGCCGGTAGTGGGGCACCCGCTCGTAGGCACGGCTCAGCGTGCCGCGCAGCCGCTTGAGCTGGAGCGCGGCGAGCTCGTCGCTGCTCAGCCGCTCGCTGTCGTCGTGGACATCCGCATACGCCGTCATGCCGTCACCCCGTCGTGAGCAGTGAGCCGTGAGCCAACAAACCGACCGATCATTCGGTACATTGCCCCAGCCCGGTGGCGAAATCAATGACTCGAACGAGTGATCGCATGATGGGATGGGCCCATGTCGATCTTCAACACCCACGACGGAACCGAACTCGCCTACCACGTCCGGGGCGAGGGAGAGCCGCTCGTCTGCCTCCCGGGCGGCGCCATGCGGGCCTCCGCCTACCTCGGCGACCTCGGCGGGCTGACCGCCGGACGCCGGCTGATCCTCCTCGACCTGCGGGGCACGGGCGGCTCGGCGATACCGGCCGACGAGTCCACGTACCGGGTCGACCACCAGGTCGCCGACGTCGAGGCGCTGCGGATCCACCTCGGCCTGGAGCGCATGGACGTGCTGGCCCACTCGGCCGGCGGCAACCTCGCCCTGCTGTACGCGGCCGCCCACCCCGAGCGGGTGCGCCGCCTGGCCCTGGTCACCCCGACCTGCTGGGCCGTGGGCCTCGACTCGACCCCTGAGCAGCGCCTGGAGGTGGTCCGCAAGCGGGCGGGCGGCGAGCCGTACGACACGGCCATCGCCGGGTACGAGCGGATCCTCGGCATCCTGGCGGCCGGCGGCACCCCCACCCCGGCGGACTGGCGCCGGGCGATGCCGCTCGCCTACGGGCGCTGGGACGAGGAGGCGCGCGCCCACGTCGAGGCGAGCGACCGCGAGAAGAACGCGGCGGCGGGCGCCGCCTACGCGGGTCCCGGCGCCTTCGACCCGCCCGCCACCCGGGCCGGGCTCCGCCGTGTCGCCGGTGAGGTGCTGGTGCTGGCCGGGGAACTGGACAGCAATCCCACCCCCGCCCTTGCCGCCGAACTCGCGGGGCTCTTCCCGCACGGCGCCGTCGACGTCCAGGCGGACGGCGCGCACTTCCCGTGGCTGGACGACCCGCAGTGGTTCGCGGCCAGGGTGGAGCGCTTCCTGGCCGAAGGCGCCTGAGCGCCGGGCCGGCGCGGGCGGGCCGGCGCGGGCGGGCCGGGCGGAGGGCGGCCGCCCGGCCCCAGGCGTACGGTCGAAGGAGATGCCCCCGCCGAAGGAGGCGTGAAGGGAGGCGGTGGCGATGTCCGTCATCGACCCCGCGGTATCGGTACGGCTCGGCGCCGCCGGCGCCCGCCGCCTGGTCGGGCTGCTGGCCGAGGTGGCCCTCCTGCTGGAACACCCCGGCCCGCTGCGGCTCTCCGACGAGCAGGCCGAGGTGCTGGGCCAGGGCGCGGACCGCGACGAACTGGCGTCCTGGACCCGCAGCCTGGCGGCCGAACTGCGCACCCAGCTGTAGACGGGACCTGCGCGCGCGACCTGCGGGGCCCCGGCGGCCCCGTCCGCCGCCGCGGCGCCCGGCGGGATCAGTGCGCCGCGTCCGCGCCGGCGTCAGCGCCGGCGCCGGCGTCCGCCTGCGTCGCCACCGACTTCGCCCAGCGGTAGTCCGCCTTGCCGCTCGGCGAGCGCTGGATGGCCGGCGCGACGACCAACTGGCGCGGGATCTTGTACCCCGCGAGCCGGGTCCGGCAGTGGTTCTGGATCTCCTGCAGGCTCGGCTCCGGGGCGCCCGTCCGGACCTGGACCACCGCCGCCACGTGGTTGCCCCACTTCGCGTCCGGCACCCCGGCGACCAGGGCGTCGTACACGTCCGGATGGGACTTCAGCGCCTGCTCGACCTCCTCGGGGTAGACCTTCTCGCCGCCCGTGTTGATGCACTGCGAGCCGCGCCCGAGGACGGTGACGATGCCCTCCTCGTCCACCGTCGCCATGTCCCCGAGCAGCACCCACCGCTCGGAGCCCCTCCGGAAGAAGGTCTCGGCGGTCTTCGCCGCGTCGTTGTAGTAGCCGAGCGGGACGTGGCCGCGTTGGGCGAGCCGCCCCGGTACGCCCACCGGCACCGGCTCGTGCGTCACCGGGTCCACCACCTGCGTACGGTCGTTGACGACGAGGCGGAAACCCTTCTCGGGGCCCGAGTCGTCGGCCGCACGGCCGTTGGACCCGGATTCCGAGGACCCGAAGTTGTTCAGCAGCAGCACGTTCGGGACGAGCTGCTGGAACTCGGCCCGTACCGTCTCCGACATGATCGCCCCGGACGAGGAGACGCTGAACAGCGAGGACAGGTCGATCCCCTTGAGCGGGCCCTTCAGGGCGTCGATGAGCGGCCGGAGCATCGCGTCGCCCACCAGCGAGACGCTCGAGACCTTCTCCTTCTCGATCGTGCGCAGCACCTCCTCCGGCGCGTACTTGCGGTGGATGACCACCCGCTGGCCGTAGTTGAAGGCGATGAACGAGGTCAGCGTCGAGGTGCCGTGCATCAGCGGGGGAGCGGGGAAGAAGGTGAGCCCGGCGCCCTTCGACGCGACCCGTTCGGCGAGCTCCTCGGGCCGCTTCACCGGTTCGCCCGAGGGTTCGCCGCCGAAGAGCCCCGCGAAGAACAGGTCCTCCGCGCGCCACATGACGCCCTTGGGCATGCCGGTGGTGCCGCCCGTGTAGATGATGAACAGGTCGTCGGGGGAACGGGGCGCGAAGCCGCGCGCGGGCGAGCCGGCCGCCTCGGCGTCCGCGTACGCGACGGGCGCGACGGAGGGCTCCGGAGCGCCCTCCGGGACCGGCCCGACGCGGATCAGGTGGCGCAGCTTCGTCGTCTGCGGGAGGGCCGCGGCCACCCGCTCCGTGAACTCGCCCTCGAAGACCAGCGCGGCGAGGTCGGCGTCGTTGTAGAGGTAGACCAGCTCCTCCTCCACGTACCGGTAGTTGACGTTCACCGGGACGAGGCGGGCCTTGAGGCAGGCCAGGACGGTCTGGAGGTACTCGATGCCGTTGTACAGGTGCAGGCCCAGGTGCTCGCCGGCCGTCAAACCGCTGTCCAGCAGGTGGTGCGCGATGCGGTTCGCCGCGGCGTCCAGCTCCGCGTACGTGAGGCGGCGCTCGGCGCCGGTCCCGGGGTGGTCCACGTACACGAGGGCCTCGCGGTCCGGAACCACGTCGACGACCGACTCGAACAGGTCGGCAAGGTTGTACTCCACCGTTCCTCCTCACCCCCGAGGTTGCCCGTTGCCGGGCCCATGGCCGTGCTGCCCGCGGCGGTCATTAGAGCGCCGCTCGGCCCAAGTGGGAAGGGCGCGGTCCAACAAATCTGACTGTGTGTCAGAAAACTATTGAACTGCACCGGGCCCTCCTGCAACCTGTTCTAGGTCTTGAGACGGGAGGACGGCAATGGGTGGGACCGAACACCTGACCGTGGAACGCCACGGCGCCACGCTGGTGCTCACCATGAACAGGCCCGAGGCGAAGAACGCGCTCTCGCTGCCACTGCTGGTGGGGCTGTACGACGGCTGGCTGGAGGCCGACGCCGACGACACGATCCGCTCGGTGGTCCTCACCGGCGCGGGCGGGGACTTCTGCGCGGGGATGGACCTCAAGGCGCTGGCCGGGAAGGGGATGGCGGGTGACCGGTACCGCGACCGTCTGAAGGCCGACCCCGACCTGCACTGGAAGGCGATGCTCCGCCATCACCGGCCGCGCAAGCCGGTGATCGCGGCGGTGGAGGGCTACTGCGTGGCGGGCGGGACCGAGATCCTGCAGGGCACGGACATCCGGGTCGCCGGCGCGGGCGCCACCTTCGGGCTCTTCGAGGTCAAGCGGGGCCTGTTCCCGATCGGCGGCTCGACGGTACGACTGCCGAGGCAGATCGCGCGGACGCACGCGCTGGAGATGCTGCTGACCGGGCGCCCCTACTCCGCCGAGGAGGCCGCCCGGATCGGCCTGGTCGGGTCGGTCGTCCCCGAGGGGACCGCGCTGGCCAAGGCCCTGGAGATCGCGGAGGCGATCAACGCGTGCGGGCCGCTGGCGGTGGAGGCCGTCAAGGCGTCCGTCTACGCGACCGCCGAGATGACGGAGACGGAGGGGCTGGCCGCGGAACTCGTCCGCGGGTGGCCGGTCTTCGACACGGCCGACGCCAAGGAGGGCGCCCGGGCGTTCGCGGAGAAGCGGCCCGCGGTGTACCGGCGGGAGTAGCCGGGTCCCCCGCCGGGCCCGCGCATGGATCTGCACGTGTCGTGACCGTTCCGAGTATCGGAGAGCCTCTTATGACAGCAGCCGCGTCCCCACCCGAGGTGCTCCGTGCGCCCCTCGTCGTCGAGTTCCCCTTCACCCGGTCCCTCGGGCCCGTCCAGAGCGCCTTCCTCACCGGGCTGCGCGAGCGCGTCGTCCTCGGCGTCAGGACCACCGGCGGCACCGTGATGGTCCCGCCCGCCGAGTACGACCCCGTCACCGCCGAGGAGATCCGCGAGCTCGTCGAGGTCGGCGCCACCGGCACCGTCACCACCTGGGCCTGGAACGGCGCTCCGCGTCCCCACCAGCCCCTGGCCACCCCCTTCGCCTGGGTCCTGGTCCGCCTCGACGGCGCGGACACCGCGATCCTGCACGCCCTCGACGCCCCCGGGCCCGAGGCCGTCCACACCGGCATGCGGGTCCGCATCCGCTGGGCCGAGGAGCGCACCGGCGCCATCACCGACATCGCCTGTTTCGAGCCCCATGACGGCGGCGCCCGCGCGGGGGCCACCCCGCACGACGGGCAGTTCGACGACGCCGTCACCGGCATCGTCGCCGCCGCCCGCCTCGACTACACCTACAGCCCCGGCCGCGCCCAGACCGCGTACATCAACGCCCTCGCCGAGCAGCGGACCGTCGGCGAGCGCTGCCCCTCCTGCCACAAGGTGTACGTGCCGCCGCGCGGCGCCTGCCCCACCTGCGGGGTCGCCACCACCGACCAGGTCGAGGTCGGACCGGCCGGCACCGTCACCACGTTCTGCATCGTCAACATCAAGGCCAAGAACCTGGACATCGAAGTCCCCTACGTCTACGCCCACATCGCCCTCGACGGAGCCGACCTCGCCCTCCACGGGCGGATCGGCGGCATCCCGTACGACCAGGTCCGCATGGGGCTGCGCGTCGAACCCGTCTGGACCGAAGGCGGCCGCCACCCCGACCACTACCGCCCCACCGGCGAGCCGGACGCCGACTACGACGCGTACAAGGAGCTCATCTGATGCCCGCGACGAGCAGGTACGCACGCGACGTCGCCGTCGTCGCCTTCGCGCAGAGCGACCACCGGCGCAGCACCGACGAACTGAGCGAAGTGGAGATGGTCATGCCGGTCCTGCACCAGGTGCTGGCCCAGACGGGCCTGAAGGCCGGCGAGATCGGCTTCACCTGCTCCGGATCCAGCGACTACCTCGCCGGCCGCGCCTTCTCCTTCACCATGACCCTCGACGGGGTCGGCGCCTGGCCGCCGATCTCCGAGTCGCACGTCGAGATGGACGGCGCCTGGGCCCTCTACGAGGCCTGGGTCAAGATCCAGACCGGCGAGGCCGACACCGCGCTGGTCTACTCGTACGGGAAGGCCTCCCCGGGGTCCGTACGGGACGTCCTGACCCGGCAGCTCGACCCGTACTACCTCGCGCCGCTCTGGCCCGACTCGGTGGCCCTGGCCGCCCTCCAGGCCCAGGCCCTGATCGATGCGGGCGAGACCGACGAGGACGCCCTCGCCGCCGTCGGCGCCCGCAGCAGGGCTTCGGCGGCCGGCAACCCGCACGCCCAGCTCGGCGGCACCGTCCCACAGGGCGACTACCAGGTCCGGCCGCTGCGCACGGGAGACTGCCCGCCCATCGGCGACGGCGCCGCCGCCGTCGTCCTCGCCGCGGGCGACACCGCGCGGCGGCTGTGCGGGCGTCCCGCCTGGATCACCGGCATCGACCACCGCATCGAGGCGCACGGCCTGGGCCTGCGCGACCTCACCGACTCCCCGTCCACCCGGATCGCCGCCGAGCACGCCGGGGTCTTCGAACGCCCGGTGGACACGGCGGAACTGCACGCGCCGTTCTCCTCCCAGGAGGTGATCCTCCGCAAGGTGCTGGGTCTCGGCGAGGACGTCGTCGTCAACCCGTCCGGCGGGCCGCTCGCCGCCAACCCGGTCATGGCCGCCGGCCTCATCAGGATCGGCGAGGCCGCCGCCCGGATCCACCGCGGCGCCTCCGACCGGGCCGTCGCGCACGCCACCTCCGGCCCCTGCCTCCAGCAGAACCTGGTCGCCGTCCTGGAAGGGGACCGAGCATGAGCAAGGAGCCCGTTGCCGTCGTCGGCATCGGTCAGACCAAGCACGTCGCCGCCCGCCACGACGTCTCCATCGCGGGGCTCGTCCGCGAGGCCGCGGCGCGCGCCCTCGCCGACGCCGAGCTGACCTGGGCGGACATCGACGCGGTGGTCATCGGCAAGGCCCCCGACTTCTTCGAGGGCGTGATGATGCCGGAGCTGTACCTGGCGGACGCCCTCGGCGCGGTCGGCAAACCCATGCTCCGCGTCCACACCGCGGGCTCGGTCGGCGGGTCCACCGCGCTGGTCGCCTCCAACCTCGTCGCCGCCCGGGTCCACCGCACCGTCCTGACCCTCGCGTTCGAGAAGCAGTCCGAGTCCAACGCCATGTGGGGCCTGTCGCTGCCCGTCCCCTTCCAGCAGCCGCTGCTGGCCGGGGCGGGCGGCTTCTTCGCCCCGCACGTGCGCGCGTACATGCGGCGCACGGGCGCGCCCGACTCGGTCGGCTCGCTCGTGGCGTACAAGGACCGCCGCAACGCGCTGAAGAACCCGTACGCGCACCTGCACGAGCACGACATCACCCTGGAGAAGGTCCAGGCCTCGCCGATGCTGTGGGACCCGATCCGGTACTCCGAGACCTGCCCCTCCTCGGACGGGGCGTGCGCGATGGTCCTCACCGACCGGGCGGGCGCGGCCCGTTCGCCGCGGCCGCCGGCCTGGGTGCACGGCGGGGCGATGCGCAGCGAGCCGACGCTGTTCGCGGGCAAGGACTTCGTCTCCCCGCAGGCGGGCAAGGACTGCGCGGCCGACGTCTACCGGCAGGCCGGGATCACCGATCCGCGCCGCGAGATCGACGCCGTGGAGATGTACGTGCCGTTCTCCTGGTACGAGCCGATGTGGCTGGAGAACCTCGGCTTCGCCGAGGAGGGCGAGGGCTGGAAGCTCACCGAGGCCGGGGTCACCGAACTCGACGGCGACCTCCCGGTCAACCCCTCGGGCGGGGTGCTGTCCACCAACCCGATCGGCGCCTCCGGCATGATCCGCTTCGCGGAAGCGGCCCTCCAGGTCCGCGGCCGGGCCGGTGAACACCAGGTTCCGGGCGCCCGCCGGGCCCTGGGCCACGCGTACGGCGGCGGCGCGCAGTTCTTCGCGATGTGGCTGGTGGGGGCAACGGCCCCGACCTCCTGAACGCAACCGCCCTTCCCGGCGGGCGTGCGGCTGGTGCCGGACCGGCCACGGGTGACTCACCGTGGCCTGTGCGGCACCCGCTGCGATGGTTACTCTGGCCCCCGGACGACGTACCGGGAGGAGCACGCACGTGGCCGAAAGCATGATTTCGCAGCCCCTGGCCGGCTGGGGCAAGCCGGATCTCGATCTCAGCGAGGCGGACTGGCAGTCGAGCAGCCGGGGAGCGGGCGACGTCCAGATCGCCTTCGTCGAGGGGTTCATCGCGATGCGCAACAGCGACCGCCCCGAGAGCCCCTCGCTGATCTTCGCGCCGGACGAGTGGCGCAAGTTCGTCATGAACGCGCGGGGCGGGGAGTTCGACCTGACGTAGGCCGGCCCGATGCGGCGCACCACCGGACGCGGAGCCGCCGCGCCGGTGGCGCCGCCGCACAATCCGCCTGACGCGGCCGCCCGGATGTGCGAGGGTGGCCGGTATGACGATCACCATCCGCCGAAAGGGCGATGCCGCGTAGACGGCCCGGCGCGCTGCGCGCCGAACGAGGAACGTACGAGGACCGGCGGCCGCCCGCCTGGGCATGGCAACTGCCTTCCGTGGACCGGCTCCCGCCCGCCGCCGCCGCGGCGGTCCACTGGGCCCGGCCCGGCCGGGGCGACGAGGTCACCGACCTGCTGACGCGGTACCGGGCCTTCCTGAGCCGCCCCGGCGGCCCCCTGCTCCTGGCCCCTTCCCCGTGTCCTGCCTGCCCCGGATGCGCGCGCGACGACGTCGCCGTCGTCCGGGACGAACTCGCCGATCTCCACCACACCCTGCCGCCCGTCGCGCGCACCGCTCTGGGCCGCGTCCTGCGCGGCCTGGACACGGAGTTCCGCCGGCGCACCCTGCCCGAACCGGACCCGCCCGCCGACCGCTGGACCGACTGGAGCGGCCGCCCCCTCGCCTGGTGGCACCGCCGGATCTACGCGAACGGGGGCCGGGCGACCTGGTGAGGGGGCGGCGGCGTCCGCGGGAGGCGTTCCACCAGCACCCGCGGCCACGCCGCCGCCAGCACCAGCAGCCACACCAGTTGTACGGCCGCGGCCTCCCGGGCCGCCGCCCCCGCCGCCAGTACGACGGCCAGCGGCGGCCCCACCAGCAGCAGGACCTCCCGCTTCCCACGGCCCGAGCCCGCCGACGCCACCCCCGCGATCGCCAGGTACACCGCCAGGCTCCCGCACAGCAGCCACCGCACCGACTCCGGAACCGGATGGTCCGTGTACTCCACCGCGTTGCCGAGCGCCGCCGCCAGCGCCGCCACCGAGCCGGCGACGAAGCAGTGCAGCGGGAGGACCAGCCGTACCGGCAGGACGTCCCACGCCAGCAGCGGCACCCCGTCCGCCCCGTGCCGCAGCGACAGCGACCACAGCAGGAGCAGCAGCAGGAACGCGCCGACCCCGACCCCGTACAGGGCGGCGTCCCACTCCACCCGGGAGGCGGCGGCCACCACCTGCGCCACCGCCTCGCCCAGCACGATCAGCTGGAACAGGCCCAGCCGCTCCCCGAGATGCGGCGCGTCCATCAGGGCCGCCACCGGCTTGGGCGCGGCCCGCCGCCGGCGCGCCGCCTCCTGCGCGTACTGCGCGTCCACCCGCGCGGCCAGCCTCGTGCCGGACACCGAGAACATCACCGCCAGGTCGATGGCCAGCCCCAGCGCCCACAGCGCGTACCGGGCCGTACCGTCGAACCACATCGACACGACCCACGGCGTCAGCCCCAGCCCCAGCTGGGTGATCGGCAGGTCCGGCACGTACTCCCCGCGCCGCTCCCACGCCTTGCCGGCCAGCGACCGCACCAGGATGTAGGCCAGCGCGAACGCCCCCGCCCGGTCCTCCCGTACGCCGTGCACCGAGGCCGCCATCACCGCCATGCCGAACATCCCCGCCAGCACCGTCCACGTGCGGACCTCCTCGCCGCTGACGTTCCCGTACACCGTGAACAGCATCCAGCCCGTCCAGAAGGCCAGGAACATCACCGCGTACAGCGCCACGTCGTCCCCGCCGGGGCTGCCGTGCAGCAGGTGCGCCAGCTGGGCGACGCCCGCCACCGCCGTCAGGTCGAAGAACAGCTCCAGCCAGGACGCGTGCCGTTCGCCCTCCGCGGGCGCCGACCCTGCCGGCGCGGAATCGGTCATAGCGGGATGATAGGTAGGGTGGCCGCATGAGCGGCGAGAGCGACCTGAGGAAACTGCTGAGCGGCATGCGCCCCGAGCTGCACGAGGGGCGGTACGTCTTCTGCACCGTCCCCGGAGCCACCGCACCGCCCCGCGGAACCACGCCCGTCGCCACCGTCCTGGAAGCCGAGGGGCTCACCCTGGTCCTGCGCCAGGAGGACGCCGACTCCGCCGGCCTCACCTACGACTACACCGCCGGGTGGATCACCCTGCGCATCCACTCCGCCCTCGACGCCGTCGGCCTCACCGGCGCCTTCGCCGCCGAGCTCGCCGCGCACGGACTCAGCTGCAACGTCATCGCCGGGTACCACCACGACCACCTCTTCGTACCCGCCGAGCGGGCGGCCGAGGCCGTCGCGGTACTGGAGCAACTGGCAACCCGTTCGGCGCAAGAGGGACACCCGTAAAGGCCTGCAACGGCCCGATACCAAAGATTCCGATCTTTCCAGGCAGAGGGCCTTCCCCCACGCGTGCGCGGGCGTACGCTGATGCCCCGAACAGGCCTGGGGGGTACCAGCCATGACGGAGCGCCGGACCCGCAAACGGCGAAGGATGTTCGAACGCGAGGCGGAACTCGCCACCGTGGACGAAGCCCTGGAGCAGCTCACCGGCTCCGGCGGCGACGGCCGTACGGATGCCGTCGCGGGCGGCGCGCTGCTCGCCTTCTCCGGCCCCGCCGGCCTCGGCAAGACCACCCTGCTCGCCGAGGTGCGCCGCCGCGCCCTCGCCCTCAACTGCACGCTCCTGGCCGCCCGCGGCGGCGAACAGGAACAGAGCCAGCCCTTCCACGTCGCCCGCCAGCTCATCCAGCCCCAGCTGGCCGACCGCTCCGAGGCGGAACTGCACGCCGCCCTCGGCAGCTGGTACCCCATCGTCGGCCCCGCGCTCGGCCTGTGCGCCCCCGAACAAGGCGCCCCGCCCGACCCCCAGGGCCTGCGCGACGGCCTCGACTGGGTCCTGACCCACCTCACCGTGCAGCGCGCCCCCGTCGCCCTCGTCCTCGACGACGCCCACTGGGCCGACCCCGAATCCCTCTCCTGGCTCGCCGCCTTCGCCCCGCGCGCCGAGCACCTCCCGCTGCTCCTCGTCGTCGCGTACCGCCCCGAGGAACTGCCCGCGCACGCCGAGGCCTTCCGTACGCTGCCCGGCCGCGCGGGACACCGCCCGCTGGCCCTCGCGCCGCTCACCGAGGCCGCCGTCTCCACCCTGGTCCGCGACGCCGTCGGCGACCACGCCGACGAGGCCTTCTGCCGGGAGGCCTGGGCCGTCACCACCGGCAACCCCTTCGAAGCCGTCGAGCTCACCGCGAAGGTCCGCGACAAGGGCCTCGACCCCACCTCGGCCAGCGCCCCGCTGCTGCGCGACCTCGCCGCCGCCCAGCGCGGCAGCGGCCTCGTCGCCCGCCTCGAACGCCTCGGCCCCACCACCGTCCGCTTCGCCTGGGCCTGCGCCGTCCTGGGGACCGCCATCCCGCAGGAACTCGCCGCCCGGGTCGCCGGCCTCGGCTCCGAGGAGGCCGCCGACGCCACCGGGCGGCTGCGGGAGGCCCGCATCCTGTCCGGGCCCGGCGAAGAGCCCGACGCAGGGCTGGAGTTCGTCCACCCGCTCATCGCCACCGCCCTCTACCGGGCCATCCCCGACGCACTGCGGGTCGCCCTCCACGGACAGGCCGCCGTGGCCGTCGTCGACGCCGGGCTCGGCGCCTCCAACGCCGCCCGCCACCTGCTGGAGACCCACCCCGAGAACGACCCCTGGGTGGTGCGGACCCTGCGCGAGGCCGCCGCCGAGAACCTGCGGGCCGGCGCCCCCGAGGCGGCCCGCCGCCAGCTCGCCCGCGCCCTGCGCGAGCCGCCGGACTTCGGCGAACGCGCGGCCGTCCTGTACGAGCTCGGCTGCGCCTCGCTGCTCACCGAACCCGCGAACACCGTGAACCACCTGCGCGCCGCGCTCGCCGAACCCTTCGACGACCCCGCGCTGCGCCAGGGCATCGTCATCCGGCTCGCCCAGGTCCTCGCCCACAGCGACCGCCTCGCCGAGGCCTCGGACTCGCTCGCGCGGGAGATCCCGTACACCCCGGACGCCCGGACCCGACTGCGCCTGCAGTCCGAGCAGTTCATGTGGGACGCCTTCGACGCCGTCGAGCCCGACTCCCCGGCGCGCTCGCGCCGGCTGGCCCGCCTCGCCGACCGGCTGACCGGCCGCGACCTCACCGAGCGGTACATCATCGGGCTGCGCGCCTGGGACGCCTGCCTGCGCGGCGAACCGGTGGACGTGGTCCTCCACCACGCCGTACGGGCCCTGGGCGCGGAGTTCAGCTGGGCCTACGAGGACCGCGGCTTCGAGGTACCGGTCCTCGCCGCCATGGTCCACATGTACGCCGACCGGCCCGGCCGGGCGGAGGAGCTGTTCGAGGCCGGCACGGCCGAGTTCGAGCGGCAGGGCTGGCGCGGGGCCCACCTGTCCTTCGCGTACAGCCTGCGCGCGTACATCCGCTACCGGCGCGGGCGCCTCGCGGAGGCCGAGGAGCTGGCCCGGGCCGGGCTGCGGCTCGCCGAACGCGTGGGGCGGGGCACTCCCGTGCACTGGTACAGCATCGCGATCCTGGCCACGACGCTGCTCGCGCGGGGCCGGGTGGACGAGGCCTGGGAACTGGCGCAGGAGCACGGGTTCGGGGAGTCCTTCCCGGCGGCGGTGGTCTTCCCGGACGCGCAGACCGTGTACGCCGAACTGCTGCTGGCCCGCGGCCAGACGAAGGCGGCGGCGGCCGAACTGGAGGCCGTGGACCGCAGGCTGAGCCGGCGCGGGATCCAGAACCCGTCCTGGTGCCCCTGGCAGCTGCACCTGGCCCGCGCGGTGGCGGCGCAGGACCCCGAGCGGGCCCGCGACCTGGCCGAGGACGCGGTCCGCCGGGCCCGGGCCTTCGGCGCCCCCTCGGGCATCGGCCAGGCGCTGCGGGTCGCCGCGGAGGTCGTACCCCCGGCAGAGCGTCCGGCGCTGCTGACCGAAGCGGTGTCCCTGCTGTCCGAGTCGCCCGCGGGGTACGAGCTGGCGCTCGCCCTCGCCGCACTGGGAACCGAGCTGCGCGACACGGCCCTGCTGACCCGGGCGGCGGTGACCGCCCGCGAGTGCGGCGCCGACGGCCTGGAGCGCGGCGCGGTGGACGCCGTGCTCGCGCTCGGCGGAGCGCTGCCGTGCGCCGCGGCGCCCGAGGCCGCCCTCACGGAGGAAGAGGCCGGACTGGCGCGCCGGGCCGCCGAAGGCGACCCGGCGGTGTCCGGCCCGATCCTGTCGGCGGTCTGCCGCAAACTCGGCACGGACCGCACCGGTCTCCGCGAGGCGCTGGAGGTGTTCGCCCGCAGCTCGAGGTGATACGGCCGCTGCCGGCGGGGGCAGGGTCAACCCCATGGACCACTCGACGAGGCTCTCCCACTTCCGCAACGAGACGTCGGCCTTCGAGAAGGCCGTCCGGCGGGCGATCGACGGTGCCGCCCCGGTTCCGCTGGTGCCGTCCTGCCCCGGGTGGTCGGTCGCCGACCTGGTCGGGCACCTGGGCGCGGTGCACCGGTTCGTGGCCCGCATCCTGCGCGAGCGCCTCGCGCAGGCCCCCGACCACACCGATCCCACGCTCTTCGAGCTCCCGCGGGACCCGGCGGTGCGGGCGGCCTGGCCGAAGCCGGAGGGCGAACCGAACCGGGGGCCGGTGCCGGAGGCGCTGACGGAGTGGTTCGCCCAGGGCGCGCGGCAGCTGGAAGCCCTCTTCGCAGAGCTCGGGCCGGACGTGCTGGTGTGGACGTGGTCGGCGGACTCCGGGGACCGCACGAGCGGTTTCTGGCTGCGCATGCAGACCATCGAGCTGGCCGTGCACCGGTGGGACGCCCAGTCCGCGACCGGGGCGCCGGAGCCGGTCGCCGCGGCGATCGCCGCGGACGCGGTCCCGCAGACCTTCGAGGCGATGGCCCCGTTCCGGCGGGCCGTGGCCGGGGCCCCGGCCGGGGCGGGGGAGCGGTACCGCTTCCGGCGGACGGACGGGCCCGAGTCCTGGACGGTCACGTTCTCGGGGGAGCGGGTCCTGGTCGGCCACGCGGTCACGGACCCGGTGGACGTCGAGGCCGCGGGCACGGCGTCGGACCTGATGCTGTTCCTCTGGCGGCGGATCCCGTCCACCGATCTGGCCGTCACCGGGGACGCGGACCTGCTGCGGCACTACTTCACCCTGGTCCCGCCGGTCTGACCGCGGCGCGGGCCCCTCCCCGCCCCGCGCAGCCGCCCCCACCCCCCGCCGCGGCAGGCCGGGCCCGCAGGCACGCCCTCCGGGGGACGGGCGGGGCCCGGGACCGGAAAACGCGGGCGGGCACGTACCATGGCGGCATGTCCTTCCTCCGCCGCAACCGCGCCGCCACACCCGCCGGCCCGGACTTCGACGTCCTGGCCATGGACCCGGGGGACTGGCCGGGCAATCTCGGGGCCGGGCTGCTGCCCGCGCCCGACGGCAGCTGCCAGGGCGTCTTTCTCCGCTACGACCTGTTCGGCGGACGCGGCCCCGCAATGATCATCGGCAACCTCCCCGAGGGCTCTCCGGCCCGGGAGCTCACCGAGGGCCAGGTCCCCTTCGAGGTGGCCCAGCTCCTCGACGCCCTCGAGAACGACGAGGACGTCGAGGTCACCGGCACCGAGGACTGCCCCGTCATGCAGGGCGACAACCTCCTCATCGTCCGGAAGATCAAGCTCTCCGAGGGCCGGATCAGCTGCGTGCAGTTCGACCGCAGCGACAACGTGCTGGTCACCATCGCCAGCTGGGACCGGCCCATCACCGACGACCTGTACGCCCTCCTGAAGCCGCTGCCCGCCGAGCTCTTCCAGCAGGGCTAGCAGCCGCCGTCACCTACGCGTCCGCGATGTCGTTCGCCGCCACATAGCCGAACGTCATCGCGGGGCCGATCGTCGACCCCGCCCCCGCGTAGCTGTGCCCCATCACCGCCGCGCTCGCGTTGCCCGCCGCCCACAGGCCCCGGATCACCGACCCGTCCGGCCGCAGGGCGCGCGCCCGCGCGTCCGTGACGATGCCGCCCTTCGTGCCCAGGTCACCCGGCACGATCTTGAAGGCGTAGAACGGCGGCGCCCAGACCGGGGCCAGGCACGAGTTCGGCTGCACCCCCGGGTCCGTGTAGTAGTGGTCGTACGCCGTGTCGCCCCGGTGGAAGTCGGGGTCGGTCCCGTTCCACGCCTGCGCGTTGAACCGGTTGAGGGTCGCCCGGAGCGCTCCCGCCGGGACCCCGATCTGGCCGGCCAGCGCGTCCCAGGTCCACGCCTTCTTCGCCGCGCCGGCCTGGTACCACGAGTCCGGGAACACGATCGTCGGCAGGATGTCCTTGAACAGGTACTTGTTGCGGTAGTTCTGATCCACGATCAGCCACGCCGGGATGTGCGAGCCGACCGCGCCCCGGTCCTTCTCGTACATCACGTGCACCACATCGCTGTACGGCGCCGCCTCGTTGACGAACCGCGCGCCCGCCCCGTTCACGATCAGCCCGCCCGGCAGGGTGCGTTCGGCGAGGCAGAAGTACGGCTCGCCCGGCAGCGGGATCGACGGACCCCACCACGCGTCCTCCATCAGCGCCAGCGCCGCCCCCGCCCGCTGCCCGGCCCGGATCCCGTCGCCCGTGTTCTCCTTGGCGCCCACCGACCACTGGGTGCCGATCGGCTGCTGCTGGTACTGCGCCCGCATCTCCGCGTTGTGCTCGAAGCCGCCCGATCCGACGACCACGCCCCTGCGGGCCCGTACGACACCCCGTACGCCCTCCTTCTCCACCACCACACCGGTGACCGCGCCCGCCTCCTGCACCAGGTCGACCAGCGGGCTGTTCAGCCAGACCGGCACGCCCGCCTGCATCAGTCCGGCCCGCAGCCCGGCCGCCAGCGCCTGGCCCATCGTGAGCGGCTTCTGCCCGCACAGCGCGGCCTTGGTGCCGCGCGCCAGGCACTCCGTGGACACCGCCAGCCCCTTGGCGTTCACGGCCGCCAGGTTCAGCCACTTGTAGTCCTGGCTGAACACCACCATCCCGGCCGGGACCGGCATGTACGCCGGATTCAGCCGGGCCAGTTCGGCGCCCAGGACGTTGCCGTCGAGCTGGTCGGGCTCGATGGACCGGCCGTTCGCCAGTCCGCCCGGGAGGTTCGGGTAGTAGTCGCTGTACCCGTCCATGTACCGGAAGCGCAGCGGGCTGTTGGCCATCACGAAGTCCAGCATCCGCGGACCGTGGGCGAGGAAGGCGGCCTGCCGGTCGGCCGGCGAGCCGTCGCCGACGACCGCCGCCAGGTACGCCGCTGCCTTCTGCGGGGTGTCCGGCACCCCCGCGGCCAGGATCACCGAGTTGTTCGGCAGCCAGATCCCGGCCCCGGAACGCGCCGCCGAACCGCCGAAGGTCGGCGCCTTCTCGACCACCAGCACGCTCAGACCCCGCTTGGCGGCGGTGAGCGCGGCCGTCATCCCGGAGGCCCCGGACCCCACCACGACGACGTCGTACTCGCCGAGCGGGACCCCGTCCGCGGCGCGTGCGACGGCCGACGGCAGCACGGCGGCCGCGACCACCCCCGCCCCGGCCCCGGCGAGGACCGTCCGGCGGGAGGGGAGGGCAGGGCGCGCGGGATCGGCCGGTACGGGACCGGGGCTCGCGGGATCAGGGCGTACGGGATCAGGGCGTACGGGACCGGCGCTTGCGGACATGGGCGGGCTCCAGCGGAGTGGGGAGGGCGGGGACGGCGGCTCCAGCATGTCTGATGCTGAGTCAGAAAAGGTGTTCGGGGGATCATGTGATGTCAAGGCACGTGCAGGGGTGGCGAGTCGGGGCGAGACGTCCCCGAACGCACGAAATCCCGTGGTACGCACATCGAGTGCGTACACCACGGGATTTTCGTACGGGGTGCGGGCCGCCGGGATCAGCGGGTCCCGACCGCCGCGCGTACCGCCCTGCGGGCCATGCCGCAGTCGTCGTGCAGGCGGCGCAGCAGCAGCCGCTGCTCCTCGCCGGAGGACAGGGCGCCCACCGGCAGGGACTGGGTCGGGGCGTTCGCCAGCATGGAGCGCTGGACCGCCGTCTCACACATCCGGATCTCCCGGGTCAGCACCAGCATCAGGTTGACCAGGAAGGCGTCCCGCGAGGCCGGACCGGCCGACTGGGCGAGCCGGCTGATCTGGCTGCGCGCGGCCGGGGCGTCGCCCAGGACCGTCCACAGCGTGGCCAGGTCGTAGCCGGGCAGGTACCAGCCCGCGTGCTCCCAGTCGAGCAGCACCGGCCCCGCCGGGGACAGCAGCAGGTTCGACAGGAGCGCGTCACCGTGGTTGAACTGCCGCTGCACGCCGGCCAGTTTCAGCCCGCACAGCAGCTTCTGCAGATCACCCAGGTCCCGGTCGGTGAGCAGTCCCAGCTCGTGGTACCGCGCCACCCGCTGCGCGTAGTTCAGCGGGTCCCCGAACAGATCGGCCGGCGGGCGCCACTGGTTCACCCGGCACACCGCGCCCAGGGCGGCCCGTACGTCGGCCCGCGGCGGGGCCTCCACGGGGTGCCGCTGCAATGCTGCGACCCGGCCCGCCATCCGTTCGACCACCAGCGTGCAGTTCTCGGGGTCCGCGGCGATCAGCCGCGGCACCCGGACCGGCGGGCGGTGCCGGACGAACGCCCGGTACGTCGCTATTTCGTGCCGGTACCGCTCGCGCCATTCCGGCGAGTGGTCCAGTAAAACCTTGGCGACGGCGGTCATCCGGCCTGTCGTCCCGACCAGCAGGACCGACCGGCCGCTGCGCCGCAGCACCTGCACCGGCGCGAACTCGGGACAGATGCGCTGCACCGAGGCGAGCGCGGTGCGCAGTTGCGCACCCTGCGGTCCCGACAGGTCGATTCTTCCGCTGAGCGGCTGCGGTCCGGCCCCGGGCATCCGCCGCGCCCGTACGGCGCCCTGCGCCGGTGCCGCCTGGCGGCCGGGGTCGAGGTAGGGGCCGCCACCCGCCTGGAGCGTGCGGTGCGGCCGGACCGGGGCGGACACGGAGGACGTTGCTGCGTACATGGCGTTACGGATCCCTTCGTGCGCCGACGAGTTGCGTACGCCGCCCCGCCGGTCCCGTACTTCACCCTGGGGAGTTCCGCCCGGAGACCGGGTCGGGGAGGCGCATTCCTACCTGACACCCGGCCGTGGGTGGCGGACCACGAAGCGTGCCCTGGCGAAGCCTGGCGAATATGCGCGGGGCCCCTGACGGAGGGCTACTGTCAAATCAGCCGAGAACCTGGGGGCTTGACGTGAGCAAAGGACCAAACACCCGCCTGAACGACTTGTTCGGCCTGGCCGGCTGGTCGAAGGGTGAGCTGGCGAGGATGGTCAACCGGCAGGCGGCGGCCATGGGCCACCACCAGCTGGCGACCGACACCTCGCGGGTGCGGCGCTGGATCGACATGGGGGAGACCCCGCGCGAACCGGTGCCCACCGTACTGGCAGCCCTGTTCACCGAGCGGCTCGGTCGTGTCGTGACCATCGAGGACCTCGGGTTCGTACGGCAGCGGCGCACCTCCAAACGGCAGCCGGACGGGGCGAAGGAGAACCCCGACGGAATGCCCTGGGCGCCCGAACGCACAGCCGCGGTCCTCACCGAATTCACGGGAATGGACCTCATGCTCAACCGACGCGGTCTGATGGGCGCGGGTGTCGCGCTCACCGCAGGCTCCGCCCTCACCCACGCCATGAACGACTGGCTGCACACCGATCCCGCCCCGGCCAAGGCCCCACAGACCTTCGGCGACTCCTTCCAGGCCGACCCGGTCGGCTACGACCGCTACGAGGCCGCCCCCATCGGCTCCCAGGAGATCGAGGCCCTGGAGCGCTCCGTGGAGGTCTTCCGCGCCTGGGACGCCTCCCGGGGGGGCGGACTGCAGCGCAAAGCCGTGGTCGGCCAGCTCAACGAGGTCGGCGGCATGCTCGCGTACCACCACCCCGACCACCTGCAGCGGCGGCTGTGGGGCGTGGCGGCCAACCTCGCCGTGCTGGCGGGCTGGATGTCCCACGACGTGGGTCTCGAACCCACCGCGCAGAAGTACTTCGTCATCGCCGCGCACGCCGCCCGGGAGGGCGGGGACCGGCCGCGGGCGGGCGAAGCGCTGTCCCGGGCGGCGCGCCAGATGGTCCACCTGGGCAAGCCGCACGAGGCCCTCGACCTCATGAAGCTGGCGCAGTCGGGCTCAGGCGAGCAGACCCTGCCCCGCACCCGCGCCATGCTGCACACCATCGAGGCCTGGGCACAGGCCGCCATGGGCAAGGGACAGGCGATGCGCCGCACCCTCGGGGAGGCCGAGGACCTGTTCGTGTCGGACAAGGGCGACGTGCCCCCGCCGTCGTGGATGCAGAACTTCGACGAGGCGGACATGCACGGCATGCAGGCCCTGGCGTTCCGCACCCTCGCCGAACACGACCCCTCGGTCGCGCCGATCGCCCAGCGGCACGCCCGGGAGGCGCTTCGGCTGCGGTCCGGCGGCCACCAGCGCTCGCAGATCTTCGACTACATCTCCATGGCCTCGGCCTGCTTCATCGCCGACGACCCGGAGCAGGCCGACCGCTACGCCCGGCTCGCGCTGGTCTCGATGAACGAGACCTCCTCGCACCGGACTTGGGACCGGCTGCGCGAGATGTACCGGCTCACCGGCCAGTACGCCGGGTACGCGCGCATCGAGGACCTGCGCGCGGAGATCAAAATGGCCCTGCCGAACAGCCCGACGCAGCGCACCGTCTAGGCCTTGCGCGGGAACCCCGCGCCGGTGCGCGCACCGGCACCCGTACGGAGAAGAGAAAGGCCGCGCCTCCCGGCGCGGCCCTGAAGAGTCACCGACCGGCGCTCAGCCGCCGACCCTGGCCACCAGGACGCAGGCGTCGTCCTCGCGTTCGCTCTCGCCGAATTCCTCGACCACCATCCGCACGCAGTCCTGAGCCGACCGCGCCGCCGTGAACCGCGGCGCGAGGGCCAGCAGCCGCTCGGTGCCGTCCGCCCGGCTGAACTCGATGCTGCGCGGCGTCAGTCCGTCCGTGTGCAGGACGAGTACGTCGCCGGCCTGCAGGCGTTCCTCGGCCTGCCCGTACGCCGCCCCGGAGGTCGCGCCCAGCAGTACGCCCTCCGGCGGCTGCAAGGCGCGGCCCGAGCTGCCGCGGAACAGCAGCGGGGCGGGATGGCCGGCCTGCGCCCAGGACAGCACACGGCGCGCGGGATCGTAGCGGCAGCAAACGGCCGAGCCGAGCGCCGGCTGTACGGAGGTCTCCAGGAGCTGGTTGAGCCAGCCCATCAGCGGGCCGGGCTCGATCCCCGCCATGGCCATGCCGCGCAGGGCGCCCAGCATCATCGCCATCCCGGAGGTGGCCGTCACCCCGTGCCCGGTCAGGTCACCGACCGTCAACAGCGAGCAGCTGCCGGGTAGTTCGAGCGCGTCGTACCAGTCCCCGCCGATCAGGGCGCTCGTCGTGGAGGGCAGGTAGTGCGCGGCGACGTCGAGCGCTCCGGTGGTGTGGTGCGGGAACCGCAGGGAGCCGCGCCACGGGGGGAGCACGGCTTCCTGCAGCTCGACCGCCAGCCGGTGCTCGGTCTGTGCGATCTCCCGCCGGCGCTGCAGCGAGTCACGGGACTCGCGTACGGCGCGCTGGCTTCGGCGCAGCTCACTCACGTCCCGGAGCACGGCCCACATGGAGGCCGTGCAGCCGTCGGAGTCGAGCACCGGCTCGCCTCGCATGTGCAGCGTCCGGACGCGGCCGTCGGCCCGGACGATGCGGAACTCGCCGTCGATCGGTTTGCCGTCGACCAGACAGGCCGTCACCATCGAGGTGAGCAGCGGCTGGTCCTCGGAGAAGAGCGTGGAGCCGAGTTCGTCGAGGGGGAGCGGTCCCGCCTCGGGCGAGCGACCGAAGATCTGGAACAGCTCCTCGGACCAGTTGACCTCGTCGGTGAGCAGGTTCCACTCGGCGCTGCCGACACGGGTCTGCTGGGGCTCGGTCCCGGCCGCCGGCGCCCCCTCGGGGAGCTCCTCGAGTTCGGGTGCGGGCGGCAGGCCTTCCTTGAGCTGTCCCAGGTGCTCGCGCAGGTCGTCGAGGTGGTGTACGGCGAGGTCGCACAGGGCGCGCTGCCAGCGGCCCTGGGCGTCGTCGTCGTCGACGACGGTGTCGCGGCGCACCGCGTCGACCTCGCCGCGCAGCCAACGGGTCTGCGAGATCAGGGCGTCCACCGAACCGGAGGGCGGCTGCGCGGGACGGTCCGCGAAGAGGTGGGACGGCATGAGAACTCCGATACAGGCGGCGCGGCACGGCCAAGTCTGAAGGAAGGACCGGTTACGACTGTTGCACAGGCGGCGACGGCCCGTAAGGCGTTTGGCAACATCCGTAATGTCGTTGCTTCTGGCATATGCCAAGGGCCTCCCGGCCCCCCCTTCGTCTGTACGAACGTTTCCGGTCAGCCCTGCCGGCATCCCGTCGGCGGTCCCGTGCCGCCCCGGGTCTCACACGACGAGCGGCACCGGGTGGATCTCGCTGGCCGGGTGCCCCGTGCGCTCGTGGATCCGCTTCACCGCCTCCGCGGACGGCGCCTCGGACAGGCAGTACACCGTGCCGGACTCCGGGTCGGCCCAGGCGCGCTCGAAGTGCACCTTCTCGTCGCCCTCGATCGCAAGGTCCGCCTTGTGGGCGGCCATCAGCTCCGCTTCGGTGATGCCCTTCATGCCGTGGTGGACATCCATGAACATCGTCACCGCCGCACACCTCCTCATGTGTCTTTGCGAGTGCAGTCCTCGCTCCTCCCATCGTCCCCCCGCGGCCGGAAACCGGCCCTCCGGAGGAGGCGGATCGATCGTACGGACGAGATGTACGAGACCTCCGGGCGGCAGAACCCGTACCCGAGCCGGATCAACACCCCCGCGGGAGTACCCCCCGAACGAAGGACCCCTGCCCGCGCGGCCGGTAACGCCGCCCCGCTTCCCACCCCACCCCGTGATCGCTACTCTACGTGCCGGTAACGAGTCGGAGGAGGTCCGCGAACGCGGGCCCGTGCAGGGGTTGGGACACAGCAACATGACCGGGCAGAGCCGCCGCTCCTTCCTCACGTACCTCGTCGCGGCGCCGACGCTCGCCCTCGTCACCCGGGCCGGAGCCGACGTCCTCGCCCCGCAGCCCGCCCACGCCGTGGTCCCGAGCCTGCCCGCCCCGGCCGATCTGGTGGACCTCGGCGACCTGTTCATCCTGGCCGGCGCGCCCACCTCCGCCCTGCTGGCGCTCGCCGTGGAGGCGGACGGGACCATCCGCTTCCGCCTGCCGCGCGAGGAGGTCGGCCAGGGGCTCACCACCGCCGTCGCCATGCTCGTCGCGGAGGAGCTCGACGCGCCGCTGGCCGCCGTCCGCGTGGAACTGGACGACGCGCGGCCCGAGCTGCTGTTCAACCAGCTCACCGGAAGCTCCAACTCCATCCGCTCCCTCTACGGGCCGGTCCGGCAGGCCGCCGCCACCGCCCGGGCCCGCCTGGTCGCGGCGGCCGCCCGCCGGTGGGGCCTCGCCGCCTCCTCGCTGACCACCGCGAACGGCGCCGTACGGGCCCCCGACGGACGCACGGCCGACTACGGCAGCCTCTCCGCGGCCGCCGCCGACCCCACCCTGATCGTCCTCGGCGCCACCCCGAAGAAGGCGGCGAAGCACTCCCTCGTCGGCAGGCCCACCGGCCGGATCGACGCCCGCGCCATGGTCACCGGCGCCCAGCAGTACACCCTCGACCTCGACGTGCCCGGCGCCAAGCCCTGCGTGGTGCGCCGCCCGCCCTCCCTCGGCGGCAGCGTGAAGGCCGTCGCCAACCTGGCCGCCGTCCGGGCCATGCCCGGCGTCCTGCACGTCGTGACCATCCCGACCGGCGTCGCCGTCGTCGCCGAGACCTTCGGGCAGGCCCTCGACGCCAAGGCAGCCCTCCAGGTCACCTGGGGTCCCGGTCCCGCAGACCAGCTCTCGGACGCGCAGGTCCGCGCCAAGCTGCGCGCCGCCACCCCGCCGCTGCTGGTGCCGCCGCTGCTCACCCCGTACGTCGACGCCGAGTTCGACTTCGCCTTCGTCAGCCACGCGCCCATGGAGACCAACTCCGCGGTGGCCGACGTACGGGACGACCGCGCCGAGATCTGGTCCGGGCTGAAGTCCCCGATCGTGGCCCGGGAGACCATCGCCGCCGACCTCGGCCTGCCGCTGGACAAGGTCACGGTGCACGTGGTCCAGGCCGGCGGCTCCTTCGGGCGGCGGCTCTTCTTCGACGCGGCCCTGGAGGCCGCCCGCGTCTCCAAGGCCTGCCGCCGTCCCGTCCGGCTGATGTGGACCCGCGTCGACGACACCCGGCACGGCCGGATGCGCCCCGCCACCCACCACAAGATCCGCGCCACCCATCTGCTGGGCGAGGTGCTCAGCTTCGAGCACCGGGTGGCCGCCGCCGAGACCGACTTCCGGCACGGGCTCGGCGAGATCATCACCGCCACCGCCGCCAGCCTGCCGCTCGGCATCGGCAACGCGACCCTGGCGCAGACCCTGTTCCACACCACGGTCAAGTCCCCCTACCACTTCGGGCTCACCACCCACGGGCTCAGCGAGGTGCCCACCGGCATACCGACCGGCTCCTGGCGCTCGGTGTACTCCGCCAACACCCGGGGCGCCGAGGAGATCGTGGTCGACGAACTCGCGGCGCGGACCGGCAAGGACCCGTACGAGTTCCGGCGCGCCTTCCTGAAGACCGCCGCCCAGCGCGCGGTGCTCGACAAGGCGGCGACCGAGGGGGAGTGGGGACGGCCGATGCCGGCGGGCTGCGCGCAGGGCATCGCCTTCCACGACGAGTACAAGTCCCGCACCGCCTGCCTGGTCGAGATCGACGCCCGCGACCCGGAGCACGTCCGCGTCACCAAGGCCGTCATCGCGGTCGACGTGGGCCTGCCCGTCAACCCGCGCGGACTGGAGGCCCAGATGATCGGCGGCCTCACCGACGCGATCTCCACCACCCTGAAGGCCGGGCTGCACCTGGACAAGGGGCTGCCGCTGGAGGGCAGTTACAGCCAGTTCCACTGGGCCCGGCAGCGCGACACCCCGCAGGACGTGCGGGTCTTCGTGCTGCCGGCCACCGGGGAGGAGCCGGGCGGTGCGGGCGAGCTCGGCGTACCCGCCGCGGTGGGCGCCATCGCCAATGCCTGGGCCCGGGCCACCGGCAACAAGCCGCGCAGCTTCCCCCTCGACTTCGACGTCGACTTCACCCCGTACCCCCGCTAGAACAGCCCGTCAGTTCAGGAGAGTCCGCCGTGCCCTCGCACACCTTCACCGTCAACGGGCAGAGCGTCACCGTGGACGCGCCCGACGATCTGCCCCTGCTGTGGGTGCTCCGCGACATGCTGGGCGTGCGCGGCCCCAAGTACGGCTGCGGCGTGGACGTCTGCAAGGCCTGCACCAGCCATCTCGACGGGGCGGACATCCGCCCGTGCGTGGTGCCGGTCGCCGCGTGCGCCGGCAAGACGGTGACCACCATCGAAGGGCTGGCGAACGGGGACGAGCTGCACCCCGTGCAGGAGGCCTGGCTCGAACAGGACGTCGCCCAGTGCGGTTTCTGCCAGCCCGGCCAGATCATGGCCGCCGTCGCCCTGCTGAAGCGCACCGGCGCGCCCACGGACGAGGACATCGACGCCATCGCCAACATCTGCCGCTGCGGCACCTACTTCCGCATCCGGGAGGCCATCCGCAGCGCGGCCGCCCGGATGTGAGCGCCCGGGCGCGAGCGAGAGGGGCCCCGGGGACTCCCCCGTCGATCCCGGGGCCCGACCGCTCGCGGTCAAACCTAGGCGGCCGGTTGCCGGTTCGCAGGGTCCGCCGTGCACAGTGACCGGGCGGGAGGGGTATCACCGAGCACAGTGATGCGCCGGGTGGTTGACTGCGACAGCGCGACCCGGACCGAAGGGAACCTCTCATTTCGCACCCGCCCATCCCGCACACGCCGGCGGACCGGACCCGCAGCCGGTCCGAGGACGTCCTCAAACTGCACCGGCTCGCCCAATCCCGCGGCTCGGCCGCGCTGTTGCAGTGGCTCGCCGCCCGGCTGGGCGGCTGGACCGGCGTGGTGGACGCCGGCGCACCCGCGGGTCCGGAGCTCGCCGTCCGCGGGGCCGCGGAGCTGCACGCCCGGGGCGTGCGCTCGGCCGTCCTGCACGGCGAACGCTCGGCCGCGCTGCTGTTCGCGCTCGACGGGAGCCGTGCGCTGGCCGCCGTACTGGACCTGCCGCACCACCCGGGAGCGTCCGCCCTGCTCGCGGACGCCGCCGCCGTACTGGCCCTCGTCCTGCGGGCCGAGGAGGCCGAGCGGCGCGAGGAGCGGGCCGAACTCGCCGAATCACGGGCGCGTGAGGCCGTCCTGCACCTGCTGATGAACGGCCGGCTCTCCACCGCCCACCAGATCGCCGAGGCGCTCTGCCCCTCGCTGCCCGAGCCGATGCGGATGTACGTCGTGGAGTGCCGGGCCGGGGCGCGCGGCGAGGTGGCCCGGCTCTGCGAGGAGCTGACGGGCGGCCGGGCCTGGATCGTGCGCTGCCCGGTGTACGTGCGCCACCTCATCGTCCTGGTCCCCGGCGACCTCGCGGCGGTCTCGGCCGAGCACGATCCGCTGGCCGAGGCGCTGGTGGCGGCGGTCGGCGACTGCACCGTCGGGGCCAGCACGGAACTGCCGCTGCGCGAGGCCCCGGCCGCCTACACCCAGGCCTTCCACGCCCTGGCCGTCGCCCGCGGCCGCGTAGGGCGCCGTGCCCGCTTCGGCCCCGGGCCCGAGCTGGAGCTGGCCGCCCATGCGGCCGGGACCGGCTGGGCCGAGGCGCTGCTCGCACCCCTGCACACGTACGTGCCCCGGCGCCCCCAGGACCCCGGCGCGCAGGAGCTGCGGGCCACCGCGCACGCGTGGCTGAACTTCTGCTCGCACGCGACGCGGCTGCTGAAGATCCACCGCAACACCCTGGCCACCCGGCTGCGCCTGATCGAGTCGGTGCTCGGCACGGACCTCGCGCGGCTCCCCGAGCAGGCGGCGCTCTCGCTCGCGCTGCGGCTGACCCCGGGCGGGGCGGGCGGCGGCGCGGGGGCTTCCCCGGGCGCCGGCGCGCGGGCTCCCCGCGCCGGCGCGGCCGGCGCTGCGGACGGCCTGGACGGCGTACTGCGCCACCCCGACCTGGCGGCCTGGGCCCGCGCGCACCTGGCGCCGCTGACCGGGCGGGACGCCCCGCCCGGCGCCCGGGAGACCGTACGGGCCTGGCTGCTCCACGACGCGCAGCTGGTCCCGGCGGCGGCCGCGCTCGGCATCTCGGTGCCGGGCACGCGCAAGCGGCTGTCCCGGATCGAGGCGCTGCTGGAGCGCTCGCTGCTGCGCTCGCCGAGCGCACGGCACGACCTGTGGCTGGCTCACCGGGCCGAGGAACTGGCCGGGTTCGCGCCATGACACAGTCCAGATAAGGGACAAAGTGCATGAAACATGCACGATCATGCCGGGATGAGGCGTATCAATCTGAAGCGCGTGCTGGTGGGCGAACCGCTCGACACCGCGCGACTGGGCGAGACCCTGCTGCCCAAACGGCTCGCGCTGCCGATCTTCTGCAGCGACCCGCTCTCCTCGGTGGCCTACGCCACCGAGGAGATCCTGCTGATCCTCGCCCTCGGCGGCGTCGCGCTGCTCCACCTCGCCTGGTACGCGGCCGCCGCCATCGTCTTCCTGATGATCGTGGTCGTCGCCTCCTACCGGCAGACCTGTTACGCCTATCCCGGCGGCGGCGGTGCGTACATCGTCAGCTCCGAGAACCTCGGCCAGACCGCCGCGCTGACGGCCGCCAGCGCGCTGCTCGTCGACTACGTCATGACCGTCGCCGTCTCCGTGGTCTCCGGCGTGGACGCCATCACCTCTGCGATCCCCTCCCTCAGCGACCACGAAGTCGTCCTGTCGGTCGGGTTCGTGGTGCTGCTGACGATGATGAACCTGCGCGGCGTACGGGAGTCGGGACGCATCTTCGCCATTCCGACCTACGGGTTCGTCCTCGTCATCTACGTCATGTTCGCCGTGGCGGCGGTCCGGCTGGCGAGCGGCGCGACCATCCGCGCCGAGTCCGCCGACCTCCCCATCACCGCCGAGGGCACGTTCACCGGCCTGGGCCTGGTGCTCCTCGCGATGCGCGCCTTCGCCTCCGGCTGTACGGCGCTCACCGGTGTCGAGGCGATCAGCAACGGCGTGCCCGCCTTCCGGAAGCCCAAGAGCCGCAACGCCGCCAACACCCTGGCCGTGATGGGCGTCCTGTCGGTGACCATGTTCCTCGGCATCACCATCCTGGCCATGGTGTACGAGGTGCACGTCGCCGCCGACCCGACGGAGCTGGGCCTGCCGCCGGGCACGCCGATGTCCACCGCGCTCGCCCAGATCGGCCGAGCCACCTTCGGGAACTGGCACTTCCTCTTCTACCTGCTCCAGGCCGTCACCGCGGGCGTGCTGATCCTCGCCGCGAACACCGCCTTCAACGGCTTCCCGATGCTCGCCTCGATCCTGGCCAAGGACCGGTACGCGCCGCGCCAGCTCTTCAACCGCGGCGACCGGCTCGTCTACTCCAACGGCATCGTGCTGCTCGCGCTCGTCGCCGTCGCCCTCATCGTCTCCTTCGACGCCCAGCTGACCCGCCTCATCCAGCTCTACATCATCGGCGTCTTCGTCTCCTTCACCCTCTCCCAGGCGGGCATGGTCCGGCACTGGCGGCGGGAGCTCGCCTCCCCGGCCACGCCCCGGGAGCAGCGGATCCACATCCACCGCCGGAGGGCGATCAACGCGGTCGGCGCCACCCTGACCGCGGTGGTCCTGGTCATCGTCCTGCTCACCAAGTTCACGCACGGCGCCTGGCTGGTCGTCATCGCGATGCCGCTGCTGTTCGTCGGCATGAAGGGGGTCCGCCGGCACTACGACCGGGTCTCGGCCCAGGTCGCCGTCGCCCCCGGGGTCAAACCGCGCAAACCCTCCCGCCACCACGTACTGGTGCTGGTCGCCAACGTGCACGCCCCGACGCTGAAGGCGCTCGGCTACGCGCAGGCGCTGCGGCCGGACACCCTCACGGCCGTCACCGTCGCCGCCGACGAGGAGGACGCGCGCCGGCTGCGCGAGGCCTGGGCGGAACACGACCCGGGCGTCCCGCTGAAGATCCTGCACTCCCCGTACCGCGAGGTCGTCGGGCCGGTGCTCGCGCACATCCAGGAGCTGGCCGCCGCCGAGGGGACGGACATCCTGTCCGTGGTGATCCCCGAATACGTGGTCGGGCACTGGTGGGAGCAGCCGCTGCACAACCAGAACGCGCTCCGGCTGAAGGCGAGGCTGCTGTTCACCCCGGGCGTCGCGGTGATCGACGTACCGTACCTGCTCGAGTCGGCCCGGCCGGCCGCGCCGCACGAGCCGGCGGAGTCGACGAGGGCCTGACGTCAGCCGCTGCGGCGCGGGGCGCGGCCGGCCGGCTTCGCCCCCGGTGCGGCCCCCTCGCCGGCGGCCCGCTGGAGCACCGCCGCATGGGCCAGCGCCAGCTCCACCACGTGCGCCGGGTCGGACAGCGTGCGGCCGGTCAGCTGCTCGAGGCGCCGCAGCCGGTTCGAGACGGTGTTGCGGTGGCAGTACAGCCGCTGGGCGGCGTACGTCGTCGAGCCCTGGCAGGTCAGCCAGGTGCCCAGCGTGTTCAGCAGCACCCGGCGGTCCTCCGCGGGCAGCGCCAGTACCGGCCCCAGCACCACCTGCCGCAGCCGGCCCGCGAGTTCGGCCTGCGAGGCGACCAGCGCCGTCGGCAGCCGCTCGTCCAGCAGCGCGGTGCACGGACCGCCGGACGCCGGGACGGTGCGCAGCGCCAGCGCGGCCAGCCAGCGCGCCCGCGCCAGGTCGCCGGGGGTCTCCACGACCGGGCTGACCCCGGCCCGGGCTCCGAGCGGGCCGAGCAGCTCCCGTACGGACTCCAGCGGATGGTGGCCCAGCTCCACCAGGCCGGTCTCGCCGTCGGCGCGGATCCGCCACAGCACCCGCAGGCCGCTCGCGGCCGGCTCGCCGGAGCCGCCCGAGCCGCCCGCCCCGAGCACGACGACCGCGAACCGGCCGCGCTCGGGCAGCCCCAGCTGGGCAGCCGCCTCCGAGACCGCGGGCCCGTCCGACGGACCCGCGCCGTCGAGCAGCGCGTCCAGGAGGGCGGCCCGGCGCTCCCGGTCGCGGTCCCAGCGCGCGGCCTCCGTACGGCGGTACGCGTCGGCCACCGCGTCCGTCAGCTGGTCCAGTACGTCCCACAGCACGGCCGCGGCCGGCAGCAGCCGGGGCAGCGCCGCCGGATCGTGCGCGGCCACGGCCTCGTTGAGGGCCTGCCACACCAGCCGGCCACCGCGCCGGTAGGTGCGCAGCAACGAGGCGAGCGGCAGGCCCTGTTCCGCGCGGAGCGTGCCGGTGGCGCGCGCATCGGCGAGTTCCACGGGCAGCCCCCGGACGCCGAGGACCAGACCCTCGACGGCCTGCCGCAGGTTGTGGTGGATCCGCTCGCGCAGCTCGGCCCGGCCGAGCAGGGCGGCGTACGCCGGGTCCTCGGCCAGCGTCCGGTCGGCGAGCCGGTCCGCCGTCACCGCGATGCGGCGCGACAGGTCCTCTCGTATCTCCTCGATGATCCGCTCCATGACGGGCAGCGTGACACGTGGGAAGCGTTCGAGGGGAGGGTCCGGACCGTGCCGCATCCGCCGGCGTGTCCGAATCACTGCATGTGGAGTGGCCACCGTGCGTGCTCCGCAGTCCGGACACCGGCAGGGAACCGCCCATGCCCGTACGGCTCCTGCACCGCGTCGGCGCTGCTCGAGCCGTACCCGCTGGAGGAACTCGTGGGGACGATGGTCGAGCGCCTCCTCCCGGAGCGCCCCGCGCACTGATTATTGTGCCGGTGGGGAGTGCCCGCACGACGCGCGGAGGGACCGTGGAGATGACCGGCGGCTCGGGCGGCGGCATACGGTGGCTGGCGGACTGGGACGGCTGGTACGCCGGCCTCACCTTCGCCCGCGGCATAACACCCGGCGAACTCGCGCTGCGCCTCGGCGCGCTGCCGGGCATCCGGCCCGGCCCGCTGGGCGCGACGGACGCCTGGAGCATGGTGACCGAGAGCATGGACGGCGACGGCGTGGCCCGCGTCGGCAGCTGGGGCGGCTGGTCCTTCGCCGTCGAGCACGGCATGCCGGCCGGGGCGGAGCGACTGTCCGAGGTCTCCCGGTCCGGCGTCGAGGCCGTCCACCTCGACCCACAGCCGGACCACCCGCCCAAGCAGTTCGCGTACGCCCGGGACGGCGAGATCGTGTGCTGCTTCGGCCTCGGCGAGGAGGGCTGGCGCGGCGGCCACCGGCCGGACTTCCTGCTCCCGGAACTGGTCGCGGCGGGGATCCTCGCCCCGGACGGCACCCACGCCCGCCCCGAGGACGAACCCTGCGCGGACCGCGACCGCCGCACCCTCGCCGTCCTCGAACACCGCTTCGCCCTGTCCCTGCCCCGCCACCTGATCGAGGACACCCCCCTCCCGGCCTTCGTGACGTGCACCCAATAGCCCGCGCCCGGGCCGGAGTGCGGCGTTTTGCCCGACTGTGGGGGGAGCGGAGCCGAAGCGTGGTGATCTTATGCCCGGAAGTGCGCGAGTCAGCTGGGATTGCGGGCGGTAAGCGACTTTTATGGGGGTGCCAGGACTCGTACCGGAGCAGGGGGAGTATTCATGGGCACCGACGGAAGCCAGAAGGACAGCGCACCCACCCTGATCGGTTCCGTGCAGCGCGCGCTGCGCCTCGTCGAGGCGATGTACGCCGAGGGCGGGGCGACGGCCAAACGGCTCGCGCGGGTCACCGGCATTCCGCTGCCCACCGTGTACCACCTGCTGCGCACCCTCACCCACGAGGGATACGTGGAGCGCGAGGGCGGCGCGTTCCGGCTCGCGGAGCATCTTCCGCTTGCTTCCTGAGCGCCCGTGCGCTCTTGCGCGATCTGCGGCCGTGATCAACATTCGTGATCAGAAGTCGACGGGTTCCGGCCAAGCTGTCGCGTGGTTCTGTGCATGTTCCCGCGGAAAATGCCAGAAGCCCCTTCCGTGCTGTGGAACGTGAGTAAGTTCCCTCCTGTCGCGCCGTAGACCGTGCACTTCGCACGTCTGGCCGGGAGGGGAGCCCGCGTGCCCGGGATCGACGAATGCCTGCTCGAAGCCATGGCCCTGCCTGGTGCGCGGGGGGCCGCGCTGGTCGACTGGAGCAGCGGACTGGCCCTCGGCACCGCCGGGGACTCGCCGGTCGGCGACCACGAGACCACCGCCGCCGAGACCGCCGAGCTGGCCCGGGCGGCCGCCGAGTACGAGTCCTTCGCCCAGCCGGCCCCGGACTCCGCCCAGGGCGAGCCCGCCGGCCTGCCGGTGGAGGACCTGATCGTCACCACCCGGACCGGCTACCACGTCCTCCGGTTCGTCGAGACGAGCTTCGACAGCAGCGTCTTCCTCCACCTGTGGCTGGACCGCGCCGACGGCAACCTCGCCCTCGCCCGGCACAGACTCCGCGCCCTCGCCGAGGGGCTGGTCCTCAGATGACCGCCGCCCAGGTCGGCGGGCTCCCCGCCGTGGCCATCTCCCCCCTGCTCACCCGGCTCGCCGCCGAGCGCGCCACCGGCGCCCTGCTCCGCGACCGCGGCACCCTCTTCCTGGAGGACGGCCGCATCGTGCACGCCGAGAGCCCGGCCACCCCCGGCCTCGACGTCCTCCTCACCACCGGTGGCGGTCTGGCCCCCGAGCGCTGGCGCGAGGCGGTGGACCGGGCCGGCGCCCGCCGCCAGGTCGCCCGCTTCCTCGTCGACAGCGGCGGCCTCGCCGGCGGAGAGCTGGAGATCTGCCATCTCGCCGCGATATTCGACGCCGCCTTCTTCGCCCTGTCCCCGGGCACCGGGCCCTCCCGGTTCCGCCGCGGGGCCACCCACTGGATCGGCTCCGTCCGCTCGGTCCCGGCCGCCGCCGTCGAGCGGGAGACCCGGCGCCGGCGGGAACTGCTCGACGCCGTGTGGCCGTACCCGCTGCTGGACACCTCCCCCGTGGTGCCGCGGACCGCCGCCCCCGGCCAGACCGTCACCGCGCGCCAGCGGATCCTGCTGGGCCAGGCGGACGGCGTACGGACCCCCGCGGACCTCGCCTGGGTGCTGGGCCGGCCGGCGTTCCACACGCTGCTCGACGTACGGCGCCTCGCGGCGGCCGGACTGGTCGAGACCCCCCATGCGCCGGTCCTGGCACCGGTCGAAACACCCCTGCCCGACTGGATGACCCAGACCCAATCCCCGGACGTGGCGCTGCTTCGCCGGTTACGCGACGCACTGGAGGCAAGCCTGTGAGGCTCCCGCTGCGACCGGCTCTGCGCTCCGAGCGCGCCGACCGCTCCGAGCGGAGGCAGCCCGAAAGGAGAAAGGCCGACATGAGCACGGCGATGGTGCCCCCCGAGGCCGAGGCCGACATACTCGCCGAGCTCCGCAGGCTGCGCGCCCGGGTCCCCCAGCTCACGGGCGCCCTCGCCGGCAGCGCCGACGGCCTGGTCCTCGCACAGGACAGCGCCGCCACCGAGGTGGAGTCCGTCGCCGCACTGACCGCGGCCGCCCTGGGAGTCGCCCAGCGGCTCAGCGACTGCACCGGCCAGGGCGGATTCCGTGAGCTGCTCATACGCGGTGAACACGGATACGTGGCCACCTACGCGGCCGGGGACGCAGCCGTCCTCACCCTCATCGCGGAGCCCCGCGTCAACGTCGGCCGCCTCCATCTGGAGGCCCGCCGCTCCAGTCTCCGGATAGCGGAGCTCATCGACCACGTCCTCGGGCGCCGCGGCCCCGAGATCCCGTCGGCCTGAGCCGCCCCGGCGCACCACACCCCGTACCCACGACCGACCGACTGACCGCAGAAACCGCAGACACCGTAGAAACGGCAGAAGAAAGAGGAGGGCCTCTCATGGCCACCGTGGAAACCGCACTCAAGGAATGCACCGCCGCCATCGACGGCGCGATCGGCGCCGCCCTGGTCGACTACGACAGCGGCATGGCTCTCGGCACCATCGGCGGAGGCAAGGAACTCGACCTCCAGGTGGCCGCGGCGGGCAACACCGACGTGGTCCGCGCCAAGGTCCGCACCATGGACATGCTCGGCCTCAAGGAGGAGATCGAGGACATCCTCATCACCCTCGGCAGCCAGTACCACCTCATCCGGCTGCTGAAGGGGCGCGGGTCCAAGGGCTTCTTCCTCTACCTCGCGCTCGACCGCAGCCGGGCCAACCTCGCGATGGCCCGACACCAGCTCAAGAAGATCGAGGCGGAGCTCGAAGTCTGAGCAGACGTTCGGTCAGACCCCGACGAACAGGTGGCGGGCGGCTGAATTCTTTGCCGTCCGCCCCAGGGGACTAGGGGCATATGTCCATGATGGGGGGACTTTATCATCCCGTTACCGAGTAGGATGCTGTCATCACCTGATCATCGAAATAGCTTAAAACGCTGGAGAACCCGCCACCCATGCCCCCGCGCCTGAGCATCGTCGTCCCCGTCTACAACGTCGAGCTCTACCTCGACGAGTGCCTGGAGTCCATTGCCGCCCAGACGTTCGACGACTTCGAGTGCATCCTCGTCGACGACGGGTCCACCGACACCAGCGCCGTCATCGCCAAGGCCTTCGCCGCGCGGGACAAGCGTTTCCGGGTCGTCATGCAGGACAACGCCGGACTCGGTGCCGCCCGTAACGTGGGCGCCCGCCACGCCTCCAAGGACAGCGAGTACCTGGCCTTCGTCGACAGTGACGACACGATGCCGGACTACGCCTACGAGCGCCTGATCGCCGCCCTCGACGAGACCGGCTCCGACTTCGCCGGCGGCAACGTGAAGCGTTTCCGCTCCGTCGGCATGCAGCAGTCCTGGGGCCACCGGGCCGCCTTCGCCAAGACGCAGCTGAAGACACACATCTCCAAGTTCCCGGCGCTGGTCACCGACCGCACCGCGTGGAACAAGGTCTACCGGCGCAGCTTCTGGGACGAGCACGGCTTCCAGTACCCGGAGGGCATCCTCTACGAGGACGCCCCCGTCAGCATCCCCGCGCACTACTTCGCCTCCAGCGTCGACATCATCAGCGACTGCGTCTACCACTGGCGCGTCCGCGAGACGGGCGAGCGCTCGATCACCCAGCGCTCCACCGACCCGGTCTCCCTGATCGACCGCGTCACCTCCGTCCGCCTGGTCCGCGAGGCCCTCAAGGCCAAGGAGGGCGCCAAGTACGTCCGCTACCTGCGCGACTACGACTACAACGTGCTGAGCGAGGAGCTCCCGCTCATCTACAAGTACGTCGGAGAGGGCGGCGCCGACTTCCGGGCCGCCTTCGTCAAGGAGGTCGGCGGGCTCGTCCGCGAGATCGGCACCGGCCCCTGGTCCGCCCTGACCGTCGCCGACCGCCTCAAGGCGTACCTGGCCCGCGAAGGCCGCGTCGAGGACTTCATCGCCCTCACGCAGCACCAGAGCGACTACTCCTACAGCGTCCCCGTCAAGGGGCTGGCCCGCCCGCAGGCCGACTACCCCTTCCTGCACGGCCGCCCGCCGGTCCCCGCCAAGATCCTCACCCTCGGCCCGCGCGAGCGCCGCGTCGTCAGCCGCCTCGAGCAGGCCGTGTGGAGCGACGGCAAGCTGCTGCTGCGCGGCTACGCGCTGCCCGGCCACCTGGGCGCGGAGAGCCGCCTCGGCTCGCGCAAGGTGCTGGTGTTCCGCGAGGGTGGCAAGCGCCGCCGCACCGTCGTCAGCACCCGTACGGTCGCCTCCCCGATGGCCACCGTGAACTCCCCGCACCTCGCCCTGCGGCACGCCGACTGGGCCGGCTTCACCGCCGTCGTCGACCCCACCGCCTTCCAGACGGGCGGCAAGTGGAACGACGGCATATGGACCACGTCCATCGCCGTCACCGGCGCCGGCGGCCTGCACCGCGCCCGCCTCAAGGGCGGCGAGTCCGACACCGGCCAGAACCCGCCCGCCCACTGGGTGGCCCCGGACGTGCGCATCGTCCCGAACTCCACCGGTGCCCTCACCATCCAGGTGGAGGTCGTCCGGGCCCGCGCCCTGGACGTCCGCCCGGCCGGTGACGACGCCGTCGAGGTGGCAGGCGAGCTCGCCGCCGAGATCGGCGCCGACGCGACCCTGCGTGCCGAGCACGTCTCCACCGGCACCGTCCTCACCTTCCCGCTCGAGACCACCGCCGCCGGCGGCGCCGGGCGCATCCCGTTCACCGTCCGCGTACCGCTGGCCGGGCTGGCCGCCGTACCGGACGCCGCGTGCGAGCCCGGCGAGTGGACCCCCGAGCCGTGGAGCCTGACCGTCGTCGGCGCCGACGGCTCCGACCACCGTCTCGTGCACGACGAGCGCGGCGGCTTCGCCGGCCTGGTCGTGCCCCTGACCGGCGGGGACGCCGGCCGCACCCTCTTCGCCAAGCGCGGCAACACCGGACACCTGACCCTCTCGGTGCAGCCCTCGCCGCCGCTCGTCGACTCCGTCGCCACCCGGAACGGCACCGTCACGCTGAAGGGCCGCTTCGTCGCCCCGACCGACGAGCCGTACGAGCTGGTCCTGCACGACGCCCACGGCACCGAGTTCAGCTACCCCGTCACCCGTGACGGCGACCGCTTCGAGTCCTCGTTCGAGCCCGTGCTCCCCGAGGCCTACGCCGGCCGCACCACGCTGCCGCAGGGCCGCTGGTGGCCCACCCTGCGCCCGCTCGCCCAGGGCGGCACCACCGCGGGCCTGCTCGGCGTCGACCGGGGCGCCCCGGTGCAGTTCGCTCCCACCGCCCTGCACGCCGGGCCGCACGCCCTCACCGTCGAGGGCCGCCGGATGCGGGTCGAGGCCCGCTTCTACGACCGCATGGTGCTCGTCGCCGACCCGCTGCTCAGCCCGCACGACCGCTCCCGGTACGCCCAGCGCGTCACCCGGTACGAGACCTACCCGGCGCAGCGCGCCCTGCCGGTCAAGGACATCGTCGTCTACGACACCTTCCAGGGGAACGGCGCCGGCGACTCGCCCCGCGCCATCCACGAGGAGCTGCTGCGCCGCGGCGAGAAGCTGGACCACGTCTGGCTCGTCCGCGACGGCCGCGCCGAGGTCCCCGCGACCGCCCGCGCCGTGCAGTACGACAGCGTCGAAGCCTGGGAGGTCCTGGCCCGGGCCCGGTACTACGTGGTGAACGACAACGTGCCGCGGCGCTTCCAGCGCCGCGCCGGCCAGATCGTCGTCCAGACCTGGCACGGGACGCCGATCAAGGAGATCGGCCACGACTTCATCCACGACTACTACACGAGCCCCGAGATCCTCGAGGGTCTGGAGCACGACAGCGCCCAGTGGTCGCTGCTCGCCTCCCCGAGCTCGTACGCGACGCCCCTCCTCAAGCGCGCCCTCGGCTACCAGGGCGAGGTCATCGAGTCCGGCAGCCCGCGTACGGACGCGCTCGTCAAGCCCGACGCGCAGCGGATCGCGGAGGTCCGCCGCCGGCTCGGCCTGCCCGAGGGCAAGAAGGTCGTCCTCTACATGCCGACCTGGCGCGAGAACCGCGAGGGCTGGTCGGGCGGCTACAAGCTCGACCTGCAGATCGACCTGGACGCCGCGCGGCGCGAGCTCGGCGAGGACCACGTCCTGCTGGTCCGCGGCCACCACCACGTCACCGAGCAGGTCCGCGACGACGTGCGCGACGGCTTCGTCGTGGACGTGTCCCGCTGGCCCGACGCGACGGACCTGCTGCTCGTCGCCGACGTGCTGATCTCGGACTACTCCTCGGCGCTGTTCGACTTCGCGCTCACCGACCGGCCGATCCTGCTCTTCACGTACGACCTGGAGCACTACCGGACCACGCTGCGCGGCTTCAACTTCGACCTGGCGGAGAAGGCCCCGGGCCCGCTGCTGGCGGACTCGGCGAGCCTGATCGAGGCCGTGCGCAACGTGGACGCGGTCGGGGCGGAGTTCAAGGAGGCGCGGGCCGCGTTCCGCGCCGAGTTCTGCGACCTGGACGACGGCGGCGCCGCCGAGCGCGTCGTCGACCGGATGCTCTCCCTGGCGGTCAAGCCCGCGGTGTAAGCCGTTGGAGTGCATTCGGGAAGCGTTACGGACCGGCCCCGGGCCCACCGATGAATTTCGGGCCCGGGGCCGGTCTGTATTGAGCGAGACGGTGCCCACCGCACGGACTCGACCACGCACCCGCCTGGAGGCAGTCATGAGCAGCAGCAACGGATTCACCACGTGTCTGTGGTTCGACGGCGATGCGCAGGCCGCCGCCGACTACTACGTGTCCGTCTTCAAGGACGGGAAGATCGGGCGGACCGGCTACTACAACGAGGCGGGCCCGGGCACGGCCGGTGACGTGATGGTCGTCGAGTTCGAGATCAACGGCCAGAAGTTCATCGGCCTCAACGGCGGCCCGCAGTTCCCCTTCACCGAGGCGATCTCGTTCCAGATCCACTGCGCCGACGAGGCGGAGTCGGACTACTACTACGACGAGCTGACGAAGGACGGCGGCCAGGAATCCGCCTGCGGCTGGGTCAAGGACAGGTTCGGGGTGTCCTGGCAGGTCATCCCGCCCGGTGCCATCGACCTGATCTCCGACCCGGACCCGGGGCGGGCCACCCGCGCCACCGCGGCCATGATGAAGATGAAGAAGCTGGACGTGGCGGAAATGCGGCGGGCGGCCGACGCGGGCTAGCAGGGCCCCGGCCCAACCCCCTGGGCAGCCGGGCCGAGGTCGCCGATCCGCGCGAGCAGCGCCGGGAGGGCCGTCCCGATCGGCTCGCGGATCACCTCGTCGGCGAGCGGGTCGTACGGGGTCTCCTCGGCGTTCACGATGATCAGGCGGGCCCCCGCCTCCGCGGCCATCCCGGCCAGCGAGGCGGCGGGCTGCACCTGGAGCGTGGTCCCGACGGCGATGAACACGTGAGCGCCCTTGGCCACGGCCACGGCCTGCCGCAGCACCTCGGGGTCGAGCCGCTCGCCGAACATCACGGTCGCCGACTTGAGGATCCCGCCGCAGGCCAGACAGGCGGGATCCGGCTCACCGGCGGCGACCCGGGCCAGCGCCTCGTCCATCCCCGACCGGGCGTGGCAGGACGTGCAGACCACCGCCCGCGCGGTCCCGTGCAGCTCGAACACCTTGCGCGGAGGCATCCCGGCGAGCTGGTGCAACCCGTCCACGTTCTGCGTGATCACCCGTACCGGGGTACCGCCGCGCTCCAGCGCGGCCACGGCCAGATGCGCGGCATTCGGCTGCGCCCCGAGGGCGCCGACCTCGGCGCGCATCTGCCAGGAGCGGCGCCGGATCTCCGGATCCGCCATGTAGTACTCGTACGTCACGAGCTTCTCGGCCCCGGGATCCCGGCGCCACAACCCCTGCGGCCCCCGGTAGTCCGGAATCCCGGAGTCGGTGGACATCCCGGCCCCACTCAACACTGCGACAAGCGGCTTACCCATGCTGCGACCCTACGTACGGCCGGTACGGGACCGCGACCGGTTTGTCTTCGTCCGAGAGGGGCGTTCCTGCGGTGAATCCCGCCCCCCACAGGAGTGAGATACGCCGTCCACCCCTGCCCGCGCAGACCTCAGGCGGTTACACATCCCGCATGAAGATCATGCCGTACAGCCTCGGTGCCCTGCTGCTGCCCTTGCTCGCGCTGCCGGCCCCGACCACTGCCGTCGCCGACCCCGCCCCGGTCGCCGCCCGCCACCGGCACAACGCCGCCGAGATCAGTGCCTTCCTCACCTCCTTCTACGGCCACCACGGCCCTTCCGCGTACGACCGCGACCACCGCGTCTCGCAGCAGCTCAGGGAGAAGCAGGCGCACCACCCGCACTCCGACGTTCTGCTCTGCGCGCAGAACGAGCCGTGGGAGATCGCCATCGGGGCGGTCACCGTCGCCCAGTCGGCCGGTGTCGGCTGGGCCACCGTCACCACCCACTGGAGCGCGGACAGCACCGACACGTTCACGGCGTACGTGCGGCTCGACTCCCGGCCGATCAAGCTCGACGACGTGATCTGCGCGGGCTGACCGCTCGTACGCCGTCTGGTACAACACCGGACATGACGGGATTCGAGATCACCGGCGCGAGCGCCGCCGACATGGAAACGATCCGTACCTGGGCCGACGAGGAGGGGTGGAACCCCGGCGACTCCGACCGGTTCGCCTTCGCGGTCGCCGATCCGGCCGGTTTCCTCGTCGGCCGGATCGACGGTGAACCGGTGGCCTGCATCTCGGCCGTGCGGTACGGGTCCGCCTTCGGGTTCATCGGCTTCTACATCGCCCGCCCCGCCGTCCGCGGGCAGGGTTACGGGATCCGGCTGTGGCACGCCGGGATGGAGCGGCTCGACGGGCGGCTCGTCGGCCTGGACGGGGTGGTCGACCAGCAGGACAACTACCGCAAGTCCGGGTTCCGTTCGGCCTGGAACAACGTCCGGTACGAGGGAGTCCCACCGGTGAACGGGTCGAGCGTCGGCGCCGGCGCCGGCGGGGCCGGGGTCGAGGTGGTCGACGCGGCCTCGCTCCCCTTCGGGCAGCTGGCCGCCTACGACCGCCGGTTCTTCCCCGCGTCGCGCGACGCCTTCCTGTCCGCCTGGACCGCTCTGCCCGGCCGGACTGCCCTCGCCGCCGTCCGCGACGGGCGGATCGAGGGCCTCGGCGTGGTCCGCCCGTGCAGCGGGGCCTCCCGGATCGGCCCGCTGTACGCCTCCACCCCGGGCATCGCGGCCGCCCTGCTGCACCGGCTCGCTGAGCACACCCCCGACGGGGCGGTCGCCGTGGACGTGCCCGACGCCAATCCGGCGGCCACCGCCCTGCTGGCCGGTCTGGGGCTGACCCCCTCCTTCGAGGCCGCCCGGATGTACACCGGGCCCGCCCCGGAGGTCGAGCTGGCCGGGATGTACGGGGTGACGAGCCTCGAACTGGGCTGACGGGCCGGCGGGCTGACGGCCCGGCCGGCGTGAGGCGGGATGCCGGACGGCGGTCGCACGACGCCGCCCGGCCGGTCGCGTCGTGCCGGGTCAGAAGCCGAACAGGGCGCCGCTGGTGTGCCGCAGGCCGCAGGGGTTGCCGAAGGTGTACGCGTAGTGCAGCCGGCGGCCCTGCCACACCCCGTCGGCGGTGACCGTCATCGGGTTCCACTCCCTGGTGCAGTCGACGCCGGCGCCCGGCGCCGCGACCGCGTCCAACTCGTGTGCGTTCGCACGCAGTTCGGCACACGCGGCGGCCGAGGCCGGGTGCGTCCCACCGGGGGCCGGTGCACAGACGAGCGTCACCGCGCGCAGCACCGTGCCGTGCGCGGTGTCCTCCCCGGCCGTGATGCTGAGGACGAGGGCGGACGGCGCGTACAGGCTCTCCGCACCGGACGGTGCGGCGTCGGCAGCTCCGGGCCAGGCCAGGGCCGTGAGAGCGGTGAGCGCCATGGCGGCGGAACCGAGGCCGAGACCCTTTGCGATGGACCGCATTTCGAACTCCCTTGAGTGGTTGCTTCGGATAGCGGACAGGAGTCTTGCCGACACGGACCGTGAACGCCCGTTCGTACCCCCATTTCTCGTCACCGATCGTAAGCGAATGTATGCAGACCGCAGCGGTGTGAGGGTGCTGACCTGTGGGGGAGCGGGCCGTCGAATCGGCCGAACACACGCGCTGAAACATTCCGGGGGCCGGTCCCGACCCGCCCCCGGGAGTGGTTTCGACGTGCTAGCGGGTCGTCGAGATGCGCGGGGCGTAGAGATCGATGAGCCGCGTGCGGGTCTGCTGGAGCCGCAGCGCGAGCACGCGTCCGACCCAGTGGCCGACGGCGGAGCCGAAGGCGGGATCGGCGTCCATCAGCATCCGCACGGCGGTCGCGTCGAACTCGTACGAGCGCACCGGGGTCATCGCCTCCGCGCTCAGCTGCCACACGTACGGCGGGAAGAGCCAGGACCAGCCCACCAGTTCACCGGGACCGAGGTTCTCCACGGGGGCGGGCCGGCGGCCGGGCAGGGGGATCTGGAGCGTCACCGTGCCGGACCGCACGATCCAGAAGGCCTCGGTGCGGCCGCCCTCCTCGAAGATCGTCGCGCCTTCGGGGAAGTTGACCTCGCGGGCCTGTGACATCAGCCGTCCGCGGTGTTCGGCGGAGAGGACGGCGGCGATTCGGATGGGGGAAGGTGTGCTCACGACGGCCTCCGATCAGGGCCCCCCACTACCCCCAGTGTCGCCGACGCCCGTGCGAATGCGGGCGCGGCGCATCACCCGGTTCTCCGAGTACCCCGCAGGCGGCCCTGCACACGCCGGACGGGGGCATCGCCGACGACTCCCGGAAGTCCCTCCGGGGGCCGCGGCGCCCGTTCCGTCCGGCGGGTCCTTCCGCAGGGCCCCGGCGCGGGGTCATTCCTCGGCGTTCGCCTCCAGGCAGGCCAGCTCCATCGCGTCGAGGACCGCCTCGTGGCTGCGCCGGCTCAGCTCGGCGACGTTCTCGATCTGCGCCGTGGCCCAGGCCGCCAGGGTCATGACCAGGACGCGCAGCCCGTCGGTGCCGTGCTCGGCCAGGATCGCGTCGGCGACGATCATCGCGTCCTCGGGAACCTGCTCGGGTGGCTCGAGTCCGGCGAGACCGCGCAGCATGGTGAGGGTGCGCCGGGAGATCTCCGGCGTCATCCTCGCCAGCCGCAGGTCCTCTTCTTCGTCCATCTGCCCCACCCTCCCGTGCGTTCCCGTCCCCCTCAGGGGCACGGTAGGCGCTGAGGGCCCCGCGCGGGGCGGTTTCGCCAGGGTGACCGCACGTACGGGGCCGGCCGCCCGCACCGCACCCGCCCCGGCCCCGCGGCCTGCGTGGGCCGTGGCGGGGCGGCGGCCGGAAAGTGGGCGCTCCTGTGGGTTCCCTGGTGGGCGACCGGCCGGTAACTTGGCCGCGGCATCCGTCCGTTGCCCGACCGGCCCGGACGGCCCGACCCCGGCAGGAGCGATATGAAGAGCCTCGTCCGCGCGCTGTTCGGCGCCCTCCTGCTGCTGGTGGGAGTCCTGCCGGCGGTGGCTGCGCCGGTGCCCGCCGCGGCCGCGCCGGCCGCGCCCGCGGGGGAGGCGTGGAGCCCGCCGCTGTCCACCCGCGGCCGCTACATCGTCGACGCGGACGGCAACCGGTTCCGGCTCCGCTCCGGCAACTGGGACGGAGCCCAGGGCTCCTGGAACGGCAGCGGCGACCGCAACGACCCCGCCACCCACCACGCCGGCCAGAACTCCCACGGCATCCCGATCGGCCTGGACCGGGTGGCGCTGCCCACGCTGCTGGCCGACTTCCGGGCCCTCGGCCTCAACAGCATCCGGCTGCCCTTCTCCAACGAGATGCTCCGCACCACCGCCCCCGTCCCGGACGCGGCCGTCGCCGCCAACCCGGCACTGCGCGGCCGCACCCCGCTCCAGGTCTACGACGCGGTCGTCACGGCGCTGACCGACGCCGGATTCGCCGTCATCCTCAACAACCACACCGTCACCACCCGCTGGTGCTGCGGGCTCGACGGCAACGAGCGCTGGAACAGCGGCCGGTCCACCGCGCAGTGGGCCGACGACTGGGTGTTCCTGGCCCGCCGCTACCGCGACAACCCCCGCGTGGTCGGCGCAGACCTCTACAACGAGGTCCGCCGCGACGTCCTCGACGACCCCAACTGGGGCCTCGGCGACGGCCACGACTGGCAGGCGGCCGCCCAGGAGGCCGGCGACCGGATCCTCGCCGAGGCCAACCCGAACCTGCTCATCGTGGTCGAAGGCATCAACTGGACGGGCATCCCCGTGGACGGCTTCCCGCACGGCCGCCCGACCCTGACCCCCGTGCGCACCCTGTCCCACACGCTCGTCGTGTCCAACAAGCTCGTGTACTCGGCCCACTTCTACGGGTACACCGGCCCCCGGCACAGCGGCGCGACCGGCATGGGCGAGACCCACGACCTCCGCTACCAGGACATGAGCCGGGCGCAGCTCGAACAGACCCTCTACGACCAGGCCTTCTACGTATCCGCCGAGACCGGCACCCACTTCACCGCCCCCGTCTGGATCAGCGAGTTCGGCATCGGCGCCGACGAGACGGGCGCCCTCCCGCGCGCCTGGTTCCAGAACCTCACCGGCTATCTGACCGCCGCCGACGCCGACTTCGCGTACTGGCCGCTGGTGGGCTGGAGCACCACCGCCCAGGGCGCACCGGGCGGCGACTCCTGGGCGATGCTCCGCTACGACTCCTCCGGCCGCCGCTCCGGCGTACTCGATGCGGCCGACTGGCGTACGCAGCCGTGGACGGCCCTCGCCGGCGCCGCGGGGCGCACCGGGCAGGTGCCCGCCACCCCCGCCTGGTACCAGCTGACCACCGACCACCGCGACCACAGCGCCTCGCTGCGCACGCGGGCCACCGGCGACTGGGACAGCGGCGCCCGCAAGGCGGTCTGCCCCGACGGCGCCCGCCTGGCCGGACTCGGGCACACGGGTGGCCGCGGCCTGTGCACCACCTCCGACCTGCGGGCCCCCACGGGCGGGCACACCGTGGTCCGCGACGAGGCGTACGTCCCGGCGGGCGGCGACTGGGCGGGCGGATACACGAAGTTCCAGTGTCCGGCCGGCCAGTTCCTGATCGGGTACAGCCTGCGGGGCGAGCGGGTCTCGGCGGCCCTGTGCGCGCCGTCCCGTACGGCCCTCCCCGCGGGCGGGCGCACGCTCTGGTTCGACCGCGGAGACAACCGCCCGCCGCTCGCCCCCGGGGGCGAGTACGCGTACGGCGACTACAAGGGCCAGTGCCTGCCCACCGAGTACGCGGCGGGCATCGCCTTCACCACCCGCGCGGCCTCCCGCCCGGGCCCGGCGGCGCTCCTGTGCCGCCCCCTGCCGTCCGCCTGACCCCGCCGCCTGACCCGTCCGCCTGACCCGGCCGCCCGCGCGGCCGGCGGGATCGGTGACGTCAGCGGCCGCCGTGGGCCACGGCGCCGGTGAGCAGGCCCGGGAGGTCGCGCATGTCGGTGAAGACGACCGTGCCCGGGCCGGCGAGGTGGGACGCCGGCGTCAGGCCGCCCGCGTAGCCGAAGGAGCGCATGCCGGCCGCGCGGGCCGCCTCGACGCCGGGACGGCTGTCCTCGACCACCGCGCAGGCCGAGGGGGAGACGCCCATGCGCTGCGCCGCGTACAGGAAGACGTCCGGGGCGGGCTTGCCGCGGGCAACCTCGGTGGCGCTGTGGATGCGGCCCGCGAAGCGCTCGTAGAGGCCGGTGCGGCCCAGGGTGTGCCGCATCTTCTCGTGGCTTCCGCTGGAGGCGACGCAGGTCGGCAGGGTGATCGCGGCGAGCGCCTCGGGCAGGCCGTCGACCGGGGTGAGCCCGGCGTCCACCGCTTCCGTGTGCATCTGCGCGAAGCGCTGCTCCCACTCCCGGGCGGCCTCCGTGCCGAGGCGGCCGGCGACCAGCTCCCGGTTCGAGGCGCTGGAGCGGCCGATGAAGAGGCTGATCGCCTCGTCCTCGGTGAGCGGCCAGCCGAACTCCGCGCCGAGGGCGACGTTCACGCGGGTCGCGATCCGCTCGGTGTCGACGAGGACCCCGTCGCAGTCGAATATGACGAGTTCGAACGGCTCAGTGGAAGTGATCATGAGGGCAGGATAGGCGGGCCGGCAGGGCCTGGATCCGGCAATTTGGCATCCGATACGTCAAGTGTGCTGAACGCGTGCCCAAAGGGGCCTAGGGTGCGCCCGTACGCACGGTCGCGAACGGCTGTACGGCTGTTTTCGGCCACCACTGCACAGTGAACCGAACTGGGGGGCTCATGCGTAGATCCAGAGGGCTGGCGGCCGCTCTCGCCCTGTCCCTGGCCGGCACCGGTGCCGGGATGGGCCTCGGCCTCGTCCCGCAGGCGGCGGCCATCACCCCGCCCGTGGCCTTCACCGCCGACGCGCTGTCCACCTGGCAGCCCAACGGTGTCGTCTGGGCCCTCGCCGAGGCGGGCGGCACGGTGTTCGTCGGCGGCACGTTCTCCGCCGTACGTCCCCCCGACGGCGCCGGCGGCAGCGAGCAGCCGGCGGTGAACTTCGCCGCGCTCGACGCCGCGACCGGCGCCCCGACCTCCTGCACCCTCTCCTTCACGGTCGGCGGCGGCACCGCCACCGTCCGCGCCCTCACCCTCTCGCCGGACAAGAAGACCCTGTACGCGGGCGGCTACTTCGGGGCGGTCAACGGCACCCCGGTCTCCAGCCTCGCCGCCATCGACGTGGCGACCTGCACCGTCAAGCCCTCCTTCCGGCCGGCCTTCGCGGCCACCGTGCGGGCCCTGGCCGTCACCAACGACACCGTCTACGCGGGCGGTGACTTCCTCACCGTCGCCGGCCAGCAGCGCGAGCGCTTCGCCGCCGTCGACGCGGCCGACGGAGCGCTGCGCCCCTTCACGGCCGACGCCGACGAGCCGGGCCGCGCCGTCGAAGTCACCCCAGACGGCAACAACGTCGTCCTCGGCGGGGACTTCTTCACCGTCAACGGCACGAACACGCACGCGCTGGCCGTCGTCGACGCCACCAGCGGCGCGCTCACCAAGACGTACCCCGGCTTCATCGAGACCAACTCCGTCGTCAAGGACATCGCGACGGACGCGACCGGGTTCTACACCGCCAACGAGGGCACCGGCGGCGGCGTCTTCGACGGCCGGATCGCGCTCAACCTGAGCGATTTCAACCAGCGCTGGCGCGACACCTGCCTGGGCGCCACGCAAGCCGTGCTCCCGTACCAGAACGTGCTGTACAGCGCCTCGCACGCGCACGACTGCTCCAGCGTGGGCGAGTACCCGGACGGCCAGCGCCACCACCTGCTCGCGCAGCCGACCACCAGCGTCGGCAAACTGGGCTGGGCCCCCGACACCAACGACGGCATCGGCGAGGGCATCGGCCCGCGGGTGATGGCGGTCGGTTTCAAGGGCGGCGTCCAGTACCTCTGGGTCGGCGGCGAGTTCACGACCGTCAACGGTTCCGCGCAGCAGAGCCTGACCCGGTTCGCGTCCACCGGGGACACGGGCGCGCCCACCGTCCCCGTCGCGACCGCGGCGAGCTTCAGGCCCGGCGAGGTGCAGGTGCGCTGGCGCACCAGCCTCGACCTCGACGACAGCGCGCTGACGTACCGGATCTACCGGAACGGCTCGGGCACGCCGATCGCCACGGTCACGGCCGACTCGCTGTTCTTCAAGCGCCCGCAGGCCTCCTGGACCGACACCACCGTCACCGCGGGCCAGACGTACACGTACCGGGTGACGGCCACCGACGCGGCCGGCAACACCAGCGCCCTGTCGGCGACCGCGAGCGTGACCGTCCCGACCTCGGTCGACGCCTACCCCAACCAGGTCCGCTCGGACGGCGCCCAGCTGCTGTGGCGCTACGACGACGCGACCCTGCCCAACGTCGCCGACTCCTCCGCGAGCGGCAACCAGAACGGCGTCCACCTGAACGCCCCCGCCCTGCGCCAGACACCCGGCGCGGTCTCGGGCGCGAGCACGGCGATCGGCTTCAACGGCACGGACACCCGGGTCTACGGGGACCAGCGCCAGAGCATCGGCAGCAGCTACACCATCGAGACCTGGTTCAGGACGAACACCACCCGGGGCGGCAAGCTCCTCGGCTTCGGCAACAACCAGGTGCGCGGCAGCAACCAGTACGACAAGCACCTCTACATGACCAATGACGGGCGCATCGTCTTCGGCGTCTACACCGGCGCCACCCGCACCGTCACCACGGGCACCGCGTACAACGACAACAAGTGGCACCACGTCGTCGCCACCCAGGGACCGGGCGGCATGGTCCTCTACGTGGACGGCGCCCAGAAGGGCACCCTCGGCGTCACCACGCACGAGAACTATGCCGGCTACTGGCACGCCGGCGGCGACAGCCTCGGCGGCTGGCCCGACCGCCCGACCAGCGAGTTCTGGGCGGGCCAGCTCGACGAGACCGCCGTCTACCCGAGCGTCCTGAGCGCGGCCCAGGTGCAGAACCACTACGCCCTGGCCACCGCCCCGGCCGACTCGGTCGTCCAGGTGCAGGCGGCCGAGGACACGTACGCCAACGCGGGCGCCCCGGACGCCAATTACGCGACCTCCTCCTCGCTCGCCGTGCGCGGCACCTCGCTGTACACGAGCTACCTGCGCTTCAGCCTGCCCGCCGCACCCGCGGGCACCGTCCTCAAGTCGGCCGCCCTCAGCGTGAAGACCAGCACGATGAGCGGAGCCGGAACGGCCGACACCGTCTCGGTGGTGCCGGTCACCGGCAGCTGGACCGAGGCCGGGACCACCTACAACAACCGCCCCGCCACCGGCACTCCGGCCCTCGGCAGCTTCGCCGGGATCCCGGACGGTTCGGCGGTCCACACCACCGGCCTGTCCACGGCCGCCCTAGCGGGCGCACTCGGCACGAGCTACAGCCTGGCCCTGACCAGCCCCGGTACGGACGCCCTGTGGCTGTGGTCCTCCGAGGCCACGGCCGACGAAGGCACGCCGCAGCTCACGCTGACCTTCGGCGCGCCCTAGGACTGACCTGACCTGACCTGACCTGACCTGACCTCGACCGAGGGGGCGTGGACCGCAACGGTCCGCGCCCCCTCTGCCGTTCGGACACCCCGCTCCGGCTAGGCCGCCGTGTAGGTGAACTCGTACGGGACGGACGTGTCGCCGTGGCGGTACGTGAACGAGCCGGAGCCCGCCAGCCCGGCCAGCTCGCCCGTCGCGGAGCCCGGGACCACCTCGAACGTGCACCGGGTGCCGGAGGCGTCGAACGTGCCGCGCTGCTCCATGACGAACGTGCCCCTGCGGCCGTCGACGGTGCCCGACAGGAGCTCCATGCCGGTGTAGGAGCCGCAGTCCGCCCCGGTGTACGTGAACGTGTAGCCGGCATGGGTCGCCCCGGCCTCGATCCCGCCCGTGAAGGAGTTGACGACCGTGGAGCGGGCGAGGCGCGGGGTGGAGTCGGCCGGACCGACCGGCTGCTCCTGCCAGTCGGCGAACGTGAAACGGCCGGTGGTGCGGGCAGCGGTACGGGCGGACGTGGCGGACGTGGCGGACATGGCGGACCTCCTGGTTCACGGCCGGGCGGGCTCGGTCCCTCCGGCGCGGGGACAGCCTGCCCGGGATACCTGACATCCTCTGGCAGGTATCCCGGACACAATGGCCCCATGCGCGCCGACCGGCTCCTCTCCCTGCTCCTCCTGCTGCAGAACCGCGGCCGGATGACCGCACCCGAACTGGCCGCCGAGCTCGAGGTGTCGGTCCGTACCGTCTACCGGGACGTCGAGGCCCTCGGTGCCTCCGGCGTCCCGGTCCATGCCGACCGGGGACCCGCCGGCGGCTACCGGCTCATGGACGGCTACCGCACCCGGCTCACCGGCCTCACCGACGCCCAGGCCGGCTCCCTCTTCCTCGCCGGCGCGCCGGGCCCCGCGCAGGAGCTGGGCCTCGGCGCCGATCTGGCCGCGGCCCAGCTCAAGCTCCAGGCCGCGCTGCCCGCCGCACTCGCCGACCGGGCCCGCCGGCTCCAGGACCGCTTCCACCTCGACGCCCCGGCCTGGTTCCGCGACGCCGACCCCGTCCCGCACCTCGCACAGATCGCCCAGGCGGTCTGGGACCAGCGCGCACTGCTCACGCACTACCGCCGCTGGAACGGCGAGGAGCGGGCCGGGCGCCCGCTGCACCCCCTCGGCCTCGTCCTCAAGGGCGGCATCTGGTACCTGGTGGCGCGGGCCGCCGACGGGCGCGTGCGCAGCTACCGGGTCTCGCGCTTCCTCGCCGTGGACACCGCGGAGGAGGGATTCGAGCGTCCGGCCGGCTTCGAACTCGCCGCGTACTGGGCGGAGTCCGCCCGCCGGATGGAGGAGGCGACCCGGCAGGGAACCGCGAGGCTGCTGCTGTCCCCGCGCGGCCGCCGGCTGCTGCCGATGCAGTTCGGCGCGGCCGGCGCACGGGCCCTGGCCGGCGCCGTCCCGGCCGACCCCGCGGACCCGGACGGCTGGATCCGCGTCGACCTCGACGTCGAATCCCGGGCCGTCGCCGTCGGCGACCTGCTCCGGCTCGGCACGGAGGCCGAGGTCCTCGGCCCGCCCGAGCTCCGCCAGGCCCTCGCGGACACGGTCGCCGCGCTGGCCGAACGGTACGGCTGAAATCGCTTGTGCCCCGGACCGCCGGGCGGTGATGATCACGGCATGACGATGCTGAAGACCGTGGCGTGGAAGGGCGTACTGCGCCCGGGCCCGTGAGGCCCGAACCGCCGGTCCACGGACCGGCCGACAGTGTGGAGACCTGGATCCGGGAGGCCCGCCGCGATCCCGCGAGCGAGGCCTGCGGTCTCGTACGGCGCGTGGTCTTCGATGCCGTCCTGGCGGACCGCACCGGACCGGTGGCCGTCAGGCTGCTCGACGCAACCGCCGACGAGCGGGCCGACGTACGCCTCCTCCTCCTGGAGATCGTGACCGGGCTGAGCGGGTGCATCCACGACCCGTGGCCCGAATCGGCAGCCGCCGCCGTGGCCCGGCTGCGGGATCCCGACGAGCCGGTGCGCCGGGCAGCCGCCTGGCTGCTGGCCGAGGCGGACCACCGACAGGCCGTGGAACTGCTGACCGGCCCGGGGCGGGAACGGGATCCCGTGGCACGGCTGGCACTGGCCGAGGCCCTGCTCGTACGGCCGGACGCGCCGGAGCGGCAGCTACTGGCGGCCGACCGCGACCCGGCGATTCGGCTGAGGGCCGCCCGGCGGCCCGACACCGAGGCCGTGCTCGCGGACCTCGATGCCGGCGGCGCACGGCTCGGCGGTCCCGGCGGCCGGGTGAGCTGGGGAGCGGGCACGGTATGGGGCCTGGCGGCCCGGGCCGGTGACGAGAACACCTGCTACGAGCACGTCGGGCTGCTGGCAGCGCGGGACAGCGCGGTGGCGCAGCGCGCCGCGGTCGACATGGCGGAGGTGGCCCTGCGGGAATGGCGGGCGGCTCCGGAAGCGCTCGTCCCGCACCTGCGGCCGCTGCTGGGCGCCGCCGCCGACCCCGGGGTGCGGTCTGCTGCCGCCGCGGTGCTCGGGAGCCCGCTGGAGACCACCCGGCTCTGCGTCCGCGAACTCGCCGGCCTGCTGGACGAACTGCCCGACGCGGCGGCCCCCGCACTTGCCCGGATCGGCGACGCACGGGCGCTGCCGCAGTTGTGCCGGCTCGTCGCCGAGGGCCGGACGGCGGAGGTGGTCGGGGAGGCAGCGGAAGGCCTGGCCGAGGCGGGCGCCGATGTCGGGCCGCTCGTGGCAGCGGCCGCGGAGTTCCTCGACCGGCACGAGGGCGCGACGGACCGCAGCGCGACCGACCGCAGCGCGGCCGCCGCGGTGGGCGTGCTGCGGGTGTGCGGGGCGGCTTCGGCGGTCGCCGTACGGCAACTGCTGCGCCTGCTCGGCGCGGACGACGCAGGATGGCTGCGGACCCGGGCCGTCCTCGCCCTCGGCGCGATCGGTCCGGGGGCGGCCGCTGCGGTGCCGCTGCTCGAAGGCCTCGCGGGGGGCGGCTGCACACGCTTCGAGGGGCATGTGGAGATGGCCCTGATCCGGATCACCGGGGAACGGCGCCGGGCGGATCGGCTGTTCGCGCGGCTGCCCGCTTCGCGGCGGAACGCGAGCCTGGCCGCGGACCTGCTGGAGTGGTTCGCCGAGCACGGCGGACTGGAGCCGCAGCACGTCGCGTACCTGTGGGAGGCCGTGGACACCGAGGACGCGGTGCACCCGAAGTGGGCCGCCGCCTTGTGGCGGCACGAGGGGGCGGCCGCCGCGGCTCTCGCCCTCGGGATCCTGCCGCGCGCTCTGGACGGCGAGTTGTACGGCCCGTATGCCTGCACGGTCCTGGGGGACATGGGCGCGAGCGCCGCACCGGCCGTCCCCGCCCTGCGCGCGGTGGCCGGGAGACCGGTCCGCGTTGCGCTCTACACGGGCAGCTTCGAACGGGATACGCGGGGCGACGAGCGCCTAGCCGCGGCCGCCCGCGAGGCCCTGCACCGGATCGGCGAGGCCGCGGCCGGACGGACTGACGACGCCCCCTAGTGACCTGAGTCGGAGGTTTGGCGTTAGTTCGGTATGAGCCGTCCTGGTCCGAAGATTCCGCCGTTGTCCGTGACCGATGCCCAGCGG
>NZ_JBIARX010000022.1:0-100302 GCF_042890265.1 Streptomyces sp. NPDC002209 | reverse complement strand
CGAGCCAGGGCCGGCCCTTCGGGCCGGAGTCCTGCGCTTCGCTCCGGACATGGTTCGGGGGCCCGCTGCGCTCCACCCCGAACGGCCTGCTCCGCAGGCCAGAGTGACCCCGTTTCACGGGGTCTGGGCCTTCGGCCCGTTGGGCGGGTCCGCTCCGCTCCCCCACCCGGGTCCTTCCGGCTCCGCCTCCAGGACCAGCCCGCTACGCGGGCGCCAGCAGCAGTGTCAGTGGTTCCGACTAGGGTGCCGCTGGCGGGGTCGGCATCGAGGCGTCCAGCACTGGAAACCCAACGGCAGTAACCTCCCGGATCTGCACGGGGGCGGTCACGACCTAACCGGCGGCCGGGGAAAAAGGGCCAGGTACAGGCCTACCAGAACCGACCCCGCCACCCGGGGTCGGTAGGCTGTTCGCGCCGCGGCGGGGAAGGTAGCGCAGAGGTCGACGCACCCTCTAGCTAAGAGGAAAGACGCCGGTTCGAATCCGGCCCACCCCGCCGCGCGCACTCACCGAGTGCTTCATTCTATGAACCGGATCTAAACTGGAAACCCGTGCCCGCACCCCTCCGAGTGGGTAGGTGATGCGCAGCCGGCTCCTGTCCCCCTGGGCATGGCCGACCAAATCTGAGCCGAACACATCCCCCGGCAACGAACAAAAACACCCTGTACCTCGCCGCCGCAGGCGACCGCGAAACCCACTCCCACCTCGACAGATGACGCGGAACCAGACACTGCCCCGAACAAGAACGCCACCCCACAACCCGCCCACCAGGCAAAACCCACCATGAAAGCCCTGTCGCCAACCACTGCAACTCACACGTCGCCCATCACTTTCGGCGAAGGCGGTCAGGAACGGCGGGGGCCGCCAGCAGCAACGGGCGGGCTCACAACGGTACCTGGTGGGTCATGCAGCCTTGGCGGAGCCCGTCCGTCGTGGAGCGTGATGGTGGAGGCACCCCGGACCAGGTCGTGGACGTGAGCGGTGCGCAGCTGGGTGCAGGACGCAGCGATCGCCACCTCAGCGGCCATGCGGGTGTGCGGTCGCGGTGAAAGCTGGAATGGGCAAGTTCCTTTGCCAGAAGGGCTCCTTGGCGTACGGTTCGCCCATCGAGGGGAGGTACCGGCTATTTCAGCTTTCGACGAACTGCACGAACTCGGGTGCTTCGGCCCCGTGTGTCTATCTCTGACAGGGACGCTGGTGCGGCAGGAAGTGCAGCGCTTTCCCGTTCTGGCTCCGTCGGCCGGCTGGCAGCAGGCCGATGAGGAGGATCTGCTGAGTGAGTTCCTGGCGGATCGCCTCCAGGCGGTCACCGCCAATCTCCTGGCTCTGGCCACCGACGATGACAGTGTCGGACGATTGCTGCGGACATCGATCCGGCGCTGGTTGATCGACCAAGCCCGCAAGACTGCGCTCGGTTCGGTCAGGCGCTTGCTGGAAGACGTGCTGACGGACTGCAGTGCCTTCGAGGCAGTGCCGCCGGGCGAGGCGGGGGCCGGTAGGTGGCGCTTGTCCGGCACCACAGTGCAGCCCTGGTCCGGTCCCCCCGACCCGCTCGTCAAAGCCGCGTACGCCGTGCCGAATATCAAGATCCCGAAGTGGACCAGTGAAACGCGTCGTGCCCCTCTCGCTGACAGGAAGTCGCTGGAGGCCGTGATCCGTGCGGTTTTGTCCACCGCCGCCGGATCGATGGAGGTCGCTCAGCTCGTCGAGGTGTTCATCTCTCGTTTTCCCGTGACGCTGGATCCGAGGGTGCTCTCACTCCCCGACGATGCGGGATCGCAGATCACCGCCAGTACGCACGCCTCCCCAGAGGAGATCGTGCTTGCTCGCGACGACGAAGCCGGTGCGATGTCTGCTGCGGCACAGATCGTGGCCATGCTCAGCCCTCAGGAGCGGGGCATGGTCGCGTATCTGGAGCGTCCAGGGGAGCTCCAGGCGTTGTTGGGCTGCGGCCGGTCCCAGGCTTATCACCACAGAACACGTCTGCGGGAGAAACTGCAGCAGCTCGTCGGGAACGGAGACGGGGACCAGGTACGTTCGGTGGGGTCGGAGGTGATCCGGCTGTGCAGCGAAGCGGCGCAGACACGATGAGCGCGGCCGGGGCCGGACGTCCTGGCCGGTATGACGTCAGTCGATGGTGGAGGCCTGCTCAGTCGATGGATGCGGGAGGACACCATGAGTGACTCGGGAGTGCCACAGCGGTTCCTGGACCTGGCCAGGCAGATGCGTGGGCCGCATGCTCTGTCGGAGGCAGGGCTGAAGGAGCGCTTCGGTGATCCGGCTCAGGCAGAGATCAAGGCTGGTCAGGTGTGGCGGGCACGCTGGGACGAGGTCAGCGTGCTTGTGCTGGTCCTGGAGGTGCAGGCTCGGGAGGTGAACGCCGTCCCCATCACGATCGACCCGCCGGGTGAGGATGAGACCAGCGTGGTCGTGGACGCGGCACGTACCGCGTTCGGCGTCGAGGCCACCGTATGGGCAGGGCTGGTCTCCTGTGTCCCCATGCGCGTGCTGGAGCGCGTGGTCGATGCCTGGGACGAGGACATCGTGGGGTGTGCGGCGGCCCGGGCACAGGGCCGGCCGGCGCCAGCCGCGGCAGGGGTACGCCAGGGACAGATGATCCGTTCCGCCCTGGAGCCGGACGCCGAGACGCGAGCTGGCCTCGCCGATGACCTGGAGCATCTGCAACATGCGCCCGGTCTGCCAGTTCAGGAGAACGGGCGGCCTCCCGGGACGTTGGCGTCGCTGCTCGGCGACCGGTTGGACTTGAGAACGCTGTGCTCTGCCTTGGAGATGCCGCAGCCCGAGGTCATGAAACTGCTTCGCGGCAAGGCTCTGCTGCCTGCCGACCGGATCGACGCCATCGCCTCGGTGACCGGGCTGAGCGCAGAGCAGATCGCCCGGACGGTCCGTCCCCTGCCCGCCGATCTCGTCCAGGCCATAGAGCACCCGCGGTGGCGCTCGGTATGGGTACGCCGCGCCCGGCAGCTGGAGATCAGTGAAGCCCAGGCGCGTCTTTGGGGCAGTTACGGCGCCTTCGCCCTGGCAGCTCGCGAAACAGGCGGTGGCGCGGCCGACTGGGACGCCCGTCTGCAGCAGTTCCTCGGCGGCGAGGACAGTACAAAGGCCGGCGCATGACACGGCGCCGGTTCGACCAGGAGGCTCCGCGTCAGGCGGAGGCGATGATCTCGGCTCTTGAGCGGCTGCACCCCGGCACCGTGGAAGCGCTGCGCGCTGATCCGCTGGCCGAGCTCGGCCGCTGGACGGACGTCCAGGTGTCGTTGGAGGCCGCGTCGGACGGCGGTGGCCGGTGCTCGGTCGCCGGCAGCTACCGGTCGCAGACCGATCCCCCCACGCTGGTGGTCGGGGCGGCCCGCTCACATCGGCGCCGCGGATTCACCGGCCTGCACGAGCTGGGCCACCATCTCCAGCAGACCGACCCCGAGCTGGGGCAGCGCCTGTTCGACTGGGAGGACTCCGAAGCGTTCGAGGAAGCCGCATGTGACGCCTTCGCCGCGCGCATCCTCGTGCCGGATGCGCAGATTGCCGCGGACGTACGCCGCCGCGGGCCCTGCGCCGACGATGTGGTCGCGATGTTCCGCACCTCCCGGGCATCGCGCGAGGCGTGCTGTGTGCGTGCGGCGCAGTACCTGGCCGGCGGGGGCGTGGTCGTCCTGTTCGACGCCGCGGGCCGGGTGCTGTTCGCCGCGGCTCACGGCATGATTCCGCCGGCTCGGGACTCCGACCAGTCGGGCACCCCGCTCCTGGCCGCGGCCCTGGGGACCCGCGCCACAGTCGAGCGCGACAAGACATTCGTGCTCTACCGGTCCGGCCAGCAGAGCGATCTGCTTTACGGGCAGGCGGCCTGGTGTGACGAGGACTATCTGATCGCGGTGCTCGCCGAGGACAACGTGGCCTGGCGTGCCTTCACAGCGCCGCGACCACGGACCGGGAGCTCCCGGTTCGGTTCCTGGTGGGAGTGCGAGACGTGCGGGGAGCCGTTCAAGATCACCGAGCCGGGATGTGCGGAGTGCGGGGACCCTTCATGCGGGCAGGGGCACTGTGGCTGCACGGCCGCCAGGAGGCAGAGCGATCGTCCCTGCAAGGCGTGCTTCATGGTCCTGGCCCCGTCCCGGTTCGAGGGTGCGAACACGGTCTGCCGCGACTGTTCCTGACCTGATCTCAGCGAGGGTGAGGGCCGCCCGGACGATCTCGACGGTGTGACGTCAGAGGAGGGTGAGCCGCCGAGTGACGGCTCCGCCCGGGGAACGTCCCGGGCGATGTGCGGCGCTCAGCGCCCCTCACCTGAACGGACACATCTTCATGGGATACACCGAGGACATCCTCAACGACATCCGCGACCAGATCGACGCTCATCCTGAGCCGCTGACGCAGGCACGTACGCGGCTGGAGCTCGTCAGCTCGAGCGCGATCGGCTTCACGGGCGCCCTGCGGACCTACCGCAGTGGTTCGCTGCCCCAGCACACCTTCATCCACCCGGTCGGCGACGGTGACGGCGGAGTCGTCCTGGACCGGCGCGTGTATCCGCGGCTCGGACCGGACGGGGGCGGCGAGACGCCGACCGTGATCACCGGCGAGCTGTGCGCACTGCTCGGCCCCGCGGTGCGCGAGGTGTATCCGAAAGCCCGCTGCGGCACCTCCAAGCGCGGCCCGAAAATCACCTTCGGGGAGCCGGTCGACGGCCAGGACCCGACGGTGGACCTGGTCGTGGCGCTCACCCGGAAGGAGGGGGGCGGGCTGTGGATCCCGAACCTGGAGACCGACCGGTGGGAGGCGTCCGACCCGGAGGGGCACGTCGAGCTCTTCACCGGCGGGACGCAGTCCCAGCGCCGTACCCGCCGCAGGGTGGTGCGCCTGCTGAAGGCCTGGAACAAGCAGTACTCCCAGCCGGGCTTCTCCTCGCACAACCTGACGGTCTGGGCGTGGGAGTTCATCGAACCGGGGATGGGCGTGGCGAAGGCGCTGAGCACGGTGCTGTCCAAGGCTGCGGCCCGGGTGGAGGCCGGGACGGCGACCAAGGACCCGCTCGGGGTCTCGCCGAACGTGAAGCTGCTGGTGGGGCGTGAAGCTGCAGCCCGGCGGCTGCGCGGGGCGGCGGACGGCGTGGCCGAGGCTCTGGCGGTCGACGACGACCGCGAGGCGGTGCTGTCGGCGCTGTCGGGGGTGTTCTACCAGTACGTACAGAACCCGGTGTCCGACAGTTTCGCGGGCAAGATCGCGGCGCTGCGGCGGCGCACGCCCGTCACAACGGTGGCGCTGGGGCTGAGCGGGCCGGCGGCCGATGTACGGCCCACCCGGGCCTACGGCGCCGGACCTCACGCGTGAGACGCCGTCCTGCCTGGCATGCGCCGGCCTGGTTCGCCAGGCCGGCGGCCCGCATCGCCTTCCAGCGCCGCCTGGCCGCCTGCGGCCAGGCGGTCAGGGTCATCCCGCCTCCGCGCCGCTTCCGCGGTGGCTTCGCCCTGGCCGTCCAGCTGCGGGTCGCGGACGTCGTCGAGCAGACGGTCTCGATCGTTTTCGGCCCAGGAGCCCCCGACGTGCCGCACGTGTACACCGACGGGCCGTCCAAGTCGCCTCACCGGTACTCCGACGGTGCTCTGTGCATGTGGTACCCGTACGATGCGCCTGAGCAGCGCTGGATCCGCAAGGACGGGCCGGAGGCCTTGCTGGGGCATGTGGTGGCCCATCTACTGCGTGAACAATGGTGGCGCGGCACGGGCGAGTGGCCCGGCCAGGAAGCTCCCCACGGCACGTGAGCGGCGTGCCCGGTATCGGCTTGGAGGTCGTCATGACGCCCGTCCAGACGGCACTTGCGCCGCCGGCTCCCTCTGGATCGGCGACCGCAGCAGTGCCTTCCGCGACACCTGCGGCCCCTTCCCTGCCGGTCCCGGCGGTGTCGACGGCCACCGTGGTTCCGTCGGCTCCCCCCGCAGCCCCTGCCGCGGCTGATGCCACCTTGGTGTTGCCGGCCGTGGTGTCCGGGGCGTTTCTCGCCGCCATGCTCACGGCGGCCATCAACATATGGCTCGCACGGCGAAAGAGCCGGGAGGAGGAGATCAGCAGGCTCCGGACCGCCTTCGCCGAGGCCTTCGCCGCCCACAGCGCCTACAAGGAGATGCCCTACGCCATCAGGCGGCGCCGGTTCGACGCCGCGGCCGAAGAACGCGTGCGGCTCTCGGAGACGTTGCGGGAGATCCAGGGCAACCTCTCTTACCACCTTGCATGGACGAAGATCGAATCCGAAGCGGTGGGCGCTGCTTACGCGGAGCTCGTCCAGGAGCTGCGTAAGACGGCCGGAGCGGCCATGCGCGCAGCGTGGGAAGCGTCTCCCATCCAGAGCGACACGGCCATGAACATCCCGCCAGCACAGATCGACCTCAGCGCGCTGGAGACGCTGGAAACCGCCTACATCGCTGCCGTCCGGGAACACCTGCGCGCGCTCAAAAGACCTTGGTGGTCCCGGTAGAAGCGCCAGAGCGCTTGTCGCGCGCATTTGTCAGGTTAAGTGCGACTTGTTCGCTGACTGGCTCTAGCCCAAGGCATCAGCGTGCAGTGTTCTCGTTTCGGATCATGCGGCGCAGGCTGGTGCGGGCTGCCTCGAGGTCTTGGTCCATGGATGCGACGCGGGCGTTGAGGGCAGTGTTCTCGTCGGTAGCCTGCCGGAGCTGGTCGGCGAGCCGCTGGTTGTTGCGCGTAAGCTCGTCGACCCGTCCAGTCAGGACAGTAGTGCTCAGGGCATCGAGTTGCTGCCCGAGCTGGTGTCGGAGGGCCTGCCTCATCTGATCGCGCTCTTCGCGCAGGGCGCGGATCTCCTGTCTGGCCAGTTCCAGTTCCGTGCGCAACCTCGCATCGGGATTCCGGGCAGGTACAGGCTGCGAGACCCTTTGCCGCTGGCGTTGCTGTGCGGCTTCGATGTGTTCGCGGATGCCTTCGGTGTAGGTGAGCCAGGTGGAGACTCCGGCGGTCCGGGCGACTGCGGTGTGCGTGATCTTCCTTCCTTCTTGTTCCAGAGCGGCGAGGGCGGTGTGGACGCGCTGGCGTTTGTCGAGGCTGTCGCGGCGGCGGGCCTGGACCAGGGTGTGCGTGTTTCCGCGGGCGTTCATGCCTGGTCCTCCTGGGTGATCACGGTGAGCGGCAGGAGGGTGTGGGTGCCGGCGCGGACCTTGCGCAGGATGGTGCTGGCTTCCTCGATTTCTTGCCGTTCCGCGGTGGGCAGGGCGGCGAGTTGGCGGCGCATTCGGTCGGTGACTTGTTCGAAGGCGCTGATCTGGGCGGTGAGGGCGGTGATGACGAATTCGGCCGCGTCCATGGCGCGGGCCGTCTCGCGGTCGGCGCGGAGTTCGTTGATGTGCTGTTCGATCGCTGTGAGGTAGGAGGGGTCGGGGCGGTAGTAGCCGCAGCCTGCGCACTGGAAGCGGATGGGGCAGGAGCTTCCGCCGGCTTTGACGTTGCTGGGTTCGGTGCATCCGCCGTAGGGGACGGCGACCGAGCGGAGTTCGTAGGTGGACTCGGAGCAGGGGCTGGGACGGCCGTGGTTGTCGACGACGTGGGCGGAGAGTTTGGTGACGGCGTCACGTTTCCGTTTGAGGGAGACGGTGTAGTAGCGCTGGGTGGTGCTGACCGATTTGTGGTCCATTAGTTCGCGCAGGACGTCGAGGGGGGTTCCGGCGTCTGCGTGGCGCTGTGCGAAGGAGTGCCGGAAGGCGTAGGCGTAGATGAGGGTCCGGTCGAAGGGCAGTGGGTTGCCGTGGGTGTCGGTTCCTTCGTCGTGGAGGTGGGAGATGGAGTCGACCCAGTGGCGCAGGGTCTCGCCGAGGTAGCTGGTGTGGAGGTAGGGGCGGGTGGCGAGGCGGGTCAGTGCGGGGAAGAGGTAGGCCGCGCCGGAGGGCGGGAGGGTGGGCTGGAGCTGGTCGCGGCGGGTTTTCCAGGTACGGATGGCGTCTGCGGTGGGTGTGGTGATGGGCAGGCGCCTGCGGTGCCGACGGGCCTTGTGGTTGTTCCACACGAGGGAGGTCTGGTCGTGGCGGGTCTCGAGGCAGTCGAGGGGCAGGGAGAGGACTTCCAGGGGGCGGCGTCCTGTGTCCCTGAGCACGACGTACAGGGTGCGGTACATCAGCTGCAGGTCGGCGGGTGCGAGGGTGCGCTGGCCGCGGGCCCGTCCCTGTCCGAGGAGGTCGAGGTGGGCGTCGAGTTGGCGGATCACCGGTTCGGGGATTGCTTTGCCGATCTCGTCCTCGTTGGTCTCTTCCTGTGTGATGCGGTGAGTGGCAGGGTCGCGGACGAAGGCGGCTGAGAGGGCTTCGGTCGTCTCGGAGCGTCGGCCGTAGTCGATCAGTGCGAAGAAGTGGCTCGCGATGGACATCCGGTAGTTCCAGCCGGCGGGCTCGCCGTCCAGTTTGAGCGCGGTTCGGAAGGCCTCGACCACGGCGGTGACGTCGTCGTAGCGCAGCCGTGCGGGGTCTTCGGTGCCTTGGCGTGGTGCGAGGGCTCGCGAGGCAAGCTCGACCCCGCGCAGGGTGCGGGCGAACTCGTCCGAGCTGGGACGCTGCTGGATCGTCCAAGTCCGCAGGAGATCGCGCAGCCAGGGCTGTTGGATCGTGCGCAGGTCGACGGTCTTGGGTGTCTTGATGCCACCAGCTGTCCGGGCGCGTTGGCCCAACGCGCGCAGGTCCAGGAAGTCCGCCTTGGCTGGCGCGGTTCCGGTGTACTCGGCGTGAGCGGCCCGGACCGCGATGCGGACGCGAGTGAGGAGCCTGAGCACGGCAACGGTGGATCGAGGGCACATCTGCTCGTCGGTCACCTGGCTGAGGAGGGTCGTGGTCCCGGCCAGGTCGCGGACCAGGCGGCGGACCTGAGGAGGCTCGAAGATCCGCAGCCATGGGTCCGTCTGCTGCAGGCCGTAGAGCATCTCCAGGCGAATCTGGTCGGGCAGGGGCAGAAGGCTGAACTGGTGCGGGGCGAGGTAGGGGGCTTGGTGGGCAGCCCAGTCGGCGAGCGTGGCGGCCGGGGCAGTGCGGCGGTACTCACGGAAATGCCGGGCGTGGAGCCGACAAGGGCCCCGGGTGTGCACAGCAGGCAGGGGACATGCAGGCACTGGGCACGGCTCAACGTCGGTGAACGGAACGGCGAGCAAGCCCCAGTCCCGGGCATCCGCTCTCTTCTTATGCGCCTTCCATTGCGCGTAGTGCAGGGCGCACAATTCTTTGCAGTGAGAGGGACGCACGCACTGCTGTCCGTCCCGGGTGACGGAGCAGGGCTCCTTGCACTGGCCGAAGTAGGCCCGGGTGCGCACAGGCCCAGGGGTCCGCGAGAACTCCTCGGCGGACAGTGGTGACCTCTTCTGCTCCTCTCTACACAAGGGGCAGAAGATCCCTGCCGGTGAGACGACCGTGTCGCACACCGTCGTGCGGCACAGCGACACCGAGGTTCGGGGCTCTTGGACGCTGCCGGTGAACAGCCAGCAGTCCGGCCGCCACTCGGTGGTCCGCCAGTCAGGGTCGAGACGGGCCCGCAGCCACGGCGCCCAGCCGGCGTCGTCGGAGTCTGGTGATTGGTCGGCTCGTGGTGCGGGCACCAGCACGGTCACGGACGGGATGCTCACGGGTACCCCTTCAGAGATTCGATGTGCTCGACGGCGGCACGTGCCTCGGCGTCGTCGACGTGGCGGTAGTGCTCCATCGACAGCGGTGAGGCGTGGCCCAGCAGCCGCTGCACCACGTCCCGGTCGACGCCGTCGCGCAGCCAGCGGGTCGCCGCCGAGTGCCGCAGCATGTGAGGGCGGCACGCGTGTCCGGCGGTGCGGGCCAGGCGGTCGAACATCTCCTTGGTGTTCGGGTAGGACATGGCGCCGCCCAGCGGCGGGCGGAAGAGATTGACGAACACCATCTCCGATTCGGCTGCCTGGACCACCCGGTCTCGCTCGTACTGGTAGTCGGTGTAGAGCGCGACCAGATCGGCGGTGACCGGCACGCTGCGGGAGAAGCGGGACTTCGCCAGGGCGCGGTTGGGGTTGTCAGTGCGGCGGCGGACATGTACGTGCGGGCCCTCGATCCCGCAACCCACTGTTCGGGACGAGGCAAGCAGATGCATGTCGGCACGGCGCAGTCCGAGTGCCTCACCGATCCGCAGACCGGTACAGGCGAGCAGCGTGATCAGGAAACGGTCTCGTGCTCTCGGGGCGATGGCGATCATGCGGCGGATCTGCTCGTCGCTGAGGTCCTCATATCCCGGTTCGGCGATCCGGAACCGGAACGCAGCCGCCTGGACCTCGCGGCGCCGACCCGATTCGCCGGTGTCATAGCCGGGCGGGTTGAAGCGCAGCAGCTTCGGTTCCGACAGCAGTCCGGTCGTGGAGGCCGGCACCCAGCCATGCGCGTGCCCGAACCGGAGGAACTCCGCCACCGCAGTCATTACCGCGTTCGCCGTGACTCGCGAGCGGTACCGGGCCGGGCCGGTCCTGAGCCCGCCGCTGCGGGAGGGCAGGGGCGCCTCGATGAGCCACTGCTGCAGTGCGGCCAGTCCCAGGAAGCCGGGTGTCGTCCACTCCAGGCGGCGTATCAGGCAGAAGTTCAGGTAGAGAGCGATCCGTCCCGCGTAGGCACGTTCGGTGTTCGGTGAGCAGTCCCGGCCGCGCAGGGACGCGAGGTAAGCCACGGCCTCCGTGTGCAGCCTGTAGGACCGGGAGTCGACCACGACCCACCGGACGGTTCCTGTTGCCGGAGAGACGGCCCGTTCTCCCGCGTAGATGCCCTCCACGTAACGAACGTAACCACCACTCCCCCGCCCTCACCCGGGGATCGTCACGCAACCATTCCTGCAGGTGACAAGCAGAACAAACGTCCCTCGCACTCCGGCCACCCCTAGATAAAGGGCCTGCGCTCCCACGACGAGCGCCTCGTCGAGCAGCTGGCCTCCCGCGCCCTCACCAGCGGCCAGCGCAAGGTCCACCTGCGCCGCGACGAGGACGGGCAGATCGTCGGAGCCGGCGGCGAAGGCGACCAGGAGCAGGACGACACCGACGCCGCCGCGGAGTCGGCCCTGCTCCACTTCTCCTCTCCCCGGGACGCGGCCACGATCGCAGCATTCCTGCGCACCTGGGTCCACCGGCCCGAGTCCCTGGTTTGGCTGGAGGGATACCAGGCCCTCATCCGCTGGCGGACGGAGAACGAGATCACCGGCGTCTACGCCGTGCCGTACGACACCGAGACCGAAGTCGGCGTCACGAAGGACTTCCCGCTCGGCCGGTGGGTGCACCAGCAGCGCAAGGCCCTGCGCGCCGGCGAACTCGAGGAACGGCGCAAAACCCTGCTGGACGCGCCGGAGGCCGGGATGGTGTGGGAGCCCGGCGAGGAGGCATGGGAGGCCAAACTCGCCGTGCTGCGGTCGTACCGGCGGGCCACCGGGCACCTCGCGCCCCGGCAGGACGCCATGTGGGGCGAGGACGACGAGATGGTGCCCGTCGGACAGCACGTGGCCAACCTCCGCCGCAAAGGCGCCAAGAACGGCCTGGGCAAGGACCCGGACCGGGCCGCGGAACGCGCGGCGCAGCTGACCGCGATCGACCAGGACTGGGACTGCCCGTGGCCGCTGGACTGGCAGCGGCACTACCGCGTCCTGGCGGACCTGGTCGACGCCGACGGTAGCCTGCCCCACATCGCGCCGGGCGTCGTCTTCGACGGCGACGACATCGGCAAGTGGCTCCAACAGCAAAAGCAGCCGGCCACCTGGACACGGCTCCTACCCGAGCAACAGGCACGGCTGACCAAGCTGGTCGTACAGCCCAACCAGGCGCCCCCTCCCGCCCGTGCGGCCAGCCGCGGGGCGAAGGGGCCGAGCAAGGCTCAGCAGGCGTTCCAGCGGGGCCTGGAGGCCCTTGCGCAGTGGGTGGAGCGGGAAGGCGCGGACCGGGCGGTGCCCCGCGCGCACGGCGAGGAGATCGCGGTCGAGGGCGAGGAGGAACCGGTGACTGTGAAGCTGGGCGTGTGGGTGTCCAACACCAAAACCCGACGCGACAAACTCACCCAGGAACAGCTGGACGCACTACGAGAACTGGGCGTCAGCTGGGCGTAGAGCAGCATGTCGTAGCCCCACCCGTCGTCAGGGCCGCGCCTGAGGCTTCACCAGCTCTACCCACCTCGTGTGTCGGTCTTCGGCGATGCGACACAAGATGTCTGCCAACCTCGCTCGGTTACGGCCCCGGGTCTTGAGCGCATGACAGTTCGGACACAGAGCAATCATCCGTGAAGGGTGATCACGTCCACCGGAAGCCAATTCCTCTACATGGTCAACTTCCAGAATGGGGTGTCCGGCGTCAGTGAGTTCCTCAGGCTGACCAGCGCAGTCTGGATTCTCGCATCGGCCTCCACTACGCAGCAGCACTGCTCCTCTCGCGGCTGCGATGCGTACCGGCCGTCCGCCGGCCGTCGGACCACGCTTACCGCGGGTGCTGTCCTCCCGCTGCTCAGCTTGCCTCACGAGGGTCCTATATCGGATCGCGGCCTGCATTCTCCCAGCCTCTTCCGCTGCTGCCCTGAGCTCCGAAGCGTTGCCGGGGCGTGCAGCGTTCTCGCACCTGAGGTGGCGGACACGTCCCTGCGGCAAACCGCTCTTACCGCATACCGGGCACGTCCCATTCGTGGGTCGCGTGCCTTCCGCAGGAATCACCGAGTCCGTTGTTCGTCGAGGTCGAGGCGTGAGGTTAGCTCCCGCACCAGTGCGTGCCTGGAGGCGTTGCTGGGCTTGCGCCAGCTGTCCTTCGCGCTGGCTTCGTCGGCTCCTGGCCAGGGCCAGACGCCGTTCCGCCCCTTCGCTGGTCTGGTTCTTCTTCCCGGCACTTGCCTTCCCAGCACGCTGCAACGCTTTGGCTGCCCGGCGCTCTTCGGTCTCCGCCTCACTCAATCTCGATCGCGCCCGTTCCACCTGTCGCTTGAGGTGAGGTATCGGCATCGGTGTCCGCTCTACCGGCTCCGACAACAGCCACAAGCTGTCATCCCTCATGTCCGCCCCCACTCCTCACGGCCACGCCACCCCTGGTGAACCCGTGTCCACGGGAGCAGCATAGGGATGAGCTAATCGCTCGGCGTATCCGTCTCCAACACCAAGACCCGCCGCGACAAACTCACCCCCGACCAGCTCGCCGCCCTCGCGAAGCTGGGCATCGAATGGGCACAGTAGTGAGTCGAACTCCTGCCGGAAAATACGTGGGAAAGGCACCTCAGAGCCAGCCGAGAACGCCTCTCTCGCGCCTCCGACGGGAGCTTAGCGCTGCGCCCGCCCCAGTAGCAGCCCTCGAGAACGGTGGCCACGGCGAAGCCGTCTACGCATCCATATGGGACCTCGCCATATAGGGGCTGACCTGCGCATTTACCTCCAGATACCTAGGATGGTCCTGTACCGGCGACGGCTTGGAAGCAGCTGCGGCCGCTTCGGTGACGCCCGCTCACAAACATGCTCAGGACGGCCCAAGGAAGGATGCTTCATGACGGAGACCGGCAACCCCAGTCAGCCCTCGAACGTGCACGAGTACACCGCCAGCCTCATCCAGGTACTCAAGAGCCACGAAGCGATACGCAAGCGTCCCGGCATGTACATCGGCTCGACCAGCGAGCGCGGCCTGCATCAACTGATCTACGAGGTCGTCTCGTACGCCGTCGACGAGCACCTTGCCGGCCACGCCGACACCATCGACGTCACGATCACCGCGGAGGGCGGCATTCGTGTCTCGGACAACGGGCGGGGCCTGCCCGTCGAGATGGAGGAACCCACCGGCAAGTCGGGGGTCGAACGCGAACTGACAGAGCTCTCCTTCGGCTCCAGGCCCCACACCGGCTACGCGATCTCCGGTGGCATCAATGGCCTGGGCCTTTGCGTGGTCAACGCGCTGTCGAGCCACCTGACGGTCGAGGTCCGCCGGGACGGCCACCGGTGGACCCAGGCATACGAGAAGGGCACCCCGGTCACCCCGCTGACGAGGAAGGAAGAGACGGATACGCACGGCACCGCGATCGCGTTCTGGCCCGACGCCGACATCTTCGAGACCACCCGCTACTCGTTCGCCACGCTGTCGGAACGCCTCCAGGAACTGGCCTTCCTCAACGAGGGCCTGGCCATCTCACTCACTGACGAGCGACCGGAGCGACCGGTCCGCTACCACCACACGGACGGCCTGCGGGCCTACGTCGCCCACCTCAACCCCTACCCCCCGAGGCTCGTTCATTCACCCGCCATCGCCTTCGAGTCGGAGAATCAGGATGCGACAATCTCCGTGCAGGTCGCTATGCAGTGGAACACCTGGTCCACGGGAAACCTCCAATCCTTCGCGAACAGCACCCGCACCCATGAGGGCGGCACACACGAACACGGCCTCCAAACCGCGCTCACTGCGATCGTCAACGACCACGCGCGCCGACAGCACCTGCTCTCCCCGGACGACGAGGACATCACAGCCGAAGCCGTCCACGAGGGCCTGACTGCAGTCGTCTCCGTAAAACTCGCCCATCCCGTGTTCGAGGGCGCCACCAGGACCAGGCTCGGCAACCCCGAAGCAGACGCCTACGTTCAGGAGGTCGTCCGCGAACACCTCACCGACTGGCTCGACCGCAACCCGAACGAAGCCGCGTCCATCATCCGCCACATCCTCAACGCCTCTACCGGACACGGAAGGCGGTGACGAAGGCCTTCCGCCTTGGTCTGCAACGGATCCCGCCGGATCGCACGATACAACGTCGTGAACGACGGAGCGATACCCGCAGGCGACTGCCGGGCAGCGCGCTCGGCCAGCTCACGCTGTACCGCAGCGACGTTCCCACCCCACAGCACCAGCAACACGCGTACCTCGTCCGTCACGACGAGCTGGTCCCCCAGCGTCAGCCGAGCACCCGGCACCACCCCGGGACCGGGCGCAGCGAGCCAGCGCCACACCATCCGGCCCATCTCCGCCAGCAGCACCCGGTCCTAGTCGGGACCCACCCGGGCCAGGACGGCAAGCGGTGAACGGCGGCCCGCCCGGGTTGTGGCACCGCCCGCTCGAAGCCTCGAGGAATGGACTGAGGCTGCCCGCTCATACCTTGACGATGATGGTCACGGCTGACACGTACACGCTCCATCTTTAAGGCTTTTCAGCCAATACGGCCTACAGTCGGCGTAAGTAGATGCATGCCCCGTGCGACGAAGGGGCGTATTTGCGGGTCGGTTCTTGAAGCATCTTTGCGGCTGTGGCATTTTTTGCGCAAGGCTGCATGAGCTATAAAACCTATAGAGGTGCCATGTCCGGAGTTAAGAGGCAGGGTAATCTGGGGAGATCGAAGAAGGAGATTTTTTGGCGTGTGTTTATTTGGGTGATTGGCGGAGTGGTTGTTGGCTTGATTCCGATCTGGATTGAGATCGGCAAGGAGGGTGATCACCCATCCAAGAGCGCCGTTTTACAAAAAGGGGACCTCTTTATTGCGTCAGCAATTCTGTGCGCCGCCGCCGCTGCGGACCGCATTGGAAGAGGATTGGAGAAGTATGACTTCCTGGGGTTCGGGGCTGTTTCCGCAGCCGGCGCCGTCTTCCTAGGGAATACCATTTATTACATCATCCTTAGTGACCTGTCCGTTGATTTCCGCGTTGCGATGTCCGGCTGGCTTTTCCTTGCTGCTATCCTTAGCGGTGTGGCTTGTGTGGTAACGGGGGTGGAGTGATGGCCTCTTCCGAAGAGCTCTGGCCGGCGCTCATTGGTGTGGCTGGCGGCGTGGCGGGGGCGGCTGTTTCCTTGATCTCCCTAGTTGGCAGAAGGAGTGAGAAACCTGCCGTGAGGATCCGGATTGAGGATTCAGGGGGGCGGCGTGTTCGCATCAGCGAGGAATCGGAAATGTCTGCGTCTGAGCTTCGAGACGAGATCTTGAGAGAACTGACCGATAAGCCGTCTGAGGCTCAAGATGGCCGCGATTCGGGGCCCTCGAATTGACTATGCTTGGGTTGGGCGCTGCCCTTACCTCGATTAGTGTTCCGGGGCTCGAAGGCGTGACCCTTAGTGGGAACCCCCAGCCCGCTGACCAGCCAATCCTCACCTGATGACCAGCTGATCCTCACTACCTGTCCAACCTCAACACCCTGCTAGCGCCACTCCACACCCCATAGAACAACCACTGTTGAAGCGACACACAGCGCCCCAAGACTGGACACCCAACCGAGAATCAGCCCGGACAAACAAGCGAGAACTCCCACCCAGCGCCGCAACTATCGCCAGCTCAACCAGGAGCAGCAGCGCCGCCTGGCCGGGCTCGGCGTGAAGCCGGCACGGGCCGTACGGGCCCGTACGGCGGCCGCGAAGGCGAGCGCGGCCTCCACGTCCGGGCGGAGCACGGAAGGCTTCCACAAAGGCGTGACGGCCCTCGCGCAGTACCTCGCACTGGAAGGCGGCGCCCTCCCCGGCCGCTCCCACGTCGAACACCTCCCCGACGGTCCGCATCGCACTGGCGTGTGGATCGCCAACCAGAAGCAGCGCCGCGACCGACTCGACGCCGCACAGCTCGCCGTCCTCGCCGCCCTCGGAGTGGAATGGGCCGGCTCCTGACCCCATGTCCGCCCCGGCCCTCGAGGTCGGCCGCCGGCCGCGGACGACCCGCCGGAGGGCCCGGAAATCCATGCCGGGCACCTTCGTACGCATGGACCTCCGCCTGGATGGGTGGACACGATGTCCACCCTCATGGACGACTCTCGCTACAGTTGGAACCGATGTGGAGTACGCCTCAACCCCGGCGGACCGCTCCCCGTGCACGCGGGGATGGCCCGTTGAGCACCACCAGCAGCTGATCGGTGGGTCGTCATCCCCGCGTGTACGGGGAGCGGTCCGTGAAGCCGAGCCGGTGGCTACGAGGGGGCGGTGCGTACGCCGCGCGGGAGACGGCTTTCGCCTGGAAGCAGGTGGGCCGTCGCCACAACAAAGAGCGGCCTCTGCCCGGCCTGGGAAAAAAGACAGGGCAGAGACCGCTGGGTGACACGCGCACCATCACCCGAACAGTGCTGGAACACTGCCGGGACCGCGCCTCCTGGTCCTGGCAGGCCTGTTGCGCCTCCGCCCGGCCGACCGAGGCTCCGCCGAGGAAACTGCACGTCAGAACACCTTCGCGGCCCCAGACATAAGGGCAGCTGCTGCCCTCGCCCTCTCAGCCTTTCTTCCTACTAAAAGGGTGAACTTTCCCGCGCCTCCAGCCGCTCTGACCTGCGTCTTTACGAATACGTTACTGTGGAATCTCGGGCTGCCCCAACGATGTCTCGTCGGTGGGGCGTTCACCGGCTCTGGAGGTCAAACCCCAGCTCCCGGCACCCCTCGGCGAACTCGGGGCCTCGACCCAGCTGACGCTCACCCGATGCCGCCAACACACCCATTCACAACAACGGCGCCCACACCCCCGGGGGCGCCCGGTACGGCGGGAGCCGCGGCAAACGTGGCGACCGCGGCTGGCCACAGGACTGCGGCGTGGGAGGCGGGAGCGGTGGTGAGCTGGGGCAGGGCGGCGAGGGTGAGCGCGGGCAGCCCGTGCCACAGCAGGTTCTTGATCACATGAGTGGGTGTAGCGCGAGTCGCGTGATCTCCGACAGGGCGTGAGCCGTCAACTCACCCGGGCGGGCGTCCGGATTCACCGCGGAAACGACCAGCTGCGGCCGGGCGCCGCGCGGTCTGCGCTGGCGGCTCCGGCGCTGTGGCCTCCCCAACCCGCGCCTCACAGAGGTCGGGGCGAGTAGATGGTTGCGTCCCAGCCCGTTTCGGGGGCCAGGACGCCATCCGGTCGGAGGTGAGGGCTGTCAGGCCAGCTGGTCAAGGAGCCAGGTGGCGACGGCCCGGACCAGGCCTGAGACGAGACCGCCCGTCACAGTGCCGGCCAGGGCCAGGCGCTCGCGACGGGTCAGGGGCATGCGGGACATGAGACCTCCACAGGTCACGCGGTAGCGGATGGACAGCCGGCCGGCTCTCTGTCCAGGTTCGACCCCGCACGTAGATCGACTCCCAGTTGCGACGAGACCTCAATCGCGTCCGGAATAAACGCAGTTCATGGCCGATGTAGGCAGAGGTACGCGAAGATGGTGCGATGGGTAGCGACACTAAGGGCGGCTCAGTCAAGCGGCCGCGGCCGCTGGAGCGGGCTCGGGTGGGATGGCCGCGCCCGCTGCGGGATCTCAAAGACTTGCTCTACCAGCTGTATCTGGCAGCCGGGGCGCCGAGCCTGAATGAGATCGCCGGGGACATCAGGGACGATGAGACCCTGCCGGGAGCTCCTGGTCGTGACACGGTCCGGCGGTGTATCAGCGAACCGTTCTTGCCTCCTAGCCAGGCTGATCTAGTCTCCGTTGCCGTGGTACTGGCGCGGCGCGCCGCATGGGATGAGCAGGATATTTCTGCCCGTCTGCGCGAGCGATGGATAGCCGCCCGCATGGCCGAGGGCGCTGGTAGGCCGGTGCGTGACTTCGAAGTCGACCGAATCGTCTTGGCCGACTTGGAAGTCCACCCCTCTCTCGACCGCGCTGGCAGCTCCGACCGGCTCGGTGCCCTGCCCACTTACGTCCCACGGGACTTCGATTCCCTTCTCAACGCGGAGATAAGTGCCGCGGCGGATGGGCAGAGCCGGGTCGTGGTCCTGGTCGGTGGCTCATCGACAGGCAAAACCCGCGCCTTGTGGGAAGCGGCCCGCAAGCTACCGGACACCTGGCGCCTATGGCACCCGCTCTCCCCCACCCGCCCCGACGCCGTCCTGAACGGGCTGGCCGACATCGCACCCCGGACCGTCGTGTGGCTCAACGAGGCTCAGCACTACCTGGGGCCCGAACCTCTCGGGGAACAGGTTGCCGCTGGTCTTCGCAGTCTGCTGCACGATCCTGACCGTGGCCCCGTACTCGTACTGGCCACGCTCTGGCCCGAACACTGGGACCGGCTGACCTCACGCACCAGCTCGGATCGGCACGCCCGGGAACTGCTCAGCGGCCACAAGATCAACGTTCCGAATTCCTTCACTCACACGGAGCTTGCGTGCCTGTTCACGTCGGCGAGTATCGACCCCCGGCTCGCGGAGGCCGCCCAGCGCTCGTCAGATGGTCAGGTAACCCAGTATCTGGCTGGAGTACCTGTCCTGATGGACCGCTACGAAGGTGCCCAGGGGGCTAACCGCGCACTAATCCACGCCGCGATGGATGCCCGCCGCCTTGGCGCTGGCCCGCACCTCCCACTGGCGTGGCTCGCCGATGCCGCCCTCGGCTACCTCACCGACACCGAGTGGAACTCGACCAGTGACGACTGGCTGCCACAAGCGCTCGACTACGTCACCCGGGAATGCAATGGCATTCCCGGAATCCTCACCCCGGTGAAAGCCGTTGCCCCCCGCAATCAGCGCCCGACTGGCGACGGCACCAGTCGAGGACGATCAGTCCGGCACACGCCCGGGCCCCAATACCAGCTCGCCGACTACCTCGACCAGTTCGGCCGCCGGCACCGAGCTGATCAGGTACCGCCGATCGACTTCTGGACGGCAGCCGCTGGCCACGCCCCTGGCACGGATCTGTTCACCCTCGGCGCTGCAGCACAGGCACGCGGCCTCTACCGTGACGCCGCCCAACTCTTCAAACGCGCGACCCTCCACGGCCACTACTTAGCCGCTCCCGCGCTCGTTGATTTGCTGCACGCCCAGTGGCCCACCGACCGCCATCCCGCTCAATGGGCAATTGCACAGGCTCCTCTCGACGACTGGGAGAGTGTGCGCGTGCTGTTGAACAGCCTGGTAGCAGCCGGGGCTCGGGATGAGGCAATTGCCCTGGCAACTCGAACGGCGACCCAGGTGGTGGACTCCCCCGTCGACCATCCCCGTGGCATGAATCGGCTTCTGCAGATCCTGCGTGAAGCTGGGGCGAGCGCAGAGGTCTCTTTCCTGGCAGACCGCGCCGCCACCTCTGCAGCACTCGACGACCCCGACACGGTGGCATATCTCCTGCACTGCCTGCACGAGGAAGAAACTGAGGAGCAGGCCACAGTGCTGGCAACCCGCGCCGCCACCCACACGCCCCTTAACGAGCCCCAAAAGGTGGCCCGGCTGTTGAACAGCCTGCACGAAGCAGAAGCCAAGGAGCAGGCGGCCTCCCTGGCAATCCGCGCCGCCACCCACACCCCCCTCGACAACCCCGAGGCGGTCGCATGTCTGATAGACAGCCTGCATAAAACGGGAGCCAAGGAGCAGGCGGCCTCCCTCGCAACCCGCGCCGCCACCCACACCCCCCTCGACAACCCCGATGCACTGGCCTGGCTTCTACAATTCCTGGATGCTTCTGGAGCCAAGGAGCAGGCGAGCGACCTGGCAGCCCGCGCCGCCACCCGCAGCCCTTTCGACGACCTCGATGCGCTGGCCGCTCTGGCGCACATCCTGTGGGCAACAGGTCACAAGGAGCAGCTCTCTGCCCTGGCCACCCGAGCTGCCAGCCAGTGCCCCATCGACGATCCCGTTGAGGTAACCAGGCTACTGGCCTTGCAACGGGCGGCTGGGGACCTTGCACAGGCCCAACACCTAGCCACCCAGGCCGCCACCCACACCCCGGTTGACAACCCGTACGAGGTGGCCCGGCTGCTGGAAGCCCTTTGTAGGACAGGAGCCAAAGAGCCGGTTTCCGATCTAGCAACCCGCGCCGCCACCGAAACCTCCCTCGCCAGTCCGCTCGAGGTGGCTTGGCTGCTGAACAGCCTGCACAAGGTGGAAGCTCATGCGCAGATCAATACGCTGGCAACTCGCGCCGCCGCCCATGCCCCACTCGTGTCCGGGACGTTCCACCTGGTGAGCAGCCTGCGAGAAGCAGGTGCTGGGAAACAGGCCGCGGCCTTGGCCATCCGCGCTGCCGCCCATCTTCCCTTCGACTGTCCGCGCGAGATGGCGCGCCTGCTGAGCATCCTGCATAGCGCGGAAGCTGGTGAAGGGATCAGTGCCCTGGCAACCCGCGCCGCTGCCCATGTCCCTCTTGACGACCCGGGAGGCGTGGCCAAACTTCTGGACGTGATGCTGGCGGCAGGGGCCAGGGAACAAGTCACCACCCTGGCGACGCGAGCCGCTTCCCACACGCCACTGCACGACCTGCCAGCGACAGCCACGTTGCTTGAAGGCCTGCGCATGGCCGGCGCGAAGGAGCAGATCATCACCTTGGCGACCCGCGCCGCCGCCCATGCCCCACTCAACAATCCCACCGCGACTACCTGCCTGCTGGACAGCCTGAGGGATGCAGGAACCGAGCAGCAATCCACAACCTTGATCGCACGGCTTCCTCCCGCAGGTGACTTCTCTCGATTCCTATCAGTCGGTGACCATCACGAGCGATTCCGCTGGGGTCGTGAGCCTGACGGAAACCCCGCGCCTGCCTGGACGTGGGCGGACCTGGAATGAACTACACAGGCGAGAGCAGGCCGGCTCGCCGGGCGAGCCGGTCGCCAGCATGGACGACCACCCGGGCGGCCCGTTCGGTAGGCGGGGCGGTCCCGACGCGCTGCGGTACTTCTACCGCGGCCAAGGCGTCCTGATCGGCGCAGCGCTCACCGTCGCGAACATCGCCGGGACGGTGACCTACGAGAAGTGGCGCGCCGCTGAGCCGGCACCCCAAGCCACGGAGACGCCGCCCCCCAGCGAGAGCACTCTCCAGCACTGACAGCCAGGGCCCCCTGCGGCGGGCGTACGCGGGCGGCGGATACACCGCGCGGCTGTGCGTGACCCTGCCCAACGCGCTCGCGGTGCCGCTGCTGCGCGGCGTGTACTGGATCAACCTCCCCCACGCCCAGGCCCTCGAAGCATGGGGCGACCGATGGGGAACGGACGCGGCGAGCAGGCGGGCCGCGCCCGACGAGGCCCTCGCCGAACGCGCCCGCGCCGCCGCGCAGATCGTCACCACCGGGCTGGAACTGCGTGCCGCCCTCCACCGCACCATCAACCAGCGCCCGAACGCACCCACCGTGTCCGCGAAACTGGGCACATGATCGAACGCCGCCCCCTGGGCACCGGCCCCCGCCCCGCCACTCCCTCAGCACAGCCCACGGCCGACCGCCAGGCCCGTCTGGCCGCCGAGCCGACCGGAACGCCCGCAGAAGCGCCCGCGGCAGTGCCCCGCTCACCCGGCCGCCGCCAACTCGGCACCGGCCCGGACACGCGCTGACCGCCCGTCACCGCCGAGGCCGGCTGTCTGCATGGGGCGGCCCAGCAGTACCGCCCCCGGAAACCGGGCGCCGGGCCTCCAGGACGAGCCGGCGGCGGGCGCAGTACTGGCCGGCCACCGTGCCGGACCCAGGCAACTACATGGCCGACGAGGTCAGGCGCACCTCAACACTCATCAAAGGGGAACCTCGGAGTGGAGATCGACCGATTTACAGTCATTCCGGTTATCTACGAAACTCCCGATCCAAAGAGTACGCCCCGGATCTGGCACTCCAACCTCAGCGCAAGACTGGAGCTTGTCGAGCACAGGGTCATTGGAGACGACCTTCCCATTCGCGTGCTTCTTCCACACGAGGAAGTTTTGCGAGCCAGGGACTGGCCAGAAAATCTCCCTGGGGTCGCTTGAGCCGACGGTGAAGCTCACCCAGTCGTCGTTACCGTTTTTGTACGACAACCTCCCGGCAGAGTCGATGAACCAGATGGTCGCGTCCGCCTTATTTGGAACGAAAACGGCGTGTGACTTCGTCGGCGAGCCGACGTGGGGGACAGCCTTGAGCCAATGCTGGGACACGTCCGGACCACTGGAGCGGAGGGTGAATACCTCCGTGGTGTCGTTGTCCGCCGCGTGGCCAGCACCCGACGTCCCCAGGCAGGCCCCCACGAGGATGGCAGCGGCAAGCGCACGCTTCATGGTGATCATGCCCTGCTAACGATCTGCTCTACCTATCGTTCCGCTGTCGCCGACCAGCAGTCCCACCCGTGCTCACACACCGTCAGCGAGCGCGACCCGTACCCAGCGAAATGACCGTCGCCCCAGACCCCGACCGCGCCGAGCGGCGGGCCGCCGCCCTCGCCGCGATCGATGAGGACTGGAACCCCGGCGCGCTCGGCTGGACGGTCGACTGGCAACGCCAGTACGCGGGCCTGAAGGCCCTCCTGGACGGCGGTGCGCGCCTCACGGCCGTGGTCGCGGGGGTGACGTGGCACGGGGAGGACATCGGCCGGTGGCTCGCCACCCAACGACGGGACTTCCGCCGGCTCACCGAGGAACAGCAGCGCCGCCTCGCCGAGCTCGGCGTCAAGCCAGCACGGGCCGTACGCGCCCGTACGGCGACGGTGGGCGCGGCGTCCATGTCCAGGCGGGGCGCCGAGGCGTTCCACAAGGGCGTACAAGCCCTCACGCAGTACCTCGAGCGCGAAGGCGGCGGCCTGCCCAGGCGGGCGCACGTCGAGCAGTTCCCCGACGGGACCGAGCACCGTACCGGGGTGTGGATCGTCAACCAGAAGCAGCGCCGCGACCGGCTCGACGCCGATCAACTCGCTGCGCTCGCCGCACTCGGAGTCGACTGGGCGCAATAGCTACTCGAGCAGGAGCTCGCAACTGATCGGACAAGGAGCCCAGTGGCGTGACTGACAGCGGCAACCGGCAGGATAAGTGGGGTGATGGACTTCCTCACAGGGCACTCCACGCTCCTCCTCCCCATATTTACCGTGCTGGTCGGCTTCACAGGTGCCTGGTTGGGCGCGAGGGTCCAGGCGGGCGGAGCCCGTGAACAAGCCAAGGCTGCGAAGGAGGCTGCCGAGACCGCTGCAGCCGCCACCCTCGCAGCTGTGCGGGAGCAGGCCGACCGCACGGCAGAAGCCACCCGCCTCGCCTCCTTGCGCGACAGGCAGACAGCTGCGATAGCCGAGTTTTGCGGGCCACTCGGGAGTTCGTGCGAGCCGTAGACCGCCTGTACGTCGATGCTGACCGGGGACCAGCCGAGGCGGCGTACAACAATCTGGCACACGCCTTTGCCGGGGTGGATCTCGTGGCGCAGTCCGGTCTGGAAATGCAGGCCAGCCGCGTCGTGTCGACGGCTGAGAGTCTGGCGAACCTGGCGCAAGACCGCGCCGAAGCCGCGCGAGCCAAGGCCGTATTGGACTCCGTCTCCCAGTTCGACCCGGCATACGCAGCTGTCCGCCGGGCCCGGCTCGCCCTTGCCGAGCTACGCCGGTCTTACGTAGAAGACGACGAGGACCTCAACCGTGCCAACCACCCAATCGCGTCCACCGCACTCGGGCAGATCCCGGGTCTCTCTCAGGAACAGGTGAACCGGCTGCTTCTCGACACCCAGTTCCCAGAACTCGCGCCTGAACGTGCCCGGTGCCGTGAGGCTCACGGGGAAGCGTTCTACGAGTTGATCGCCCAGGCCCGCACTGTGCTAGGCATCCGCTCGTAACCGTCAGCAACAGCTTCCCCGACCAGGGTTCACCCGGCCGGGGAAGCAGGTTCGACAGTGGAACACCGCCGCATTCCAAGGTCAGGCGCGTGCCGCTGCGGCGCCGGTAGGCCTTCGGACCAGCTCCGCGCACCGGATCCCGCCGCCCGGGTGCCCCTCCATCACCGGGCCGACCGCGTCTCCGTGCTCGGCGCACCAGGAGACGGGGACGGCTCCCCACAGTCGTGCCGCTCGCACACGCACCCCTCCCCCGGGCCGGCGTAAGCAACTTCGTGCCGGACCACTCCGCCCGCCGACCCTTCCGCGGCGGCGCCCCGCAGGCCGGCCGGCCACGCCAGCGTCACCCGCAGGCCGCCCGACCCCGAGCGGAACCGTTCGATCACCCGGACCTCCCCCAGCACCGCCACCGAACCGCTACCAGGCACGGTCAGCCGGCGCAGCGATGCCCCGGACTCCCCGGCCGTCAGCTCGGCCAGCGCGTCGGCGTCCGCGTCGGTGGACCAGCCACAACGAGTCCTCGCTGGCCGCGTCGTCGGCCAGGTCCAGCCACGGGTCATCGAGGCGGAACCGGTGCGTGGCGCCCCCTGCCCCGGCCAGCACCAGCGAGGCGATCGTCGGCCCGGTGGGTACTTCGATCTTGTCGTGGGCGAGGAGCCAGGCGACGACCGCGCGGCGGTCGAACTGCGGGTGCATGTCCGTACCAGCCACCGGGTCGGGGAAGTCGGGGTGCCGGCGGCGCCAGTTCACGACCGCGGCCCGGAGCCCACCCTGGCGATCCGCGCCACCTCCGCCAAGAACACCCGGTCACCGCCGGGGGCAACTGGGCGGAGGGCGGCGAGCGGGGAGCGGCTGTCGGCCGCGGTGGTGCGCACGTCACAGTGTGCCTGGCAGACACCCGCGGCTCGCAGGCCGAGATCGTGCAGACATCGGCCACGCGCCCGGCCCGAGCCCGGATGGCACCACGACGGTCGCCAGGGCCATCGTCCCGTTCTACCTGGAGCTGGGCGAGGCGCGAGGCGCGGCTAAGGGCGCTGTTCGTGAGAGCGCGGTGATGACGCGGTCGAGGGCATCTTTGCTGTGCGGGTCCGGGAGGTTGCCCAAGAGCTTGACCAGCGCGGGTTGGAGGGCGGATCGGCTCATGATGTGCGTGGTGAAGAGCTTCATGATGCGGGGGTGGCTGAGGGCCTGGATCATGAGGCGTCCCACCGTGAAGTATCTGCCGTAGGCCTGACGCAGGGCATCGGGATAGCTGAGCAGGACCTGCTCGCGTAGGGCGGCGGTGCGCTGGGAGCGGGCGTTGGTGATGGTTTCCGCGGTGAGGCGGCCGGATTCCATGGCGTAGTCGATGCCTTCGCCGCTGAGCGGGTTGATCACGCCGGCGGCGTCTCCGATCAGCAGCATGCCGCGGGTGTACTGGGGATGCCGGTTGAGGCCGGCAGGCAGTGGGGCCCCGCGGACAGGGCTTGTGGCGTGGGCGTCATCGAAGTGCCAGGCTGCCGGCAGACGTGCGATCAGGTCGTCGAAGAGCATCCGGTGATCGTTTTTGGATGTGCGGTTGATGTGGAAGGTGCCAGCGCCCACGTTGAAGGACCCATCGCCGACGGGAAAAACCCATCCGTAGCCGTACGGCTGGTAGGTGCGGCCGCGCTGGTCGCGGGCCTGAAGCCCCACCCACAGTTCGAGGTGGTCCTGGTTGCGGTAGGGGGCTTGGTAGTAGCGGCGCACGGCTACGCCCATGGGGCGGTCTTTGCGCTGCTGGAGACCGAGGGCGACGGCGAGGCGGCTGGAGGCACCGTCGGCCGCCACGACCAAGGGTGCCCGGTAGGTGTGAGTGACGCCGGCACGTTGCGCAACGACACCGGCGACGCGGCCCGTGCGGGCCTCCATGAGGGGGGCGGTGACCTTGGTGCCCTGCAGCAGGCGTGCTCCGGCCGCGGTGGCGGTGCGAGCCAGGAGATAGTCGAAGTCGTGGCGGGTTCGCACGAGCCCGAAGTCGGGAAAGGGTGCCACGCTGAGCCAGGGCTGCTCGAACATGTAGCCGGGACCGTGGACACGCAGCCCTCGGGTGCGCACCCAGCCATCGCAGTCGACGTCGACACCCAGGGCGAGAAGTTCTTTGACGGCACGCGGAGTCAGGCCGTCGCCACAGATTTTATCCCTGGGGAAGACAGCCTTCTCCAGCAGCAGAACATCGTGGCCGGCCTGGGCCAGGTGGAAGGCGGTGGTACAGCCGGCAGGACCTGCGCCGACCACGATCACATCGGCGCTGTCCTGGTCGCGGTGAGGGGACATCGGCTGTCTCTCTGTGGGGTCGCCCCGACGGGCAGTGGGGCTCTCGCGTATCAACCCTCAAGCGGCCGGATCCGTCACGCCTGACCGCCGGGCCTGACCAGCGGGGACCCTTGCACTGTGTGCGGGGCGGCCGTGTTCCTCGCCGCTGTCGGCCCAGGCTGATCCTGTCGCTGCCACCGTGGTGGCAGCCGACCGGCACCGGATGCAAGCCGCAGACGTCGATCGCGATGCCGAACCGGGTCACAAAGCCAGCGAGTGGCTGTCCCTGACCACACCACTTTGACGAAAGAAGCCAGATACCTGCCGGGTATCGGCCCCAACCCTGGCGCCTGCGCGGGGGTACGCCGCTCTCTGTCGGCGCGCGCCGGGCCGGTCAGCCAGCCGCCGCAGCCGATCCCTGGCCGAAGGGCGGGACATCGCTGGCGGTCACGTCCAGGCGGATTCGCTGGAACCTCAGCGGGTGACGGAAAACGCCCAGGTCAACCGCCCGGTCCGCGCTGACCTCCGCCACCAGGTCCGGGCGGACAAGCACCACGTCCAGGGCGTCACGGCTCCCCCAGGCCGAGGCGAACCGCATCCCCTCGAAAGGGTGACCCGGGCCGGCCGCGGCGAGGTGCTCGCCGACGTGGTGGGAGACGTCCGGGCGCAGCAGTGCGGTCCGGCCGACCGCGCGCAGCCGGCCGGCCTGGTCATGGCCGCCCAGGACCAGGAGCTGAGGGCGGATCAGGGTGCCGGTGACGGCGCCGATGGCTGCTTCGGTGGTGTCCCGTCTGGGTGGTCGAAGACTGCCCGGCCTGGGATCGATCACGCCATCGGTTCGTAGCTGTACACGGGGTCGTACGTCCCGCCCGGCGCGGCGGTGCTGTTCCTCGCCTCGTGCACGGCCAAGAAGAAGGCAGAGGACAATAGCAGGAAGAAGCCACTGCCCGTGCACCACCATCCGGCGGTCGTCAGATGCAGGTCATCCGCAGGGCCGGTGTGCTGGTTCAGCCCAATGCAGATGAGCACGAGGCTGACCGCTGCGCCGCCGGTAAACTCCCACAGCCCGTCAGAGTTCTTCACCGACTTCGGATCCGCCTCCGACGAAGCCGGCGCCGGCCGCGGGTCCCCGTCGCCGGCGGTGGCTCGCGTTGACACCCCGGCAAGAGCAGGCTGGCCTGCGGCTTCGTCGTCCTCACGCGTGGCGGGATGCCGGTCGAGGGCGTGCCCGACGCTCTGGCTCACCGGGGCGGCCATCGTTTCCTGAGCGTGCGGGCTCTGCTTCTCCTGTGCCGCTTCGGCCGCCGCGAGGTCCACCTGCAAACCCACCAGGTTCTCGCGCAGCCGGGCCGATTCAACGCGCAGCTGGTCGCGTTCGTGTCGCAAGGCGCTCGCCTCGGCGGCCGAGTCCTCCAGCCGGCCGCAGAGGGTGTTGATCTTGTCCTTCTGTGCGTGCAGGTCCTGGCGGAGGCGGGCTTCCTCCTCTTCCCGGGCCCGCAACTGCTTCTCGGCTTCGGCTTGGGCCTGGTGGAGGCGGGCGTCGGAGTCGGTGCGGTCGCGTCGGCGGGCGTCCTGCTCCTCCCGGAGCAGGGAGCTGATGCGGGCGGTCTCCTCTTGGTGGTGCCGGCGCCGGGTACGTAGTTCGTCCTGGGCTGCGGCGAAGGCCTGCCTGGTGGTTTCGTGGCGGGCCAGGAGGTCGTCGTAGTCCGCCTGCTGTCGGCGGTGCTCCTCGGTCACGGCCTTGAGGCAGTTCTGGACACGGTCGTGGCGCAGGACAGTCTCCTCGTAGGCGTCGGCCATCACCAGGCGGTCGGCGAAAGCCGGGTACGCCTCCCCCAGGGCGGCGGTGTGCAGGCGCAGTACCTGGGCCCGGACCTCGTCGGTCGCCTCGCAGAGCCGGATGATCGCCTCGACCGTGGAGCGCTGGGGAAGCCGCTCTCCTGAAAGGTTCCTCGACAGGGTCGCAGGGCTCGTTGCTGCGCCTGGAGCGACGTTCTTGCTCGCCAGGTCCGCGGCCTCGATCAGGGAGCGCAGGTACCGCACGAGCACCAGCTTGTGCGGGCGTTCCTCGAAGAGTTTCGGGTTCAGCTTCTTCAGCGGTCGCCGTCCCGACCGAGACGGTCCACCGACGGGTCCTTGCTCGCCGGTTCCCCCCTCGACAACACCCGTCATGCCCGTTCCCCCAGTTGACAGCTACGGAAAGAAGATCGTTTCCCTTGGCGCACCCGCCTCCGGGACGCAACGCTCGAACCACACCCCGAGGAGTGCAGCCCGATGACAGCCCCGGCCGGGGTGACGTTCCGCGACCTTCCATGTACTGAGGAGCATCATCATGGCAATCCGTCCTGCCCCGCGTCAGAGCTTTCCCGTAGAACTCACCGCGTTCCTGGCGATCCTGGCCACCGGCATCACCCTCGTCCTCGTCGGGCACGTCTCTCCCGAAGCCCTTGCCGGTTACGCCTCCGCGCTCGCCGGCCTCTACGCCGCCTGGCACCACCGTCCCGCCCGGACGCAACCGGACTCATCCCCCGACACCTCCCCCACAGTGGCTGGCGACGGCTCGCGCCGTCCCCAGCCACCGTCAGCAGACCGAAACTGACGAATCCGTCTTGGCCGGCAGGCTCTGGCCCGGGGCGCCCCCGTTCATGAACATGTTCGCCACCGCGTAGTAGCTGCCGCTCCACGGGCTGGTGACGATCCGGTACCACCAGCCGTCCGGATTCGCCGAGTCGACCTCGAGGGCGAACACCCGGCACTCCACGTCCACCCAGGCATGGACAGGGACCCGCTCACCGAGCCCCTTGACGCCGTGCGGGTTACGGAAGGCCGGCAAGCCGTAGCTGCCGCTCTGCTCACAAATCGTGCCTCCAACCACTCCCGAGCCACGGCCAGATCCGTGGTCATCGGACACAGCATCCACGGGGCCGTCAGGGCGCGGTAGGTGAACAGCTGTTCTAGGAGAGTGCGCCGCTCCTTGTAAGGGCGCGATAGCAGCTCTTGCCCGTCGAGCTGCAGGATGTCGAACGCGACGAAGTAGGCCGGCCACCAGGCGATCAGGCCGGCGGCGCCGCGGACACGGACGGCGGCCCGACGCGCTACGCCTCGAATGACAACCGGCCCGCTTCGGTGTCTCAGACGACCAGCTCGCCATCAAGGACCAGGCCCTGGGGCGGCTGCTCGGCGGCCGCCCCAGGGCCGGCCACCGGTCCTGGACCAGCGCCCCGCGCCGGGTCTGCACCAGCACCCGCCCGCCCGGCCCGGCCGGGGTGAACAGCAGCGCCCGGTGCCCGTCGAACTTCTGCTCATACGCCACCCCGGCACGCAGCGCGGCCGGGCCCGGCACGGGCTCGGCGGCCTGCGCCAGCATCGGCTCAACCGGGAGACGCAACGACACCCAGGGCCTCCGTTCGCACCTACCCCCACCGTCCAGCCTGCCCCATCATGGGCGCCATGGGAGATCAAGAAGTCCAGCATGGGCGCCCGGTCGATGTCCATCTCACCGCCGACGTGCACGACAACCCGCTCGTCATCGCCGTCCACCCACATGCCGGGGTCCTTCTGCGACTCCGCCGGCCTCAACGCCCTCATCCAGGCCCATCACACCGCGGCCGAACACGGCAGACACATGAGCCTGCGCGCACCGCAGCCGCAGTCGCCGCCGGTCTGGCCGGCCGGTGGCCGGCCTACTTCGTCGCCTTCGCCGTCCCACAGCTCGAGGGGCAAGAGCTGTTATCGCGCCCGTACACGGAGCTGCGCGCTCTCCTCGAGCATCTGCCCCTGGACGCTCTACCCGATGACCACCGACCTGGCCAAGGCGCGGGCTTCAGACCTGGACGGATCTATCTGGCCGGACCCGCCGCCGGGACATCACCGAAGCCCGGCCATCGGGCGGCCGGCGCGGGGTACTGCGGCCTCGGGCGGCGGCCTGGCTGCAACGCCTCGAACGACAACCGGCCCCAGCTCGCCGTCGACTGACCCACAAAGGCCCCTGCACCCGACAGCTGGACAAGGAAGCCCGGGACGAGCTCCACCGGGAACCGCGACTCAGTCTGCCGCCATGACTGACTCCACCTGACGTTCAGCCTTCGCCAGCCATGCCAGATACCAGCGCGTGAAGCTCATCAGAGCACCGTAGTCAACGAGAAGCGGCTTCCGCTCTTCGTCATCCGCCCTGTTGTCGCCCACGCACCGGACCGCTGGTGATCAACCACTCGTGTGCGGCGCACCCCAGCGTTGAGATCACGACCGCGCCGACAGTGCGGCCCACCGACCACGTCACGGGCTCTCAGCGGTCTTCCCATGCCTCAATGGCGTCATCGAAGTCTTCGATCTCCTCGAAGTCCTCCTCTTCAGGGTGCTCGAACAGCGGCAGGTGGACAGCTCAGGTTCGCGCCACGCAGGTACGGCCCCGGGGTGAGGGCTGTGGGGTGGTGCTGGAGTATGCCGTGGGGCGGGACTCCGGGGCAGGCGCATCCGCTTCTGCTGAAGGCCCTGACCCTCCCGCACGCTGCCCACGCCGGTACGCAACACCAACCGCCGCAGCCCGGCGACTCCCGAGGTGTGACTCAGTGGTTCAGTCGGCAGGACGCGCCAACTGAACCTTCTCTGCCCCACCGTCGTCTTGTCGGGTCAGCAATCCAGTGGTGCGGGGCTCCCGGTTGGCGGACAGGGGACGGGCATGTCGGATGAAGGCGGCTCGTTACGGCCCTTCCAACTCCCACTCCAGCTCCCAGAGGCAGATGGAGTGATTCATGCCTCCGGTCATCAGGAAGCGTGCGTCTGTCGTGAATGAGGCGCTTTTGACCGGTCCCTCGTGTCCTTTCAGAGTGCGTAAGCAACTTCCGTTCGCGATATCCCAAATCCGCACGTTGCCGTCCTGGCTCACCGATGCCGCGAAGCGGCCGTCTGGCGTGAAGCGGACGGTGTGAACGTCCCGCGCACCGAAGTCGTACGCGAGGAAACCCGACTCGGCGTTCCAAAGCTTGAGGGATTCGCCGCCGGCAATAACGAAGCGCCCGTCGGAGCTGGCGCACACCGAGCGGACCTCTCCGCTCTCGTGCAGTGTGCGTACACAGTCACCGGTGTCCACGTTCCACAGCCGCACCTCGCGGCCGCACGTGCTAACCCCGAGACCAACGTCGCTGACCCAGAGGTCTTTCACGGCTTCGGTGTGATGCTCACGGGAGCGGGCGTACCGGCCGCGGTGGCTGTCCCAGAGCGAAATGTGGCCGTCAGCCTCGCCACACACCATCGCGTCGTTGGTCGCGCTGGACGCGAATCTGGCTGTTACTACGTCATCACCTTGTTTGCCCAGGAAACGACACCGGCCGGTGTCGGCTTCCCAAAGCCCGAAGTAGCCCTCCGAGCCGACCGAGAGGAGCCGAGTTCCGTCCGCACTGAAAACGACGCTGCGCTGCTGCGGCTGGGTGCTCGGGATCGTAATCTCCGGTGTCTCGGAGCTGACCGCTCGCACACGGATGGGACTGATGACCGCACTGAACGCGTAGAGCTTTCCGTTGGGCGATATGGCGCAGTCCAAGTACCAGGCACTGGTGGGCATGGTCCAGAGTGATGTGGCCGAGCGCACCCCGACGCGCGTCATCCTGGCACTGATGTGCCGCCAGGCAGCGGACAGCATTGGCGAACGTTCATACCCGGGAATCGTCCACGCCTGCCTGAGCAGGGCGAGGGCCTCCGTATCGCGGCCGGCCGCCATGGCTCGAGCGGACTGTCGCCACAGTCCGTACGCTTTGGCCCTGTGCTGCTCGAGTTCGCCGTGAGGCCTGGGCATGCTCAGTCGAGGCGGGGCCGTGTAGCCCGTAGTTGGCAACATCCAGCTCACTACGCTCCGGATTCTTGCTATGGAGTATCCAGTGCTTGCGTCCGGCGACAACACAGCGTCCGTGACCTTGCAATTTTCCGGACTCCGGTCGGGGAAGGGCAGGGTGCGCAGGCACCGGCTGGCGGCGACATCCCAGAACCGCAGACGGTCGTGGTGGGCGGAAAGCACGTATCGACCGTCTGCGGTCAGAGCCACCGTAGTTGGCCCGTTCATCCAAGATGGATAGGTCAGCGTGGCCATGCATGTCCCGAATTCGGGCCCGTCGGTGAGGTCCCAGACGTGGATCTCCTCATCAAGGAGCGTGCTCGCCGCCGTTCGTCCGTCCGGGCCGAAGAACAACTCGTAGAATGCTCCTCGCCTCCGGGCCAGGACGCGAAGCAAGTCAGCATTCAGGTCCCAGTGCTGGAGCCGGTGCCCGTGCGGCCCGTCATACCGGCCTTCCGATATCAGGGCGTGCTGGCCATCGGGGCTGAGGGCGAGTGCGTGTACGTCGGCACCGAGCTCGGGGAAAGTCCGCAGGCGCCGTCCTTCCGGCAGGTCCCACACTTCGGGCTCGGACATCTGTTCTGCACCCGGCCAAAGACCGATGCGACCGTCCGCGCTGAGGTGGATCTCAAACGGACCTACCCATCCCGGCTTCAGATAGGCCCCGGGGGCGGGGATGACGCGTACACGCCGTGCTGCTGAGAAATCCCAGTAGCACACGGTGCCGTCGTCGCTCGAAGACAGGCCGAATCGGCCGTCAGGGGTAACGGCCAGAGCGCTGACCCGTCGCGTGTGACCCTTGAGGACGTTCAGGCAACGCCCTGTATCAGATTCCCACAGGCGTAGTACCCCCTCGCAGTCTCCGGTGACGACCAAACGCCCACCGAGGGCGAAGCGTGCCCGGCTCTCCGAGTTGGCCAGCCAGTCCGGCTCGTCCTCCCCCTGAGCGACGGAAGGCACCAGCACTTGTGTGCGTACATGGCGCCCGCCCTGTATACGTCCCGAGGCCGCTACGGCTGTCCTCACCTCGGGATCATCCGGCCGCTCCTTTGTCACCGAGTCCAGCATGGGACCCGCTGCATCGAGGTCGCCACGTTCCAGATGGATTTGGGCGAGCAGCAGCCGTGCCTGCCAGGTGTCGCCGACATCCACGCGGAGGACATCAAAGTCGCTTACCAGCGTCTCGTCCGTGATCTCGCCGTGGCGCCACCGGGCCAGGCCCCGGTTGTAGGTGGCTTCCAGGTGCCGCGGATCAGCCTGCAAGGCCTGTAGAAACGCCTCTTCGGCCTCAGCCCGCCGCCCCAGGTCTATGAGTGACAGGGCTCGGTTGTTGAACTCGTCAGCCAGCAGTTCCGCTTCTGACGGTATCGACCGCGGATACGGGCGTCCCGCCTCTTTCTGGTAGATCTCGGCGATTTCAGCGGCTACTACGGCCATGGAAGAGGGCCGCTGGCTCGGGCCCGGAAGCAGGCACCAGTCGAGCAACGCAGCCAACTCAGACGGCAGCGCGGGTAGGCCGGTCTCTGCACCGCCGTCGGTGGCATATGCGGTCAGCGCCCGGCGCGCCTGAGCACCTGTCCTCCACGTCCGTCTGCCGGTGACCATCTCCAGAACCGATACTGCGTAGCTGTAGACGTCGGTGCGTCGGCTCAAGGCGTCGCCGGCCAATTGCTCGGGTGAAGCGTAAGCCCTGGTCAGGAAGCCGGCTTGGCCGGCGAGCATGCTGACGTCGGGCTGTCCGTCGCTGCCGGGGCTCCCCCCTGTCGGGGGGATGAGCGTGCGGGCGCGCGCCAGCCCGAAGTCGGTGACTTTGACTGTGAAGTCGCCACCGGACGTGTCGAGGAGGACGTTGCCGGGCTTCACGTCTTGGTGCACCAGACCTCGGCTGTGCGCATGCTCCAGACCCCACGCGAACTGAATTGCCACGTCCAGGATGCGGAGCGTAGCTTCGCTGGACGAGCCTTCATGGAGACGGCGGTCTGCGATCCACTCGTGCAGGCTGCCGCCGGGGACGTATTCGGCGAACACCACCGGGACACCATCGATCTTGCGGACGTAGTGGCAGCCGCAAACATTCGGATGGAGACCGACGGAGACCCATGTCTCGGCTTCCTGAACGAACTGCTCGATCTCATCGGAGCCGAGCTCGACGCTCAGGTGCGGGCGCTTCAAGGCTAGGTCGATGCCCCACTGCAGGTGCCTGGCCTGGTAGACCAGCCCCATCCCACCTGCCCCGGCCCGAGCCACCAGTTGGTAGCGGCCATCGACAATGTAGCCGGGCGTCCACGCGCCATTCGTGCCGGTGTCCATCTCAGAGCTCCTCGCCCAGCGTGTGGAGGTCCTCGGGTATCAGCGTGGCGCTCTTTAACAGCGCCTCGATCAGGTTCTTGTTGAGGGTGTTACCCACAGGTTCACCGACCTCGCCCCGGAGGACCCCGCGGATCGGGTTCGGGCCGTTTGCCAGCCGCTGTCGCAGGTTGGCGATCGTGCGCTCGGCGGTCTTGTCATTCCATGGCCGGTAGGCAGCGACCCGGTTCAGATCCTGAGCCACCTGCTGCCACGAGACGGGCTGCGGGTACGGCTCCTGGCGCAGGTAGCGCTGAGCCAACACGGTGACGACCAGCCGCTCGGTTGGGTTTAGATCGTAGACATCGGCTGTGTCGGTAGGTGCCTGTGAATCGTCTGGCTGAACAAGGCCCGGGTAGCCGACGATGTATACCTCGACGAGATGGGCCCTGCATGTCGGAGTTTCGATGGTCAGCGGCGTGAAGCCCGCTGAAATCGGCACCTCGTGATCGCGGAGCACCATGTCCGCACCCGGCAGCTGGATGGGCTTGTTACCCCTGTTATGTAGCCACCATTGGCTACCATCACAGGTGAATACGCCGTGCAACCGGCTTACATAGCTGTCGCCGACGCCCACTGGGACGTGGACGTCTTCCGCGGCTCGCCCGAAATGCAGTGTGAACTTCCGGGGCGGCGCTGCGAACCCGCCGTGTGCGGCCTTCACGAAGATCGTTCCAGGTGGTGCCGGTGGCACACCTCCGGCCAGGCTGGGCATGGAAGCCGGCAGCACCCGTGGAATGAATCCTCTACTCGCCATTCCCCACCCCATCCGGTCGGTCCAATTGCCTGGGAGCCACCGTACGCCGCCGTCCCGGGGACCGGTCCCGGCGTGGGAGCACCATCCCGCCACGGGTCGAGGATGCTGCTGTGCTCCGGGTCCGGTCCCGGCAGCTGCCTGCTCCGATGGCGCCATGAACAAACGGAACAGGGTTTACATGGCAGCCGGTGTGCTCGTCGGCATCGGGTTCAACGCACTCGCGATGAGCAACATCTCGGCAGGCAACGCCGGGAACGCGCTTCACGAGCTCTTCAACGCTGCGATGAGCTGGGCCGCGGGCACCGTCCTGGCCTGCTTGGAGTGTGAGGATGGTGACGGAGGGGATCCGAAGGGTGATTGTCCCTCGGGGCGGGCTGGCCACACCGATCGAATCGAAGACCGCTAGAGCTTGGGGAGGTTGCTGTCGAACCACCGCCGGGCGACTGCGCGCTTCTCGTTCTCACTCGGTTCCTTCGAGCCGAAGTCATCGGCCAGAAGCACCTCTCCGATCACCAACTCGGCCCAGTCCAGGGCCATTGTCGTCATACGAGAAGCCGAGCGAGCATTGCTGACCCTGTCCGGATTACGCCTGAGAGCCTTCCAGCAGGCACGGCCCGTCAAAGCTGGTGCGACTCTCCCGACGAGTTCGCGTTGACGGACGTGCGCGGTGGTGAAGCCGAGGCAACGGCGGACGCCGAGGCGCACCGCGGCCCGGTCCGGGCCGAGGGGCACGTGCCGGTCGGGCAGGGCGGGCAGGTCCCGGCGGCGGCCGAGCGCGGCCACCTGGTCCGGATGGACGTCGGGGAACTGCCTGTCCCCACCGAGGCAGACCAGGAGAACCGGCCTTCACGAGATGACCGACCGCCGCCGCGGTCACCCTCGGCCGGAGGATCGGGAGCGGCACCCCGAGGGCCTCCCGTCGGCCGGTCCGCCGCCACCCGCGCGCCGATCGGGCCGCGCAGCGCCGCGTGGACCGCTTCCGCGTCGGCGGCCTCCACCACCGGCCACCACAACCCCGGGCCGGCGGGCGGCACTTCCGGCCCCGCCACCGGATCGGCGCAGCCGGCCGGGGTGTCGCCGGGGCCGGCCGCTGGGGGGAGAGAAAGAGGGCCGCAAGGAGTTGCTGTCCTTCCTGCCGGAGCACGTCGACACCTACCAGGAGCGGCGTGACGACCTCGCGGGGGACTCCACCTCCCGGCTCTCCGCACACCTGCACTTCGGGACGCTGTCGGCGGACGAGGCGGTGGTCCAGGCGAGCAGGCACGGGGACCCGGGTGCGGCGGCGTTCATTCGGCAGGTGTGCCAGCGTGACTTCCACCAGCAGGTGCTCGCCGCGCGTCCCGAGACTGCCACGCGGGACTACCGCTGCCGTGACGACCTCTGGCGGCGGGGCAGGGAGGCGGAGGAGGATCTGCTGGCGTGGCAGGAGGGGAGGACGGGCTACCCGGTTGTTGACGCCGCCATGCGCTGGCTCGCCCACGAGGGGTGGATGCACAACCGGGGCCGGCTCATCGTCGCTTCGTTCCTGGCCAAGACCCTCTACATCGACTGGCGTGAGGGCGCCCGCCACTGAGCCTGCCGGTGGACGGCGATGTGGCCAACAACCAGCTGAGCTGGAACGGGTGGCCGGCACCAGCACGGATACCCGCCCGGACCGGATCCTCAATCCGGTGCTTGAGGGCCGGCGCTACGACCCGGACGGCGTCTATGTCCGGCGCTGGGTCTCAGAGCTCTCCGGGCTGGACGGCGCGGCCGTCCACGAGCCTTGGCGGCTGCCCGGCCTCGACCGCGCCGCACTCGAGGATCCAGATCCGCTGATCGCTCTCGCGGACGGTCTCGCCAGGTTCCGGCAGGCGCGCCGCCTCGTCTGACCCCTGCGCAGATTCAATGCAGAAACGCTGCAACTTGCTCGTCCCGTAGTGGCCCGGGGAGCCTGATCTCATCGCGTCCGCCGGGTTGCGGGGTTTCCTTCCTCCCGCGGGGGCCGCCCCGCTCCGGCGGACGCGATCTACGGCGAGGCAGAGGAGGTGGCGCCATGACTGCACCACTGGCGCGAGGCAGGACCCTCAGCCGACCGGCGGAACCCTGCCCCCGGCTCGACGATCCGCTCTCGGACACGGAGATCGCCTCGTTGCTCATCCAGAGTGACGAGCGGTGGTTGTCGCCGGCACACCGGCGCTGGAGCCATCTCGTTCACGCCTACGCCTGGCGCGTCCTGGGTGACGCGTTCGAGGCGGAGGACGTGGCCCAACATGTGTTCATCGCCGCATGGCGAGGGCGGGCCGGGTTCCGGCCCGATCGCGGCACGCTGCCGGCGTGGCTCATGGGCATCACCCGACGCAAGACGGTGGATGCCCTGAGCGCACGAACCCGGCGCCTGGGCCTCGTGGCCGCGGCGGGCAGGCGCCTCGGCGAGGAGACGGTGGGCGGACCCGAGCAGGTGATCGACCGGATTGTGATCACCAGGGAACTCGCCCGGCTCCCGCAGGTCCAGCGCGACGTTCTGACCCTCGCCTACTTCGCCGATCTCACCCAGGTACAGATCGCCGACCGCACCGGGATGCCGCTCGGCAGCGTCAAGAGCCACGCCCGGCGAGGCATGCAACGGCTCCGCCTGCTCGTGGCCGCAGGCGCCCTGGAAACCGGGCACTGACAAGCACATCCGGCAGGGGCGCCGCACCGAATCATCAGATGAGAGCCGGGCGTGGGAACAGCGTTCCCAAGTCCACGACACCAAGGGTGGACTGGATGAACCGAAGAAGCATCGCGGTGGTGGGGGCGGGCGTATCCGGACTTACCGCCGCGCACATTTTGTCCCGCAGCCACGACGTGGTCCTCTACGAGGCCGACGGACGCCTCGGCGGCCACGCACACACCCACGAAGTCCCGACCGGCAGTGGCGGAACGGTCAACGTGGACACCGGTTTCATCGTCCACAACAACCGCACCTATCCCCACCTGAATCGCCTCTTTCGTGAGCTCGGCGTGACCACTCAGGACTCCGAGATGAGCATGTCGGTCCGGTGCGACGGCTGCGGCCTGGAGTACGCCGGCGCCCGAGGCCCGCGCGGGCTCCTGGGCGGAACCAACCTGCTCCGCGGACGTCATCTGCTGATGCTCGCCGACGTGCCCCGGTTCCATCGCGCCGCGCGCCGGCTGCTCGCCGCCGAAGACACGGCCTCCACCTTGGGACGCTTCCTGCGCGAGCAACGATTCTCGCCCTACTTTGTCAGCCACTTCGCGATCCCCCTGGTCGCGGCCGTCTGGTCCTGCGCGCCGGCCACCGCCCTGCAGTACCCTGCCGCGTACCTCTTCCGCTTCCTGGACCACCACGGACTGCTGTCGGTCACCGGGTCCCCGCAGTGGAAGACCGTCACCGGAGGATCCAAGGTCTACGTCGAGCAGGCCGCCAAGTCCCCGGCCCGCGTTCTGACCTCCACACCGGTCCGCAAGGTCGTGCGCGGAGCCGGCCGCGTGCGCCTGTTCACCGAGGACGGAGAGTCGGCCGAGCACGTCGCGGTCGTCATCGCCGTCCACCCCGACCAGGCACTTCGCCTGTTGGCCGACCCCACGGAGCAGGAGCGGCGCGTCCTCGGCACGTTCACCTATTCCCGCAATCCGACCGTCCTCCACCGTGACACCTCTCTGCTGCCTCGCTCCGGCCATGCCCGGGCGTCGTGGAACTACTGGCTCCCTTCCTGCTCGGCACGGCCCGGTTCCGTTCAGGTCAGCTACGACATGAACCGGCTTCAGCGCCTGCCCGGCCGCGAGCCGCACATCGTCACGCTCAACCCCGGTGAGCGGATCGACGAGAGCACCGTCCTGGCCCGAATGGACTACGAACACCCGGTCTACACGACCGAGTCGGTGGCGGCGCAGCGGCAGCTGCCCTCCCTCAACAACGGCGTCACCGTCTTCGCGGGCGCCTATCACGGGTGGGGTTTCCACGAGGACGGCTGCCGCTCGGGCGCCGAGGCGGCCAGACACCTCGGGGTGACCTGGTGACCTCCGCCCCCGCCCGCCCGGCACCACCACATGTCCCCGCCTTGTACGCGGCCGAGGTGAGGCACGTGCGCACCTCACCCTTCAGATACGTCCTGGGGCATCGGACGTACATGTGGCTGGTCGACCTGGACGACCTTCCGGTCCTGCACCGCATCCTGCGCCCGCTCGCCCGCTTCGATGCCCGCGACCACTTCACGGGCGACACCCCGACCATGCGCGCCGGGATCGACGCCTACCTCGCCGCCCAGGGAATCCGCGCTGACGGACGGGTTCTCATGCTGGCCCATGCACGCGTGCTGGGACATGTCTTCAACCCCCTGACCCTGTACTGGTGCCACGACATGTCCGGCAGCCTCGTCTGTGTCGTCGCCGAGGTCCACAACACCTACGGCGAACGCCACTGCTACCTCCTGCACCCTGACGCCCACGCCCGTGACGAGGTGCCCAAGGACTTCTACGTGTCCCCGTTCTTCGGCGTCGAGGGAAGCTACCGGATGAGGCTGCCGCTGCCGGGCGAACGTCTCGACTTGACCGTCCAGCTCTGCCGAGCAGACGGTTCGCGCCCTCTGACCGCCACCGTCCGCGGAACGCACCGCCCTGCCAGAACCCGCGCCCTGCTCGCGGCTCTGCTGCGCAATCCGTGGTCTACCGCCGGAGTGTCGCTCGGCATCCGCCGACACGGCATCCACCTCTACCTCAAAGGCCTCCCCGTCCAACCGCGGCCCACCCGCCCGGCCCATCCCGTCCAGGAAGACGCACCGTGACCCTCACCCTCCCTCCCGCTCCCCAGGGCGAGACCCGCGCCGGCCGTCACCTGGTGGACCCCGCACGCTGGCCCGACGTCGCCCGACTGCCACGCGCCTCCGCCCTGCGCACGCACGCCACCCGTCGAATCATCGAGCGCGCCTTCGATCGGCTGCCCTTGCGGGTGCGGATCGCCGGCACAGGGCCCCAGGTCCCCATGCAGCCCTCGGGAAGAGTGGGCTGTCCGCCGACACTGACCCTGCGCGATCCGGACTCCTTCTACCGGCGGATCGGCGCGGACGGGCTGATCGGGTTCGGCGAGTCCTACATGGCGGGCGAATGGGACAGCGCTGACCTGGTCGGGGTGCTGACCGTCCTCGCCCACCACGTCGACGACCTCGTGCCGCAGGCTCTGCGCCGTTTGCGGAGCGTCTGGGTCCGCCGCCGCCCGGCCTCGGACCTGAACACCGTCGACGGGGCCCGCCGCAACATCCACCGGCACTATGACCTGTCCAACGAGCTCTTCGCCACCTTCCTCGACCCGACGCTCACCTACTCGTCGGCCGTCTTCGCTTCCCTTCCGGCGTGCACCGCGGATCTGCCCGCGGCTCAGCATCGCAAGATCGACCGGCTTCTCGACCTCGCCGGGACCGGATCGGACTCCAGCCTCCTGGAGATCGGCACGGGCTGGGGCGAACTCGCCATCCGGGCCGCCGCGCGCGGCGCCCGCGTCCACACCGTCACCCTCTCCCAGGAGCAACGCGAGCTGGCCCTCGAGCGCATCGCGGATGCCGGGGTCGCCGACCGGGTCACCGTCGAGCTGTGCGACTACCGTCGTGTCGAGGGCAGGTACGACGCCATCGTGAGCGTCGAGATGATCGAAGCGGTCGGAGCCGCCTACTGGCCGGCCTACTTCGGCGCCCTGCGCGGCCTGCTGGCTCCCGGCGGCCGTGTAGTACTGCAGGCCATCACCATGCCCCACGAGCGGATGCTGAACACTGCCCGTACGCACACCTGGATCAGCAAGTACGTCTTTCCCGGAGGCCTCATCCCCTCCATGGAGGCCGTCACGAGGCAGAGCGTGGCCGCTGGACTGCGCGTCGTCCACGACACCGGCTACGGCGACCACTACGCGGAAACGCTTCGGCTGTGGCGCGAGCGGTTCCTCCACCAGTCCGCCGAGGTGGCCAGGCTCGGCTTCGACGATACTTTCCGCCGGATGTGGGAGCTCTACCTCGCCTACTCCGAGGCCGGATTCCGCTCCCGCTATCTCGATGTCCGCCAACTCGTGCTCACCGACGGGACAGCGGTGCACGAATCCACGAACGGGCCACTGACGTGACCTCCGTCGACACGGGAGCCCTCGCCACCGTCCTCGCCGCATCGGCGGGCACGGCGCTCACCGTCATGCTCGTCACGTTTGCCGTGGGCACGGTAAAAGGGGTGCACCGGATCGTCGACAGCGCCTGGGGTCTGGCCTTCGCGGCCGTCGCCGTCGTGGCCTGGATCCTCTCGGCTGGCTACGGCGACCCTGCACGAAGGACCGTGGTGGCCCTTGCCACCGTCGTGTGGGGGCTGCGCCTGGCAGTACACATCGCACGGCGCGGAAGGGGGCAGGGAGAGGATCCGCGCTATGCCCGCATGCTCGCCCGGGCACGAGGCAACCAGCACGTTTATGCCCTGCGCAGCATCTATCTTCTCCAGGGCTCCCTGGTCTGGCTGGTGTCCCTGCCCGTCCAGGTCGCCGTGCTGCTCCCCCAGTCCTTGGACGCCGCGGCCGCGCTGGGGCTGGCCCTGTGGACCGCCGGACTGTTCTTCGAGGCGCTCGGGGACCACCAGCTCGCCCTCTTCAAGGCAGATCCCGCGAACAAGGGCCGCCTCATGGACCGCGGGCTGTGGGCCTGGACCCGGCACCCCAACTACTTCGGCGACTTCCTCGTCTGGTGGGGCCTGTACCTGACGGCCTGCGCCACCTGGCAGACTGCGGCCGCGACCGTCGTCTCCCCGCTCTTGATGAGCGTCCTGCTGATCAAGGGCAGCGGCAAACGCCTGCTCGAAGCGCACATGGCCGACCGCCCCGGATACGCCGACTACCAGGCCCGCACCAGCGGGTTCCTTCCCCGCCCGCCACGCCCCTCAAGCCCTTCGGACCGGTCAAGTTGAAGATCAGAAGGTCCACGCGGGCCACTGGCGCATTAGTGGTGGCGATCCTCATGCCGGCGGGCAGCCACGCCATGCTGCTCGGCAGTGGACCGTGACGCTGGAACACCATCGGCATCGCGGCGCGGATACTTTCGCAGCGAGGAGGCCGGGTCCGCAGGGCCGGGCGTCGTTTCGCTGGCTGCCAGGACCGCGTCCGGCTCGGCATAGAGCGCGGAAATCGCATCCACCGCTTCCCGCAGCCCGAGAGGACGCCTCATACCTGCAGTCGCGGCCCGCACCGACCACCCCGGGCCCGCGAGCAGAACCAGAGGAGCGGTCCGTGCTCCCTTGAGGCCGAACGCCGTCGATGCCACCTGGCGTGCCAGAGTGTTGTCCGCTGTCGAGCGGGACTGTGACCACAGCACGACAGCCTTCGGACCGGACCGGCCCACTGCCGCCCGCAGCGCCTCCGCGGGCACCGCCGCGCCGAACATGCGCGTCGGCAGCCCCCGTTCGGCCAGCCCCGCCGCAAGCGCCTCCAACGGCAGCGTGTGTTGCTCCCCGGGAAGGCAGGCCAGCACCACCGGTGCCGCGTGAGCCGAGACCAGGGGCACGGTCACTGCCGCTCGCCGCAGCACGGTCGAAACATGCCACGACAGCAGATGCTCCACCTCGACGTACCGCTCATCCGTGGACTCCCACTTGCGCCCCACCGCATGCAGCGTCGGCGCCATCACCTCCTCCCACGCGATCAGCAGGCCGTGAGCCTGCACGGTCTGCTGCAGCAGGGTGTCCATGGCCGGGCCGTCGAGCCGCACCGCTGCCCGTGCCAGGCCGCGGCATTCCTGACGCACCTCACCGAGGGGCAGTCCGCCACCCGGACCGCCCTGACGCTGCCGGGGGCCGCCCTGCAGCACGACCGCTTCCTGCGCCGCAGGCGGCGGTGGCTGAACACGGACGTCCGGACCGGGCTCACGGCGCATGGTCGCAGCTGCCCGAGCGGCCTCGGCCGGAGGGATTCCGGACGAGGTGAGCCGACACATTTCTTCCAGCATCGCCACATCGCCCGGCATCCACCGCCGGTGCCTGCCACCTTCACGGACCGCCGGTCCGATTCCGTACCGCTGTTCCCAGGAGCGCACCGTGTTCGGTGAGACCCCCAGGCGCCGTGCCACCGAGCCAGTCGTGACACCGGGGGACGATTCGGTCATGGCGCCTATTCTAGGACGCACAATCGATGCGAGTCGGAACGACGGAGTACTGGGGCAGTGCATCCGAGGAAGGGCAACGACCGGAAGAGCTTTGCACGAAGTGACAACCCTCCGAGGAGGCGACCGTGATCCAGGTTGCGCGCACCATGCTCATTCCTTGCCCGATGCAGGACACGCTGGCATACCTCACAGACTTCGCGCACGCTCAGCAGTGGGATCCCGCAACCGTCTCGTGTGTCCCCTTGGCCCCAGGCGCATCGGGGCCGGGCTCGCGCTGGCGTAACGTCTCACGCTTCCGCGGGCGCACCAGCGAAGTGCTGTACCGGCTCGATGTCGAAGAAGTGGACCGGCTCGTGTTCACGGGCGAGAACAGCACGGTCCTCGTAACGGACGACCTCCGCTTCACGCCGGTATCCGATGAGTCGACCCGGCTGACCTACACCGCGACCTTTCGCTTCAAGGGCATCGCACGTCTTGCGGCTCCATTCTTGAGCAAGGACGTCAACCGGCTCGCGGACGACGTGGCTTCAGCACTGCCCCGTGTCATGGCTCGCTGAATTCCTGCGCTGCAGGACCGGCGACCGGACGCAGGAGGCCGGTTCAGCCCTTCGGCGCCCCCGGCGAAACAGGCTGCCGAGATCCCCGCACCACCTCCGTTGCGCGAGAACTCGCCGCGCCGACCCGCTCCCGAATCGGACAATCCGCGATCAAGCAGAATTACAGGTCACAATGTCTAGCGTGAGGCTGGTCGGTGAACGTGACGAGGTGCGTCAGAAGCGCCGAAGATGGCGGTACTACGCGGCAGCATCAGCCGCGGTGACGGCGACCGCAGCACTGGGATCGGTGGCAGTGGATCCGGCCAGCTCCTGGTACAGGGCGCTGGACAAGCCTGCGTGGCAGCCTCCCCCGCGGGCCTTCGGGGTGGTGTGGACCCCCTTGTACGTCTCTCTCGCCGTGGCCGGCGGCAGGGCGCTGGGTGCGGCGCAGGGGGAGGATCGGGCCAAGGTGGCCGCAAGCCTGGGAACGAATCTGACCCTGAACGCCGCGTGGACGTGGCTGTTCTTCGGTTGCCGGAGCCCTCGCGCTGGACTTGTCGGCACGCTCCTTCTCGACTTCAGTAACGCGGAACTGATTCACAGGACCTGGCGCGTCGACCACACGGCGGCCAAGATGCTCGCCCCCTATGCCCTCTGGTGCGCGTTCGCCACAGCCCTCAACGGGGCTCTGGCAGCGCGCAACCGATAGACGGCTTCGGACGGGTCGTCATTCACCACCCGGCGATGCGGACGACGAAGAACACTGCCACCATGACCGCCCCGACGGCGATGAGGCCCAGAATGGCCCACGGGTGCTCCCAGACCCCTCCGTCCGGACGCTCCTGATGGGCGGATGCCGTCGAGCCCTCCACCTCGGGTGTCTCTTCCGGCGCAACCTTCGATGTGGACATGACTCCTCCTGTCGATTGTCAGCGGCTTCGGGCAGGCGCGGTCCCCACCTGCCCTGGCGCGGTCGCGGTGCTTCGGGGCGCGAGATCGTCGAGGTAACCGATGAGGTCGTCGACCAGCACATGCACCTCAGGCGCGGGCTCCGCGCCCCGCTGAAGGGCTGGCGGGCTTCCCACTACGGCGCGGGAGGCAAATCCGGTATCCAGGTGACGGAGCCGGGCGTCCACCACAGCGATACGCCGCCTGCGCACCTCACGGGCCAGAACACCCAGCCAGCAGGCCAAGGCGGCTTTTGAAGCCGCGTAGTCCGCGGTCCCGGTGAGCGGGGCTATGACGATCGCCCCGCTGATCGCGGACAGGAACCCGCCATCGCGCACTGCGGGTACGGCTCCCCTCAGCACAGCCATGGGGCACAACGCGTTCACGGTCATCAGGTGCTCGGCGGCGGCGTTCGGGACGTCGGCGGCCGGCCCGAAGCCCGCGACCCCGACCGTCACAAGAACCCCATCCAAACCGCCCAGCTCTGACAGCGCCCACGGGCCCGCTCCGGCGCAGGCGTCAAGGTCGTAGGTATCCAGGATCCGGGTGGGACAGCCCGAGCGCGCCGCCATCTCGGCCAGCCTCCTCTTGTTACGCCCGGCCAGTGCGAGGCGGGCGCCGCGATCGAACAGTTCCCGTGTCGCCAGCCGGCCAAGTTCTCCGGTCGCGCCGACGACGAGTATTCGTGCTGCTTCAGGAGTGGTCATCTCAGCACTCCGGAGTTGGGTCGGTGTCGGTGGCTGCGGTCCCGACCTGAGGGCGGGAGAGAGCTGCTTCGAGCACTGGCTGCTCGGGATGGCGCCGCCGCCAGTAGGGGTTGTCGTGGGGCAGCCCGCCGCTGACCCGGCCGTACATCCCGAAGCTCATGATCAGCAGCAGGCCGAAGGCCACGGAGACTGCGCTCAGCAGGTCGTTGGTGGCCAGGCCCGCGATGCGCTGCCCCTCCGTGCCGAAAGAAGACAGGCTGTCGGCGAAACCGAGGCAGCCGAAGACAAGGAGCAGCAGCCCGCACAGGGCGGCACCGACCCGGTACACCTGGTTGAGGCGGTGGTCCACGGGCAGTTCGTCTCGAAGGCGCATGGGCACGCCCGCGATCGCAAGATCTTGTCCCGAGGAGACCAGCATGACCAACAGGGACTGCACGCGAAACTCGCAGCGTTTCTGCATTGAAATTCGGTCGACCCGGTCGCTGGGCGCGGGAGCAGGTACACAGTGGTGCCCTCGTCCCAACACCGGGTGCGGGTGTGGCGGGCGTCGGCAGGAAGCCGGCCGGAAGCCGAGGGCCGGCAGTAGCGCCGCCGGGGACGGCGTCGAGCGCGTCGGTTGGTCTGGAGCGTACGGGCGCCGGGCCGCGGCCGCACTGATCGGCCACCGGCGATCGGCCACACCTGCGACACCAGGACGCCGAACTTGCCGAACTTGACGAACGCATAGGTGCCCTGACCCGGCACACCGAGCAACTCGGCCAGGCCAGCCGCAGCCAGCGCAGCAGCTGAGCAGCATCCGCCCGGGCGCCGTCGGCCGCGGGCGTGATCGAGAGGCGCCTCGTCCTCGGCTGTCGCCATGAAGAGGCGCCCTCCTCGCCGGAGAGCTTGTCTACCGGGTTTGACCTGCAAGAACAGGAGCTCGGCCGAGCGCTCGGGGTGGGCGGCGCCGAGGGCGGCGAGGATCCCGGCCGCGCGGGCACGGGCCTCAACCTGGCCTCGGGACGACTCCTCGTGCCGGGCTGCACGGCGTCGACGATGACCTGTTCGTTTCCCACGTCGCCGATGCCGGACCCGGTCGCCTCGGAGTCGTCATCCATGACGTAGCTCTGGAGGCAGTCCGCGAAGAGCTCAAGGTGTCGGCCCCTCGGAGACAAAGGCGTGGGCCGCCGTCAGCTCGGCAAGTCTCCGCGGTGTCAGCCGGGCGAAGCCCGAGATCACCAGCTTCGGCGACGGTACGCCCCGGTCGTGGTCCCGGTTGCTTACCCACTTGGCGTCGGTGAGCGGGCCCAGCAGCGGGAACGCCCGCTCCAGCGGTGCGGTGTCGGTGTGCCGCTCCCCCTTGGCCCCGTTCGCCACCTGACGCACGGCCGACCAGGCGGGTAGGGCCGCCAGCCCAGCCCCGGATCCCGATCGCCTTCCACCCTCGCATTCCGTACGGGCGGGCCGACTCCCCTGGTCAACGGCCCTGAGCCGACCTGCGCGTACTACGGCCTGCCCAACGGTGCCGTCGGCAGGCCGTCCTGCGCGGCGCGAGGTGCTGGCAGCGCCCCTGGCTGGGTCCAGGTATAGACGTCCGGCGAGAAGGCGTGCAGACGCCTGACGAGCCTGGCGGTCGACCAGGGCCAGCAGAAGGTGTTGACGCCCGGGAGGCCGAAGTAGTACCCGCCTCCGTTCACGGGGCTGTAGACGGTGGTGCGCAGCGCCTTGTGCAGGGCCTGCTGATGGGTTTCCTCGGCTTCGGGAGTGACGTCGAGCGCGGCGTAACCGTGGGTGCGCAAGTGGGTGAGGGCCGTCGAGATGTAGCGGAGCTGGGCCTAGAGGACGGTGGGTACTGCGGTGGTACCGGTGAGCAGGTTCGGGCCGACGAGGAGGAAGAGGTTGGGGTAGCCGCTGACGCTGGTGCCCAGATAGGCGCGGCGGTTGTCGGCCCAGGTCCGGGCGAGCGTGGTGCCGCTGGTGCCGTACAGCCGGCTGGCCAGGGGGACGTCGCCCACGTGGTATCCGGTGGCCAGGACGATGACGTCGGCGCGGGTACGGGTGCCGTCGGCGCCGATGACGTGGGAGCCCTCCACGGCAGCTGCCCGGGTGGGATGAAGCCGGACGTTGGGCCGGCCGAGGGCGGGGTAGTAGGTGTCGGACGTGATCAGGCGGCGGGCCCCGAGGCGGTAGTCGGGGGTGAGTGCCTGGCGCAGGGCCCGGTCCGGTACGGAAGTGCGCAGATGGAGGCGCGCCACGGCTTCCACGGGCCGCAGCAGGCGGGGGTGGCGCAGGGGGAGGCCGACGGCTTCCTGGGTCCAGCGGTGTAGGCCGCGCAGGGCGCGGCGGGCTGGCGGGTGGAGTCCCAGGAATCGGTGCAGGCGTGCGGGGAGCGGGTAGTCGGGCTTCGGGAGCACCCAGTGGGGAGTGCTCTGGAAGACGTCGACGTGCGCGGCCTGCGGCTGGATCTCGGGCAGGAACTGCACGGCGGACGCGCCGGTGCCCACCACCGCGATGCGGCGACCGGTGAGGTCGGCGTCGTGGTTCCAGCGCGCGGAGTGGAAGGCCGGGCCGGGGAAGGTGTCGAGGCCTGGGATGTCGGGAAGGCGGGGCCGGTGCCATGGGCCGGTGGCGACGATGACGGCGCGGGCCGTGTAGGCGCCCGCCGTGGTCTGCAGGTTCCAGCGGCTGGCGGCCGGCTGCCAGCGCGCGTCCAGCACCTCCGTGTCGTAGCGGATCGCCTCGTCCACCCGGTGGGTTGACGCGGTCGTCCGGAGGTAGTCGAGGATTTCGGACCGGTCGGCGAAGCACCGGCTCCAGGGGTGGGGGGCGAAGGAGTACTCGTACAGCATCGCGGGCACGTCGCAGCCGCATCCGGGGTAGGTGTTGTCGCGCCAGGTCCCGCCGAGACGGTCAGACTTCTCCAGCACCACGACGTCGTCGATCCCGGCCCGGCGCAGTGCGATCACGGTGGCCACACCCGAGAGCCCCGCCCCGATGACGACCACCTCCGCCTGACGGCAGCTGCCGGAACGTTCACGGGTCACGCTTGCTCCCTCCCTGCGTCAGGAGCATCCCGGCCGGTGCCGGACCCCATTCGAGAGTCACCCAGAGCGACTGATCGTAGGCGTTTGCGTGCGCGCGCGGGGATATGCGGAGTGCGCTTGACCCATACGAGTGATCTTGCAGACCGGGTGAAACTTCCACTCGGGGGACACACGGCAGGCGGTCACCACGGTCCCGTCGGTCACGCCGCCCGCGGGGCAGCGCGCCGCGCGCGCGGTCGGCCCGACGTCGTTACGGTGAGGCTCCCAGCCCCCGGCGGAGGACTCAATACCGGCGCTCGCCGCCCGGTACGGGCTCGTCTCGGCGACGGTTGGACTCGGACCTTCTGACGGCGTATCAAAAGTGACCCACGTGGTGCTCTTCGTCTGAATCTGGCCTTGGTGATCAAGGCCAGGAGGGAAGGGTGATCCTCGTGGAGGACCGGGCAGAGATCCGCCGGCCGCATCGGGCCAAGCGGATGCCGATCTCGATCGCCCGGCATCTGGGGACTCGAGGAACACGGTCAAGCGGGCTCTTGCCACGGACCGGCCGCCGAAGTACGAGCGTGCGGTCAAGGGCTCGGCGGTCGATGCGGTCGAGGTCCGGATCCGTGAGCTTCTGCGGGAGACCCCGACGATGCCAGCGACGGTGATCGCGGAGCGGCTCGGCTCGGCTCGGCTCGGCTCGGCTGGGATCGTGGGATGACGATCCTCAAGGACCGGGTGGCTGAGCTCGGGCCGGCCTATGTTCCGGTCGACTCGGTCTCGAGGACGGTCTATCGGCCCGGCGAGCAGGCCCAGTGCGACCTGTGGTTCCCGGAGGCGGACATCCCGCTGGGCTATGGGCAGAGCGGGCGGATGCCCGTGCTGGTGATGGTCTCGGGCTATTCGCGGGGCGGACAAGGCCAGCAAGTCGATCACGCAGGAATTCCGCAACTTCTTCGCCGGCGCGAAAACCCACGACGCGACCCGCTTCAAGCCGGGCCTGTACGGCGGAGGCCTCGGCTGCGGCCTTGTCGAAGCCCTGACGGCGATGAGGCAATGTGCGCCTGGAGCGACGCCACCACCTACGCCGCGGTCCGTATCGTGCACCTGACCACCCTCGCCGACGCCGCACAGACCACCCTCACACTCCGCAACAGCGCGATGCACTGAAGCACCGTCGCGGCAGCGGCACCACGCTGCCGAGATGCGCCGGGAACACTCGATGTCGGGTGCGGTGGATCGCCCACGAACTGGTCCCCGAGGGGGCCGTGGTCGTCTCGCGGCTTCGGTCCACCGGGTGGTGACCCGAAGCCAACTGCCCCGGCCGCAGGAAATTTCGCCAACTCACGCGCAATCCTGGGAACTTGACCCACTCGCCAGTAACATCCGACCGGCTGGTAGCCCGCCGCCCGAGCAGCCACCCTCGAAGGGGTCTCCTGCATGCGCTTGACCTCCCGCGTCGCCCCCGTCGCCCTCGCCGCGGCCGCCCTCCTGCTCGGCGTCCTCCCCGCGCAGGCCAAGGCCCAGCCCGACCGCGCCCCCGACCGGGTCACAGTCGGTGACCGTACCTTCATCGCCGACGGCCAAGGCCGCGCGCTCCAGTGGCGCGGCTTCAACCTCGCAGACAAGAGCAACCGGGGCACCAACGCGTTCGCCGACATCCACGACAGCGACCTCAAAGACATGGCCGCCCGGGGCTTCAACCTAGCGCGCCTCGCGTTCTTCTGGGACGACCTCGAACCCACCCCGGGGCACTACGACCGCGGCTACCTCACCAAGGTGCGCCGCATCCTCGACTGGGCCGACCGTTACCACATCAAGGTCATCCTCGACGCCCACCAGGACGTGTACGGCCCCCACTTCGGCTCCCGCGGCGTCCCCGACTGGGCCACCCGCGACGAGGGGTTGCCGTTCTGGCCGATACCCGACGACTGGTTCTCCCAGTACTTCGAGCCTTCCGTACAGACCGCCTTCGACCACCTGTACAAGGACGCCGACCTCCGCGCCACGCACGCTCGCATGTGGATGACGGTCGCATCCGCCCTGGGCAGGCACCCGGCGCTGCTCGGCTACGACCTGATGAACGAGCCGTTCGCGAAGTTCCTCGCCGGCGAAGACCTCCCCGCCGCCGCGGCCCGCTTCGAGGCCACCGAGCTCACCGAACTGTGGAACCGCCTTGCCCGGGCGGTCCGCCTGGTCGACGACAAGTCGTGGGTATTCGTCGAACCCACCGTCATCGTCGGTCTCGGTGTCCCGACCCGGATGGGCCGCATCGACGACCCGCACGCCGGCTACGCGCCGCACTTCTACGAGACCACGATGGAAACCGGCGCCGACTACGACCCCAACGGCACCTTCATCCCCGCCTACGAGGCCGCGATCAGCGACTACCCGACCCGCAACCGCATGCCGGTGATCGTCGGGGAGTGGGGCGGCAACCCCTACATTCCGCACGCGAGCCAGTTCGTCACCGACATGACGGCCTCCCTGGGCCGCTTCTCCAGTGGCTGGACGTGGTGGCAGTGGTGCCGGGGCGGCGGCTACTGCTTCCTCGACCAGACGGGCGCCGCGAAGCCCAACGCCCTGCTGCTCGTGCAGCCGTACGCGCGGGCCGTCGCAGGCGACCCGCTCAACTTCACCTACGACCCGGCTACGCGCATCTACACGCTCACCTTCCGCACCCGCGACAACGCCCAGGGGCCCACCCAGATCACCGTGCCCAGGGACGCCTACCCAGGCGGCTACCGGGTCGATGTCGCAGGCAGCAAGGCCGGTTGGGGCAACCACGGCGAGACCGTCACCGTGAGTACTCACGGCAGGGCCGGAGCCACTTACAAGATCACGATCAGCCCGAAGTAGCCCACGCCACCTGATTCGCTCGAGGACTGCAGCCCGCGGCTCGGCAGCACTTCACCCCCGACCCCAGCTCGTATCACCGCCCGCTCTCCCCTGGCGTACGGGACGAACGCACCGGTCTCCTCTCCTGTATCCGGCAGGAACCTCACGAAGATCTGGGCTTGATCCCGCTACCGGCCACGAGGTTCGCGAAGGCAGTGTTCGCCCTCGCCCTTCACCCGCAGCAACCCCGGCCCGGCTACTGGATGATCCGCCCGACCAGCACCCTCCGCCCGACGTCCGCCGGCGCCGAGGCAGCCAACCGGCTCGCACACGAGCATGGGCCGCGCCCGGATCCGGCGGGTGGCCTCCACATCGAGGGTGCGGAGGCCATCCGGAAGCAGCCTACGGCGTCATGCTGACGTGGTCGGCGAAGGCGGTCCAAGCCATGGCTGAGAAGGCCAGCGAGCCGGAACCGGGATCGTAGTTGCACTTGGAATCCCGGACCCGCATGGAGCCCGGCAGCGGACAGACCTCGAGACAGTTCGCGTCTCCGCCGTTGCTGTAGGACGACTTGAACCACTGGCAGCAGCAGTCGGCGCACCGGTTCCGGGGCCGTGGTCCACCATTGGGCAAGCGTCGCCCGGACCTTCGGGTCGGAGTCCGCTGCCAGCCGGGCCCGCAGGTCCGCCGGTACGTGATCGCTCTCCGCCAGGTGTCCGCGTACCTGTGGGTCGGCGTCGTCGAGCAGCCGTTCATACGGCTCTCGCGGTGCGTCGCCCGCAGCAACCGCCATAGCCGTGCATATCGCGGGATTCAGGTGCTCGGAAAGCATCATCCGGAAGGCGTGCGGGAGGCTGCGGTTGAGGGCGAGAGAGTGCGTGAGCCAGTGGTCGTCAGCGGCAATGATCTCGGCGATCACGTCATCGCTCAGGTCCGGCCGCTTGGCCACCTCGCCAAAGCCCTTGCGATAGCCGAGGAGGCGTCGCACGAGTTCGGATGGCAGGGCGGGGATTCCCGCGAGCCCGTCCACCACCTTGGCGAGGTGCACAGGCTGCGGTATGGCGTCCGACATGGCAAGCGGCCTTCTGCCTCGGTGATCCGACCACCGAGCCTCTCACTCGCCATTGGGGAGCGGGCGATCACCAAAGGCACAGGGGCCATCACTCTTACCGAGTGCGGCTTCAAGACTCTGCAGGGCGCGTTCGGCGCTGAAGCCGCCCTGGACAACCGGAAGGGTGAGGTGTAGGCGGCGCTGGTCAGGGTGACCGCGCAGGCTGCGGCGATGCTGCCAACGAGACACTGGCCGGGCCGCCGGTGGCGGCGTCCAGCGCGTATGCGCTGCCGTCGCTGTTGACGTACACCGCGCCGTCCACCACCGCCGCAGACGAGAGCCTCGGCACGTTCGGGCTCGACGATCAGGCCGCCGTGACCGCGACCGAGATCCGGGCGCGCGTCGGCTCCCGCTCACTTCTCGTCGAAGGTGATTTCCTCGGCCTGGCGGGTCATCTTCACGGTCTGGCCGTTGGTGATCTCGACAATGTTGTGCAGGCCGGTGAACTGCTTCGGATTTCCCTGGATGTAGAACTTGTCCGAGTTTCCGGCGAGGAAGGCAGGGAAGCAGGCCAGGGAGGGATCCGCCGGGTTGAGGTCCAGGTAGTCCTTCAGCCGACGGAACAGCTTCGGGAGGACCACGGCCCCGGTTTCGGCCGTGAGCGAGTCCATCCCGGTGACCTTCGCCCCCTCGGTGGTCGCGTCCTTGGCCCATACGCCCTTCCTCGCATTCCTGGCCTCCCTGGCGGCGACGGTCAGGGAGGCGCGCAGGTGGTCGGGGAAGGCGGCGTAGTAGGTCGGGTAGGCCAGGCCGAGGTCGATCATGTGGTAGTTCGCGGTCTTCTTCAACAGGTCCTCGTCGACTTCGGTTTCGTAGCCGTTGAAGACCGGGGGGAATGTCTTGCTGACCAGGGCCACGCACCGGCCGAAGATGTCCGCGCCGCGGGTGAGGATGAAGCCGGGCACGGCGTCTGGGGTGGTGCTCTTGACGAATTCGCCGTCGCGGACAACGTTGGTGAAGCCGAGCGAGGCCAGTAGCTCGTCACGTGCCTGATGCGCCAGGTTCAGCGGCTGGTGCTGCACGCCTGAGGGGGAATCCTTGTCCCCGTAGTGGGTCTCCAGCGCGTCGATGGCTTCCAGCCGGATCGGGGCGCGGCCGTCGCCCTTCGGCAAGACCCTGTTAACCCCGGGCACGAGCTTCCAGTCAGCCACGTTGTCCGGGAGGAAGAGGATGGTGTCACCATCCGGTGCGGAGAACGCCGCCCGGAAGGTTCCTTTGATCAGCAGCATGGACGTGGCGGACATGGCACTCCCACAGACATCGGACAGGGTCGGCGCGCGCCTCCCCCACTATACGTCACCTTTGGTTACATATAGTGCATATCCGGCGAATCTACGGGCATGCCCGAGCAGGGTGCGACCGGGCGAGGGTCTGCACACAATGCACCCCGTGAAGGACACGGACCAGTAATTCGTAACCGGCGCGTCCGTCGATTGCCGCCCTCGGAGGCATGTTCCTACTCATGATCTTCCTCGACTTCATCTTCGAGGACCGTGACATCAAGAGCTGAGCTGGGACGCGAGCTCCATCACCGGAGCAGCCATCATCCGCGTGGTCAACCAGGCCGACGGCCAGGAGCTCGCGCTGCGACCTGAGTGAGGACACCTCGACGGAGACCGCGATGGTCTTAGACGTCATCTCGATTGGCGGATCGAAGTGCGGGTAGCCCGGCGGACTGAGCCTCTGGGCACTGGTGCGACGATGCGGGGATGCGTGAGGACAATGAACTGATCAACGTTGACGATCCAGCCTGGCCGCTCCTCCTTCAGGAGCTATCCGGCACCGACGTTCCAGTTGAAGTGCTGCCCGGCGATGTCAGGAAAGGGCGAGCCTCCCTGCTGCAACTACAGGTCTCCGCCCGGTCGAATTTGGGCGGCATCGTACTGAACTGCGGCGGTCTGCTCGTGGACGGTGGATGGCTTCGGATCTTTGGAAGCCCGAGCGACGCCAGACTGCCTGGCCTGGCCGAGGTCAACGCGATGCCTTCGTCATTCGATCCCTCATGGCGGCCTGGTGCTGGTCTCGTGGTTGCGCACGATGTCCTGGGCGGGGTCTTTGCCCTCAACGGGGGTAACCCCCGTGAGGCCGGTCGGCCCGGCGAGCCAGGCGAGATCCTCTACTTCGCCCCTGATGCGCTCGGCTGGGAGGCCTTGGACGCGGGCCACTCGGCGTGGTTGTCTTGGATCTTCGCCGGAGGGCTCCAGGAGTTCTATGAAGGCCTGCGGTGGGACGGCTGGCGCAGTGAGGTCTCAGTGCTGGACGGTCGGGAGGGATTGTCGTTCTTCCCGCCGTTGTGGTCGGCCGAGGCCCGCCAGGATCTGTCGGCTACCAGCCGTCGCGCGGTGCCCATGGCGGAACTCCTTGGTGTGAGCCGCGACTCGTGCCTTCAGTTCGATGGCGCCGACCCGGGCTTCCTCGGAGTCGCATGAACCGGCTCACCCGTCCAGACGCCGGTAGCAGATGAGGGTGGCGGCAATGCCGGCGAACGCGAGGGAGGGTGCTGGACTGGCCCGCGAGCTGGCGGGACAGGGCTTCACGCCGCTGTGTCTCGGCAGTCCGCCACTGCCAGAGGGCGCCGGCCCCCGCGATGAGAGCGATGACAAGTAGGCCGGCGAGGATTGCGTTGAGGCGTCTGCTGCGGCGGATGGCAGCCTGCTGGTGCTGCTTGCTCGCAGTGAGGAAATGGGCGATTTCTGCAGGTAGACGGCGCTGGTGGGACAATTCAAGCCCGGCTACCAGAGCCGTACCCGCGAGCAGGTCTTCCTCGTGTTTTCGGTCGGCCCAGCGGGCCTGCTGCTCGTGTGCTCGTACGAACCATTCCTGGAAGCGGCGGTCCTGGCTGACCAACTCGCGCAGCCTGCCCCAGTCTCGGATGAGCGCGTCGTGGATGAGCTCCGCCATCGGACGTAGCGAAGGCCCTTCGGGTGTGCGGGTGGTGATGATGCGGTGCCGGGTCAGCTCGGCGAGGAAAACCAAGTGTTGGAGTGAGGCGCTTGATCACCGATCCCAGCAGCTCGCATGCGGGATCTGCGCGATATCGCTGAGCGACCGAAAGCCGCACGACACCCGCCGCTGATGCTCAGGAGCATGCCGTCAGAAGGCCGTCCGGTGGCGAATGGAACTCAGCACCCGCGGAGCAGACACCGCCGATCAAGTCCCGTCTCAGTAGACATGAGCAACGGGCGACCGTGGGCTATGCGTCATCTCCGTGTAGATGAGCGTTCCAGAGGCGTCTGAGGGCTTCGAGTTCGGTTCGAGGGAAGTGCTCACCCCATTTACCTCGGTAGCCGCTCTCGTCGTAGGTCTGAACAACCTCGTCGAAGCAGCGGATCACGGCTCGGGCTAGCGTGTCGATATGAAGTTGACTCGACCAGATCTCGGTGCCCTTGTGGTCGTGGTCGCTGCCACGGCGCAGTTCCAGGATGCGGATCCAGGCGTCGTCGCCTTGGCGGTAGAAGATCCACCGGAAGGCGGTGGGCTCGGCTTCGAACTGCGCGCGGGTGTCCGTTTCGCCTGAGACGAGCCGGGCCACGGCGGTGAGCAACTCCTCTGGAGCGCTGGTGATGTAGGAGGCGGTGAGCTCGACCTTGGTCTGTTGATCTTCAACTGTGCAGTTGGCCCAGCCATGTCCGTCGAGCGTCCAGGCCATGCGCATGCCAGCAGTCACGTTCGTTCCGTATCGAGTGGCGTTGGCGGTATGCCCGGCGCGGGAAGGGCGAGAACGCGGGCAAGGGCGGCGGTCAGAGGAGCGGAGTAGTCAGGTAGGTGTTCGGAAATCCAGTCCGTTGCCGCCGCGAGGAACTCGGTCAGGTCGCGCTCGGCGCTGGCGAGCAGATGGCGGAGCTCGGTGACTGACAGCTCGATCACGGGACTGTCGTTCCGGTCGGTGTCGACGGTGAGGCGGATGGTATCCCCGAGGCGCTCGGCCAGCGACGGCTCCGGATCGTGGCCGTACCCGATTACGCCGCTGCCGTCGACGACCTGGTACCAGTCGTGCCAGTCCTCCAGTCCGTCACAGCAGCCGGGCGAGAAGGCGATGCCCGTGGAGTTGTCCGTGACGCGCAGGCCGCCCGCCGCGTAAGGGCTGTCGAGGTTCAGCAGTCCGTGGAGGAAGCCGCTGAGAGGCTCGGTCGGCCGAGGCGGGAGGTCGCCATCGTCGTCGGGGTCTATGTCATTGCAGGCGGCGATGCGCATGAGCGCCGTCCCGATCTCGGCGGGTGAAAGTTCACCGTTGAGCGGCAGGAAACTGAACCGTTCGGTCTCGGCGACAGGCCAGAGGTCGAACCCATCGGGGGTGTTCATCCCTAGAACGGGCTGCATCACGATTACCTGGCGAAGTGTTCCTCATCCGTCTCCGATCTCGCCTCCCGATTACCCCGAGCATCCTCATCTTCGCCGAGCCGTGAAACGCCGACTCAAGAAGATCCAGTACCGCTCCGACCTCGTCGACGGCTGCCTCGCTGTCACCGTCCTCAGCCTGGACGGCTGGCCGCAGTCGGGGATCGCTGCCGTCGCAAGGCTGGTTGGCATGGAGCGGCCAAGGGCGTAAATGCCGTTGCGGGCTCGGCTGAGCTTCGTGGGTAACCCGCCCGGTAAGATCGCGCGCATGTGGGTGGGATTGGATGAGGCCGACTGGGCTGGGCTGAAGCACAACTACGGGTCTGCCGAGGATGTACCCGGCCTGCTCCGCCGATGCGGGGGTCCGAATCCGGACGACGCAGACGACGCCTCGTCCGAGCTGCTCAATCTGCTCTTCCACCAAGGTGGCTGGGTCTGTTCCGCCGCCTCGGCCGCACTGCCCTTCGCACTCCGCCTCGCTGCGACACCGCAAGTGCCGAGCCGCTGCGCGATGCTGGAATTGGTGGCGATGCTGGCGGCGGAAGCCGGTCGGATCGAAGCCCGGTTCCTGGATCCCGGCTGGGCGCCGGCGTGGACACAGGCCCTGCCCGAGTTGCTGGGCCTGCTGGACGATCCCGAGCCGGAGATCCGGCGGGCCGCAGCCGACGTGCTCGCTGCCTGCGATAGCCCCGGTGAGTTGGTTCTGCCTGGGCTGCTGCGGTGCTGGGAGGCGGAGGATGATCTGGCAACCCGCCTTGAGCTGGTCCTCTCACTGGGCCAGGCGGCCCTACGCGCGCCAGTCGGCGGACATGGCGCCGAGGTCTTCGACCTGCTCCGTGATCTGCTCGACTCTCCACAGGCTCAGATACGCTTGGCAGCGGTGCACGCGCTTGCCCCGAACGACCCGGGCTTGCCTGCCGAGCGGCTCGACCTGATTCTCGAAGCGGTCCGGGACCCCACCATCGAGCTGTGGCGCCACACCAGTTCGGTGCAAACCGGAGTACTGGGTGTCCACCACTGGGCTGCGGGTCTGATAGCGGGCCCCGCCCCCACATTCACGCTCGGCCTGCTGGCAGACCATCACGACGCCGAACAGCGGATCGGTGCCTTGGCCCAGGCGGGCAGGCTGCTGTCTCAGTGGCGCTCACCGACCGCTGCCCTTTTGCCGCGTCTCGTCGCGCGACTGTACGATCCCGCCCCCGAAGCACGCTTCCGGGCGGCCGAGCTGCTGGCCTGCCTCGGCCCGGCGGCCGCCGCCCACGCTGACGAGGTCGCCACACTCCTCTCTGACACCTCCGCCCGCACCACACGCAAACGGGAGACCGTAGGCGAGGCCGCCCTGTGGGCCCTGGCCCGGATGAACGATCCGCGCTGCTTGCCGGGCCTGATCGAACTGATCGCCGGCGCACGCTCCGGCTTCGCATCGACATCCGCCCACTACCCCGCCACAGACCTGCACCCTGTCGTCCTCCCCGCACTCGATGAGGTGCTGGGCTACCTCCCGGACCACGCCGAGCGGCTCCTTCCGTCGATCTGCGGCCAGCTCGACACCGCTACGGATGACCGCCTGCTCAACCGTCTCTGCGAGGGACTCGCGGACTGGGGGCCCGTTGCAGGGGCAGCTGTTCCACAGCTGCTCGGCCTCCTGGAGGACGACCGAACCTGGATGGCGGCGGCGAAGGCCCTGGCAGGGATCGGGTCGGCGGGGGTCGGTGCACGGGACCTGCTCCTATCCCGATTGCGTGACGCCGGACCGCACACGGAACTCGCGGCTTGGGCGTACTGGAGAGTCGGCGGCGAACCTGGGCCGGCCCTGGAAATACTCGGACGCAGCGTTGAGGAGCGAAGGTTCCGCCATCCCACCCTGCGTAAGCTCGCCAGCTTCGGACCTCATGCCGCCCCCTACGCAGACCGCCTCAGGGCGATGACAAGCGACACCGACCCCTGGACTCGTGTCGAGGCAGCACACGCCCTGTGGGCTGTGACCAGCGACGCCGAGACCGCGGTCCCAGTGCTAGCGACGGCCGTGCTGGATCTGACCAAGGGCACCTACCTGCCCGTCATGCTTCCCGCACTGGACCACTTGGCCAAGCTCGGGCAGGCAGCCCAACCTGCCGCAGACCTCTTGCGCGACGTGCCCGCCCGGGACCAGCGGCTGCGTACCAACGGCGGCTGGCGAGGCTTCGTCCAGGACGAGAACATCCGCACCGCCGTCAGAGAGCTGCTCAGTGCTTCTGTTTAATCCGCATGAGGTTTACATGCGGGCCCTGGTCGGACCGTGGCTTTTGTTCACGAGTTGCAGCTTGGGCTCTGGCTCAGCTCCGCGGTGCCGCTCCGGTGCTCAGTACACCGGAGCGGCGGAAGGGGGCAGGTCAGCGGCTTGACTCAGCGGGGGTGCGGGGGCTGACAGCACAGCTCCAAAGAAGTTGAGCCAGACGCACAACTTGCGTACGTAGCCACGAGGGGAATTCGGCGATGCTGGTCGAGCCCCCCGTACCCATAGCGGCAGGGTTCAGCCGACGGGCTCCGCTTCAGCGGGTGCCTCAGTCTGTTGCTCAAGGTCCGGGCCTTGCTCTCCACCAGACCCCCAGGCCGCACGCCTGATGCGCTAGTGACGTGAGTCAGAGATTCGGTGGCAGTAGGCGGCGACTTTGTCGAGGATCTCGTCGGCGGTCTTCGTCCAGACGAAGGGTCGGGGGTGTTCGTTCCAGTCGTCGAGCCAGGCCCGGATGTCACGTTCGAGGGCCTGGACTGAGCGGTGGACGCCGCGCTTGAGCTTCTTCTGTGTGAGCTCGGCGAACCACCGCTCCACCAGGTTCAGCCATGACGCACTCGTCGGCGTGAAGTGCAGGTGGAACCGCGGGTGGGCCAGCAGCCACTTCTTGATGTCCGGCGTCTTGTGGGTGGCGTAGTTGTCCAGGATCAGGTGGATCTGCAGGCTGACGGGGACTTCCTTGTCGAGCTTGGAGAGGAACTTCTTGAACTCGGCGGCCCGGTGGCGGCGGTGCAGGGAGCCGATGACCTTGCCTGTGGCGACCTCGAGGGCGGCGAAGAGGGTCGTGGTGCCGGCGCGAACGTAGTCGTGGCTGCGGCGTTCGGGCACACCGGGCATCACCGGCAGGACCGGCTGGGACCGGTCCAACGCCTGGATCTGCGACTTTTCGTCCACGCAGAGGACAAGGGTCTTCTCCGGAGGGGAGGGTCGAGATAGAGGCCGACGACATCACGGACCCTGTCGATGAACAGCGGATCCGTGGACAGCTTGAACGTCTGTGACCGGTGCGGGGCCAGGGCGAACGCCCGCCAGATCCTGGAGACCGTCGACTGCGACATTCCCGTCGCCGCGGCCATCGACCTGGTCGACCAGTGCGTCGCGTTCTTCGGCTTCTCTTCGAGCGTCTTGACGATCACGCGCTCGACATCCGCGTCTGTGATCTTCCGCGGGACACCCGGTCGCGGTTCGTCGCCCAGCCCGTCCAAGCCGTGGTCAAGGAACCGCCGCCGCCAGGTGCGGACCGTGTCCGGAGCGATCCGCATCCGGCGCGACACTTCCATGACCGAGTGCCCCTGCGCGCACTCCAGCACGATCCGCGACCGCTGAGCCAACGCCTGTGCGGTCGTGCGACGGACCCAGCCCTCCAACACGGCCCGCTGGGCATCGGTCACGGCAACGGCGGAATCTTCGGACCAGGACGGCTCATACCGAACTAACGCCAAACCTCCGACTCAGGTCACTAGGGGCTGCTCCCAGCAGCAGACAAACGACCATTTGCTATACGTCCTGCTGCCCTGAAATGTCATCGCTCTCCGGCTTCCTGAGCAGCACCACCGTCTGCCCCCTGCTGCAGCGGGGTGTGCGGCTACCTGGTCGGCTGCCGGACATGACACTCGCACGGGCAATGCCCTCCACCGCCTGCTCATCCTGCTGGACACCGAGCTTGTTTCGTAGCGAGCAGCATCTCAAATGCCTACCGGCCGTGCCGACCCCGTGCTCATGGTGTGGCTCGGGACCATTCCGGGCCCAGCGCCCTCCCGGCTCCCCGCAGGAGGGCGGCCGAGCGCCTAGAGCCGCCGTCGCTCGGGGCATGGGGGCAGCCCTAGACTTCGCGCATCACTGAACAGGGGAGGAAACGTGGACGAGGTCCAGCCGGCGATACCGCAGCGCCCCAGGAGACGCCTCAAGGCTACTGCCCTAGCCGTGACGGGCCTGCTCATCGGCGGACTGATTGCCGCGGTCGTGATCCAGCAGAAGCAGATCAACGACCTGCGCGACGGGCGGAGCGCCAACATGAAGAAGGGCTGCGCAGAAGCTCAGCGGATCGCGAAAGACAGCCTCGCCGTGAAGCCGGAGCCGAACTACCACAAGGCCGCCACCACTGTGATGCAGAACCCACCCTGCTTCAGCATCGATGATCGGGCTACTGCCCAGACTTGGCTTGATCAGATCAACTCCCAGTAGGTTCCGATTCCAGAGATCGACCTCAGGACTCTGCCCTCTCCACACCTCGGGGCCTTGGCCACGCCATTCGATGGGCGGCCAGCCTTTTTTTGTTGAGTCAGCCCGCCCGCCGCAGGAACTCGGTCACCAGCTTCCCTGGCAATCGGTCCATGTCCAGTGTCAGAGGTCACGAGGGCTTCGGGCGGCCGCAGGCGGGAGGCTGGCGCACCACCGGCCCGGCCGGCGGCGAGCTGGTGCTCCCGGCCGTGGCTCATCCCCGGCTCTCAGCAAGGCGGGGTACGCGGGTGAGGAAGCCGGCGAAGTCTGCGACGGCTTTGGGCAGTGAGGCGGGCCGCGAAGCTCAGCTCGGCGACGTCGGCACCGGGGACGAGGCGGGTGAGCTCGGAGAGCAGGGCCGCAGTGCGCGGCGAGGGCGACGGCGAGCCAGGTGTCGAGGTCCTGCTGCATGTACCGAGCCAGCCCTGCGGGTGAGCTCGGCGCGGACGGCCTCGTCGCCATCGCAGGGGTCGGTCTCCTTGAGGACGGCGCGGTCGGCGATCCGGGCAGCGTCGCGCCGTTCGGCTTCCCGGGCGGCGGCGACCGCGGCTTCGGCGGCGAGCTTCTCCTGGACGACGGCGTCGGCATCCAGGTCGTACGGGCCGCCGACCCTTACGAGGAGCTCTGCGATGCGCCGTCGGCCGCGCGGCGGCGGCTGTGGTCGGCTGCATTTTCGTACCGGCGGTCCAAGTGCGCCTCCAGCTCGGCGTCGGCGAGTGCTTGGAACGCCTCGCGGTACGTCATGCCGCAGGGGCGGCGCCGGACCGAGGAGCGGCCGATCTTCGCCGGGTCGATGAGCGTGCGCGGGCCTTGGGTGCGGGCCGTGGGGACGCGGCGCGGTCGCCGCCAGCCGTCGGTCGTGCTCATCACGTCTCGCTTTCACACGGAAACGGAAAGGGGTGCCCGCATGGAATTAGGAGTTTCTAAAACGCGATATCGAGCCGTTCGACGTCCACGATTTGTGCCTTCAGGTTCGCGCGGCCGCCACCTTCGCGGCGGAAATACGCATCGGCTATGGCCTCTGCGACGAGGCCGTGTAGCTCGCTGTCCGTCGCTCCTCTGTCCTTGGCGGCGAGGATCGCGGCGGCGTGGGAGGGCGTGACGGCGACGCTGATGTCGCGTCGGCGGCCCGCGTCCGAGGTGGCCGCAGGGCCGAGAGCGAAGTAGGCGGTGGTCGAGATGACGAGCCCTGCCGAGGTGGCCGCGCGCTGCCTCGCCTGTGCTCTGACCTGCGGTCGCCACTCGGCCGCGGTCTCCTGCTCCAGGACGGCCTGGAGGCGCTTCTGTGGCGTGTTCGTTGCTCCGGAGAGATAGCGGTCCACCATTACACGGGAGACACCCAGACGCTCCGCCAGGAGCCCTGGAAGAGCCGCCCTCACGCGTGCGAAGGAATTTCGTCCGGGCCTGCACGGATTTCGGCGCGGGACGCGTGAACAGGGTGCGCTCCGCACGGCGCAGGCCGTCATGGAGCTTGTCGCGCCGCGCGCGGCGGTGTCGCCGTTGCTCATGGCAATGGATCTTCAGTGCTTCAGCCTGTGGACCATATCCTTGGTCGCTACGCTGGGCTTCCGCTCGAGGCCGCCGGGCCATGGTGACGCCGAGGGGCCATGTCAGGCGCCGTTCGCGGTGGCGTGTGCCCGCTCCGCGACTCCGCGCAGGACCTTCGTGAGTTGTTCCCGGGTCCGCCCGCGCGTCTTGACCGCGTGGCAGTTCGGGCAGAGTGCGACCATCACACGCGGGTGGTCCCGGCCGCCCCCGGCGATCTCGTCCACGTGATCGACCTCCAGCAGCGCCACATTGTTGTCCGTGACATCGTCCGGCTGGCCGGCGCATCCAGGGTTCTCACAGCAGCCTTTGCACCTCTCAAGCACCGCCCTGCGAGCCTCTGGGATTCGGATGGGCCGAGCTGATCCGGCTGTCCGCTTCCCACTCGCCGCCGCCTCCTTCCGCTCAACCACCGCTACCAGCCGTCGATACTCCACTGATCCATGTGGCTCTGGCGTCGGGGCGTCCCTTACCCAAGTGGGATCCGTATCCTCGGTCTCCTGTGGCCGCGCCATCCCCTCGCATCGCTGGTGTCGGAGCCAGCCGCGAGGGAGACCACCCTTGTTGCATACCGGGCACACGCCTTCGAGGAGCTCGCCTGTCCGGGACTCGACCGTGGCCTGCATGGGAAGCGGCCGAATTGGCCTCACGGTCAGATCTGGCCCCTTGCTTGTGGGGGTTGCACCCGCCTCCAGCGCTTTCCGACTCTGGAGGATCTTCTGGTAGCGGGCGTTTTGCTCCTTCCACGTACGGGCGGCCTTACTCTCGGGCTTCCACCCACGGGTGAGGCGCTCTATATCCCGTTCGCGTTCACGCCGCTTCTGCTCCTGCCACGCCTCCTCCAGCCGGATCTGGTAGAGCCGAGCAAGCTCGCGCTGGAAGTCCTCGCCACTGGCACGGTGGAGTATCTGCGTCCGGCGATACCTCATCCCGCTTGCGAGGGGTCCCAGTTCGGTGATCAAGTGTCGGCTCCAGCCGATGGCCTCCAGCTCGGCCGCGGTACACAGCGGCTGGGTGCTTTTCGGGAGAAACACGAGAGCGTTGGTCGGCAAGAGAGCCAGATCCGCTTCGTCCTGCTTGGTCAGTTTCCGAGCTTGGATCACGCCTGTTAGGCGCTTCGTACTGTAGGTCAGCGTCCGCTCCAGGTCGTCCGGGTGCGGAGCGGGCATGGCCGCGGATTTCTTCGGCCTCGGGCTTTTTTCCTTGTCTCGCTTGCGTGGCTTCGGCGGAAGCTTCGGAAGGGGGTTGGCGAGGACGCTCTCCCACCCCTCGGCGGCGCGCTCGGCCGGGGTTGCCGTGGAGTTGGCGGGGGCCGTAGTACCGAGCAGGCCGCGCTCGCGGTACAGCTCGGCAAGTCGTGCCTGGGCACGACCAAGAGCGACCTTTGCCTCGGCGGCTGCCCGACTGTCGCCCTTGTCCAAGCTGATTCGTTCTTGGGTCCGCAGTCTGGCGATGGCCAAGGTGAGCTCGTTCGCGTTGGCGTAGTCCGCGAAGTCCTGGTTGGTCACCGGCCCCCCTTTCCTCTCCCCGCTGCCGCTCACAAAATTGTCGCCGAACAGGGTGTCAGCTGCCGCTCCGCGCTTCGTTCGCCGCGGACCGGGGGCTGATGGGCTACTGGCGACGAGCCGTGTGGGAGCTGCCCGCTACGCGTGCTCCAGTCACGCATAGCTTCCGCACGTCGCCGACCCCGGTACAGCTGGTCTTTCCCTCCTTGTAGAGCTCCTTGATGGCTGCGCGGACGTGCCTCTCTCCCGGGCTTCGCCGAGTACCCCGGCCAGGACCTCGCGCTGGTGGTCACCCACGACGAAGCTGCCGTGTTTGTGGAGGAGATCTTCCAGGTTCGCGCGGATCGTCTTGATCCATCCGAGGCGGCGGACCTCTTCCTCCTGCTCGAAGGTGTCAGCCGGGTTGAAGAGCATGTCGGGGGTGTCTGGTGGGAGGCAGGCGCGGCGCCATTCCACCTGGGCGAGGCTGGCTGCTTCGCCGAAGAGCCAGAGGCCGTCCCTGTGACGACTGAAGTGGACCAGGTTGTAGGCGACCTGGAGGTCTGCACGATTGCGTACCCCGACAATCCAGGAGCCCGCGTTGACGGCCTTGCCGACCCGTTGGGCGAAGCCTCTGGCGATGCGACGGACGGCCTCGGGGTTGCCAGCGGAATCTAGGAACTCTTGTTGCCACCAGTCGCCGCCGCAGGCGTCGTCCAGAGCCTTGAGGGTTGCCGGCTTCCTAGGGTTGTCCTTCGTGCTGGTGAGCAGGCCTCCGATGCGGCGTACGGCGTTGGCGTTGAAGTTCAGGAGAACCTCAGTGGGCTGACCACCGGCGCGACGGCTCCCGAAGATCCGCTGCGTGAGGGCCTCAAAGGTGATGCCAAGACCGAATGGGTCAAGGAAGGCAAATAGCGGCGACCCTTGCGCTGCTTCCAGGACGTGGTCCAGGTGCCTTTCGACGCCGCCCTGCAGAGCATGGGCTGAGAGCCCTTGCTCACGGGCTTCTGCGACAAGCGCTGACAGGGACTGGTAGTTCTTGCGGTTCTTCTCGATGAAGTAGCAGTCGAGCTTGCGGAAGGCCGAGATGGCGGCAGCGGAGTCGAGGATGAGGTCTGGCGAGCCGGGGGTGCCGTCGTCGTACCTGCCAGGGCCTGCATATCCGTCCAGGTAGACGACCCGGCCGTCCGGGGCGTACTTGCCGACCTTGCTGGCGAAGGGGACGACATACTTGTCGAGGATCGCGTGCTTGAGGACGGCCGCGGCCTTCTTGCTGACGAAGAAGGGGCTGGCGACGTCAGTGGCGTGTTCGCCAGCGGTCTCACCGCTCAGATCGAGTACGGCGTTGTCGAGCATTGCTTCATGGGGTTCTTCCAAGATTCCGCCCCCTCATCTCAGAATGTCTGGGGACAAGTTTGCGGTGGGTGAACCCGGTGTGTAGTGGTATTGCCGAAACCGGATCGGCCTCAGGCGGGGGCGGGGATCGGCATCTGGTCCCAGGTCCGTCCGTCCAGGGTCCGTCCGCCAGCCTTAGGTCTGTGGCCGCCCCACTGCTTGAAGAAGAACGCGACGTGCTCGTCAACGCACAGGTCGCGGATCTGGGCGATCCAGGCGGGGCCCATCGGCCGGTGGCCAGGCCCTGACTCGCCACCGGCGATCACCCAGTGGATGCCGTCGAGTCTCAGGCCGTCAAGCGGGCCCAGCAGGGGCTCACAGGAGAGAAACCGAACCGCGGCAGGCACCTGGCGCAGGTCGTCGACTCGCGGGAGTTCCCTTGCGGTCTCCACCGAGACGCCCATCCACACGTTGGCCGGCCACTCCAGGCGGTCTGCGACCTGCCGCAGTCGGCGGGCCCGCTTGGTGAGGACCTGGTAGGTGTGCTGGGGGGTACCCGCCATGACCTCGAACACACGGCGTACGAAGTCCAGTGGCACCCTGGCGTGGAAGAGGTCCGACATGGAGTTCACGAACACCGTGCGCGGGCCCTTCCACCCATACGGAACGTCCAGGGCCTCCGGATGAACAGTGAGGTCGAAGCCTGGGCCTGAGGTTCGCGGATCACCGTCGTTCTGGTACTTGGCCGCTCCCATGGCCTTCAACCGCTTCGCCAGGGTCAGTGCGTAGCAGTGGTCGCAGCCTGATGAGACTCGGTCGCAGCCCGTCGTCGGGTTCCAGGTCGCCTCGGTCCACTCGATCGAACTCCGGTCACTCACCGGTTGCCTCCTGTCTAGCCGCGTCCCGGCATCGGCGGACAACGAAGCGTCGCCCGGGGGCTCGGTATCCGCCATCCAACCACCCTTACGCCCTTGGTTCTTGACCTAAGTTTCTTTCTGATGGAGCTCCTTGGATCCCCAGCCCCTACTCAGGGGTGACTCCAGACCCGCTCGACACGCCTCCCCATGCATGCGGCACCTGACCGGAGACAGGACGGCCCTCAACTGCCACCGCAGGAAGAGGCGGAGCCGTGTTGCCACCCCGTTCGACGATCTAGCAAGCTCTAAGAAAGAATCCTAGGACTCTAGGAATTATTCATAGCCTTCTGTAGGGTTGTGAGCATGAACCCACTCGAGGATGACCTGAAGCAGGTGAGGGTCGAGTTGGCCGCGGCAGAACTCGAATACCAGCGCCTCGAAGCCCAGATTGCCGCCCTGCGGGCCAAGGAAGCGGTGCTGGAGGGGCTGATCGTCAAGGCCCCGGAGCTGAACGTCCAGGGAATGACGAAGGCGGAAGCTATCGTTGCAGCCCTCGCGCAGTCCTCAGAACCCATGACTTTGGGGCAGATCGCGGACGCTGTGAGCAAGGCCGGGTCGAACCTGAAGCCGGACGGAGCCTCCGTGTATCTCGACGGGCTCTTGAAGACGGGGAAGGTTGTGCGAGTGAAACGCGGCCTCTATCGAGCCGCATAGTCGACGTTGCGCCCCCTCCGCCGGAAGCCGGAGGGGGCGCCTTCGTTGCGGCGGAGGCGTGCGCCCAGGACGCCACAAATGAAGGCCGCCTGATAGCGAGCCAAATCCCGGGTCGGGATAGCCTGTCAGATCGCCAGAGCCGCGCGCACCATGCTGGACAGAGCGCGCTCGGCCGCCTGCTGCGACCTGTTTAGCGCGTGAAGCCGACCTGTAGCCGGAGGCCTCGGAGTTCGGGCCGGGCAGCCACTCCTCCACCAGCGCGGCGCAGCGCGGTGGCGTCGTGGTCCATTCGGCCAAATTGCCTGTACGGGGTCCGGGCCTGCGGTCCGGTGCGTACGCTGCCGGACCGTTGTATGCGGGCGGGTGGATCTGAGGGGGCGGCATGGTGGTCGGGCTCTGGCATTGGATCGAACGGAACTCGGCGGGGTTGAGCCTGCTGGTGCCGTTCTTGGCGATCGGGGGCGGGCTGCTGGGGAACTGGCTCGGCGCGAGGATCCAGGCGAACGGGGGCCTGGCCCAGGCGAGTGCGGCCCGGGAGGCGGCCCGGATCACGGCGGAGGCGTCCCGGCTGGCGGCGTTGAGGGACGAGAGGCGGTTGGCGATCGCTGAGTTCGTCCGCGGGGCTCGAGCACTGTTTCGTCTCAGCTGGGAGCTGTACCACGATGACCGTGAGGAGGAGGCGAGGCAGGCGCATGGTGCGCTGTCCTATGCCTACGCCGAGGTCCAGCTGTGCGCGCCTGGGAGCATCGTGCTCCTGGCGGGAGGCCTCTTGGAGGCTGCGGAGGATGCGTGGTTCCTGGCGCGTTCGAGGGGGCCAGCTGCCAGGAGCACGCGGCTGCTGCTCGTGCCGGCGGCGGACGGAGGCACACCCGGTTTATTGGCGTATGACACCGTGAGGGCGGCGCGGATCGCAGCGGCCGACGATCACTCGGACCGGGACGCGATCCAGGTGCAGGCCATGAGGGAACTGCGGCGGTGTGGCCTTCTCGACGAACGGCAGGTCATGGCGGTGTATATGGACATCCCTCATGGGCACCTTGTCGCCGCTCAACAGGACCGGGGCGACGCCTACGCAGCGGCGCTGCACGATTTCGTCGATGCTGCGAGGGAGTCGCTGGGCGCGAACCGCGAGGGGGGTGTGGAATGGATCCCGGAGTCCGGAGAGACTCGTCCCGCCCAAATCTAAGCCGTCGGCTGTCCTCACCAACCGGATCATCGAGCACCTCCACTGGCGCACCCACCCCTGGACCTGGGCCGTCTGCGCCGCACTGCAGCGTGCGGCCGTCGCCGCGCCCGGAGGTGAACCGGAAATCCTGAAGAAGGTCGTGGACGGCAAGATCGTCATCACTCCCCCGGTCAACGCCGGTCGTGGGATCAATGGAAGCGTGGTTGGCCAGCGGCGGGACGGCGAGGGAGCTGCGGCGGCGGCGACGCCGGCCAGGCGTGTCGCCGAGCTTGGAGACCTGGGAGGCGGCCGCGACCAGCAGCGTGACGCAATCAGCGGGACCATCGTGGTCGTCGCGGCGTCGGGCACCTGCTGGCTGGCCGACGGCCGATGCCTGCAGAGCCCACGCTAGGGCGAGCGGGATGAGGATCAGAACGAGGAATGCCGCGACGATGTCGGGGAGCGGAACTCGAGCCCAATCACCACGCGCAGACCGGATGCTCTACGGCCGCCGACATCAGCCAGCGGCCGTAGAGGACGGACCGTACCCGACAGCGCGCCGCACTCCCTCACCGATGTCCATCGACCCGAGGCGTCTGGATGCTAATTTGGGCAGGTGGCCCGATATCAACCCATTCATCTCGGTGCACAGATCGCGGGCTACCAGGTGGAGCGTGAGATCGGCCGCGGGGGAATGGGCGTTGTCTACCTCGCGGAGGATCTGCGGCTGGGCCGTGCCGTGGCTCTGAAAGTGCTCGCCCCCGAATTGACGCGCAGTGACGCTTTCCGTCGACGTTTCATCCATGAGTCGCGCGCGGCCGCAGCGATTGATCATCCCCACATCCTGCCGATCTTCGAAGCCGGAGAGGCTAACGGGGTCCTGTACATCGCCATGCGTTACGTTTCCGGGCCGGACTTGGGAGCTCTCCTGGACCGGGACGGTCCACTGCCTGTGCCGGGTGCGATGCGCATCGCCGCGCAGGTGGCGTCGGCGCTCGACGCCGCGCACGAGCACGGTCTCGTACACGGGGACGTGAAGCCCGGCAACATCCTCGTGGCCAGGAGCAATGTAGGTGACGATCCCTACTATGCGTATCTGATGGACTTCGGGCAGGCGAAGCCATCGCTGGACGCCTCCTCCGTGACCACAGTGGGTGAATCCGTGGGCACCCTGGAGTACATCGCCCCAGAGCAGATCGCCGGCCGCCCAGCAGACGGTCGGCGTGATCTGTACAGCCTCGCCTGCGTCGTCTATGAGGCCCTTGCGGGTGAGCCCGTATTCCAGAGGAACGAAGACGTGACGCTGTTGTGGGCGCACCAATACGACCTGCCACCGGAGCTCTCCGGGCGATGTCCGGGGCTCGCGTCGGCCGTTGACAGCGTGATGGCGAAGGCGATGGCCAAGGCCCCTGAGGATCGTTACGGCTCGTGCCGGGAGTTTGTGGCGGAGTTGGTTGCCGCCGCGGGCGGTCGGGCAAGCTGACACGATGCCCCGGAGACGCTGGTGGCCGCGCCGATGGCGGCATACGAGTGGTCGGTACGCGCCGGACCTCTGGCCCGTGTGGATCGTGGCCGGTCTGGCTGTGGTCGTGGTCTGCGTTGCCGGCGTCGTGGCGTACTGGCTCCTCCGCCAGCTGGCGGAACCCACGGAGCCCTTGGGCGTTCCTGACGGCATCAGGCTCAGCATCGCCATGCTGACGGTCTTCGGCGCGGCGCTCGCTGGTGTGTACGCCTACCGCAAGCAGCGCATCTCCGAAGGGGACGCCCACCGGGCGGACGCGACCCAGTTCGCCGAGCGCTACAGCACGGCAGCCGGCCAGCTCGGCCATGAAGGACCGGCCGTACGCCTCGCCGGCGTATACGCAATGGCCCGGCTGGCCGACGACTGGGTAGAGCAACGCCAGGTCTGCGTGGATGTCCTGTGCGCCTATCTGCGCATGCCCTACGAATGGAACCCTGAGTCCAACCAGTACAAGAAGGGAGAACGGGAGGTACGGCAGACGATCATCCAGGTCATCCGCGACCACCTCCAGGAGTCACGGGAGGAGTCTTCCTGGTCGACCTGCGCTCTTGATTTCACGCGCGCGACCTTCGACGGAGGCGACTTCTCCGGCTGCCGGTTCCGCGGTAGTGTCTCCTTTGCCGACGCCGACTTCGTCGGTGACCTGATCAGCTTCGACGAAGCCGGGTTCCTCGACGGCACAGTTACCTTCCACAGCGCACGATTCGGCGCCGGCGCGGTCACGTTCAACGACGCGCAATTCCAGGGCGGTACGGTCAGCTTCGACGAGGCGCGGTTCAGCGGCAGCGCGCTTTCCTTCTGCGGCGCGCTGCTCGGTCCCGGCGACATCACGTTTCACCATGCGAGCCTCAGCGGCGGAACGCTCGCTCTGGACGAAGCACGGTTCAACGGCGGCACGGTCGGCTTCGACTACGCGCAGTTCGACAACGCCACGGCCACCTTCAACCGGGCGCGATTCGAGGACGGTTCACTCGCCTTCCGCCGCGCGCGGTTCACCGGAAGCACGCTGAGCTTCGACCACGCACACTTCACCGGCGGTGCCGTCGCTCTCGACGACGCGGTATTCACGGGCGGTACGGTGACCTTCTACGCGGCGCGGTTCGACGGTGGAAACGTCAGTCTCGACTACGGGCAGTTCACCAACAGCACCGTGACCTTCCACCATGGGCGATTCACCGGAGGCACCGTCTCACTCGACAACGCCAGGTTCAGCGGCGGCATGGTCTCCTTCGTCCGCGCCCAGGTGGACGGGGGCCGGGTCGCCTTCGCTGACGCACACTTCAGCGGAGCCAACGTCCGATGGGGCCGCCTTCGGCCGCCCGAGGGCGGGACGGGCTGAATTCCGGCCCGACTCTCACGAGCAAGTGCTGTCGGAACCGGGGCTCTGGTCCACTTCTTGTGGTGTGGCCACGCGGGGTAGTCATTGGATGATTCGGAGTGTTTTAAGACCTTGAGTTAGAACGGAGGGTCTTCGCTGTACCCGCCTCCCCAAGAAGCGCGTGCAGCTCTGAGGCGCGCGTAGTGCTCGCGGGCTGCAAAGTCGGATGCGTTCTCCAGGGCGCTGGGGCCTTGGCCCCATGCCCTCAGCGCGTCCAGGACGCGGTCTCGGTGGTGCCGGTCGGTGCTGGTGGCCAGTAGGCGTCGGGCGTGTGCGGCCAAAGCGGCTTGGTGCTGAGTGAGGAGGGGGTGCTCGATGAGGGGGATGGAAGCAACAAGGGCGGTGTGGCGCACGTCGGCGTTGTCATGACCGAGGAGTGAATGAACAGCGGAGTAGATCGCCGGGCGTGCGTCCCGAAACGCCCGCATCTGCTCATCGTGAATTCCCTCACCGTAGAGGCGTTCGTCAATAGCCACGCACTCGTCATTGGCGTCGTAGGCGGTGTCGCCGAGCCAGTCGAGCAGCTGCACGAGAGTCGGGCGGTTCTGTGTCTCGACGTTGGGGTTGTCGTCGCCCGCCGTGATGGACGGATGGTTGAGAATCGCCGCGACGTAGAGTGCCACTGGGACAGTGGCCTCGTAGATGCTGTTCTGGTGAGTCACGGGCCCCAGCGCATCGTGGAGAGCCGACTCCCTGATGATCGGGTCAGCGTCGGTGAGGAGTGTCAGTGCCGCCGGCAGGGCCTCGCCTGTCCCGCAGGCTGTGGCGAGCGACGCCCAGTTCGTACGACTACTCCTTCGGTACGCTGCTGCACGCCCTGCGCCGCCGGGCCGGGCTCAGCCAGGAGGACCTGGCGCACGCGGCCGGGATGAGCGTGCGGGGCTTGTCCTACCTGGAGAAGGGCCGCTCCCGCGGGCCGCAGCGCCGTACCGTGCAGGCGTTAGCGACGGCGCTGGGCCTGGATGCGGCCGGCGCCCGGGAGCTGGAGGACGCCGCGAGCGCGGGCCGGCCCCGCGCCACCCGTACCACGGACGCCCCAGCACCACCGCTCAGCCCTTCGCCGAACGTCCCGGTGCCCGCCCTGGTACCGGAGGCCACTGTGAACGCGCCCGATCTGCTGCCGCGCGCGCCGCGCGGTTTCCACGGCCGGGCGGCCGAGCTCGACGCGCTGACCCGGGCCAGCGCGGGCGAGGCCCCGGTGTGCCTGGTGGTGGGGCCCGCCGGGGTCGGCAAGACCGCCCTGGTCCTGCACTGGGCCCGCCACGACCCCGCGGGCCTGGCCGACGGCCGCCTCTACGCCGATCTGCGCGGTTTCAGCGACATGGGCGAGCCGGCCGCCGTCGAGGTGCTGCGCGAGTTCCTCCTCGCCCTCGGCGTGCCGCCCGAGCGGATCCCGGAGTCGGAGCCGGCCGCGGCCGCGTTGTTCCGCTCGCTGGCCGCCGACCGGCAGCTGCTGGTCGTCCTCGACAACGCCCGCGACTCCGACCAGGTCCGTCCGCTCCTGCCCGGCGGCGACCGCTGCGTCACCGTCGTCACCAGCCGCCACCGCCTGCCCGGGCTGATCGTCACCGACACTGCCTGCCCCGTCCCCCTGGACGTCCTCACCCCCCCCAGGACGCCACCGCCCTCCTGGCCCGCCTCCTCGGCGCCGACCGGGTCCACGCCGAGGAGGCCGCCGCACTGCGCCTCGCGGACCTGTGCGGCGGACTGCCGCTGGCGCTGCGGGTGGTCGCCGCCCGCCTCGCCGGGCGGCCCGGCTGGACCCTGGCCGCACTCGCCGACGAGCTCGCCGACGAGACCCGCCGCCTTGGCCTGCTGGACCTGGAGGACACCGGCGTCCGCGCCGCACTCCACCTGACGCTGCGCCAACTCCCCGCGCCCGTAACGGACGTGTTCGCCGCCCTCGGCTGCCACCCCGGCACCCACCTGGACCGCTACACCGCCGCCGCCCTGGCCGGCACCGACCCGACCGCCACCGACACGGCCCTGGACCGCCTGACGGCCGCACACCTGCTCACCGAGACCGCGCCCGGCCGCTGGACGATGCACGACCTTGTGCGGCTGTACGCCCGGGGCCTGGACGCCCACCCCGACACCCTCAAGCGCGTCCTCGACCACTACATCACCACCGCCACCGCCGCCGTCGCGGCGGCCGAACCCGGCTCCGAGGACTGCTTCCCCCTCCCCGCCGACTTCCACCCGCCCACCGCGGTGCGGGACTTCGGCGACCGGAGCGCCGCCGTCGCCTGGTTCACCGCCGAGCGCGGCAACCTCACCCAGGCGATCAACGCCGCCGACGCCGCCCGCCTGCACGAGCGCACCTGGCGCATCGTCATGACGATGTGGCCACTCATGGTCTGGCGGGTGCGCGACGGCTGGGCCCCGCTCCTGGAAACCGCCCTCGCCGCCGCGCGGGCCGACGCCGAGGAGCACGGGGAGGCACGGGTGCTCAACGTGCTGGGCTGGGTCCTCACCGAGGAAGACCGCACCCCCGAGGCACTCGTCCATCTGGAGGCCGCCTCCGCGCTCGCCGCCCGCGCTGGCGACACCTTCGCCGAGGCCAACGCCCTGATCGTCCTCGCCATGGCCCAAGCCGCCCTCTGCGACCTGGACCAGGCCGCCACCAGCTGCGAGCGCGCCGCCGACCTGGGCCGCCGCATCGGTGACCGCAGGGTCGAACGCCTCGCCACCCAGCACCTCGCCCGCCACCAGGCCGACGCCGGCCACTAGGCCGTTTCTTACCGATCATATGATCGCTGGTTGGTATGTGTCGTTGACTGACGCGCAGTGGGCGCGGATCGAGCCGTTGCTGCCGGATCGGACGCCGAGGCGTGGTGGGCGGTGGCGGGATCACCGGCAGGTGATCGACGCGATCGCGTTCAAGTACCGCACCGGTACGCCGTGGATGGACCTGCCCGAGCGGTTCGGTTCGTGGAAGGGCGCCCACAGCAGGCTGCGGATGTGGGCGATCGACGGCACGTGGGAGCGAGTGTTCGTCGCTCTGCTTGCCCAGGCCGACGCCGAGGAGGACCTGGACTGGGTCGTCGCCGTCGATTCCACGATCGTCCGCGCCCACCAGCACGCCGCCGGGGCCCGTCAAAAGGGGCTCCGGCCGGCGAGCCGGCCAATCATGCCCTCGGACGATCCCGCGGCGGGCTGACCACGAAGATCCATCTTGCCTCTGACGGCCGCTGCCGCCCGCTCGCTTTCGTCCTCACTCCCGGCCAGGCCGGGGACGCACCGGCGTTCACCCAGGTCATGGCCGCAATCCGGGTGACGAGGCCGAAAGGCAGGCCGCGATCCCGCCCCGTCGTCGTGCTGGCCGACAAGGCGTATTCGTCCCGTGCGATCCGCGAGCACCTGCGCAAACGCAGGATCCGGGCCGTGATCCCGCAGCCGGCCGACCAGATCGCCAATCGCAGACGACTTGGCAGCAAGGGCGGTCGGCCGCCGGGCTTCGACCGCGAGGCCTACAAGCAGCGGAACACCGTCGAACGCTGCATCAACAAGCTGAAACAGTGGCGCGGTATCGCCACTTGCTATGACAAGACAGCCACCGCTTACCAGGCGGCCCTTCACCTCGCGGCCATCCACATCTGGGCCGCGAGGTGATCGCTAAGAAACGGCCTAGCAGCAAGCCCTCACCATCGCCACCCGCACCCTGGACTTCGACTACCGCCCCGGCGCCACCGACATCCCCCACCTCCTCCTGCTCGCGATCAAGGGCGAGGCACTGCTCGGACTCGGACACCACGCCGAGGGCACCGCACAGCTCGACCTCGCGGCCCGGGAAGCGGAAGCCGCCGGCTACGACGACGGCACGGTACGAGCACTCGCCGCCCTCCTGCGCGCAGCCCCAAGTCCAGAGGTCCAAACACGCTACGACGTGGCACTCGCGCGACTCACCACCCGGGCCTGAACAGCAGCTGCACCCTCAGGGCGCTGGTGAATCCCGCCGACCCTGGGCGCTACTGACCTCCCCACAGTTCACCCTGACACGCCGAAGTCAGTAGCTGTGCCTCCAGGCGGTGCGCGAGGACGACCGCGGTGGGGAGGTCCCCAGCCGCGTGCGTGGCCCACAGCGCCGTCCACGCGGCCCGGTGGTCCTCGGGAACGAGCGCGGCAGGGTCGGCGGGGCCGCGGGCGGGTCGGGGTGGGTGGCGGCGTCGTGAACGCTGCCGTCCGGGAAGACGATCATGTTCCAGGGGGTGGGGAAGTCCGGTTCGACCGCGCGGGCGCGTAACGGCACCCCGGCCACAGACCAGCTGGGCGTCGACTTCGACGTCCGCAATTCCTACCTCACCCTGTAGTACCCCCCGGCCAAGGAAGCCTCCGCTGAACTCGCAGCCCAGGACGGCAAGGGCGAGCTGACCGTGTCCGTAGGACCCCCCAACGGGTGGCGCCAGGGCCGGCCAATACCCGGGCGGCAGGTGCCCAACCCTCACTGGCTGGTGACCTCCCACCGGTAACCGCCTCGATAGAGCCCGCAGCGCCTGCTGCTGCCAGGTGCGACCAGGCTGGTGACCTCGCCGATGCGGAGAGCGAGGCGGGGCTTGCGCTGCTCGACCACGGAAGGTCGGGCCGACCGCTGCGCCGGAGAGTTTGACCCCCCGATGGAAGGAGTTCAGGGCGCGATCTTCTCGCCTTCTTGTGTGATGTGAAATATCACATCACACAAGGCGGGTTGATGGCCCGTCACGCACCGACGAATACACCAAGGAGAGCACGTCCCCATGAACCGCTTAGCCCTTCTCGCGGTCGGCGTTGCCGGCCTGACCGTTCTGGCCGCCGGCCCGGCCGCCGCGACCCCCGAGGCCGCCGCCGACCAGACCGTGACCACCTGCGGGAACTCGGGTCTTCAGGCAGGCCTGCTCACCCGGCTGTGCGCGGAAGTCACCGGTAACGCGGTGCAGTTCTATGGCAGGGTCAGCCTCGCCGGGCCGCCCTCTCCCGGCAGCCCGACGCCGGCCACAAAGGAGCTGTCCACCACGCTGTCCGCCGAGGTCGTGGGCGCCGGCGCCCCGCCCCTCACGCACAACAAGCCTGTCGTCTTCACCACCACGACGCTCGAGGTGCGCGGCCCGGCGAGCACCGTCCCCTGTGGCAGCACGCTCCGCGGCACGTTCGGCGTGGCCTCCTTCCCCTGGACACCCCAGCCGGTCGTGCACGAGGTCACCCTCACCTGCTGACGCCCCGCCACCCGGCGACGCCCAAGCGGGTCGCCGAAGCGGCCTCCACCCGCGCTGCCGCCACGCAACCGGCCCCCCAGGCCCGCTCCGCACGGCAACCTGCCCCGCCCGGCTCTCACCTGGGCTGCCACCTCTCACCGGAGGACAGCCCTCACCGCGAACGGCCTGCCGACGGGGGCGCACCCCGCTCCCACGACACACATTACGAAGGCCGGCCTGGCGCCGCTGCGGGCGAGCCGCGCAGGTGAGCACAATGCCAGTCTGTAAACCCGGCCCGCACCTCTCCATGCGCACAGGTGGTTTCGCACGTGACCCACGTGCACCGAGGGCATGTTCAAGGCGCCCGGCCACAGCAGTGATTCCTCTCCCCCACGGCACCGCTGTGGCCGCCACCCCCCATGCGGGCCTCAGGCGCCGTCCCGTCGGGGCGGCGCCCCGGCCCTGCACCCGGTGGGCGCAGGGGCAGACGCGTGGTTGTCGGGCATTTTCGCGCGATCGCTGCCTGCGTGCCGGGGCGGCGGTACGGTCGCAGGAGCAGAGACGCGAGCGTGGAGGTGGTGGGGATGCTGGAGGCGGCGTTGGCGGCAGTGGCCGTGGCGGGCGGGACAGCGGTGGTCCAAGCGGCGGGTACTGACGCGTGGAACGGGCTGCGGTCCCGGGTGGCCCGGCTGCTGGGCCGTGGGGATCCGGCGCTGGAACAGGCGGAGCTGGAACGCCTGGACCAGACGGCCACCGCCTTGCGGGAGCTGGAGCCGGCCGAGGTGGGCCGGGTACGGATCCGTCAGGAGGCTTCCTGGCAGACCCGCTTCGAGGTGTTGTTGGAGAGCGTGAGCGATACGCAGGAACGCGCACGGCTCGCCGAGGGACTGCGGGCCTTGATCGACGAACAGTCCGCGCACACAGGTGGCGGGGGTGGCGTCTCGGGCACCTTCAACGGCCCCACCGCAATCCAGACGGGGGACAACAACCGGATGGACAACCACTTCGGGGCCGGGTCCTGAACGGGCCGGCCGCCGACCCCGAACACACCCGTGGAAGCGGCGGAAGTACGTTCAACGGACCCACCGCCGGGCAGTACGGCCACCACAGCACGCAGAACAACTACTTCCCCAACACGCGCCCCTTGGTGTCCTGGCCGCACCAGGTCGGCGTGATCCCGCGGCGTGCCGACTGTTTCCAGCACCGCCGCGCGGTGGACCAAGTCGGCGCGGCCCTGGCTGACGGGAACACCGCGGTCCTCGTCGGCCAGGTGCTGGCCGGTGCGGGCGGAGTCGGCAAGACTCAGCTCGCCGCCGACTACGCCCGCCGTGCCTGGCACTCGGGCACCGCGGACCTCCTGATCTGGATCACCGCCAGCACCCGGACGGCGATCATGTCCGGGTACGCGCAAGCCGCTGCAGAGATTCTGCCCGTGCCTCCGGAGAACCCCGAGGACGCCGCGAGGGCGTTCCTCGCGTGGCTCGAACCCCGAGCCACGGCGACGCCACGGCGCTGGCTGATCGTCCTGGACGACGTGTCCTCCCCCGCCGACCTCTCCGGCCTGTGGCCGCCGACCAGCCCGCACGGCGCCACGGTGGTCACCACCCGCCGCCGCGACGCCGCCCTCAGCGGCCCCGGCCGACGCCAGGTACCGGTAGGCATGTTCACCCCCGGCGAGGCCACCTCATACCTGCGGGCGGCCCTGGCCGAGCGCGGCCGCCACGAACCCGACCAGCAACTCGCGTACCTGGCCACCGACCTCGGCCACCTCCCCCTGGCCCTGTCCCAGGCAGCCGCCTACCTCATCGACGCCGAACTGGACTGCGCCACCTACCGCCGGCACCTGGCCGACCACACCCGCCGCCTGGCCGACCTGCTCCCCGATACCGACGCCCTGCCCGACGACCAGACCACCAGCACGGCCGCGGCCTGGTCGCTGTCCATCGGCCGCGCCAGCAAACTCCAGCCGGCCGGCCTGGCTCGACCCATGCTCGAAGTCGCCGCGATGCTCGACCCCAACGGCATCCCCGCCGCCGTCCTGACCAGCCCACCCGTGCTGGCCTACCTCGCCGAACACCGCACCCACCCCTCACCAGGACACGACCCGGCCGCGCCCATCACAGCGGAGCAGGCGTACGACACCCTGCGTGTGCTCCACCGCCTGAGCCTGATCAACCACACCCCCGGAACCCCTCAGCAAGCCGTCCACGTGCACCAGCTGATCCAGCGTGCCGTTCGCGAACCCCTGCCCACCGACCGGTACGACCGGCTCGCGCGTACCGTCGCCGACGCCCTGACCGCCACCTGGCCCGACGTGGAGCGGGACACCGGCCTCGCCCGGGCCCTGCGCGCCAACACCGATGCCCTCACCCGCCACGCGCCAGAGGCCCTCTACCAGCCCGAGGCCCACGCCGTGCTCTACCGCACTGGTGCAAGCCTTGGCGAGGCCGGCCAGGTCACCGCCGCCACCGCATACTTCCGCCACCTTGCCGACACCGCGCACACGCGCCTCGGCCCGGACCACCCCAACACCCTCACCGCCAGGTATAACCTCGCCTACTGGCGGCGGCGGGCGGGAAATGCGGACGGCACCGCCGACTGCGAGCAGTTGCTGGAGGACACGCTGCGGGTGCTGGGCCCGGACCACCCCAACACCCTGGCCGCCCGCAGCAACCTCGCCCATTGGCAGGGGCAGGCGGGAGACGCGGCAGCAGCAGCCGCCTCGCTCGCCGAGTTGCTGGAGGACAGACTGCGGGTGCTGGGCCCGGACGACCCCTACACCCTCACCGCTCGGCACAACCTTGCCTACTGGCGGGGGCGGGCGGGGGATGCGGACGGTGCCGCCGACTTCGAGCAGTTACTGGCAGACATGCTGCGGGTGCTGGGCGCAAACCATCCCGACACCCTCACCGCTCGGAGCAGCCTCGCCCGGTGGCGGGGGGAGGCGGGGGATGCAGATGGCGCTGCGGCCGATTTCGAGCAGTTGCTGCCCGACAGGCTGCGGGTGTCGGGCGCGGACCACCCCGACACCCTCACCACCCGACACGACCTTGCCCACTGGCGGGGGCGGGCGGGGGACGCAGATGGCGCTGTGGCCGGCTTCGAGCAGTTGCTGCCCGACAAGCTGCGGGTGCTGGGCCCGGACCACCCCGACACCCTCACCACCCGACACGACCTTGCCTACTGGCGGGGGCGGGCGGGGGACGCAGATGGCGCTGTGGCCGGCTTCGAGCAGTTGCTGCCCGACAGGCTGCGGGTGCTAGGCCCGGACCATCCCGACACCCTCACCACCCGACACAGCCTTGGCCGGTGGCGGGGGGAGGCAGGGGAAGCGGATGGTGTCGTCGCCTCGCTCGCCGCGTTGTTGCCCGACAGGGTTCGGGTGTTGGGCGCGGACCACCCCGACACCCTCACCACCCGACACGACCTTGCCCACTGGCGGGGGTGGGCGGGGGATGCAGATGGCGCTGTGGCCGATTTCGAGCAGTTGCTGCCCGACAGGCTGCGGCTGCTGGGCCCGGACCACCCCGACACCCTCACCACCCGACACGACCTTGCCCACTGGCTGGGGCGGGCGGGGGATCCGGCTGGCGCCGCCGTCGCGCTCGCCGAACTGCTGGCCGACCGAATGCGGGTGCTGGGCCCGGACCACCCCCACACCCTCGCCACCCGACACAACCTCGCCCACTGGCGGGGGGAGACAGGCGGCCGAGGCAGTGTTCGGTAACGATCTCTCGGTCGCGTAGCACTCGCGAGCCTGGCCCCGGCGGCGGATGGCCTTGGCGCCCTCCGCTTTCGCCCGGGCGCGGAGCGGTCAGGGCGCCCGCCATCCCAGGCCGACGGTCCGTCAGCCGGAACTGCGTGACTGGGCTCGTGAGCATCATGCGTTCCGGACGTTCAAGTCCGCGACAGATGTGATGCGGGCGAGTGCGTCGGCACGGCGGTCAGGAACTACCCGAGCCAGACGATGTCCAGTACGGGCAGGTGCCGCCGCGGCCGGTTGGCGAAGTAGACGACGGACAGCTGACCGGCGGACGTGATCCGGACGTCTTCGTCTCCGGGGTCGCCGGGGTCCCACTGGCGGAAGCCCCACGGGTCGGCCGCGGCGGCGTCGGGCAGGTCCCAGACCGTTTCTTCGGCGTGCTCGGGGAGTTCGGCGAGAACCTTCGCGGCCGGGCCGAGAGGCGGACCGCGTACGGGGGCAGGCTCACCGGCGCCGCCGGCCACGGAGCTCGGCCATGTCCACGAACCCGACCTCGTCGAAGTCGGAGGCCGCGGGGGTGTCGGTCCGCCCGCCGGGTCCGGAGGATGGAGAGAGGACGCTGCTACGGCTGTCACCGCCACGATGGGCTTGATCACCACCAACTATGCGCCCGGGCGAACGCCGCCGTCTGCGAAGGCGGCGACCAGCAGCAACAGAGCCACCGGGATGAACACGAACATCCCGATGGCAGCGCCGATCACGGCCCAGGCCAGCAGACCCACCCCAACCACGAGGCAGGCACCGGAAAACACCTTCGGCCAGTCTCGCACCACAAGCGGGAGGGCAGCCGCAGCCGCACTGAGAAAGAGGAAATGCGCCAGGAAGGGCGCGACCACGAGCCCGAAGACCCCCAGGATCCCTGCCACCACAACCCCTGCCACGGCCCACCTCAGTTGCCGAGCCGGCACCCCCTGGCATTCCGTCACCACAACCCCCCCCTTGAACATGTTCAACTGAACGCGTTCAAGATACACCACACCTGCGTGCGCTCCTGGCCGGAAGGGGCGCAAAGTGGAAAGCCGAGGCTTGACGAATACCGGGCGTGCTCCCAAGAAGGCGCCCGTGCGTGCCAAAGGCCGGAAGATGCTGCGCCGGAAGTCATTCGTCTTCCTGTCGCTTCTGTTCACCACGCTACTTGGAGAGATCGCGCTGGGGGCCTGGGTGAGCATGGCCGAAGGCGGGCCTGACACGGACGCACTCACGGTCATGGCTGTGATGCTAGGCGGGATCGCGTTCATCCGGCGGATCACCGGATCCCGCATAGTGCTCAGCGAGAAGGTGCTATCTGTGGTGAATCCCGTGTTCACCCATGACATTCCCTACCGATACGTGGCCAAGGCGGCAGCTGACAACGGCGGGAGCCTGATCATCACCACGTCGCAAGCTGTCGAGATCGGGGCGTTCGGGTTCGCCGGATCGATCGTGGACCACTTCGCTGGTTCCACCGATCGGGCCATCGTCCAGATCAAGGCCAGGCTTGCGGAACGGCGGGACCCGAGAGGGAACTCCCGTACGGTCCGGCGCTACACCTGGGCGTGGGTAGCCGACGGCTGCACTGTGGGGATGCTCGTCTGTATTGCTCTCGCCGGCACCATCGGCGGCTGACTCGATCTGACCAAGCGAGGCCAGCCCCCTACGCGTTTGCAGATGACCGTGTACAGGGACACGTCGACGGCCCCGTTCGTGTTCCAACGCGTCGTCGCACACAAAGAGACGACCGGGACCCAGGCGCGACCACAGCCTGTGTGCAACGGGGGTCTCGCCATCACCCCCGCCTCATCGCCACGCAGAGAGTCGTCTAACAGCGGTGGAGAGCTCCCGCCGGGACTGGTCCTGGATGGTGAGCTGCTGGTATGGGATCCGGAAGCGGGCCAGCTGTCGTTCGAGACGTTGCAGCGCCGAGCTGCCGCCCGCGCTCGTAGCGTGCCCACGCTCGCGATCCGCATCCCTGCTTCATGGCCCTTGACGTCCTCCGGCTCGACGGAGCCGAGTGAGTTGGCAGGCCTGAGCATGGAAGTCGGCGGCGGGGTAGTGGTCCGGACCCGGCTGCTGTGTGTGATCCTCTGTTGCTGCCCCGGTCGCGGGGGAGCACAAAAAGGGGGGGACCGCTCATGCGAAACGTACTTCGCGCCGCCTTCGGGGCAGCGATATTGCTGGTCACGGCCTCTACGGGCTGCTCAGGCGGGGAAGGGACCGCTGCGAAGCCGTCGGCCACTCAAGCCTCTGCCTCGACCGCTGCGCCGACTCCCTCGCCTCCGGATCTCACCGCGGTGATCAACCGGACCCGTACCACCCTGATGGCATCGGGGGCAGTGGGCCCCGACGCCCCCGGCTCCCAGGGCCTGATGCTGGCCGAGGCTTGGCCAACCGGCGCCGCCTACGCCTGGGAGACGACCGACCGGCGCCTGTGCTGGGCGTCGGTCGGCGAAACTGGCTTCTCCGAGCGGGCCTGCGCCACCAATCCCATGGCCATCGGAAACTCGCGCGGGGTGGACCCGCTCGCAACCCTCTTCACCGATGGCTGGGTTCGCCTCTTCGCCACCGACCACCAGCAGGTGACCTCTGCGACGTGCAGCGGCGAACCCCTGGAAGTCCACCGGGTCGGTACCGTCGCGGACGGTGCCCGCACCCTGTATGCGGTGTGGTTCCCGGACTACACGAAGGGCAGCATCACGTTGCTCTTGAGCCACGACGGCACGACATCCAAGGCTCCGCTCCAGCTCAGCGACGCCGGCGACCGCACCTGTGCCCCTTCCTAGGACTTGTCCAGCCAGTCCTGCCCGGAGCCAGGCGAAACCGGTCCGGCCCCGAGCAGGCATGTGTCCGGCTCCTTCTTCGCCGGGTCACCAGCACAACCGCGGGTCTTGTACGTGCTCCGGCGAGTGCCGGTCCTCTCCCCTGCCCAGACCGGTCCGAATCAGGAAGCCGGGATCCACGTCCCACGGGGAGGAAGCGCAGTGCACCCGCTGGGTGCCGGGGATCCCCACCTCCACGAGGACTCCGTCCCGGAACATCCACAGACCGAACAGGTCATCGTCCTCGTCGTGCAGCATGACCTGGACGCAGGCAGGCTCGTTCCAGGGCAGGGACTCCAGGTCCTTGAGCACCCCGAGGCGCCGGTTCCACCGCTCGAATTCGATGTGCCAGCCCCCGACGAACATGGGAATCTGCACGAAGCAGCCCTGCCAGGTGCGGGCCTCGTCCGGCCGCGTCAGCGGCTCCATCACCTCATCCTCGTACCGGGCCAACACGATGACCTGCGCCATTCTGCTCATGCCCACATGTCACACCGCGCCGGGCACCGAGGGCAAACGGTTTGGGACCCGGAGCCGTCGGGGCTCCTTCGTCACCGCACGACAGCAGGGCCCTGTCTCGATCGCTTCCCATCGCCGCAAACAGCTCGTCCCATGCCGCGTCGGACAGTTGCCGCGGCGCCGGGCAGGAGGACTTCTGGCGCAGTCGGCCGCGGCGGGCCGGGGTCCGAGGAGCGTCCGGTACACGGTGCCGGTTCAGCATGGCCTCGCACCGTGACTCCGGCACGGGGTTGAGGACCGGACCCGCCCCGAGGTGCGCGTGGAACGGGGCTGCATCGGGATCTGCGGAAGATCCGCCAGGACTTCAGACGGGCGATACCGCGCTCGACGGGTGCCCGCGCCGCGGCCAGGGCCCGGCTGCGGGTCTTCTCGGTGGGGGTCAGTTCCTGCCGCGGTCTGCGTTCGATGCCGGTGGTCAGCCAGAGGCCGCCGCCCTGGTAGGCGAGATCGGCCACGATGTGAACGCCTTGGCGCTCGCAGATGCGGATGATCCGGTGGGTGCGGGCGGCGGTCAGGTCATGGGTGCGGCCCGGCAGGGCGGGCGAGAGCCAGAGCAGCCGGCCTCCGGGGTCGGTGACGATCTGCACATTCACGCCGCGGGGCCCGGTGTTTGTGGGAGCAGCCGGCCCGGCCGTCGCCGACACGGTCACACTCGGCGAGTGTCCCGACGAGCAGGACGAAGTCGGAATCATGCTCGCAGCAGGCCCGGTGCACGTGCGGCGAGCAGGTCGACGACCGCGCTGGTGTAGGCGTGGGCGGTGGACTCGCTGATCCCGAAACCGGCGGCGATCTCCGCCAGCGTGGTGTGTCCACGCAGGTACACCGGCACAGCGAGCCGAGCAGCCAGCCCCTGCACGGCAAGCCCACACACACGACAGCAAACTTTCAGCGGGAAACGACACCCGCCTTCAGCAGAAGAACGACACCCCACAACCCACCCACCAGGCAAAACCCACCCTGAAAGCCCTGCCGCCAACCACTGCAACTCACACGTCGCCCATCACGCCCCGCTCAGCCAACCTGCACAACCGCAGGTCCGAAGCCTGACGACTGCTCAGTTTCACTGACCGGCGACATCGAAGCCCTGGCCGGGCTCGGGGTGGAGTGGGCCGGCTCCTGACCGCCTGCTCCGGCCCCCGGCCGACGAGGTGGTCGTCGGCCGGGGGCGGTCGATCGGGCGGCGCAGAGACTCGGCTACCGCAGGATCACGTCGCAGGTGGACAGGAAGAATTCGCCCGTCTTACCGCCGTTCTCGCCGTTCGGGGTGTCCGGCCCCCCGTGACCGCCCCAGATACCCACGATCGCCGCCCGCCCGGTCCGGCGCGGGAGGGAGGCGAACTCCCAGCTGGCGGACTCCTCTTCCCTCGGCGCACCGTGCACCTCGACCAGGAACGGGATCGGATCCAGGTCCTGCCAGCTCAAGCCGTGGGAAGGAACCCAGTCGTCACGGGTGATGAACCAGCGGTGGGACCAGCTCTCGCCCTGGTGATACGCCATGTAGTCGTAGGTGAAGGTCTGGGTGGAGGCCGAGGTGTCCAGCTCCGTCAGGGGCCAGTCCCCGAGCGTGTCGCCCGGTTCCAGGTCCAGGCCGCGGAAAGCCGGGTTGCCCGCGGACGCCAGGGTGCCCTCCTCGAAGAACTTGCGGTACTCGAGGTACTTCTGGGCGTTGTTCCACGGATAGTCGGCGAGCATCCTGGCAGCCCCCGGCACCACTTCGTGCCAGTCGGTGCTCGTGTTGACACGGCGCGCCTCGGCACAGATCCGTGAGGGGTCCTGGTCCCGGATCGCGGCGCCGGCCCGGCTGCGCGGATGATTGGCCGTGCCGTGCCGCGGATCCGCCATCGAGGTCCCGGAGGACTTGGGGGCCCTGCGGCGAGGCTGGCGCACCGCCCACTTACGGGAGCCTGCCTGCTCCGAACCGATGGTGACCACGTTGGTGAAGGGCGTGAACTGACCGTCCACCTTGGCGCGGATCTTCACACGGAACTGCTCTTCCGGCTCCTCGTCACCCAGATCCACCCAGTGGGAGTTGGACTGGATCCAGTTCCAGGCAGACCAGTGCAAGAAGACCGTCTGCCGCAGCTCGTCGTTGAGCCACACCTCGTACAGGTGCGGATAGGACGCGTTGCCCTCCTCCCAGTCCGCCGGCGGGGGCCAGGCCCCCTGATCAGGGGCGTTCTCCCCGATCTGCCATCGCAGGCTGATCCCGTACATCGTGTACTTGCCGTCATCGCGATAGCGGATGTCAGCACGCAGATCAGACGGAGCAGCCAGCTTCGAATTGCCCACTGCGTCCCCTCTCCTAGATCAAAACCATCCCTCAGGCCATCACCACGGAGCACCACGCACGCCACCGACAGTTACGACCCATGACAGAAAGTCACTGTAGATCATCGAACCCACCCGGACAGACACAGCCACCCCAAACCAGACATCCAGCCCCAGTGATGGGAGCCCGGCCTACACGCCGCCCGTCCCGATCCACCCCCGATCACACCAACCCCCGCCACAGGTGGATAAGGACTCACAAGACTGAGACGGCGTCACCCCAGGCGCGATGAACGCCCAGATCAGCCATCCCACACCGATCTCTCACGCTCAAAACAGTGACCCCACGCCCCGAAACAGCCCCCGACCAGCACCAACACACCATGACCCGCCGCCTCTCACACCACTGCCCCCAGACCGAGAGATCGCAATTGGGGCGACCGGTGGGGACCGGATGCGGCGAGCAGGCAGGCCGCGCCGCCCAAAGCCCTCGCCGAACGCGGCCGCGCCGCCGCGCGGATCATCACCACCGGGGCGATCCTGCGCGCCTCTCTCCACCGCACCATCAGCCACCGGCCGAACGCACAAGCCGTGTCCGCGACACTGGGCACATGAGCGAACGCCGCCCCCTGGGCACCGGCCCCGGCCCCACAACACCCTCCATGCCGCCCGCGGCTGCGCGCCGGGCCCGCCTCGCCGCCGAGCCTGCCGAGGACACCGGCACTGCGCCCGGGGTGCCCGCGATGACCCGTTCCCCGGGCCGGCGCCCCCTGGGACCCGGGGCGGATATCGCCTGTCACTGACCGGCCATCACCATCCGGTCACTCCTGCCTGCTTGGGGCGGCCCGGTGGTACTGCTGCCCCCAGAGCGCTCTGGGTACGGGCCTCACCCGAGCACGCCATATCGGCACGGGCTGCCCCCGACCCCTGGCCGCCAAGGCCGGCACCCGGTCCCCGGGCGCCCGGCAGGACGCCCGGAGTGGGCAAAGGAAGCTGGCCGGTAGGCGCCGTACGGGCCGGGTAGAGATGAGGCGCAGCCTTCCCCCGAAAAGGAGAACAGCATGGCGAAGGACGACCTGTACGCGCTGGACCTCTCCCAGAAATCCTCATTCAGCACCGGCGACGGAGCCTGCGTCGAGGTAACACACCTGCCCGGCGGAGCCGTCGCAATACGCGACTCCAAAAACCCCGACCGCGAAGCACTGCGCTTCAGCGCCGCGGAATGGACCGCCTTCCGCCGCGGCATCACCGCCGGCGAACTACAGGGCTAGACACCCGATGTGGCGGTGATCCGGCGCTCACCTGCCTGCCGCCGGATCAGCGCCCGGCAAGGCGAAAGGAACCGCCTCCGCAAGAAGCAGCGGAACGTCGTCAGGCCAGCAGTCGTGGCGACAACCGGTCCGGCGCGTCTTCGTCCGCCCACAGCGCGGAAACGCAGGAACGGTGATAGAAGCATTCGCGTCGCCTCGTCGCACCCCACTCAGCCGCCACCCGGCCATCCCCGCCGCAACGAAGGAGCCACCGGTGCCGATCAGAGTTCTGATCGTTGATGACCAAAGCCTCATCCGCTCAGGGCTGCGTTCCGTCCTCGCCGATTCCGAGGGGATCGTCGTTGTCGGCGAGGCGGCCGACGGGGCGGAAGCCATCAGCGCCGCGCGCGGCCACCAGCCGGACGTGGTCCTCTTGGACCTGCACATGCCACACATCAGCGGTGTCGAGGCCACACCGCAGTTGCTGCGGCTGGAGAAGCCGCCCCGTGTCCTGGTGCTGACCACGTTCACCACGGACGACCTGGTGATCCAGGCGCTGAACGCCGGGGCCTCGGGTTTCCTGCTCAAAGACCTCAGCGGCGCCGAGCTGACCGCCGCCGTCCGAACGGCGGCGGCGGGAGGCACCGTGACGTCACCCGAGATCATGACCAAGCTGGTCAGCCAGGCACAGTCACGCACCACCGCCGGGTCCGACGGCATGCAGGAGAAAATCGCAAGCCTGACGGAGAGCGAGCGGGAGGTGCTGGCGCTCATCGGCGCCGGCCACACCAACCAGCAGATCGCCGAGACCCTCCATCTCTCCCTCGCCAGTGTCAAGACGTACGCGTCCCGCATGCTGAACCGCCTCGGGCTGGACAACCGGACACAAGCCGCGGTCCTCGCCTACCAAGCTGGCATGGTCACCAGCCCCGGTACCGGCGTCAGCAGCGACCGACTGGCATAACCGAGGAACCCCGGCGAGGCCGAGCCCCCTGCCCCGCCCCGTCGGCCTCCGGGCCCGCCCGCATTGCGCCCCGTCTCTCAGCGGCTGAACCGCTTGTGCGCGGACCGCTTCGAGGTGCCCAGGGCCCCGCGATCCCCTCCCACGGGTAACCGGTACGGGCGCTGTGTACGGCCTCGGCCTGCCAGGCGTCGGGCGCTGCTGTTCCTGTCAGGCGATCTGCCGGACGAGCACGCGGCGGTCGATGTACGGATCGCCGGAGGCGAGGACCAGGCTCTGGAGCTTGGCCGGCTCCAACGCCTCCACCTCCCACTGCACCGGCCTGGGGTCGAAGCCGTAGCGGCGGGCGGGGCCGGCCACACCGTTGCGGGGTGCAGGACCGGTAGCCAACTCTGGTGGCGGCCGCCGCGGAGCAGCTTTCCGCCAGCCTGGTCTTGACCGGCGAACTCGTCGCCTCCGACACCTGAGTTGTCGGCCGTAGAACACGCACGCAGGGGGTTAGTGGGGATGATTTATCCAACGATCAGGGTCCACCGCGCGAATTGCCCAGCAGGAAAATCCTTCAGGCTGAGGTAATTGCCGTTCGGATCCATCTCACCCGTTGCGGCCATGGCCTTCGCGTCACTGTCGTTACGGTAGAAGAAAAGTCGCTTGTGATCGACGGTCACAACATGCGCCCATCGGCCAAATTGCCCCTGAGGAAAGGTCTTGAGAGGGATATATTCACCGCTGGCATTCACCCTCCCTGAGGCCGCCGCAATCGGCGCGTTCTGGGAGGAGCTTCCCGAGCAGGCGCGGGACGAAAACTGGTCCCACGAGGAGTATCTGGCAGCCCTGCTGCAGCGGCAGGTCGCCGACCGGGAGTCCAAAGGCACCGTGATGCGGATCCGCACCGCCCACTTCCCGCAGGTCAAGACGCTGGAGGACTTCAACCTCGACCACCTGCCGTTGCTGCGGCGCGACGTCCTTGCGCACCTGGCGACCGGCACGTTCGTCGCGAAGGCGGAGAACGTGATCCTGCTCGGCCCGCCCGGGATCAACAAGACCCACCTGGCGATCGGGCTCGGGGTGAAGGCCGCCCACGCCGGCTATTCGGTGCTGTTCGACACCGCCAGCAACTGGATCGCCCGGCTCCAGGCGGCTCACCAGGCCGGGCGTCTGGACGCCGAGTTGAAGAAGATCCGCCGCTACAAGTTGATCATCATCGACGAGGTGGGCTACATCCCCTTCGACCAGGACGCCGCGAACCTGTTCTTCCAGCTCATCGCCTCCCGCTACGAACAGGGCTCGGTTATGGTCACCTCGAACCTGCCCTTCGGGCGATGGGGAGAGACCTTCTCCGACGACGTCGCGGCCGCCGCGATGATCGACCGCCTGGTCCACCACGCCGAGGTCCTCACCCTCACCGGCGACTCCTACCGGACCCGCCAGCGGCGCGAACTCCTCGCGAAGGAAAACCGCGCCAGCCGCGACTGAGCCGCCCCGGACAGCCGGTCCGGTTCAGATCGACCACCAGCAATACAGGTGCATGTCGGCTGACCGGGCACGCTGGGCGAGGCCCGCCAGGGCCTCAAGGACATCGAGCGCGTTGGAGGCGTCGACCTTGCTCTGCTGCAGTTCGGCGGTCATCGACCACGCCTCGGCGACGCGTTCCAGGTCGGCCCCCGTCGCCCCGGCGAGGGCCTCGGCCAGGGTGTCCGACACGCTGATGATGAGGCGGCCTTCGTCCTCTGGAGAGGACAGCAGCTGCCCGGCCCGCGGGCGTCGGCTGGCCTCCTCATAGGTGCAGTCCGTGAGGATCGCTTCGAGCTGGGCAATGGCGACGACCGGGTCGATGTTCTTGAGGAAGACCACGTCGAGCGCAGCGTCGGCCGGCCCTCCGGCCCGCCCGGCCACCGCCAACGCTGCTTGGTCGTCAGCAGCAGAGAAGTAATCGCACAACGTCATGGCGACGAGTCTCGCATCCATGGCCGACAGCTCGGCTCGTCCAGAGCAAGGTCAGCAGACCCGAGTCGCCGACAACAAAGGGGTCAATTTTCGGAGACCCACACGGGGTCAATATTCAGAGACCGTTGACACCGCCGACGAGAAGGGGGACACCTGTCGCCAAGCGGCACTGCACGGATCCGTCCGCAAGGTCAAACGTCGGGTGTGTCAGAGCCGTCTCGTGGTGAACAAGGTGGTCCCGTGTACCGCGTCCACTTCCTTCCGATCGGTCTCGGTGAACCCGACCTTGGCCAGCACTCTGCGAGAAGCAGTGTTCCAGTCCCAGACGGTGGCCCACAGACGTTCGTACCCAGACGATCGCGCCCATTCCAGAACCGCCAACGAGGCCTCGGTCGCGTATCCCTGACGCCAAATTCGGCGTAGCAGCTCGAATGCCAGTTCCGGTTCCCCTACCGACCCTCGCCCGCTGTCGACCAGCCCGCAATAGCCGATGACGTCACGAGACGCCTTCCGCTCGACCGCCAGCAACCCGGTCGACCACACCTTGTTGGTGCGGATCGAATCCTCGAGCTCCGCGACCGTGGGGTGTCCGTCCACGTCGATTCGGCGGTGCGGCGGCACTCGTGGATCACGTTCGGTCCACAGTTCACGCTGGACGACAGCCTCGTCTACCCGCCAAGGTCTGAGCAGCAGCCGACTCGTCTCGAGTAGAACCTCGCTGCCCGGCGCGCCAATAGTCATGACAGCAACCATCTCACGGGCGTTGGGCGACGTCCGAACACATCGTGGGCCCGGGCCGCCTCCGTCCCGCGGGCCAGACCCGCGCGCTCGCACGCGGTCAGGTCACGGCGCACCGCGCGCAGGAACGTCGACAACGACGGCACCGGATTCAGCAAAGGCACCGCCTTGATCGGCGCACCTCCCCGGACCGCGATTACCGGCTCACCGGCCGCCGTCTGGGCGCGGGCCACCAGCTGCCGGTGAACTGCGGACGCGTCGCCACGCCAGTAGGCGAGGAGTACCCGTACCTCAGCCGTCACCTCGAACCGGTCCTCCGGTCGCTGCCCTGGACGGGCCGCCAAGCGGGGCTCGGCCTCCGCCTGCGCGAGCCACCGCCACACCGTCCGCTCCGACACCCCCCAAACACTCCCCCGCAAGACGCACATGCCCCCGCGCAAGCCGTTCCTGGGCCCGCAGCCGCAACAAGCGGCTCATCACTCCGCCGGGGGCCCTCCGGCTCCTCGTTCGGCGGGGCCTTTTCCGGCTCCTCCACCGCCAGTGCTCAGAGGTGCCAGACGATGAGCACGAGTACGAAGAAGAGCGTCGTGTACAGCGGCACCGACCAGGGGCGATACGCGGCTCGGGACCAGCGGGCGAAGAGGTGGGCGTTGATCAGCCCCGCGGTGAGGCAATAGAGGATGAAGACGGGTTCGAACAACCAGGCCGGGGAGTCGAAGTAGAAGCTGTAGCCGAGCAGCGCCCAGTCGGCGTTGGTGACCACGAAGAAGAGGTGGACGACCAGAAACCAGGGCATCGTCAGGATCACCGCGAACAAGCGCGGCAGCCGCCATTCCTCGCCCAGGCCGATGCCACCGGCCACCGCCCATAGCGCACACACCGCGAGTACGGCCATGTACACGCGGGAGAACGGCTCTCGCCAGGCCAATACTGCCGTTTCAATGATCTTCATGGATGACGTCCAGCCTTGAGGGTTCGGCAATTGCAGAGAGCCGGGGGTGGGGCGCGGTGAGTGCGCACCACCCCCGGCAGCGTTCCGAGTTTCAGGCCCCCGGATTGCTTCTGTAAGGGGTTACCAGAGGTATCGGTTCAGGTTGGTGGCCAACCTGCGCCAGGTAGCTGCCGCACCAAATTTGTACATCCAGCCCGGGATGTAGTCCGCCGTCGTGTCGCCACTGGTGTGGCCGTGGACGTTGAGGTAGAGGTAGCCCCACCTTCCGCCGGTCCACCACTTGGTGATCCAGAACTCGACGTAGGAGTTCCGGCCGTAGACGATACTGCCGGGGGCGGCCCACAACAGCAGGTAGGTGGAGCCGATGTAACCCACGCGCACGTTGAAGTTGATGTCGATGCCGACGTGGTCCCGGAGCGGCATGAACTGCCCGTAGTAGGAGACGCGGTTTGCGCGGCCGGCCAGCGGGAAGATCTTGCCGAAGTAGTTCATCCAGTAACTGAAGACACCCTGCGGGGTCGCGTTCCCGGTACCGATGAAGTACGTGACGGTGTAGTCCAGCAGGCCGGTGGTGTCCCAGCAGTTGACCGGGTCGCCCGAGCAGTACGCGTAGGCGTTGGCGCCGCCCTTGGGGTCCGCGTCACGGCTCAGGAAGCGGCCGATGGTCGGGTCGTACAGGCGCACGCCCATCAGGGTGAGGCCGCCGACGTTCTCGCTGGAGCGCTGCTTGCCGCCCAGCCAGTCGTAGCGCGTGTCCACCTGTCCCGCACGCGGGTTGCCGTACTCGTCGGTGCTGAGTGCCACCGGCGGCTGGGCCGTGTCCAGCGGGAGTTGGAGGGCCACGTCACCGTGGATGTTGGTCAGCTGCAGCACCGTGCCGCCCGTGGCGGTGGTGGTCGCGGCGAACTCGCCGGGGGCCGAGCTCACCATGCGGGTGATGGTGCCCGTCCCGTCTTCCACGATCCAGCTCGGGCTGTCGCCGTCCGCGGCGTAGTGGTTGACCTTGGACGAGGTCTGCGCCCAGGAACCGGACGCGTTGCTCTCCGCCGTGAACGAGCGGAAGCGCATGGAGGCGTCGAGCTCCCAGGTCTGGCGCTGGTTGCCCGTGGTCTGCTGGCGCACGAGGTCGTTGGTGTAGTAGCCGATCGTGGTGCCGGGCTTGGCCGTGGTCCGGCCCCAGGCGTCGTAGGTGTAGCCGCTGTCGGTCAGACGGTCGGCACTGTCGTAGGTGTGGGTGACGGAGGTGCCGCCCGAGGTCGGGCAGGCCGCACCGGGGGCGCCGGTTGCGGTGGTCTGTCCGGTGCGGTTGCTCCGGCTGTCGAAGGAGTACGTGCGGGTGGTGCAGCCGTCCACGGCGTCGTCCTTGACGGACGTCAGGCGGCCGATGCCGTCGTAGCCGTAGTCCTGCGAGGTCAGCCCGGAGTGCTCCAGGACCTGGCCGTGGATGGACCGGGTCACGCTGTCGGACAGGACGGCCACGCCGTCGCCGGTGCGGGTGTACTCGCGCAGGAGGACACCGCCCGCCGGGTCGCGGCGCTGGGCGAGCGAGTAGCCGCCGGGCAGGGTCTCGGAGACGACGGCGCCGTCGGCGTCGTACGCGACGTTGAACGTGCCCGCGACCGAGTCGGTGGTCTGGGTGGCCACGCCGCGCGGCTCGGCCGCGTGGTCGTAGGCGTACGTCACCGTCGAGAGGATGGAGTCGGTCTCCTTGACCGGCCGGTTGAGGAGGTCGTACTGGGTCGCGGTGACCCCGCCGTCGGCGTCGGTGTAGGAGACGACACGGCCGAGCTTGTCGTGGGCGGTTGTGATCGTGCCGGCCGTGGGCGAGGTGGTCTTGACCTCGCGTCCGGTGGTCGGGTCGTACTCGGTCTTGGTCTCCGGCACGGCCGTGCCGAGTCCGCCGGTGACCTTCACGCCGGTCTGTCGGCTCGCGGCGTCGAACGTCTTCTCGGTGACCCGGGTCTGTCCGCCGATGGTCTCGGTGGACTTCGTCGGGTTGCCGAAGAAGTCGTACTCGGCGGCGACGGAGGGCCGCTCGCTGGGGTTGGAGCCGCCGCCTGTGATCGCGCCGGCGGGACGGGTGATGCAGGGACGGTCGGCCCATTCGGGCCGGCCCTTGCACTCGCCGGTACCGGTCGCCGACCAGTACGTGGTGATCTGGGTGGTGGCGGCCTGGCCACCACCGCCGGGCAGGGTCTCGCTGGTCGCGCGGCCCTGGTCGTCGTACTCGGTGGTCTCGGTGAGCGCGACACCGCCCGGGTCCTCGACCGTCTTGGTCTTCAGGCCCTTCACCCAGTCGTAGGTGTGCTCTGTGATCCGCGGCTCCGCCATCAGTGACGGGTGGGCCAGGAGCTGGGCGCCGATCGAGACGCGGGTGATCTGGTTCTCGACTGTGGCGGAGCCGTCCGTGGGACGGCCCTCGTCGTAGGTGTTCTTCGTCCAGTTCCGCGCCACGACGGACTCGCCGGCTGCCACGAGGGTGCTACCGCCGGAGGTCAGCGGCTGGGCGAGGGTGACCCGGCGCAGCGGGGCGAGGGCCTCCAGGCCCCGCGTACCCGTGCTGTCGTAGACCGTGCGGGCCGAGAGCAGTTCGGCGCGCTCCGCGGACGGCAGGTTCTGCACGCCGAGGTCGGCGAGCATGGCCTGGTCGGACGTGCTGATGCCGAGGGCGAGTTCCCGGTTGGCGGCGGACAGGCTGTGGACCGTGTTGCCGTACCTGTCGTACTCCTTGGTGGTGATGTGCCCGCCGGGCGCCGCGGCGTTCACCTCGCGCCCGGAGGCGTCCGTGTACATGAGCGCCGCACGCGTGTAGTTCGACGCGGAGAGCTGCGCGCCGTCATTCGAGGCCGGAACGCTGTCCGCCGGGAAGACGGCGGTGGCGTCCGTAACCAGCTGCTGCTGGCCCCAGGCCTTCACGTCGTTGGAGCCCATCTGGTACGGGGCCTTCGAGCCGGTCAGCGGCACGTCGTAGACGATGCTCTGGGCCGCCGTCCCCTCTTCCACGTCGGTCGTGCCCTGCTTCAGGCCGGGACGCGACATCTTGAGCAGCATGCCCTCACCGGCGGCGGCACTGTTGCCCGCCTTGCCGTAGGTGAAGGTGTAGGGCAGCTCCGACTGCGAGCGCAGCGAGGTGACGCGGCCCGCGGAGTCGTAGTCGTACTCGGCCATGGTGGACTGCGCCAGGTTGGGGTTCCACTGCTGGCGGAGCCGACCGGAGCTGTCGTAGCGGTACGTGGACACCGGCTTGGAGGTGGCCGCGGAGGCGCCCGGCTCGGTGGCCCACAGCCTGATTTCCTTGACCTGGTCCGCGAAGTCGCCGAACGCGAAGGTCGTGGCCGTCGTGCTGGTGGCGTAGGTGAACTCGATCACCCGGCAGCCCTTGGTGGCCGGAGTCGTGGCGCAGGTCGTCAGCGGGACCGCGGAGGTCGTCCCGACGAGCAGCTTGGGGCGCGACAGCTTCTTGCCGCCGATGGTCACCGTCTCGGCGACCACCTTGGTCTCGCTGCCGGACTGGCCGTCCAGCTCGGAGGTCACGGCAGGCCAGGTAGCCTGCGCCGGGTCCTGCTTGACGAACTCCGTGATGTGGCCGCCGTTGTCCTTCAGGGTGAAGGAGCCGGTGAACGCACCGGTGAGGGTGAGCTCCTCCGAACCGGGCTCGGGCTTCCAGCCGCCACCCGCGACGGAGGTGAAACCGATCTCCAGGCCGCCGAGGGTGACCAGCGCGAGCGAGGTCGCGGAGGTCTTGCGGACGTGCAGCCAGGCGCTGTTGCCGTCGAGCGCGGTGCCGGACAGCCACTCCTTGCCGAAGATCGGCGCCGTCTCGGCGGCCGCCTGCAGACGGCCCCGGGACGCGGCGGTGCGGGAGACCGTCAGGCCGTAGGCGCTGGCATCGGTGGCCGACACGACGTAGTCGCCGGTCAGCATGTTCAGCACGCCCGGACCCACGTTCTGGGACGGGGCGGTGCCCGCGTTCCGGTCCACGGTCAGCGTCCGTGCGGGCGAGTTCGCCGTCTGGGCTCCGACGTTGAAGACCGCGCGCACCGAGACGGGTCCGTCTTCGGCCAGCGTGTCGGTGATGTTCCACGTCAGCGCCTCGGGGCGGCCCTGCGGCGAGGCCAGCGGCCAGGAGGCCACGGCGGAGCCGTCGGCGGCCTTGCGGACATCGGCGACGGGCACGTTCTGCCACGCGTCGGTGTCGCTGCGCCGGTACTGGTAGGTGACCCCGGTGTAGGTGGCCAGGCCCTCCGCGGTGAGCACGCTGCGGCGTGCCGCGCGGTCGCCCTCCGACGGGGAGGTCAGGGCGGCGCCCGTACCGGCGGCGAAGGGGTAGGAGGTCTCGGCCGAGAGGTTGCCGGCCTTGTCCCGCGTCCGTACGCGCACGGTGTGCTGGCCGGCGCCAAAGCTCAGCTGCTCGGTGACGGCGGCCGTCGCGGAGAGGGTGCTCCAGGGCGCGCCGTCCAGCGAATACTGGATGTCGCGGACGTCGGAGACGGGCGGTGTGAAGGTGAACCCGCCGGAGAGCTTGCCGTCCGCGTCCGGGGTGCCGGACCAGGCGTCACGCGGGAACGCCGTCGAGGCGATGCTGGTCGTGGCCGGGGCGGTGGTGTCGACGGTGAAGGTCTTCCACGCGGACCAGCCGGTGTTGTAGTGGGTGCCGTCGTAGGGGTTGGTGCGGAACTTGTACGTCTTGCCGTTCGTCAGAACACCTGCGGGGACGGTCACGGAGGCGACCTGGCCGGAGGGGACGTAGGGGGAGACGATGACGTTGCCGACCTGGGTGTCGGTGGCCGTGTCGAAGATCTGGAAGGTGCCGTTGACCTTGTCTCCGTTCGTGTCGACGAAGGTGTCGCGCAGGGTGGGCGTCACGGTGTTCACCGTGTAGGCACCGCCGTACGAGAAGAACGGCGGGCCGGCCTCCTGATTGGTGCCGGTCTTGGGCCGGTAGTTGTAGGTGACCGTGAGCTTGGGGACGTTGGCAGCGGCGTTGGCGGAGTTGACCCGCTTCCACTGCTTGATGTTGTTCTCGTCCGTCGCCCGCAGGCCCATGCTGGAGAACGCCCACTTGTTGTTCGCCCACTGCTGGACCAGGCTGGTGACGTCCGCGTTGATCCAGCCGTCGGGCTGCGAGGCACAGCCCGGGTTGCCCTTGGTCTCGGTGGAAGTGGCCATCTTGGTGACCATCGCCGGCTGGTTGGTCCAGCGGGAGGCGGTGGTGGGGCCGTTGGCGGTCCACACCTCCCAGGGCTGGGCGGTGCAGTCCGTGTTGCCCGAGTGGAAGTCCCACAGCGACAACTTGGCGTCCGAGACGAGCGCGTCGGCGATCGGCGCGGTGTTCCAGGTGACGAACGAACGGGCGGTGCGCCAGCTGCCGTCACCGTTCTTCGTGCCCGGGTTGCCGAAGTCGAGCTCGGTGTCGTTCGACCAGTCGACGGTCTCGCCTTGCTGGACGTAGGTGTCGAAGAGGTTGCCGAGCGAGGACGTCGACGGGTCGACGGTCACCGGGTACTTCGTCGCCGGGTCCGCGAGGAGGGCCGCGTCGGGCGTGATGACGAGGTCGACGCCCTCCTTGGTCTTGACGACCTTCATGCCGGCCTTGGCGCGGCGGGTGTGCTCACCGGAGGCCGGGTCGACGGTCGCGTCCCACATGACCGGGGCCGGCATCGTCGCCGTCTTCTTGGACTTCTTGTCGGTGAACAGCACACTGCCGTCCGCCTGCTGCTCGACCTTCAGACCCTTGGTCTTCAGCGGAAGCGTGTAGCCGAAGCCCGCCTCGGGCCTGGTCTTGACCTCCACGAACTGCTCAAAGCCGGTACGCGTGGCCTCTACGACCACGTTCGCACCCGGCACCGCGTCCGGGTAGGTCGCCCGGGTGCCGTCCAGCACCGGGGCCGGCAGCCCGCCACGCCACTGCAGGGTGATCGCATCGTCGCCAGTGCCCAGCGTCACCAAATCGGTGCCTGCGGTCGACTGAGCGGCACGCAGCGACTGGGCCTTGGTTCCCGCCTTGCCGCTCAGCCGCAGCCCCTGCGGGTGAGCCTTCGCCACGACCGAACCGTCGGCCGCAGCGGTGAGACTGACGTCCACGTCGCGCCACTGGCCGGTGGCGTCCTTGAATCGGATCGGGCCGGCCGCTACCTCTGAGGTCAGCGAACCGTCCTTGTTGGCCCACGTCGTCGACGTCTCCGTCCGCTCCGACAGGGCTTCGACCCGCTTGCCCGACAGACGGGCGGCCACGCGGGCGGAGGGTATGTCGGCAGCAGCGGCCGCGGTCGTGGGCCTGGCCGTCTGAGCGGGCTGCGTGACGGCGAGCGCGGGTTCGGCCCCTGGGAGCGCCGAGATCGACATCGCCAAGGCCAGACCAGTGGCGATGGCACCGAGCCGACCCGGTCTGCCCGTCCATGACCGGGCACGCCACTGCAGCATGCCCGAAGTACTACGAAGATTCACTGTCCCCCCAGCAAGAGTTCTCAAGCGCCTGGCTGAAAAAAAATGCGGCGCAGGGCGAAACGTAGCCGGAGGCTCCGGTTTCTATACCGGAACAGATATGGACATGCCACCCCCTAACAACGATCAAGAGTTACCTAAAGGTGAGCTGAGTGATCAGATTTTTCGTATTTTCGGCTTTGGAGTGGCCGAGAACAAGCCACTTGCATACCGAGGTGAAGGGGCTGTTTGCGCGGATATGCGTTCCCGGCGACAGCAGGGGCCACACCGCCGACGCGGCGGCTGAATCGCCGCACCGGGCGATGTCCAGCGAGGTCCCCGGCCTACGGGAAGCCGCCATCTCGGCCAACGCCGAGGCCCTGACGATCGAGGGCCGGTCGTACGTGGGTGCCTCTGCGGCCGTTGCGGACACGTAACCCGCAACGGTGCGGACGGCCTCGCCCTTGAGCAGAACACCGTCGTGCAGGCGATGACTCTTCGGTCGACCGCGTCGACGACGTCTCGGAGGACCGCTACGCCGAGCGGTCCTCCGAGACCGCAGCCCGGCAGCGGGGCGCCGCCCAGACTGGGCACGCCGTGGCACGAGAGTCGAGCGGCAAACCCGTGAATCGACCCGGCCTCTCTGTCCGCCTCTTGTGGCGCTACGATCGCCTGGCCGCAAGGACCCCACTCGCTTCCTCAAGTAGGCGTAGACCTGCACGGCACGGCCTGTGGCACAGACGATTCGAAGCACAAGGGGAGCATCCATGTCCGAGCACCGCCGATCACGGCGCGCCCGCATCCTGATTTGGATGGCCGCAGGGCTGACACTTGCCGCGACGACGGCAGTCAGCGCCAACGCCTTGACCTTCCACGGTGCTGTGGTCGGGCGCGGCCTCCCGACTCCTTCCCTCTACGCAGGGCGTGTGTTCGACACCTGCACCGCACCCTCCCTCACTGCGATGAAGGCATGGCGCTCCGACCAGTTCTACGGCGGCGCGGCCGTCTACATCGGAGGGAAGAACCGAGGCTGCGCCCAGCCGCAACTGACCGCTTCCTGGGTGAAGTCAGTGGACGCGGCCGGCTGGAAGCTCGTGCCGCTCTACGTCGGCGCCCAGCCACCATGCCAGACCGGCAGCAATCCGGAACGGTTCACCACAGCCGATGCCGCCGCCGTCGGCACCGCGAACGGCAATGACGCCGTCGCCAAGGCCTCGGCCCTGGGCATGAAGCCAGGCAGCGCCCTCTACCTGGACATGGAACCCTTCAACCTCTCCGACGCCCCCTGCCTCGACGCCGTCCTCACCTATGTCCGCGCCTGGGACAAAGCTGTCCGCACACAGCGCTACTGGCCAGGCATGTACGGGTTCACCAGCAGCAGCGCCGCCGCAGTGGCGAACGCCTCGGACCGCCGAGACCTCCCCGCCATCCTCTGGTACGCCCTGTGGGACAAGAACGAGACAACCACCGACGACTGGCGCTGGGACCCGAACCTGTACACCGGCCACCGCCGCGCCCACCAGTACGCAGCCAACAGCACCGAAACCCGCGGCGGCGTCACCCTCACCGTCGACCGCAACACCTGGGACGCCCCGGTCGCAATCATCGCTAAATAACAACCTCAAGAAGCGCTCTGAGCCGGCGGGGCAAGCACGACGACTTCTGACGATTTAGGCTCCGGAAATCCCTCGAATACCGGCCGGGCTGTGTCGCTACCCGGCTCAAGCCTCCCAGCCACACCCACCCGTGCCTTAGTGAGCGTTTGATTCTCGGTTGTCTGTTTCATTTGGGGTCAGGTGTCGCGCCAGTTGGGGGTGTTCTGGTGGGTGAGGCGTCGGGTCATGAGGT
>NZ_JBIARX010000021.1:0-111909 GCF_042890265.1 Streptomyces sp. NPDC002209 | reverse complement strand
CCCGCGGAGCGGGTACCTGAGCGCTGCGCGCTCAGGAGAGAACCGCCTCGCTGCGCTCGACGGGGCTCGGCTTCGCCGAGCCAGGGCCGGCCCTTCGGGCCGGAGTCCTGCGCTTCGCTCCGGACGAGGTTCGGGGTTCCGCTGCGCTCCACCCCGAACGGCCCGCTCTGCGGGCCCAGGTGACCCCGTTTCACGGGGTCCGGGCCTACGGCCCGTTCGGGTGGGTCCGCTCCGCTCCCCCACCCCGGGCCCTTCCGGCTCCGCCTCCAGGACCAGCCCGCTCACGCGGGCAAGCCGGCAGCGAAACGGTCTGCGGCGGGGCCCTTCGGGCCCCGCCCGGACGTACCCCCTCGTGTCGGATGGCCCCACCCAGGAGAGTCTGCTGGACATGATCACATCTCCAGTCAACGATCAGCTCAGGGATGAGCCACAGCTACGCCAAGCTGTCCGCCTACTGAACTCGAGCCGAAAGAATTGAAACCATGGGCAAAGAAAACGCACTCACGACACAGGTGACCTACGGACAGGACATCGTCGAAGTCAAACAAGTCACCCAAAACAGTGCCCTGACCATCAGTAAGCAGGCCGGCGCCAGACTGAGCGGCGAGATCACCATCAGTCGCAGCATGGACCGCAACACCGCGTTCACCGACTGGGTCAAAGAGACCGTGGCCAACCGCAACCTCGACAGTGCCCGGAAGAACGTCACCATCACGGTGATGGATTCGCAGAAGACCCCCGTCCGACGCATCATGCTCAGCAACGCATGGGCCAGCAGCTGGTCCAGCCCCTCCCTCGAAGCCGGAGGTTCCGGGCCGGCCACCGAACAAGTCACCATCACCTACGAAGACGTCACCGTCGAATAACCACACTCTCCCTTCCAGAGCAACGCCAACGTCACAGTCAACTCCAGCGAACTCTGGTCCGACCTCGGCGCTCCTCTCACGGTCAGCCTCCGCCGGTACACACCACGGCAGAGGCTGACCGTTTCCGTGTTTCACGGGGTCCGGGCTTTCGGCCCATTGGGCGGGTCCGCTCCGCTCCCCCACCCGGGGCCTTCCGGCCCTCCAGGACCAACCCGCTCCGCGGGCAGCCAGGGCGGGCCCGGGCGGCCACAACGGCTGGCAAGGCCGGGCCGACGCAGTCAGTCCTTCTTCTCCAGCAGTTGATCTTGGAGAAGACTGCCGAGCGGATGTTCATCGAGCTCGACCACATATGGCTTTGGCCTGATCGAATACTTCGTCGACGCGTTGGGCAGCCATGCCGCGTAGAGGGCGACAGCGTTGCCTGCAGCGTCTACAACGGTGATGGAGGCCGGGAGGGCGGAAGCGCCGGTTGCCTTCAACACATAGGTGCCATCCTTTTCCTCCAAGGCGAGCGTCGCGTTCTCCGCCTCGGGAACCTCGCTCGGGATGATCGGACTGCCCAGGGTCTCATCAGACATGGTTACTCCTCGTAGTGGGTGTTGATCGCTTGCACAAGTTACCCAGCCGCTGAGGACGCAACCATGTCCGCTCCGCCTGCCATGATTCCAGGGCGAATTCCTCCGCTTCGCGGCGCCTGGAGCCTGCCGCGCTTCGCGCGGGAAGCGACCCCGTTTCACGGGGTCGGCCTACGGTCCTGCCTATAGGACCCGTCCTCAGTCGCGCTCTCAAGGTCCATGCAGGAAGAAGACGTGCAGATGTACTTTGTGATCCTTGTGAAGCTTCCACCCTTGCCGAAGGTGAGGTACTGGGGGGCAGGGACCACGTGGACAGGACTCACAACGCCCAGCGCGGCACCAAGGTACTGGGGGGCAGGGTCCGCCTGGGCAGGGCTCGCAGCGGCCATCGCGGCACCCATGATCGTGATGACAGCAAGTACTTGTTTCATACCCTACTAACGATCTTGACCCACTGAGGTCACACCGGGCACACCGGCACCACCCTGACCAGGCCCCTGCCGTCAGACGCTGGACGACTCCAAACCCTTCCGGCTCCGCCTCCAGGACCAGCCCGTAGCAGAGCCGACGGCCCGCCCACATGGACCATGCAGAACCGATTCGTCTTGCTCCATCCGGAACCCGGGCGGGGTCCCGGATGGAAGACCGCCCAGGCAGGGGGCAAGCTCGCGCCGAACCATCCCCCACACGCAAGGACTCCCCGCTCATGCGTTCCCGCCACACCCTCGCCGCGGCCGCCGGCGCACTCCTCCTCACCCTGACCCTCCCCACCTCCGCCCACGCCGCCACCGGCGACTTCCTCTACAAGACCAGCACCGGCCAGAGCGCCGCCATCGCCGACCCGGAAAGCAACATCTGCATCAACCTGCCCGAAACCACCGAAGAAGCCCCCGGCAACTCCCCCGAAAACTTCACCACCTCCACCGCCACCGTCTTCCTCGAAACCGACTGCAACGGCGACACCTACACCGCCATGAACCCCGGCAAAAGGCTCGACGCAAACACCCAGATCCGCTCCGTCATCTTCTCCTGACAGAACACGGCATGGCCCCCGCGTACGAGGCAGGGGCCATGCCGTGTCCGCCCGGCCAGGGCCCCCGGCCGTTCAGGCAGGTCCACTCCCCAGCCCACCCCCGGCATCCATGCATCAAAATGTAGGCCCAGCTGAACTTTGGAACATGCACTGTGTGCCAAGCCAGCCTTCCAAGTATCTATACAGATTGAGAGACCGGCTTCTCCAGGACCGGCTCACGACCCGCCCCAACTGACCGCACGCCGCCCTGACCTGCTGAAATCCGGCCCGAACCGCCGCTGCGGCGAGCAATGATGGACGACATGGGACACACCATGGTCATCGCGGTACCACCCGCAGACCTCGACCAGCTCGACACCCTCGTCAACGCACAGAAAACCGCCGAAACCCGGTGGCAGGCCGCCACCGAGCAACAGGCCCGGCTGCTCGACCTGCGAGGCCCGGCGCTGCGCGCTGCCCGTACGCGGATCCGCGGCGAGCGCGACCGGCTGCGGGAGGCCGGCACACACCAGGTCACCCGCTGGCGGGCCCTCGCCCCCGCGCTCCGCGCCGAGCTGGAGACCCGGGGGCTGCTGCGCGAGTGGGAGCCGGTCCCCGAGGGCGCGCAGCAGGCCGGGCAGAACCTCGGCGGAACCGGCCCGTACGCGGGTGCGGGATACACCGCGCGGCTGTGCGTCACGCTGCCCGACAACTTCGCGGTGCCGCTGCTGCGCGGCGTGTACTGGACCAACCGGCCTCACCTACGCACGCCATATCGGCGCAGGCTGCCACCGACCCTAACCGCAGCCGCACGGCCCGGTGCCACTCCCCCAGAAGGGACTCTCGCGCCCGCTGATCACCACACCGGCTCTTACTCAGGCCGCCTGAACTGGCCGTTACTCAGAGCGCGGCCGGTGGGCAACTCACCCGGCAGGCCTCGGCAGGCCATGGCCCCCTGCAGGGGGCCAGATCGATGGGCCCCCGCGTGATGGTGCGGTCGCACCAGTCGCACAGCACCATCGCGGTGGCGCCCGCCTCCTCAAGGACCCTGGCCGCCTCATCTGCGACTCCGAGCCAGTTGGGTTCCGTGACCGCTACCGGCGCGCTGTCGAGCAGAAGCTTGCTGTTCCAGAGACTGAGGCCGGTGACCGTCCGGATCGCACGGACCGCCTCCACCTTCCGGTCACCTGCCTCTGTCAGCAGCACACGGAAACCCGGCTCTTCCACACGCCCTCGCCGGCCACCCAAGCTATCCCGGCAAATGAACCATTCACCGCCGCCGCAGCTGCTTGGCATGGGCGCCGCAGGAACAGGTACTCAGGGATTCCCGACCAGGATCCGCACCGGATCGTCTGTCATCCTCGCCGCGGCCTCGGTCACTTTTTGCGACATGGTCTGTGCCAGATGAACCCTCTGCACCTGGGGCGGTGTCTCCTTCTGGCCGCATCCGCCGCGCCGCGCCCGGCCGGGAGGGGTGCGTCCGGCGGATAGGCGATCACGTGCAGAGCAGGGCTCATCCCTCCACCCTGCCGCTCCCCGGCCACTCCAGCACTCCGAGGTGACATCAGGCCGGCAGTGCGACAGCCGGGTACTCCCTCGGCCAGGGCCCGGCGCGCTCCTCGGTGCTCAGCGCCTGCTCAGCCCGGACCGATCGGCCATCGCACCCAGCCACCTTGGCCGAGGCGACGGGCTCGCTACCACCGAGAACTTTCAGCCAATCAATCGCCTGATGTGCGCTTTTCCAAATTCGCCCCGTCCATTCGACTACGGTCTGTAGTGAGACAGTCACTGAATGTAAGGATGCCGCCTGTCAGGAGCTTCGGCTTGCGGGGTCGGCAGGAAAGAGGACGGCTGTGACGATCCATGTGGAGGAGTTGCGCAGGCTGCTCGCCACCGGCGAGGAGCAGGAGGTGGAGCTGCCGGGGGAGATCCTTGGCTTCGGGGACGCGTTCCGGCCCTTCTTCCCAGACGGGGTGCTCCGCCTTGCACGGAGCGACGGCGACCCCGCCGCCCTGCGCGCGGTTGGCACCGCCAGTACTTTGCTCGCGGACGGACCCGTACCTGTGCGGGTGACGTTCAGCCATGACGGTACCGCCGTCACGGGCGGCACCCTCGACGTCGAGCTGCCGTCGCCCGGCACGCGCGCGGATGAACTCGCGCGCGCCCTCGGCATGGAGGTGCCGCGGCTGCCCGGGCCTGAGGTCGACCGCATCACTTTCGTGCAGGACGGGGCGGGGGCCGCGTTCACCGCTACGGGCCCGCGAGGGCGAGCGGCCCTCTCCCGCGACGCCGGCGTGTTCGCCGCCGAGGCCGACGGCTGGCGGGTGGTCTGCTGTGACCAGGATCTGGCAGCGGATCAGCTTGCCGACCTCGGTATCCCTGCGGTCGGCGGGCTCGCGGCCGGGGCGTGGCTGGTACTGCCCGGCGGCTGCGTCGTCGCGGTGAAGAACGTGCCCGCAGAGCCCCGCCTCGATTCCTCCCGCATTGACGGCTTGGGACGTGTCATGCCCGCGCGCACGACGGCGGCCCGGCGGCGCGGAATGTCCCGGCGCGTCCGTGCCATCGCCACCCGCGACGGCTTCGCGGTCCTGGGAGTACCCTCTCCCGTCCGTGAGCGCGGCTGGTCGGACATCGGCACCCCGACCGGGGCGAACGGCGTCACCATCGACTACGAGTACCCGCCGCTGCATATCGCGGGGACGCTCACTGCGCTGCCCGCGCATGACCCGTACAAGATGATCATCGGCGGCGTGCTGATCTTCTCGTTCGATCCCGGCAAGACCGGAAAAGGCTTGTACGGCACCGGGATGGGCGCCTACGTCGTGCCCAACGCCGGTACCGAGCCGTCCTTCTTCGCTTTCGCCTCCATCGGTAGCGACCCCGGCATCGGGATCCCCATGCTGCGTTTGCGTGGGATCGCCGCCGGCATGGGCTGGAACAGCCGGATCCGGATGCCCGCAGTTGAGGAGATCGACGGTTTCCCGTTCATCCAGGCGCTCAACAATCCTGGCGAGATCAGTGCGGAGAACGAAGACCCCGTCGAAATCCTGACGGCCCTCACCACGAGTTCCAACCCGTGGATCACCCCTGCGCAGGGCGAGTTGTGGGTCGCCGCCGGGCTCGCGTTCTCCGTCGCCGAGGCCATCCACGGCAACGCCATGGCCATCGTGCAGACCGGCCCGGAGCTGACCATCGCCCTGCTGGGAATCGGTGGAATCGAATACCCCAAGGACGGGGACAAGAAGTACGCGAGGGCAGAGATCGGCCTTCAGGCCGTCATCAAGCCCCACCAGGGCGAACTGACGATCGGGGCCGCCCTCACCCCCAGCTCCTTCCTGCTCGACCCCAACTGCCGCCTGCGCGGCGGGGTCTCGCTCAAGGCCTGGTACGGCACGAACCCCCATGCCGGCGACTTCGCCTTCAGTATCGGTGGCTACCACCCCTCCTACCAGGCACCGGCGTCGTACCCGCGGCTGTCCCGAGCCGGATTCGACTGGGCCCTGGGCGGCAATGTCACCATCTCCGGCAGCGCCTACTTCGCCATCACCCCCGCGGCCGTCATGGCCGGCGGCGGACTCGACGTCCGATTCCACGCCGGGCCCGTACGCGCCTGGTGCGTGGCGAAGGTCGACGCGCTCATCCAGTGGAAGCCCTTCTTCTTCGACGTCGGACTCAGGATCTCGATCGGCGTGTCCGCGTCCGTCAAGATCTGGTTCGTCCGCATCACCATCACCATCGAGGTCGGGGTGAGCCTGCGCGTGTGGGGACCGCCCACCGGCGGCGAGGCCAAGGTCCACCTGTGGTTCATCTCCTTCACCATTGACTTCGGCCAATCCCGCAAGGCGGGACAGGACAAGGTCGACTGGAGCGGTTTCCGTGACATGCTGCCGCCGCCCGAGAGCGCGGTGCGCGCCATCCCCGGCGCAGGGCTGATCGAAACCGGAACCGCAAACGGCCGCCTCCTCACTGATGCCGCCTGGCAGGTCTCAGCCGCCGGGTTCTCCTTCACCACCGACTCCGCCGTCCCCGTCACCCAGCTCTACCTCGACGCCAAGACCGGCACGCCTGCGGAGAGCGGCAGCCCGCTGAACATCCGGCCCATGCAGGAGAGGGGCCGCACCAGCGTCCAGTGCGTCTCACTCACCCACGACGGCAGCCCCGTCGGTCTCACCTCCTGGTCGCGGACCCCAGCCACTGCCTCCGTGCCTCAGGCCCTGTGGGGGACCGGCACCGGCCGCACCCTTCCGCGCAGGGACGGCGACCAGCTGATCCCCGACCAGCTCACCGGGGTGCGCCTGGCCTCGCCGCCGCTGCGCAACGGCAACTCCACCGGCTACATCTCCGAGGACGCGCTGAAGTTCGACCCCATCTACCCCGACGGGGTAGAGCCACTCGACCCCGCCGCCGACCGGGTCGGTGCGATCCTCGAGCGGCCCGACGGCGTCATCGCGACGATCGCGGCCACCGTGGCCGCCCCCGCCCAGACCGCCGCCCGCAGCCGGCTCGCCGACGCGCTCACCGGGGTCGGCCTGGACCTCGGACAGCTGGACAACGACCTGAGCGCCTACGCCCTCGCCGCCCAGACCGCCTTCACCGCCGAGCCCATGCTCGTGCCAGCCGCCTGAGAAAGAGGGGTACTGGACATGGCCACTGTCAGCCACCGCACCCGGTTCTTCGACCACCGCCTCCCCTCCCTGTATGCGGGCCGCTACCGCATCGCCATCGAGCAGAGCATCACCGGCCTCGACACCGGCGCCGCCCTGCCGACCCGCCAGCAGCGCTTCGACGTGAGGCAGCTGCGCTTCAGCATCGCTGACACCGACGTCCACGCCTGCTACCCGCCTCCCGGCGCCGAGGGCGCGTACGGCGAGGTCCTGCCGCACATCACCCTCGACACCCCCGCTCTGCCCTGGTTCCGCCGGCTCAAGGACACCGCGGAGGGCGTGCCATGGATCGCCCTGCTGCTCTTCCGTGAGGGCGAACTCACCGAAGACGATCCCGAGGCCGTCGGCCAGGTCAAGGTCACCACCGTGAGCAAGCTGCTCGCCGGGACTGACCCGGACCTGCCCGGACAACCGCCCGCGATCACGCTCGACGAACTGTTCGACGACGAGCGAGGCCTGTCCTGCCGGACCATCCACGTGCCCGCGGCGCTGTTCACCGCCGTCTGCCCCAAGCCCGCCGAGATGGCGCTGCTCGCACACGTCCGCGAGGGCGGACCGCCCGACGCCGCACTCAACTCCGACCCCGACCCCGAGGAAGCCGACCTCAACGCGGTCGTCGTCGCCAACCGCTTCCCCGCCGCCACCGACGGCCAGCATGTCGCGCACCTGGTCTCCCTGGACGGCTTCGAGACCTTCGTGAACGGCGCCGCCCCACCCGCCCAGGGTCTGCGCCTGGTCTCCCTGCATTCCTGGTCCTTCCAGACCCTGGCCGACTCCGCGCTCGACTTCGGCGACATCGTCCAGCACCTCGCCGCCGACCCAGACCCGCTCCTTCGCCTGCCCCTCCCCGCCACCTCACCCGACCCCGAGGCCCTGGAACGGCTACGCAGTGGCGCCACCGCGCTCCCGCAGCGCCTGGAATCCGGCGAGCGCAGCTTCGGCTTCTATCGCGGCCCGTTCACGGCAGCCCCCGCCCAGCCGCTGCCGCCGGCCGCCGCACCCCGCCTGGAGTCGCCCGGCGAAGCACTGGTCTACCTTGAAAGGCACGGGGTCTACGACACCGGCTACGCCAGCGCGTTCAGCCTCGGCCGCGCCCTGGCCCTCGCCGACGCGCCCTTCCGCGGCAAGCTCATGGAGTTCCGCGCCGCCGCGCGCCGGGCCGCCCGCCGTCTGCTCACCCACCCTCAACTGGCTGGGCTCGGTGCCCGCGCCTCGGCCGCCCTTCTGAACGACAACCTCGCCCACCGTGCCTTCGACCGGCTGCTCACCGCCGACGGCCGTCTCATGGGTGCCCTGGCCCGCAGCGGCACCCAGCTGGCCACCGCCGAGCGCCGCCCCGCACGCAGCGCCGCCCAGGTGGCCCCGCTGCGCTCGGCCGGCCTGCGCGGCGCGCTGGCCGACGCCGGCGTACGGGGCGTGCTGCGCGAGGCGACCGCCACCCAGCTCGATCCGGTCCGGGCTTGGCTGGACCGCCTGCCGCTGCTGGAGATGGTCCCGTTCGAACACCTGGTACCCGACGCGCGGATGCTGCCGCCGGAGAGCATCCGCTTCTTTCACGTCGACCCCGGGTGGATCCGCGCCGCGGTGGACGGCGCGCTCAGCGTCGGGGTGGGGCACGCGCTGGACGCCGACCTCAACGCCCTGGCTGCCGGGGTCCAGGACGCGCCGGAGTCCGGGGTGCTGATCCGCTCCGACCTCATTGCGCACTGGCCCAAGACCGTCTTCACCGCGTTCCGCGGCGGCGCCGCGGTCGAACCCGTAGCGCGTGCCGTCTACGGGACCGACGTGCTGCTGCTGCTCTACCCGCGGGTCATCGACACCTTCACTATCGCCGAACCGCAGCAGGGCCTGATGTTCGGCATCGGTGATGTGGGCGAGGGCGAGAGCGAGGGCACCATCGAACTGCGCAAACTCACCGGCCCCGGCGTCGGCTCGCCCATGGGCGACTTCCCCGACCCGCCCGGCTTCGACCGGTTCCTGCGCCCGGCCGGCGACGTGCTCGACATCACGGGCAAGCTCGCCCCCGAACTCGCCGCCGCGCACGGCCTGCCCGAACTGACCCCGGCCCAGTTCGCCCTCCAGATGATCAAGGCCCCGCAGCTCCAGACCTTCGTCCGGCCCTGACCGGCCCACCACCATCACCGGAAGGCGATGCCCCATGCCCAACAACACCCTCGTGGTGCCGGTCGAGGTGTCCGCGCTCGCGGTCAACGCCCAGACCCGCGACACCGACGGCACCTACGTCATCCAACGCTGGCAGGCCAATTTCCGCTCCTTGACCGAGGAGAATGCGCCGCCCGAGCCCTTGCCGTTCCAGGGCACCGAAATCTGGCGCGACAAGCCCGACAAGCTGGGTGTCTACCTGCAGTGGCAGCTCCCCGAGGCCCTGTGCCAGGGCCGCCAGGACAGCGAAAACGGCGAGATCGGCGACTTCCCTATCGTCCCCAACCGCTGGCTGGTGGTGCGCCGCTCCACCCGCGGCATCGCTTCCTGGATCGTGGAGAGCGACTACCTCGACCCCCAGAACGGCACCGTCTCCTACCTCGACCCCCACGCCGCCGTCCCCACCGCCACCAAGGCCGGCCGCCGCCACGACCTCACCGCGCAAAAGCCCTGGCGCGAACCTGAACACCCGCGTGAGCCGTTCCTCACCGCGCTCGGCCCCGGCCTGCTCACCTTCTCCGTCTACCAGCCCTACAACCTCAACGTGTTCTCCCTCCACGACACGCTGGCGGACATCGAGGGAGAGGACCGGCTCAGCTACTACGTCGCCGGCTGGTACGCCCAAGCGGCCAGCGACATCCTCACTACCGACCAGGACTACACCTGCCTCCTGGACCGCCTGCAGTGGAGCCTGGCACCCGGGATGGGCAGCCCCGGCCGCTCCCTCTACACCGGCAGCGCCCTCGGCGTCGCATGGGCACCCGACGGCGGCATCCCCGAATCCGACTGCCCCGGCCCCGACAACATCGCCGTCGCGATCGGCAACAGCGCCGCCGAGGCCGCCGCCGTCCTCCAGGAACAGGCGGGCGGCCCCGGCTCCCTCAACACCGACGACGCCCGCCTGTACCGGGCGTTCCTCCTCGGCGTCCTGGACGAGCTCGACCGCCCCGACGGCGACCTGTTCCCCGACCGCACCGCCCACCACGGCGGCTTCGGCCCCGTCCCCGGCGGCTACACCTGGCGCGTGGTCGACCGCGGCGACGTCAGCGCCCTCCCCACGCCGGCCGCCGGCGAACGCATCCGCCAACTGCGCCTCGAACAGGACATCACCGCCGAGCTCAACACCGCCCAGGCCGCTCTCGACACCCTGGAACGCGACCTGGCCAGCGCCCAAGAGCACCTGTACAACGTCTGGGCCCTGGCCCAGGAACCCCTACAGCCGGACTTCTTCTCCTCCCGCACCGCCGACGAGCTCAACCCCGCCAGCACCGGCGGCGCCGCGGGCACCGTGGCGGCCCTCGCCGCCCAGCTGCGCGAGGTGCGCGCCCGCATCCCGTGGGCCAAGGACCCTGACACCCTCGCCGAGCGCGCCCGTGCCTACGCCGCCGAGCGCGGCATGCGCGCCGCCCGCGTCCTGCAGCGTGTCCCCCTCGCCCCCTACGAGCAGCATGCCGACCCCGTCGTCATGCTCCAGGGCGCCAACCTCAATGCCCCCATGACCCGCGGCTCCAAACTGCCCTGCCGCACCGAGGAACGCCTGGTCACCGCAGTCGGCCCGATCACCGCGCTGAGCGTGGCCGCCGACGTCTCCAAGGTCAACACCGCCGGCCTGCCCGAAGTGATGCCCGCGCTGGTCACCGAGTTCTGCATCCTGGACCAGGCCCGCAAAGCCAACACCGACCTCGCCGACGCCACCGGCACCCTGCCCGCCCTGGGCTGCGACCCGTGGCGCCAGCCCTGGCAGCCGCTCTACCTGATGTGGGAGGCCCAATACACCGCCATCCCCTACCAGGACAACGACGGCACCGGCCACTGGGCCTTCGACGGGAACCGCTACCGCTGGCTGGGCACCGGCGACCCCACCTACGCCGTTACCGCCTCCGGACGCCAGACCCTCGCCCCCACCAGCGGCCACGACCAGGAAGGAAAACTCGCCGGCTACGCCGCCGGCCGCGGCGACCTCCCCGACGAACTCATCACGCAGCTGCGCCAGCAGGCCCGTGGCCTCGACCAGCTCTCCCAGCGCCTGGACGGCCTGAGCGCCGAGGTCGGCCAGCGCGAAGCACGCACCACCGTGCGCCCCACCGGCCCGATGGGGGATCTCATCGGCAACGCCGACCGCCTCGCCCCCGACCCCGGCCCGCAACCCGTCTTCGAACACGACGACTGGGAACCCACCGACTTCCAGGAACTGCGCTCGGGCCAGCTCGCCTTCGCCGCCCTGTCCGTGGTCGACCGGTTCGGCCGCGCCGTCAACCTGATCGACAACGAGCGGCACTTCCGCCCGTTCCGCCCGCCCACCATGGTTCCCGACCACACGGTCGGCGAGATGGACCAGGACCGCTACATCGAACTGAGCCCACGCCTGCTCCAACCCGCCCGCCTGCGCTTCGACTTCCTGGACGCCGCACGCGACGAGGCCGTCGACCTCACCCCGGGCACCAACCCCGTCTGCGCCTGGCTCCTGCACAACCGCCTCGATGAGTCGATCGTCTGCTACGCCCCCGACGGCCACGCCCTGGGAGACCTGCGCACCGTACTCACCCCCGCCGGGGAGATCGTCGACTGGACCGCCCTGCCCGGCTCCGACATCCACGAACTCGACCAGCTCGCCGACGTCTCCCTGCACGCCCACCACCTCCTCGCCGCCATCCAGCAGCGCGGCCCGGCCGTCCTGAACGCCGTCCGCGCCACCCTGGACGAGGCCCTGGCCACGATCGACCCCGACGGGCCGGACGACGCCAGCCTGGCCTTCCTCCTCGGCCGCCCCCTCGCCCTCGTCCGCGCCCGCCTCGACCTGGAACTATGCGGACCGCCACGCACCGACGTCACCTGGCCCGAAATCCTCGACCCGCCGCAGCCGACCATGCCGCAGTACCAGTGGACGGTGCGCCTGGGCGAAGCCGTGCAGAGCGACGACGGCCTCGTCGGCTACATCCTCGACAACGACTACGACCACTTCGAAACCGTCACCGGCCAGGGCGACGCCACCGGCTACCTACGGCCCATCGACAAGGGCCAGCGCCTCAAACTCGCCTTCACCGGCACCAGCAGCGCCCTGGTCACGCTCCTCCTCGACCCCAGGGCCGCCGTCCACGCCACCACCGACATCCTCCCCGTCGGCTCCGTCCACGTCCCCCAGCAATTCACCGCCCACGCCCTGGCCACCATGGCGGTCAGCTTCCGCACCGGCCCCCTCCTCGCCGCCACCACCCACGACGGCAACGCCGTCCTCCCGCACCCGGCCACCGCGACCGGCACCTGGTCATGGACGGAACGCACCGCCAACGGCTGGGCATCGCGGCCCATCACCGTCCCGGACCCAACCAGCCTGCCGGCCGGCCAGAACCCGCACATCCGCTCCGGCTTCGTCGTCCTGGACGACGCCGCGACCGCCACCGGACAGAAGGGCACCTCCTGATGAGCGCCATCCCGCAAACCGCCGCCACCAGCTTCCAGGGCATCCAAACAGCGGCAGAAACAGCCCTGGAATTCAGCCTCGACACCCAGCCCGACCCGATCCGTGTCTCCCCCTCCAGCGGGGACGTCGAACGAGCCAACCTCGTGATCGTCGGCAGCCGCCGCAAGAGCGACGCCATCGAATGCAACAAGATCGTCCTCACGATCCCGACCGGCCCCAACTCCCCCGATCTCGCCCTCGACCTGGAAGGCATCGACGCCCAGACCAGCCTCAAAGACTGGACCGTGGCCACCGACCCGCAGAAGAAGACCATCACCTTCGCCCCCACCTCCGGCCACGCCACCATCAGCCGCGACGAGGGCGTCACCCTCCAGCTCATGGGCGTACGCATCAACCGCCAGGTCGGCACCGCCCAACCCCGCATCGAGGTCTACTCACGCAAGGCCGGCACCAACGGGCCATTCCAACCGGACACCACAACCCTGGAGATCGGCAAGTTCCCCGCCGACTTCTACCTCCGCAACTTCATCGCCGATGAGACGACCATCGACAACGGCGGCACGGTGACACTCGAATGGGAAGCCGGCGGCGTCTCCTCCCTGCGCCTGCTCTACGACACCGCCGACATCAACGTCCTGAACCTGAGCACCTACACGGTCAACAACATCCGCAACAGCACCGTGTTCTACCTCCGCGCCACCGTCCAGATCGGCAACCACACCGCCGAACGCATCCTCGCCACCACCGTCACCGTCCGATTCCCCGACCTCGAAGTCAACACCGTCTTCATCCGCGGATACGTCACCAACCTGAACCACAGCGTCAACATCAGCGAGCCCTGGACGCAATCGCACGTGCATGGCAGCCTCTACGGCGACTCCACACCCACCCTCTTCACATACAACAACCAACTGCACTGCGTCAGCAGCTCATACCCCAACCGTCCCCCGGGATGGGCCACCCTCACCGGCGACACCTGGAACCCCGTCCCCACAGGTCTGCCCCTCGGCAGCACCGAATGCGACATCATCGAACACGACAACACCCTGCACTGCGTCTACCGCACGCCGGACAACGCGATCTACGCGACCATCGGCACACCGCTCCCCACGCATCCAGCACAACTCACCTGGAGCACACCCACCCGCATCACCACAGCCAATTGGACGACGACTCACAAACCGTCACTGATGACGTATGCGGGGCAGCTGCACTGCATGTTCCGCCACCCAGACGGAGCGGTCTGCACCGGTAGGTACAATCCCGATGCCGGCTCGTGGAACAAAGCCACGCCCGTGGCTAGTACGGAATCGACCCACGCACCAGCCGCGGGCCTCGTGCTGAATCTGCCCGGCTTCGCCTTCCGGCACCAAGACGGCACGCTCCGCACCACGACGATCATGGGCATGGACAGTGTCCGCATCCCCGAGGCTCGGACGAACAACTCTCCGGCACTCGTCAGGTACAAAAACGGACTGTGCTGCGCCTACCGCGACGAGACCGGAATGCTCCAATACACAACCAAGCTCTCCGGCCCCTGGACGCCGCCCGCCCAAATCTCCCCCTTCCCCAGCACCGGCGCCCCCGCACTGGCCTCCTTCAACGACCAACTGCACGCCGCCTACCGATAACACCTCCACAGCGAATCCATCCGTCTGCTGCCCTGACACGGGCAGGGCAGCAGATGCCCCCTCCGCGGCGGCCGCCGGCGCCCAGTGACAGGTGACCGACCGCCAAAGCCGCGGAAGGGGGCATCAGGACCCCGGCAAGAATGAATCCGCCTCGGCCTCCATCTGACCGGATCCTCAGGAGGCGCCTTACTCAAGGCTGGGAGCGAGGGGTTTGGCTTCAGAGATGCGACAGCACCTCGCGCTCGGCATCTTGTTCACGCTGGCACGGTCTGGGTGACGCGCCACAGCCTGCGCGGGAGACCGCCCTCCTCAAAGGCGTGGACCTCCACAAGGCTCCAGTCCTCGGCCAGGGCATCGACCAGGCCGCGGGGGAAGAAGTGGACGGCGAAGCCGCCGTGCTCCCAGATGTCATCCCCGTGTCCGGTACCGGCCAGGTAGTGCGCGTCTCCGGTGTGGCGGACGGTGTAGACGAAGGCGCCGCCCGGTCTCAGCACGCGGCGGACTTCCGCGACCAGGGCGTGGATCTCCCTGGTGGACAGAGCCATGCACAGCAGCATGTGCGCGAAGACCGCGTCCACCGAGGCGTCAGCGATCGGAAGCGGCTCGCGCACATCGTGAATCGCCGTAGTGACCCGCTCGGCGACCTCTTGCGCGGCGGCAGCCTCACGCAGCTGCTCCAGCCCCACCGGGCTGAAGTCGGTGGCCAGCACGGAGAACCCCTCACGGGCGAAATACAGGGCATCACGACCATGCCCGGCGCCCAGCTCCAGCACCTCGTGTGCACCGGAGGCCCGGAACACCGCAGCGGCATGGACCGCCGGCACGGACGGCTCCTCACCGTACATCCCGGGATACTCGCCGTAGGTCTGCTGCCAGTGCTCACGCTGCGCCTCGGCCAGCTCCTCCTGCCCGTCTTCCGACATGCTGAGGACCCTCTCACCGCCTGACCAGGTATGAGGCAAGCCTAGATCCACACCGCAGCACCGGAGCCGCCCATCAGTTGCAGCAGTCGCACCCGGGACGGCAACCGCAAGCGCTGGCCTCAGCCACCGGTGTGGTCGCAACGGCAGCGGGCGGCGCGCAGCAGCCCTTGCCCTGCCAGGCGTCGCGGCCTTCCTTGACCGCGACGGCGGCGATGACGAGGGCGGCGATGGGGTCGGCCCACGACCAGCCCAGGGTGGCGTTGAGGACCAGGCCGACCAGGAGAACGGCGGAGAGGTAGGTGCAGCGGCAGCCCTCATGGGAAGCATCGCCGCGCCGGCCCAGGCAGCCACCCCGCTCAACAGCACCCCCCTGGCCTCCGCCAACGATGACGACATCAAGGCGAACGACGTGTTCGTCCAGAGGGGCACCGAGTCCAACACCCTCGTCTTCAACGAGAAGAAGTTGAATCTCCAGTCGAGTGAAGACACGTTCATCGACGAAGACGACTTCCACCACCCCATCCATCACCATGACGTTTTCGGGGGCGACGACGCCGTCATCGGGGTTGACGACGACTTCGACCACGGCTTCGGCAGGCTCGACGCCGACATCCAGCACCACGACCACCACGGCCGCCGCGACCACGAAAGCATCGTCATCGAAAACGAATAGCGGACACGGGGCACCCCCCACCTGAGACACGGCCCCGCCAGCCGACAGCTGGTGGGGCTCACGTCTGTACACCCCCCGGTACCGGTCTCGCCAGCGGCACGCCCTCACCGGGCCCAGGCTTCGATGGCGCGAACTCACGCCACGCCCCTCCACATGCGTGGAGGCCCCCACCACATCCGCGGATACGTCCCGGCGGCCAGCCGCTCCCTGACCCGGCGCAGCACCACCCGGCTCAGCCGGTGCGGGGCGATAGACGCGCACCGTGCGCTGTGCGACGGCGAGGCGGCCGCCCGCGAGGATCATGGTGCGGGTGCCGCCGTGGCGGTAGCGGAGATCGGTGATGGCGACCAGTCGGCCGCCGGCAAGGATCTGGTCCCCGACGCGCAGTTCGGTGGGCGGCGGCACGTCCACCGGTATCCGCCCCGCCGGGATCCGTACCCCGTCCCGGGCCTCGTCGGTGGCGGGTGCGGCCGGTGGCGGTGCGGCCGGCTCGCAGGCGACGGTACGGGCGATCCACTGGAAACCAGCCGAATCCGCCAGACGCGCCACAAGCGGGGAGGGATAGAGGACGACGACGCGGCCGTACGCCTGGCGGTGCCCGACCGCGCCCCGTGCTCGGCGCAGCAGTCCACCGGGACCAGGCATCGGTCCGTCGGTCGGTCGCCGGCGCGCAGCTGAATGGCGAGGGCTGAGGGGTTTCGTGCGGGTGGACCGGGTGGCGTCCCACGGCGACGCCGGAAGCGGTGTGGCCGTGGGACGCTGGTGGTCAGAGTCCGGGTGTGGCGGTGGCGTAGGCGACGTACAGGGTGCCGTTGTGGGTGGCGGTACCGGCCGCGGTGACGGTGTTGGCCGTGCCGGGGATCTGCTGGAAGGCGTCCCAGCCATTGGCGGTCTGGCGGTTCATCCACAGGTTCTCGTCTGTGCCCGGGATGACGCAGTGCAGGAGGCTCGCGTAGAGGGCCAGGGCGGGTGCGCCCGCGGAGGTCTGGCCCACGCTGGTCTCGACGGACCATGCGTAGTTGTTGTGGGACTTGATGTAGACCTGGCCGTTGCCGGCGGTGCGGGTCATGTGCATTCCGTTGCCGTGGGACAGCATGTTCGTCGCGAAGTACGAGCCACCTGCATTGTGCTGCTCGAATGCCCTCCAGGTGTTGTTGCTCTCCATGAGGGCGAAGTACGACTTGAGGTCCTGGGCGCCGCGGACCACGCAGTACAGGTGCCCGTCCGATGTGGCCAGAGCCGGGCCGTTGGTGGTCGTCCCGCGCAGTACGACGGAGGCCGTCCAGGTGATGCCGTTGGCGGTGGAGGTGACGATCACCCGGTTGTCGAGGTCACGGTGGGCCAGGTAGAGGCGGCCCGCGTGGACGGCCAGCGCCGGGGCGGAGAGGATGCCCGGGGAGGGCACCACCGTGTGGCCGCTCCAGGACGTGCCGTCGAAGCGGGTGATGTACACCTGCTTGTCGATGCCGGCGTGGGCGCTGTAAAGGTGGTTGCCGAAGCTGGCGAGGGCAGGCGCGTGATGGCTGACCCCGCCAGGCTGGGACGGGCTGTGCCAGCCGCTCGCGTTGTGGGCGCGCAGACCGATGCGAGGGAGTTTCCCGACGCGCGTGCGGATGGCCAGGTAGATGGTTCCGTTGCCGAGGAACCCGCCGCCGTTGAAGAGGTGGTCGTCTTCGTGGAAGGGCTTGGCCGCGATGGCGTTGAGCGCGGCACGGTCGAACGCGAAGACGCGCTGCTCGATCAGGTCGTCGGCGAAGAACGACACGAAGAGCTTGATGAGGTTGGCGATTCCCGAGGCGAAGGCGAGGATCTCACTCGCGCCGGCACTGAACTTGCCCTCGGGCAGGGCATCGGCCAGCTCCCACGCCGTCTTCGAGATCGACTCCAACGTGGCCAGCAGCTGCGTCGCCTGGCCGTGGTCCTCCTCCCAGCACTGGACGTTGAAGATCACGCCCCGCTCGGCGGTCCCGTGATAGATCACCGTGTTCGGGCCGAAGGGATGGCTCTCGCCGGTGTTGACGCCCTCGACGGTGTGGCTGCGCATCCACTGGCGGGTGCCGCCGTCCGCCGCTGCGGCGGTGGCGGCGTAGATCTCCTCGGAGCCGAACTCGTCGGACCCCACATACATGTAGAGGCGGTCCAGCCACACCTTGGTCATCACCGGGGCAGCGGCCACGTCGACCTGGTTCTCGGCCGTGGCCGAGGTCATCACCGTGGCGCCGTAGCCGTAGGCGCCCACCGCCCGCGCGTACGCCTCGGCCTGCGGCCCACGCGGGTCCGGGGCCGGGACGTCCACGTCGATCACGTTCACGTTCGCCTGCCCCGCGACCTCCTCGCCCACCGCCGGCAGATCGGCGGCCAGATCCTGGGCGGTGTAGCCGGTATCGATGGACCGGGCCGCGAGACTGTCAGGGAACACCCCGGCGCGGCCGGCCGTCTCCTCCACGTACACACGCCCGAAATCACGCAGCTCCTCCTCACCGAGGAGCCCCGCCACCGAGCCGAGCAGACGCGCCTCCAGGTCGGTGGGCTCCACACCTGCCTGCACGCGGGCCGCGCCGTGCAGCAGGATCCCCAGGAGCAGATTCGCCCCCCGCGACGACCGTGTCAGCCCCTCGAACTTCTTCGACACCGGCTCCCCACGCAAGTGCGCGCGCAACCGGTCCAGACGGTCGACACGGGAAACCACGAACTCTGACGACATGGGCAAATCCCATCCAGAGAGGAAGCGAAGCGCGACACGCCACGCACCCTTGATCCTCCCCACCCCATCACCCAGCGAGACAGTCCATTTACAGACGGTCAGCACAGGGCGGGCTTGAAACAGCCCCCGCCATCCCCACCGAGAACACCAGCCTCCCGACACAGCGCGCCAACGCGGCCACCCGGTCCGGGTGCACGCCCGGGAACCCGACGCCGCCACGAAGGCAGACCAGGAAACCGACCCCGGACCAGGCCGCCGTCCGCCGGGTACCCCGGCGCCCCGGCAGGTCTCGGCCCGCCGGGGCGCCGGAAGTACACCGCCAACCGCCGGTCAGCTGCGCACAGCCTGCCCATGCCCCGCACGCCCGGGACTGCGAGATCGCCCGCCAAGGCGAGTCGGAGGTCCACCACCTCCTCAAGCTGGAGATGGCCAGCGCCGCGCGGGATGCGGGCGCCCACGCCGAGCTGGAGGTAAGGGCGCCGGACGGCTCCTGGCGTGCGGGCAGCCGTCCGGGCCATGGGGCGTTGCCTACCAGACGGGGTACCTGTAGTAGGCGTCGCCCTTGAACAGCCAGACGGCATGGGCGTTGCCGGGTACCACGCTGGCGCCTGCGTCGATTCCCGCTTCGAACGGGGTGCTCTTCAGGCCGGCGAAGCCGTGGGAGATCAAGTGGGGTCCGCTGGTGATGCGCTCGGTGGCGATGTCGTAGCGGAGATACATGTTGCCCCTGAAGAGCCACACGTCGCTGCGGCCGGGCAGCACGTTGGCGGCGGCGTGGATCCCGTTTTTGAAGGTGCTGGCGCTCAGTCCTGGCCACCCTGCGGCGATGGTGTTCCTGTGGACGATCCGCTCGCCCGCGGTGTCGTAGCGGACGTAGGAGTCGCCTTTGAAGAGGTACAGCTCCGTGCTGCTGCCGGGGCGCAGGCAGGCGGCGTCGATACCAGTGGTGAAGGGGGTGCCGCGCAGTCCGGGCCACCCGTTGGAGATGGTGGCGGGCCCGCTGGTGATCCGCTCGGCGTTGAGGGCGTAGCGGACGTAGGAGTCGCCCTTGAACAGGTACAGGTCTGAGGAGTGGCCGGGCCTGGGGCAGGCGGCTCCGATGTCCGTGGTGAAGGCGGTGCCGCGCAGTCCGGGCCACCCGTTGGAGATCTTGGGCGCGGGCAGCGGGGGGCCCGCGCGCAGCGTCAGGCGCTGCCTGATCTTCCCGCCCTGCTGTGTGAAGTCGAGGGACATCTCCCGGCCGGGAGCGGCCTCGAGCGCCGCCATCGCGGCGCGGTCGAATTCGATGGTTCGCTCGGCTACGAAGTCGTCCGCGAGCCACCCGATGATGCTGGCGATCAAGTCGGCGATCGCGGAGGCGCCGGCCATGTACATGGACGTGTACTGGTTGCCCTTGCCCGGCAGGTTGCCCAGGTCGTCAGCGAGCCCTTTGAGACGGTTGGAGATGCCCGTGAGGCTGGGGACGAGCTGGTCCGACACCCCCTCGTCCGCCTCCCAGCACTCGATATTGCACGCGAGCACCTTGTCGACCGGACCGTCGTACAGGATGTGGTCCATGTCGAGGATGTGCGTCTCACCCCGGTCGACGTCTCCGTACGTGCGGGTGACGCTCGACTTCTTCTCGCCCCCGTCGGCTCCGGCGGCCAGCGCCCAGTAGATCTCGTCCGACCCGCTGATCTCGTGGTTGTCCTCGTTGACGCAGTACATCTTCGAGGGCACCAGCCGGAAGGGGATGAGGGAGCGTGACTCCCATGCGTCCTGGTGGCCTGACGCGGTCACCAGCGTCGCCCCGTACCCGTAATCGCTCATGGCCTGAACGAACGCGTCGGAGTCCCCCTCCCCGCCCTCAGGAGCGTCGAGGTCGATGATGTTCACATTCGGCTGCGCGGCGATCTCGTCCTGGAAAGCGGCCAAGTCCGCCATCAGGTCTTCGGAGGTGTACCCCTTGGTGACAGGACGCCGGGTGAGGCTGTCGGGGAACAGCTGCGGCGCACCAGGAGCCGACGTCTCCTCCTCATAGACCCGGCCCAGCTCGCGCGCCTCCTCCTCCGGGAGCACCTGCGTCATCGTGCCGACCAGGGACGCCTCCAGCTCGGTCAGCTCCCCGCCCGCATCCAGCCGCGCCGCCGCGTGCAGCATCGCTGCGTACAGCACTCGTGCCCCGCGCGAAGGCCGGGCCCGCGCCGCACGCCCGGCCGGGACTTCGCCTTTCAGCTGCGCACGCAGCCGTTGCACTCGCTCTTCTTGTGAAACAGCGGACTTAGTGGCCATCAACGATCCCGTCGAGAGGGGGGTGTTTGCTCCGAAAAGAGCACCTCTATCCTTCCATTTCCATTACTTAGCGAACAAGGATGATTACAGTCAGTGATGGGCGGCGTTTTGGACACCTCCCGTCTGAAACCGCGCCCTGTGCCGTAGCGGGTGGCGAGCGCGGCCCGCCACTCCGCGTCCTCGTCACCCTCCTCGTCCGGGATGACCTCGGCGATGACGGCCAGGTCCTCGGCGAGCTTCTCGCGGGGGACGGCCTTCTCGATCGCCGCCCACGCGTCCACCACCGACACCAGCTCCCCGGTGCCGGTGGGGGCGGTCTCCAGCAGCACCCCGATCGCCTTCGCGACCCGGCCGGCCGCTTCAGCTTCGGCAACGCCTTGAGCTTCTCCTCCTTGCCGACCCGGTCCGCCCGCGCGAGCAGGCGCGAGGCCATCAGGACGTCGAGGAGGTCCAGGGCGTCGTCCACGCTCGCCGACTCCAGATGCCGCACCGTCGCCAGCAGCGCCGCGGTCTTCCGCGTCTCCTCCAACTCCCGCAGCGTCGGAGCCTTCGACCCCATCCCGTACCGGGCCAGCCCTGCCATCCGCGCCATCGGCACCACCTCCAGCTTCCCCGCCCACAGCTCCCCCGCTCTGAACTTCACCCACGGCATGATCAACGTCACCTACCGCAGGAGACCAGCACGCTCATGAGCTTGGTCAGGGGCAAAGAGGGCTGGAGCGGCTCGAGCCTCGACCTCATGAAAACCCACCACACGCCCACCGGCCCAACTACGCATGGATGGCCTTCAGGGACACCATCGGCCGCGCCTGCCTGACCTGGCGCGAGTACTCCGACGAGTGGGGGTGGAAGTGGGAGCCCATACCCCTCACACGCGGACCCTGGACCTGCAACCCCCTCGCCGCGCCCTCCCTCACCACCCACAACGGCCGCCTCTACGCCATCTACCACGCCTGACCACCCCACGAGCCGCCTCCGGCGCAGGACACCCCGCGCCCGAGCGCACCGTACGAGCGTGTAGGCCCGCGGCGGTGCCTGTCTGCTGGGCCGGCTCATGCCGGTCCCAGCAGGCGGGTCCGGGCGAGAGCGCCTGGGCGGGGTTCCTACTCCGGCTGAACCTCGTCGGCCTGCAGCCCTTCTGCCCCTGGACAGCGACGAAGGCGACCGCCCGGCCCTCGTTCAGGGTCTTGAAGCTGTTCCCCTGGATCGCCCGGAAGTGCACGAACAAGCCGACGCCGAATGGGCCCTGATCGAACCCCTCCTCCCCGTCCCGGCCTGCGAAACCGAGGCAGGCGGAGCCCCGGAGAAACACCCCAGACGGGAGATCGTCGATGCCATTCGCTATGTCGTCGACACGGGCTGCAAGTGGAGAGCCCTCCCAGCCGACTACCCGCCCTGGCGCACAGTCTGGGGCTTCATGGCCCGCTGGACCGCGGCCGGCGTCGTCGGCCAGATCCGCGAGCACCTGCGCGGACGCATCCGCCGCGACATGGGCAAAGGCCCCAGAGCGGTGGCCACCGTGATCGACTCCCAGAGCGTCAAAGCCGCCGAGACCGTCGGCGCAGCCTCACGCGGCTACGACGCGGCGAAGACAATCAACGGCCGCAAACGCCACATCGTCGTCGACACCCGCGGCCTCCCGCTGCGGGTCATCGTCACCCCCGCCGACATGACCGACCGCGACGCCGCCAAGGAAGTCCTCTTCCGCCTCCGCCTCATGCACCCCGAAATCACCATCGTCTGGGCCGACTCCGCATACGCCGGCCAGCTCGTCACCTGGGCCAAGCAACACCTGCGACTCACGATCAAGACGGTCAGCCGGCCCAAGGACGCCACCGTATTCGTCGTCCTGCCCCGCCGCTGGGTCGTCGAGCGCACACTGGCCTGGCTCATGCACGCCCGCCGCCACGCAAGAGACTACGAACGGCTGGTCCAACACTCCGAAGCCCTCATCACCTGAGCCGCCATCACCTTGATGACCCGGCGCATCACCCAGAAGAAGAAGCTCAGCCCCTCCACCCTCGCCAAAGCCGCCTGAACCAGCACCTCCAGCCCACACGACGACTCGGTACCTCACACATGTAATGAACAGCTCAGGCGCTAAGCGTGCCCCGCCGGGTGATCTCGGCCTCCGTTTGGGCGTCCTCCTCTCGGCGCTCATTCACGACGGCCTCCAGCTTCTCCAGTATCTCCTCCAGCGTTTCCAAGGAGCATTCGCGTGACTCAGCACGGAGCGTGCGAATGTTGTTGAGGTTCTTGAGTGCTTCCGACATGGGTGCTCCTCCACGAGATGGGTTCGCCCGGTGCCTGCCCGCCCGGTGCGGCCATAAATCCGGCTGGCTACAGCCTAGTTGATGTTGTTTCGAACGTTGCCTTGTAGGCGATCACCCCGCGTTACCCGAGGCGGGAGTGGCGGCCTCGGGTATTGCCAATCAGGTCAGACGCCTTCGCCACGGCCAGGTCCGCGACCGTGGCGCGGCCCCGCTATCCGGTTCCCAGAAACCGTCATGTGTCATGGACGGCTCAGACACAGGCGGGGACGTCCCTCCGAGTGCCCGGCACTACGACTCGGCGTCGCCGGACCGGACGGCTACTGGGCCTTCGGTCCGTCAGCGGTCATGATCCTGCGCGGGACTTCACGGACACCCGGCCAGTCTTAGCTGCGCCCAACCCGATCGAACGGCTCCCGCCCGTCTGGCCGCCGGGCCGGCTGAGCAGCACCGTGTGCGGTCTGTCAGGGCGTGCCGGTGATGTGGACGGCTCGCTGACGGTTGCTCTCACTGTTCAGCAGGTGCCCCGGCAGCGTGTCGCTGTGGGCTGGGCAGGGCTTACCAGTCGCTGTCCTGGATGGGGTCCAGTCGCCACTTCTGGTTGTCACCGCCCTTCCACTCCCACTGATGAACGCTCGCACCGTTGTCGGCCGTGCCCGGGCCGCCGGCGACGTCGAGAACCTTGCCGCTGTGCTTGGCCACCAGACGGTAGTAGCCCTCACCCGCCGGCTCGATGCCCCACTTCTGGTTGTCACCGCCCTTCCACTCCCACTGATGAACGCTCGCACCGTTATCGGCCGTGCCCGGGCCGCCGGCGACGTCGAGAACCTTGCCGCTGTGCTTGGCCACCAGACGGTAGTAGCCCTCACCCGCCGGCTCGATGCCCCACTTCTGGTTGTCACCGCCCTTCCACTCCCACTGATGAACGCTCGCACCGTTGTCGGCCGTGCCCGGGCCGCCGGCGACGTCAAGGACCTTGCCGCTGTGCTTGGCCACCAGACGGGCCCGCGGGGGAATCGTCGTCCGCTGCCGCCCCTGGGGAAGGCTCTCGTCCAGCGCGTCGGCCAGGCGGTGGAAGGCACCCGTCCAGAAGCCGTCACCCAGCATGGCCGCCTGGGCGGAGCCGCGCACCACAAGCCCGTTGTCGCCGTCGTAGCCGGCGCGGTTCAGCAGCTCACGGAGCTCCATCTCGACCAGATCCAGCAGTTCCGGATCATCGACCTGCTCGCATTTGTTGAGGAAGGCGAAGAGCGGTACGTCTGCCGCACGGGCCATGCTCACGTGTTCGCGGGTCTGGGGCATGACGCTGTCCATCGCGGACATGACCAGGACCGCACCGTCCAAAGAGTGGGTCTTCAGCAGGTCAGGGACATCGGCGGCGGGGCAGTCGAGGTGCCTGTACCGGCGCCGGGACGTCTCGTACTCGAAGCGGTGGATGCCACTGCCCGAAACCGTCTCCCCGGCCTGCGCCTGACCGTCTCCCGGCTTCGCCAGGATCCTGACCAACGCACCGGCCATCGTGGTCTTCCCATGCCCGGCATGCCCCAAAGACGCAATCGTCAACTCGGGCTTGTCCACCTGAACACCATCGGCGACCACAGCCACTCCTCCCTGCCGGCTGCCCACACAGCAACGGCCGCGACATGATCCCCACCGCCCGCCCGCACCCACAAGATCGCTTTTCCAGCCACCCCGCCACCACCCCGGCAGCCCCCAGCCGGCCCCACCAACCACGCCCGGCCAGCAAGCGGCCGCTCCGCCCAGTCCTCGAAGCGCTGCGCCGGAAATCCAGCCGGTAGAGCGCGTGCGGTGACGCACGTCTGCCCAGGTGTGCAACGTGCTCGCGGGTGACGGCGAACAGGCCGACGCTGCGCTGCTCACCGCTGAGGGTGAAACGCGCGTGAGCGCGGCCGGCCGGGGAGGAAGCCGCGGCCACGCTCACGAGTCACACGGGGAAACCGGCAAGGCTCCCCGGTGCGCTGGGGGACGCGCGGTCCTTGTCAGGGGTCAGGCGCCGACGGTGAAGGTGAGGACGTGGTCCTTCAGCCTGACCCGGGTCCGTCCCGTCTCCCGGCCGTCCACCCGGGTCCGGTAGCCGCCGGTCTTGAGAGCCTTGGCGAACGCGAGGGTGTAGCTGCCGGCGGGAAGGTGGGCGAGAGCGAACTCGCGGCTGAAGGACAGCGGGTAGACCGGCCTGGTGCCCTTCACCGTGATCTTCTCGCTGCTGACCACTACGCCGTCGGGGCCGGTCAGCGTCAAAGTGCCCGTGATCCGCGGCTTGACCTCCTCGACCAGGTTGAACCGTTCCTCCAGATACGCCACCGATTCCCAGAAGTACGGCTTGGCGTGGAAGGACACGCTCGCCTTCTGGTACGAGTCCTCACTCCAGCCCACCGTCAGTTCCAGATGGGAGGTGACCTTGCTGCCGGTGCTCTTGCAGGTGTCCTCTCCCGACTCCGGAGAGCGCAGCGACCGGTACACGTGCGCATCCGGCAGCTTCACGCCCGTGTTGATCCAGTCGATACCGCCTGCCGCGCCCGGCCCCCACCGGTGCAGGAAATAGGTTCCCCCCAGGGCCATGCGGCGCACCGTACCGGGCAGGTGGGTGTGCCCGGCACGATCTCTGACCGTCGCGTATTCAGCCGCCTCGCCCTGCTCGGCCAGCCTCTTCAGCTCGGCCTGCGCCTCCCTGACATCCGCGCTCGTCAGCTCCACCTCGGTGGTGATGCGCAGCCCTTCCACCACGCGCTCGCTCACCGTGAACTCCCAGCGCGCCTCGACCGGGCCGTGATACCAGTGCGCGAGCCCGGTCAGGGCCAGGCCGTCGGAGCTCTGGCCCGTGACCGCGAGGAGCGGGGACGTATCCCAGAACTTGTCGATGTCGCCTGAGTCTTCGCGCTCGACGAGTTTCGGGTGAACGCTGGAAGCCATGTAGGAGAAGCCGCGGGACACAGCCCCGGCCATGGCCCGCCTGTTCTGGCCGTGGAGCGCGGTGATGAAGAAACGGACGGCCGGCTGCGTCAGTTGCTCAGAAGAGATCACACACCCAGCATGACGGTCACACAGCGTCATTTCACCGCACCACGCACACCCTGCGGCCCGTCGCCGGCCACCGCGCACTGCCGGCCCGCACACCGCCCGGGGCAGGCCGGTATCGCGGGACGTAGCCGGGCGGCAAGATCCGAACGGGTGGCGGCCGACCGCGGCCCGCAGGGGCGACCGGTCTGGTGGATCGAATCGCCGCCCGCCGCCCCTGCCGCGGCCCGCGCTCCGGCTCGTCCGGCTTGGCGTGCGGCCGGGTATGAGCGCGCACTCTGTTCCAAAGGTCCCGGCGCAGGCACCGGCCCCAGCCCCGACACCGGACGCGAAGGGGGTCCTGGCCCCGGCGCAGCCGCGTGCGTGGGCTGACCGAGGTGGGCGACTTCCTCGGGCCCCAGGCGTCGCGGGATCCTCGCCTGTCGGCTGGAAGAGGTCTGGCGGCCGCGTGCCCTTGCCCCTTTGGCTGGCGTTGATCAACGCGTCATCCGATCAACGGAGGGGAAAACCGATGAAGAAACTCAGCATGGCCGCCACCATCGCCGGCCTGATCCTGGCCGGAGCGGCCACGCCGCAGGCGATGGCCGCCGACGAACCACAGCCCGTCACCAAGGAATGCCCCGGTGGCAGCCAGTACTACGGAGACGCCGACTTCACGAAGTTCTGGGAATGCTCCAACAACATCGCCTACCGCTTCGACTGCCCCGCCGGCCTGCACTGGGACCTCACCCTGCTGACCTGCAACTACCCCGAACGGGCCAACCGCACCGAAGGCGACCACCTCCACACCTAGCAGCCCCGCCGACTTCCGTCGTCCCTCGGCGGCGGACCCACGGGAGGGGCGGGACTGAAAACCGCGATCGTGCTCACGGGCGGCGCGGCCCCGCATCCGGGCCGCGCCGGCGCCCGCTCGCAGGCCCGGCAACGCGGGCGGGTCCTCACCACACCCACAGGCGTCCTTCATGCGCTCCGTCAGGTGCCCACAGGCTTGCTCCACGGTCCGGAGAAGCCCACATGGACCATCCACCCCATAGTCACCATGCGTATCTGCTTGGATACAGATGCGAGCACTACGGGTGTGCTCACTTCCGGATGCAGAGGGGTCATCGATGTCAGCGACAGCGGATCACGCAGAGACGAACCTGGCCGTCAGGCTCGGCTTCCAGCCCGACCAGACCGTCCAGGAGATCGGATACAACGAAGACGTCGACCAAGAACTCCGCGAGGCGATCGAAGCGGCAACCGGCACAGAGCTGGTCGACGAGGACTACGACGACGTCGCCGACGCCGTACTCCTGTGGTTCCGCGAAGACGACGGCGACCTCACCGACGCACTGGTCGACGCCATCGCATACATGGCGGAAGGCGGCTCGATCCTCCTGCTCACCCCCAAGAGCGGAAGGGACGGCTACGTCGAGCCCAACGAGATCGGCGAAGCATCCACCACCGCCGGACTGTCCCAGACGAAATCCATCAACGCCGGCAAGGACTGGAACGGCTCCCGCCTGATCACACCCAAGGGCGCAGCCAAAAAGCGATAGCACCCCGAGGCCGATACCGACTGATGCGGCCCGTCGCCGTACCCGGGGTCAAGGTGTGTCACCGGACCAGCCCCAGCGGTTCCGCTCGCCGGGGCGCGGGTCATACAGAGCGCGGCCGCCGGCACCGAACCGGCCGAGCCAGGCCATCAGCACGGCGCCCGGGCTGGACCTCGTCCGCCGTCCACCCCGTGGTTTCTGGCAGCAGGCCGCCGCCGAGCCCGGCATCGGTGCGGCCGGGCCGTTGCGATGCCGCGGGCTGACCGATCGCGGTCCCTGGCGCCGCGGGCCGCCTCTACCGTGTGGCCATGGACTACATCCCCCGGCAGGCGGTGCGCGCGCTCCCCTTCGACGGCTGCGACATCATCTTGCGCTACACCTTCGAACACCCGGCCCTGCCGTTCGAGTTCGAGGACACGCTGGAGGTGTGGTCGGTCGCCATCCTGCGCTACCACCCCGAGGACGGCTGTCCGCAGTGCCCGTCGGATGGCGGTCTGTGCCGTTTCGAGGGTGGGACGCCGCTGGGTGAGATGGAGTTCGTCCGGATCCGCGACTACACCCAGGACCCCGCCTGGGAAGCAGCCGACGCCCACACCGGCGACATCGAGAAGATCGTCTCGGTGTGCACCGACCCCGCCGACGCGATGACGCCCGGCCTGCACTGGTCACCCGCGTTCGAGGAGCGGATCGACGTGCCGGCCGGGGACCTCCTGATCATGGACCGGGTGAGGATCGAACCAAAGTGGCGCGGGTACGGAATCGGTGCCCTCGCCGCCGCCGAAGCGATCCGCCGCCTGGCCGCCGGATGCTGCGCCGTCGCCTGCGAGCCGGCACCCACCGACGGGGACTACGACGGTGACGAGGCCGGCTACAAGGCCGCCCAGGCCAAGATCGCCAAGGTGTGGGAATCGGTCGGGTTCGAGGAGTTCCACGACGGGATCTACCTCCTCGACCCCGCCCTGCAACACCCCATCGACTGCCGAACCAGCTGGCAGAAACACTTCGGACGGCGATAACCCAGCACAGCGCCGCCGGCACTGCGCCCGCCACTCCCCATCGCGGTGGGCGAGGGCCGCCACCCCATCCGGGCAGCGGCCCCTCGCGCACCACATCGGCTACGGAGCCGGGGTGAACTCCACCTCCGTGCCGCCGCACCCGGCGGCAATGTCCAGCAGCCGCTCCCGCTCCGCCCCGTCCGCCGCCAGGCCCCAGCGGAGCTTGGTCGCCGTCCACTCCGCCCCGTACCGGCACAGCGCAACCGGTTCGGTCGTCGACTTCAAGGTCACCGCGATCGAGGACACCCCCGCCCTGCGCGTCCGCCTGGCCGGACGGCTACCGCCCGGCCAGGTTCCACCGGTGTGACCATCACGCCCCTGACACGGCAAGAGACCCCGACCGGCCCGGGGGGGGAAGGGCCAGTCGGGGCGCGGCCCGGGCCAGCCGGGGGAGGGCCAGCCAGGGCGCATAGGAGGTGTGGGGGCGGGAAAGGGCTGGTCGCCTCGCGGCGGAGGGCGCTGCGGGGCTTCAGCCGAACGACCTTCCCCGCAGGCGATTGGTCGGGCCCGGGAACATCAGCCCCTTCGCCCACACCCACACAGATAAATTGAACGGTCAACCATGCCCGAATGTTCCCGGCCCCGCCGGCCACTGCCCGGCCAGCTCACCCGGCAGCCATGGCCGGCCCCGGCGCGGAACCAGGCGACGTCCCCCACGCCCAGCCCGTCCGGCTCTGGTAGAGGATCGCGTTCACGATCTCCCGCTCGCATAGGCACCCTGGTGGCCGCTGACCGAGCAATGCCGGTCCTTCCATGCCGTGATCACAGGCTCGATCAACGACCACTGCCCATCCGATAAGTCGCTTGAGTGCGGCTTCCGTTCACTCACCCCGCCACCCCAACAGACCACCGGCCGCGGACCAGCGGATTCCGCCCGTACCACACCATCAGGCGACGACAGCAGCACTCAAAGGCTCACGAACCGCCCTCTGAGGTTCCCCCGAGGTGCGGAAGGTTGCCGGAGATGGCCTGATGGGCCATGCGAAGGTCGGTCAGGGAGCGGCCGACGGCATCAGGATTCAGACGAAGCGTTTGGACGGGCAGGATGCCGGTGAGGGCGTGGATCGGGGCGTGGGGGTCGGCGAGCAGGGTGACGTGGTGGGTGATGGGCGGATTGTCGGGGTCCTGGAGTGGGCGGGGGGGCAGGGCGAGGTGTTCGCCGGTGCCGATGGGCTGGAGGTAGGTGCCGCCGTCGTCGGCGGGCTGCATGGCGTGGAACGCTGTGTAGTCGGCGGGGGTGTCGGGTCCTGTGGAGCTGGCGTAGTAGCCGATAAGGCCTTCGGAGGGTTCGTTGGGGTCGCCGAGGCGGATGGGCCAGGCGCCGTCGAGGTAGTTGTCGCGGGGCGGGGTGATCGCGGTGTTCCAGCTGGGGTCGGTCAGGGGAGGGCCTTGCAGCTCCAGGCGCAGTTCTGCGCCGATAACGGCGATCGGCCGGCCGGCGAGGCCTGCCAGGGCCCGGTCGGAGTGCGCTCCCGGGTCGGGGATGGTGGCCAGGCTCTGGTCGAGCGTGGTGAGGAAGGCTGCGAAGACGGTGGCGGTCTGATCACGCAGATGGCGTAGGAGGGGGACGAGGCCGGGGTGGGCGGCTTCGAAGTCCCGGGCGTCCAGGTCGGGGTGGGGGGAGGAGGGCAGTGCTGTCCAGGTGGGGGCCTGTCCGGACCCGGTTTGGGTCACGTGCAGGCTGCCGAGTCCCTGGCCGTCGGGTGCGTGGACGAGCAGTGATGTGTCGATGTGGTTGGGGAGCAGCCAGCCCAGCACGGGCGGAGGCTGGCCGGGCGTGTTCGCGGTGGCGGTGCTGGGTGGTTGTGCGGTGAAGCCGAGCCTGGTGGGCTGCAGCAGGCGGGGCGGCAGCTGGGCGAAGCGTTGGAGGTCGGTGAGTTTGCCGCTGGCGGGATGGTCTGGCACGACCGAGGGGGTGCGGTGCAGTACACGCTGTTGGTTGTTGCTGGTGTCGATGACGGGCAGGCTCCTGCCGAAGCGGTCGATGATTTCAAGTTCGCAGAAGAAGAGGTGGCCGGCTCGGACGGGCTGGAAGTTGGCCTGGTGCGGCACGGCTGAGGTGTCCTGGAGCCCGGTGATCGCCGCTGTGGCGGGGTCTGGTCCGAGGTTGGCGGTCGGGTCGTGCTGCAGCAGCCACGAGTTGAAGCCGTCCAGGGTCTGGGACAGCAGGTCGGCGTTCAGCAGCTGGGTACGCAGGGCACAGAGCTCGTCGGCGGGCAGGTGCGGGAAGGTCGCCAGGTATCGGGCGAGTTGCGATCGCAGGACGGACTGGGTGGTGGGGGCGAGGTAGGTACGGGCGTTGTGGATGTGCCATCGGAGGTTTCCCTCCCCGTCGCCTGCCTCGGCGCCGTCGCCGTCCCATTGGTGGGTGAATGTTGTGGGATTGAGTGTCCAGTGTGGGGGGCGGCCGGGCTCGGTGCGGTAGGGGGTGCGGACGTATTGAAGGCTCCAGGACAGGAATACCGGCTGCCAGGGCTGTCGCCAGCTGCGGGTGTATTCGGGCCACGGGCCGGTGCGGGCGCCGGGATCGCCGGCGATCACGTCCAGAGCGGTGCGCGCCGGGTCCAGCCGGATGAGCGCGGCCTGGTCGAGCAGGGCGAATTCGCGCAGCAGCAAGTCGGCGGCGGCTTGGATGTGGCTGGGCAGGCTATCCAGATATTTTGGGGCGGGGGCGACGGCGGGGGGGTCGTGCGGTGTGCCGTCGATGATGACCTGGGTGACCAGGCGGGACGGGAGCCGCAGCGGCAGTGGATTCTCGGGGTCGCGGGTGAGGGCATCACGGCTGCCGGCGCCCCGCAGCATGACGACCGGGTCGCCGGGGGCGAAGTAGTTGCCACGGACCGCGCGCTGCAGTTGCAGATGGGACGGCAGGCCCCGGGCGGCTGCGTACTGGTCGGCTTCGCGCTGGACGTCCTCATCGCTCTCGGAGCTGCCTCCCGGAATGCCGGTGAGCAGCCCTGCGGCTTGCTGGGCGAGGGTGCTGATGCCGGTGGCCAGGCGGAGGTATTCGGCTTGTGCGTCCTGCTCGAAGTTGGGCGGGCGGCGGCCGTTGTCGCGGGTGCCGAGGGTGTCGCTGGGCAGGTCGATGAGCCATCGCAGGGTCCAGGCCCGGCCGCGGGCGTGGGTGAGTTGCTGTGTGACGGTGTCGTAGTCGGCCTGGGTCTGGTTGAGCTCGGTCAGCCAGGCAGGGGGCGGGGGTACCGGAGGCGGGATCTCGCCGGTGTCGCAGGGGCGGGGGACGATCTGCCACAGGTGGCCGCCGTCGTGACCGGAGAACCCCGAGGCGTGCAGGTCGTGGTCCAGTGCGTTGCCCGCGCCGGGCTTGTCGATCCGCTCAAGGGTGCCCTGGAACAAGGCGGTCATCAGGTCCGCGGTGCGCCCGTCGCCGGCCTGGTGTGCGGTCCGGGCGGCAAGGTCCTCGGCCGCCGAGTGACCCAGAGACACCTCGACCCTCGAGGCGGTGGGCTTGTCATCGTCGGGACGAGGCCCGTCGTGGTCCCACGCGATGGCGAACGCCGTGCCTGCATAGACGGTCCGGCAGAGCGTCGGAGGCAGTTCGTCCTGGCCGGAGTCGTTCTGTGGCGGCTTCCAGCCGACCGCCGCGAGCAGCCCGGCCAGCCCGGGTTCGGCGTCGGGAGGGATGAGTCCGGGGATGGAGGGGGCCTGGAGGAGGAAGTCGCGCAGGGGATCGCTGTACCAGCCCAGCACCTGATAGCTGACTGTCGCCAGTTCAGGCAGACCGTCGTAGTCACCTGAATTGCCGGGGTCGTAGAGATCCAGCAGGCTGTCCCGCAGAGAGAACACGCCCTGGTGGTAGGGCTGGAAGAAGGCGAATGCGGGCACGCCGGGGCCGATGGCCGTCAGGAACAGTTCCCGGGCGTCGGGTTCGTCCCACGGGCCATCGCTCAGGTCGTGAACACGCCCGATCCAGTCCATTTCCGGCGTGGAGGCGCGCGGGTTGATGTAGCGGGACGTCCCCATGCCGCGACCCTGCGGATCGTCGGAGTCGAGGTAGTCGCTGTAGACGACCCAGCCGGCCGCGGTGCGCTGTCCGGGGGGACCGGCGTAGCGCACGACCAGCCACCGGTTGGGCACGAGCGGGAAGCGGCTGGTGCCGGTGGCCTCCTCGAAGTAGCCGTCGGTCAGGGCCTCGGGCAGCTGCCACTGCACGTGCACGCCCTTGAACTCTCGTTGGCCGGGGTAGATCAGGGGCATGGTGCCGGGCCGGTAGGGTTCGGCACTCTGCTTGCGTTCGATCAGGTTCTCGAAATCGGGCTGCCACTGCCGAAAGGCGTCTTCCCTCGGCGTGGAGGGTGTGGGGTTGACCGCATTGTTGACCACCAGGGCGTGGACGCGGACCGGCACGATCAGGTCGGTGTCAGTCATGAGGTGCTCCAAGGCATCGTGGTGTCGCCGTCCCCCTTGGGGCGCAGCAGTTGCTGGCAGGGGGCGTTGATGAGCTGGACGCCGAACTGGCTGGGGCGCAGCTCATCGGGGGACTGTTCGGGTCGTAGATCGAGGGCCTGTGCCAGGGCGGGGATGAGGGCGTTGGGGCCCCGCAGGTCGAGGCAGCCACCGGTTCACCGCGTTGATGTCATCGTGGTCCAGAAGCGTGCTGACATGGCTTCGGCATGCGTGTTCTTCACCCAGTCGGTAAAGGCGGCTCTGATCCAGCCCGCGCGTCAACGTGAGCTCACCCGGCTTGGCGGACGGCACCTTCCCGGCCAGGAGGCTCCCCTCAGGCAGCGCCTGCCGAGACCCGACAAACGTCGCTTGCCAGACTGAGCCCGGAGAGGGACTGGTACGTCGCCACCCGGAACTTGCCCAGATCGACAGCGAGAACGTCGCCGGCGAGGGCGTCTCCGATTTCCATGCCTGTGTCCTTCCTTCTGCGATCGGCGGCCTGCCTGCCCTCAGGACGCGGGTTCGTAGACAACCGTGGTGGTCGGGCAGTCCTCCGCGATCCCGAGCAGGGCCTGCCGCTCGGCCTCATCGACAGCCAGGTTCCAGCGGAGCTTCGTCCCGACCCAGGTGGCGGCGTAGGTGCAGTGGTAGGAGCCGTCCGTCGGCAGCCACTCCGCCGGATCCTTGTCCGCCTTGCTCCGGTTCGAGGCTGCGGAGACCGCGATCAGCGTGTCCGGGGAAGCTTGGTCGTTCGCGTACGCCTCACGCCGCGCCGCGTCCCACGGCGTCTGCTCGGAGTCGTAGACCTCAGCGAGCGGAACAAAATGATCAACGTCGAGGCGGGCGGCGTCGGTGACGACCACGTCGTCGTACGCACTGCGCCACACCCCGCCCGTCAGCTTGCAGCCGGCCGCAACCTGGGGAGCCTCGAGCGCTTCGGACAAGATGACTTCCTTGCGGGTGTCGCATCCGTCGGAGGCGATCAGGCCCTTGTTCCAGTGCTTGTAGAGGTCGCGCTTGTAGCCCTCCCGGTGCTCCTCCGCGACCGAAAGCTGGTCGATCGCATCGAACAGCGACAACGGCACCCGCACACCCACAGCGCCGGGTACAGCAGAAGCCGGGACGACCGTGGCGGCCGTGGCCGGGCGGAGGTCCAGTGCGTGGGAGGCGGGTGCGGTGGTGAGCACAGGAAGGGCAGCGAGGGCGAGCGCGGGCAGGCCGCGCCACAGCAGGTTCTTGATCACATGAGTGGGTCTAGCGCGGCCCTCGTGGTCTGCGACAGGGCGCGAGCAGCCAACTCACCCATGCGGACGGCTGGATTCACCGCGGAAACGATCACTCCGGCCCCACGGTCTCCAGCGGCGCTGGGTGCGAGCCGGTGTCCCTACGTGCGGGCTGGCCTGCCCTCGGCCGCGGCCTTCGTCGTCGCTACGTCGGCACGCAGGTGCTCGAGGACCTGGCGAGCGGCGATGCGGGGTGAAGCGGGGCGGGCGGCGCTGCGCACGGTGTGCGGTCGCGGCGGCCACCGGCTGGACAGGCTCCTGGCGGACATGCGTGAACTCGCGAACATCAATTCACCTGATCGAGTGTTTCCGTGTTCGGCATATGCCATGTTCGACTTCTGTACGTACGCCGGCATTCGCTCCGGGAGATGTTCTGGTGAGCGCCGGGCGCACTACCTCGGCCCGGTTCACCTTGCCGGCGACAAACCTGCACGTCAGGGCCATCCGGGCTTCCTGGCCGTTCTGTTGGCGCCTTTCGAGCTTGGCTAAAGGTGCCGTAACGGGCCGCCAAGAGGTGTCGGAGAAGCACGGCATCGCACGCGGGACCCGGTAGCATCGGAATCGCCTTCTCTCAAGGTAACCGTAACCCGGTCGGCCTATTCACGGCGGCGGGTCGATCGACCCGGTACCGAGATGAGGAGGTGCGGAATGCACAACGACCCGCCGGAAGACGGCGGGGCGAAGAAGCGGATCTGGAAGATCGTCAAGGCCGTGTTCGGCTGGCTGGCGGTCCAGGGCCTGGTGGTCCTGGTGCGTCGACTGCTCGACAGCGTCCTGCAGTAGACGAAAGGCCCCCTGGTGACACAGGGGGCCCTTCTTGAGCCGCGGAATGCCTCCGCTGGCCCTGCACCCTCGTCGGCCTGCAAAACCACTGGGGGTGTGGGGCTTCATGCGTGTGCACCGCGTCGTTGTCCACGGCCGGGCCGCGTACGCCGATTGCGCTACCACATGGGGCTCGTCTGTCACCAGGTTTCCGGATTTCAGATCCCCAGACCAGCGACTCGGCCTCTAAATTTACATTGTTGCAGTTGGGAGCGCACTGCCTGAGAGCGCGGTTCACTCGGTAAGTGCAGCCACGGGGCCTCTAAATGAGTCCCCGGAACTTTGAAGGGGACGATGGGGCGTTGGCGCGGGGGCTCACCGACTTCGATCCTAGGGCGCTGCAGGAACTACGGTGGGCCTTCCCCGGCCCTGCTGGCAAGAGGGGGTTGACCGCCTCTGAACTGGCCCGCAAGGTCGGTGCCACCAAGGCGCAGATCGTGGCGTATGAGAACGGGCGCACGGTGCCGGACCCCAGGCGTGTCGCGGATCTCGCGCGGGCGCTGGGCGTTGCGCCTTCGCGTCTCATGCGTGCCGAGCGGCGTCTGGTGTGGGAGGTGGCGGATCTGCGCCGGGCTGCGGCGCTGACCGCGGCGAAAACAGCCGAGGCTATGGGGATGTCGGTCAAGGCCTACCGCAGGTTCGAGCAGCAGGGCGTGGTGCCGGCGCAGAGGGCCGGGTTTCTTGACGTGCTGGCCGACCTGTTCGGGGCAGGGGTCGACGAATTGGACCGCGCTTTGGACAACGTCCCTGCGGTGGCGGAGCGCTGCTTGCGGGTCGATGAGCTCATCCGTGAGCTGGTGGAGGTGTACGTCCATAGCGACGAGGTGTGGAGCGGGCCGGGGGCCCGGGACCGGCGGGTGGAGAGGATCGCCGCGTTGTACGGGCGCGGTGTCCAGCACGTGAGGTCGATGCTCCTGTTCGAGCTCGGTGAGTTGCGGCAAAGGTCGGCGCTGATGTGGCGGGAGAGGGCTGTAGCGCTCTACGACACCGATCCCCGGCGCCAGCAGCGCGCCCGAAACAGTACCGAGCAGCACAGCAGGCATCTGGAGCGGGAACTGGCGCAGATCACCCCGAGGCTGGAGGGATTCCACCGCCACGGGCAGCCGTCGGGCATCTGGCAGGTGCTGGTCGACCTGCACGACGCGGAGGCACGCTCGGCCGGGCCGTGGGTGCCCCTGGCGCTGCTCGCCGGCGTGGACACATCCATGTCCCTGCCCCGTTCGCTGGTGCGCTGCGGCGAGTTCGGGGACGTGCGGGCGGCACAGCTCACCCGTGGCGGAGTGTTCCACATCCGCAGCTTCCGTCGCCTGTACGCGGCCGTGTACCCGAACTTGCGCCGGCCCCGTGCTGCCGGAGGCCAACCCGGCCACCAGGTGCCGCCGGTCCGGGCCGTGCCGGAGGGCCAGTTCTCGCTGCCGGGCGTGGCCGAGCGGTTCGCGGTGCCGCAGCCGGTGATGCACCGGCTGCTCGAGGAGGTCGAGGCCCGCGGGACCGCCGAGAAGGGCCTGTCGCCCACCGTCATCCTCGCCCTGGGGCCGGCCCCCGCCGGGAGCGCGGGAGGCAGGCCGCGCCCACGTACGGCAGAGGCCGCCCCGCCTGCACCCACCGCACCGCCCATGCCCGACTGGACGGTCCTGGGCCTGCGCCATCCGAAGATCGCGGACGCGGCGCAGCAGGCCGTCACCCTTGCAGGGGAAAGCGAAGCCCTGCGCCGCGCCCGTACCGCCCGTGCTGTCGTGGGCGTTCTGGAGAAGCACCGGGTCGGCGTGCGCAGCGCGCAGATCGCCAGTGAGGCCGAGCTGGCGGAAAGCGCGCTGGCGCCGGTGCTGGCGATGCTGTGCGAGGAGGAGTTCGCAGTTCTTCTCGCCGTGGACACCTACGGCCCCGGCCCCGCTCTCGACCGCCTCGCCTCCCCCGGCGGTGTGGGCCTGCAGCTGGAACTGACGCTCGCACTGGCCCGTGACACCGTTGGTGCCGCGGTCTACTTCGCCCGCTACACCGACGGAGAGGTACAGGTCCTGTACAAGGCCGACGGGCCCGTCACCCCCGGAGTCAACGAGTGGGTCGACTTCAGGGCCGCCGCGCACGCCAGCGCGGTCGGCAAGAGCCTGCTCACCCAGCTCAGTCACGACATGCGCGCGGACCACCTCTCGCGCCACCGCACTGCCCGCCTGACCCGGCGCACGATCACCAACCCCCGCATCCTCACTGACACGCTCAACCGCGTCGGCTGCGACCAGCCGGTCTTCGACCTGCGGGAATACGCCAACAGGACCGTGTGCTCGGCCGTGGGAGCCAATACCGGCAACGAGACCGGCAGCCTCGCCCTGGCCATGCCCCTGTCCGACGCCCACCGTCTCAAGGGCGCCACGCAAGCGCTGGCCCGAAAGGCCGTACCCGTCCTGCTGACCCTGCTGATCGCCGGCGGAATCCGCCCCGAGGACAAGCCCACTGAGCCCGCTCAGGACGGCAAGCCGACCAGCAGCACCCTTACCCCCGCCAGCCTGATACGGCTGCAAGCCACCTTCCAGACCCCGCTGACCACCCCCGCCGAAATCGAGAACGCGGCCCTCTGCCCCTCCCCAGGTCCCCACCTGGCCACCGACAGCACCAGCACCTCCCTGTACCTCTTCGCCCCAACCCCGCAGCCCGAGAGCATCAACGCCGAGGCCCAGCTCGCCCTCCCCCACACCTACACCCCCGCCACCAGCCCCAGCACCGATTTCACCACCCCCCATCAGAGAACCTGGCGCGGCCACACCACCCCCGACCGGATCCTCATCTTCCGCACCCACGCCACCGCTCCCAACTGACCCAACGAATCCGTGGCTCGGCTGTCCAAGTCAGTGGTGGAACGGCTTTTGCTGTGGCTATGCCAGCACGGCATAGCCGACGGACTCCTCCCTGAGGCGGCCAGCCACCATGACCGTACGGACCGGACCGGCACCCAACCGGCCCGAACACGACGTCGGAACCCCCACCCGCGCGCGCCGGTCCACGGGTGTCCGGGCCGGCGGCGGCCAGGTGCCCGCCGACCTGGAGGGCCTACTCAGGGCGCAGAGGTACGGTGCGGCCGACCGCGCACAGCTGGCCCGCCTGGTCAAGGCGGCCCAGGACCAGGAGCTGCCAGCGGGTCAGGGTGCCGGTCGTTTGTCGAGCATCAGGGCACCGCAAGTCGCTGCCTACGATGCTGGCCGCCCCAACAGGCCCCGTCACAGGCAGACCCGTCCTACGCGTCGGCTGAAACAACGCTGTCGTGCGGTTCAGTGGCCACGATGAGGACTCCCTGTTCTCCGCTGGCCGGCATTGACGCCCGGCGGATCAACGCCTCCCACTCCTCGGGCCAGAGGGTCGCGGCATCCCAGCGGATGCCCTTGAGCGGTACATGGTCCAGGTTTGCCTGGCTCAGGTCCTCGCCCACGAAATCGCTGCTGACCTTCTCCACCGCGCCCACAACGAGGCACAGAGCTTGTGCCTTGCCATGCGCCTGCTCCAAGTCATCAGCCAGGTCCTGCGCGATCGTGTACGCCAGAAGGCAGTCGTCATCGACCTCCGCAGTGTCGATGAGGGGGGCAAGCTCGCCGCTCAGTAGCTGTTGGGCGCTGTGTACGTCGCGCAGGAGCTGCTCAGCGTGGGATTCGAGCAGCACTTCGACGTCGGTGAGGTAGTTGGCTCCGGCCTGTTCCGAGCGGCGCTGGCGCTGGGGGCTGGGCAGAAGGTCAATCTGCGCGAGATGCTCCGCCAGCTGCTCGGTGCAGTGACGAACCTGCGGAACAAGCTCGTCGGCTTCCAGGAGGTAATTGAGGTCTTCGACGATTGAGAGGGCAGCACGCATCGCGAGAGCGAGGTCTTTGGGCCAGTAGGTACTGGCGAGACGCAGTGCCTCGCGCCGGTACTTCAGCCGCACTGAAGCGAGCCGGCCAGTAAGCGGATGGTGCACTGCGAGTGCCGTCTCGGGCGAAAGAGGCCGTCGTTCGCTCACCCCGTTCGTTGTACGGGTTAGGCGTTCTGTCACCGCGGACCCGGTCGCCCGGTGGGCGGCCGCAAGTAAACGGTCAAGCGCCAGATCGGGGTCTTGCAGCTCGGGGACCCCTCCTTGCGCTGCGATCCGGTCTTGGACCGCTGTGCCTAGTTGCCGGTACGTGGATGCAAGAAGGACTGCCAGGCTGACGGTGGGCTCGCCGGTGCTGCTCCGGATCGGGTCGCCGCTCATGATTCTCCCTTCGACGCTTCCTCGTGCTGGTGGTCGCTCTGAAGGCCCAGCCCTGCCTTGAGCGCTGCCCGCGCCCGCGCCAGGTTCTGGCGGACAGCCGCTTGCGTGGTGCCCATGGCCCGGGCACTTTCCTCGGTGGTGAATCCGTCGAGATTCCACGCCAAGGCGGCGCGTTGCTTGGACGGAAGCTTGAGGAGCTGGGTGACGACCTGCCGCTCTTCCTCGCCAATCTCAGCCGCCTGTGCTGGCGTCTGCCAACGCAGGCTGGGGTGGGGTTCGGGTAGGTCTGCGCATGCCTCTTCTGGCCTGATCTGCTGGCTGATCCAGGAACGCCAGGCCACGGTGCGCAGCCATGCCTTGGGATAGGTGATGTTCAACCCGGGGGTGCACATCTTGGTGAATGCGTCTTGGGCGGCGTCCTGAGCTTCCGACCAAGAGGCTCCGGATAAGAGCAGGAATCGGACGAGTGCCGGATACTGCTCATGGTGCAAGGACTCCGCGAGCTCACGGCCCGGTAGCGCCAGGGCCGTCGCTTCCAGGGGCGTCGTGTCAGGCGCTGCGTCAACGAGCAGTTCAGGGCTGCCGGCGTCCTCCATTGCGGCCACCCCCGATCCCGTGCGGCTCAGGGGCGTACCAGAGACACCGTTCTCTGGCTGGCTCCGGCACTGTCCCCCGAGGAGCCGCGTAGCGGACCCGCGCGGTCATCCCCCTTTCGGCGATGCGGGCCAGCTCCACCTCCGTGCTCAACCAGCGGTGTGCGATCTTCACCGCGCCACTCACCAGGCTGACGAGAACGGTCGCTCCCGCTCCTGCCACAACCGGATCCACTCTGCTGTCTCCTTACGCATAGTTCCAGTAGGTCAAACGTGTAGCAACAGAGCATTGAGGGGGCAGAGTTGTGACATTTAGCAGGTCAGGAGGGTGCGTCCGAGCAGAGTTGGTGCGGTGGCGGCGCGTCCAGATACCTGGGAGCGGTAAAGGGGCGAAAGCGTCCACCCCTCGTCGTTCCCGCACCCAGGCGCCACGTCCTTGACGAAGGACAAGAGGCCCCCGCCACGGCGGGGCCGAGCTGGCGGCCGGACCCGGCGCGCTCCGGAGTCATTGCAGGCGTTCGTCATAATCATGCGGAGCTTGATTACGGTCCGCGAAAACGGGCGGGTCAGTTGACGAAGAGTGAGCCCTGGTAGGCCTGATGGAACCAAAAGGTGCGTTCCATCAGGGATCGGGACTCCGGGCCGTGCATGAGTTCGCGGGTCTGCCAGTGTCGGCTCTCGGTACCGAAGAGGGCTCCGCCGAAGGCGACTGTGTCGCGAAGAAGGACGTCGTCCTCAGCAAGCCAGCGGCGCAGGATGAAGGCGGAGCCGTACTTCAGGGGGGTCACCGGGACCAGAAATCCCGTGTTGCCTCGCGCCCCCTCGCCGTACTCGGAGCGGAACACTGCCCATTCAAGGGCGTTGAACGCGACCACGCAGTCCTTCCAGCCGTCCAGGCTGTAACGCCGGGCACGCCTTCTGCGACGCCGGCGCATGCTCGCGACCATGGCTTCGTGCCAAAACTCGTAGCGTATGACGGGATGCGGGTAGAGGGTGCCGTCGTACCACTGGATGCACTTCCGATGCACGTCGTACATGGCGAACAGCAGAGCTGCAGCAAATGAGGTGCGGCCGAAGGTGACATCAGGTCGCCGTCGGGCGAGTTTCGCATGCCGAGGGTGTTCGAAGAGAACGGCCACGTGCATGCCGGCAGCCACGACGTCCGCGTGGATCTCCAGCCCGCGCTTGACGCGCGTCAGGTCCAGATGGGGCGGTTCGCCGTTGTTGTAGGCCCGAGCGGCTTTCACGACCGCGTCGTGCCCGGCTGAGACGTGTACCAGTTCGTGCAACGCGAGAAGGATGCAGCACTGGCCCATGACGTCGGCGGCCACGATCTCCCGCTCCTCGTCGGGCTCGGTTCTGCGATCGAACTCAGCCAGAGACTGCCAGTAGTCTGCCTCGCCCCCTGCGCCCTCTCCCAGGACCGGTTTGAGACCGGGTGCGATCTCCCAGTGGGCGACGTCGCCGTTCAAGGCCGACCCGACAACGCGGACGATTCCGGCTTCGTGTTCCAGGTGCCACAGCAGTCTTCGGGTGAGTGATCGTGCGCGTGCCAGGATCCCGAGGGGAATGAGGATGACCGCGTGATCCGGGCCGAGCTGCCGGGTGCGGCAGTCGAAGGAAGTCGAGCGGGTGACAGCGAAGGTGACCTCACACATGGAGGGGTACTGGTATTCCCTGGCGATGACCCAGAAGATCACCTGCAGGGCGTCCGACAAGGCCCGGGCGCCCTGCACGCCCAGCACGCGCTCAACGTCTTCCGGCCGGGCCCTGCCGCCGGCAAGCTCGATGGCCTCCTCGGCCCCCAAAACTAGCCCTCGCCCGCGTCAGCGAACTTGGGGCAGAGCCTGTCCAGGCCGTAGTGCATGATCATGATCGACAGTGCCGTCACCGGAACGACGAGGCCCATGCTGGTCCCCAAAACGTCTACGAGAGCGGCAATCAGGGCGTTCCGGTCCTTCTTCCCGGGGCCGAGCGCAGCTGCCCTGACAGCTGCAGACCCGCAGATCAGATTCCTGAGCTTGGGGAGGTTGCTGTCGAACCACCGCCGGGCGACGGCGCGCTTCTCGTTCTCACTCGGTTCCTTCGAGCCGAAGTCATCGGCCAGAAGCGCCTCTCCGATCACCAACTCGGCCTCGTCCAGGGCCATTGTCGTCATACGAGAAGCCTAGCGAGCATTGCTGACCGTGTCCGGAATACGTCTGAGAGCCTTCCAGCAGGCACGGCCCGTCAAAGCTGATGCGACTCTCCGGACGAGTTCGCGTTGACGGAAGTGCGAGGTGGTGAAGCCGAGGCAACGGCGGACGCCGAGGCCCACCGCGACCTGGTCCGGGCCGAGGGGCACGTGCCGGTCGAGCAGGGCGGGCAGGTCCCGGCGGCGGCCGAGCGCAGCCACCTGGTCCGGATACACATCGGGGAACTGCCTGTTCCCACCGAGGCAGACCAGGAGACCAGCCTTCACGAGATGACCGACCGCCGCCGCGGTCACCCTCGGCCGAACGGAAGCGTCCCCCATGGGCCTCCGTAAACCGGCCGCCGCCCACCCCGCCCCCACCGGACCCCGCAACGCCGCGCGCACCTGCTCCGGGTCGGCAGCCTCCACCACCGCCCGCGACCACAACCCGGGTCGGCGTCTGTCTGCGGGACCAGGCCCGAGCCGACCGCCCACCGCCAAGCCGCCAGAGGCACCCGCAGCCTGCCCGCGGCCTGCCCCTCGCCGTACTGCTCCCGCACCGAACGCGCCATGAACCGCACTCCGAACGCACAACAGGCGTCCCGCACGTCGAACCGGTTCTCGGGGAGGGCGGCGGCGATCTTCGTCTGGAAGCATTCCTCGACCGCCCACCGGCTTCCTGCAATGCGGATCAGCTCGTCCAGTGTGGTTTCGGCGGGGCAGTAGGCGATGTAGTAGGAGATCTCCTCGGGCCGGCAGACACTTCGGCGGGCGATCACCCAATGCCTGCGGTCTTCGCGGTGCCAGGGCCGGACCTCGCCCCTGGCCCAGTCGTAGACCCGCCCCGCGCAACTCTGGCTCGTCAACGCAATAGCCTCAGCCTGTGACCCACAGCAGCAGCCAGTACGAGCAGCCTGACCCCGCCGCCCTCCCTCCCTTTCAAACACTGCTGGAATGTACGAACTGGGCGTCGCTCGCCACAGCCTGCGGGACAGGCGAGGCCCTGCCGGCGGCACTGACACTCCTCACCGACGCTGACCCGATCATCAGGGAGTCGGCTCTCCACGATGCGCTGGGGCCCGTGACTCACCAGAACAGCATCTACGAGGCCACTGTCCCAGTGGCACTCTACGTCGCGGCGATCCTCAACCATCCGTCCATCACGGCGGGCGAGGACAACCCCGACGCCGAGACACAGAACCGCCCGACTCTCGTGCAGCTGCTCGACTGGCTCGGCGACACCGCCTACGACGCCAATGACGAGTGCGTGGCCATTGACGAACGCCTCTACGGTGAGGGAATTCACGATGAGCAGATGCGGGCGTTTCGGGACGCACGCCCGGCGATCTACTCCGCCGTTCATTCACTCCTCGGTCATGACAACGCCGACGTGCGCCACACCGCCCTTGTCGCTGCCATCCCCCTCATCGAGCACCCCCTCCTCACCCAGCACCAGGCCGATCTGGCCGCACACGCCCGACGCCTACTGGCCACCAGCACCGACCGGCACCACCGAGACCGCGTCCTGGACGCGCTGAGGGCATGGGGCCAAGACCCCAGCGCCCTGGAGAACGCATCCGACATTGCAGCCCGCGAGCACTACGTCCGCCTCAGAGCTGCACGCGCTTCTTGGGAAGGCGGGTACAGCGAAGACCCGCCGTTCTAACTCAAGGTCTCAAAACACTCCGAATCATCCAATGACTAAACCGTTGCCGACTCGGCTGCTGGGGAGTGGCCGCTACCCTTCCGCGTGCGGGAGGCGGGCCAGCGCGTCGGCCAGTTGGCGTACCGAGACGGCGCCGGATTCCGGCAGGCCTGCCCCCGACCACGCCTGCTGCGCAGTAGCCGTGTCCCCCTCGGCGGCCGCGAGGACGTTCTGCTTCGCGCTGTTTTCGTGGACCGGGTCGGTGTCGAGGCCGAAGTCGGCCAGGTGCACGACGATGCGCACCTCGAGCTTCGGGTTGGACGCCATCCGCTCATTGAGCCGGTAGACCCGCACCCGGTGTCCGATCAGCGCCCGGGCGCGCTCGATCATCGCCCGGCCGGCCTCGGAGTCACCGCGGTCGGTCCGGATCGGCTGCTCCAGCTCGCCGGAGATGTTGCGCAGGACCAGGACGCCGCGGGTACTGGAGGCCTCCACCCGTACGTCCAGCAGCGTGGCCGTGAACTGCTTCGCGGCATCCAACCGGGCGACGTCCTGCCCGACCGTGTCCCCGAGGACGTAGAGACTGACGGCCCGCTCGCGGACCCGGTCGGTCCAGTCGGCCTCCCCACCCGGCGGGCACGGCCCCACGGCGTGGACGGCGGCGATGACGAGGTCGAGGTCACGGGGATTCACCGGTCCATCATGACCGGCACGGAAAAGGCCACTTCACCTGGCCGGTGCCGGAATCGGCCCGCTGAGACGGCACGCGCCTGCACAATGCTCTCGGCTACGGCACGGCTGGCATCGCCCTGAGCCGGTCCGCGATGGCGTACGAGTCCAGGCGCAGGGCCCGGATGTCGCCGATGAGGTCGCGCCACAGCTCGTAGGAGGTGTCGATGCGCTTGCCGCTGGCCTCGAGGTACGCGATGGCGACGCCATAGCCGTAGGCCTCGTTGCGTGCGGGGAGCGGGCGCAGGAGGACGCATTCCTCGAGGAAGACTGCGGCCCTCCAGAAGGCATCTGGGTGGCTCTGGTCGAGCCGTGGTGGGTCCACCCGGTGCCGCGCCGCCATGCCGACGAGGACGGAGAGGTCGTTGACCGTGAGGTCGGTACGGAGGGTGTCTTCCTGGCGGGCCAGGAGCCACCGGTAGTCGACGAGCAGTTCCACGGGTTCAGGCCGCCCGGGGGGTCTCGCGGGCCGCTGGCGGGAGACCGCCGAAGTCGGCGTCGAAGCGGGCGAGGATGCCCGGCTCGGCGATGACGCGGCGGAAAGCGGCCGTGGCCGTCTCGAGCAGCTGCTCGTGCTCCTTTTCCTCGGCCACTCGGGCGAGGTAGTCCTTCATGGACATGCCCGCGCCGTCGGCCAGGGCCTTGAGCCGGTCCCGGGTGACATCGTCGATCTTGACGCTCGTATCCGCCATACCTCGAGTATGCCGCGAGGTATACCGCTGCGGCTACCCGTTCGAAAATATCGCCTTGACCAGCTCTTATTGCGCTTTGAGGAGACCTTGGCCAAGGGCTTGGGCGGCGAGGGCTCGGTTTACCTCTACGGGCAAGGCCGCCGTGGCAGTGAGGGCGCGCCGTCCCACACTCTTGCGATCGCGGTGACGTCAGACGACGTCGTCGCCTGTGCCGCAGGCGAGGCGCTGCTCAAGATCGGTGGCCCAGTGCCCGGCCCACGCCCTCAAGGCGGTGATGGCCGCGTGGTCCAGGCCGTACGCGTCGAACTCCTCGTCGTCGTACCAGTCGGCGCCGGCGAGGCGGTCGTGGAGGTCTTCGAGGCGGAACTCGTCGCGGCCGTGGCGCCGGCCGAGGCTTTCGAGTTCGGCGGTGGTGCGCAGGCGGGAGGCGGCGTGGACGTCGATGAGGTCGCGTACGGCGCCGCGGTCGGCCAGGGCGCGGACCTTGGTGCCGATGACGTCGTCGAGGGCGAGGACCGGGCCGTACTCGGTGTGGGCCGGGGCGCTCCACAGGTTCTCTTTGAGGATGTCGACCTCGCACTCGGCGCCGTCTGCGGGGTCGGTGACCATCAGGCGGGCGGACAGCGGGTCGACGGCGATGACGGCGACCCGCCAGCCGCGTTTGGCCAGCTCGTGGGCCAGGTCGGCGGTGATGTCGGCCATGGGGGCGGGGTTCTCGGTGGCGACGTCGAGGTCCTGGCTGAGGCGGTCGACGAGGCCGTGGGCCTGCACCGCGTATCCGCCGGTGATCACCAGCGGGTAGGGACTCCCGATGGCGATCACGTCGGCCAGGAGCCGGCGGTGGAGGGCGCTGAGGTTCACGCCGCGGACGTCGTCCGCGTCCGGGCGGCGAGCTGGGGGAAGTGCTCTTCCCAGACCTGGCGGATGTGCCGGCTGACCAGGGTGCGCAGGACGGGCCACTGCTCGGTCAGCAGGTCACGGTCGAGGAGCGCGATGAGGTCCTCGCGCTGGCCTTCGGCCAGGACGGTGCGGTACAGGCTCATCCGCTGCCGGGGCCGGTCCAGGTCGTACGCGCGCAGCCCGGACCAGGCCACATGCAGGGGCAGCTCCACCACTCCGCGGGACGGGCCGGTCAGCTCGCCGAGGGATGCGGGCAGGCGGTGGGTGTACCGCTCGCGCAGGACCTCGGCGGCGGCGGGCGCCGATGAGACGGAGGACGAGAGCTGAGCCATGGGATCAGTATCCCGTGCCACGACCCTCACTGGTACGGCAGACCGCAACATCCGCCCCTGTGACTTGGGCGCGAGACTGGCCTGGTGCTTCAAGGCCAGGACCGGCCGGCCCCTGCGGTCCTGTGGTTCCGGTTCGGCGTTGTTCGGCCTGACAGCATCGGAGCGACCCAAGGGCAGAGATGTCAGGCGCTTGCCCGGAAAAGGATGCGCCAGGCTCGTACATTTCCTTCCATGAGCGGTGAAATCGGATTCCCTGTCCTGCGTGGAGTGCCGATCGGGGAACCCTTGCCGAGACATGCCGGTGGGGCGCTGTGGGGTGCGTGGGGCGAGGTGGGCGGTCGGCTCGTATTGGCCACCGGCGATCGCGAGGGTACGGTGCGGCTCTGCGACCCTATCGAGGGAACCCTGCTCGGAACGCCGCTGACGGGCCACAGGGGTGGGGTGTGGTGGGGGGCGTGGGGCCGGCTACCCGGCGGCGAGCCGGTGTTGGCAACCGGTGGCCGGGACGGCACGGTGCGGCTGTGGAATCCCGACCTCCCGGGCGGCAGGGGCAGTGCAGGGCGGCTATGGGATCCGCCGGTAGCCGAGTTCGGCGACCCCATGGTCGGACCTGGCGGAGCGGCCGGGATGTGGGGGGCGTGGAGCCGGCAAGGGCGAATCACGGGGCCACTGGCTACCGGCAGCTATACGGGGTCGGTCCACCTGTGGGATGCGGTGATGCACAGCGCCTTGGGGGAGGCTCTGATCGGCCATAGCGATGCCGTGATGTGGGGGGCCTGGGGCAGCGTGGACGGGATGGTGAGGCTGGCCACAGGTGATCGTGCCGGGGAGGTACGCCTGTGGAATCTCGCGCCTGGGGTTGCGTCGACAGGGCCCTTGACCGTGCACGACGAGGGCGTGCTGTGGGGCGCGTGGGGCAGCGTGGACGGTCAGCCGGTGTTGGCCACGGGGGATCGTTCGGGTCAGGTAAGGCTTTCCAATCCCGCGACCGGGGATGCATGGACAGATCCCTTGACCGGCCACGAGCACAGCGTGGAGTGGGGCGCGTGGGGCGAGGTGAGCGGCCGGCCCGTGCTGGCCACCGGTGGCCACGACGGGACAGTGCGCTTGTGGAACCCGGTGACCGGCGCCCCGCAGGGGGAGGCCTTGACCGGCCACAATGGCGCTCTGGTGTGGGGTGCATGGGGCAATGTCGGAGGTCGGCCGGTGCTGGCCACCGGGGACGACGCAGCCGCCGTACGGCTGTGGGACCCGGCGACGGGCACCGCGCTGGGAGCGCCCCTGACCGGTCATTCCGGCAGTGTGCTGTGGGGTGCATGGGGAGAGGTCGGCCATCGGCCGGTGCTGGCCACCGGGGACGACGACGGTCAGGTACTGCTGTGGGAGGTGGTGGAAGACCGCCCGGTGGCACGGTTGCCGTTCTACCGATCGGACGTACCGGCTGCCTCCGACGAACTTGCCCGGGCAGCGGAGGCAGAGGCGGTCGCGGAGCTGATCACCGCGCGCACGGCGCGGCCCCCGCTGGCGGTGGGCCTGTTCGGGGACTGGGGCGAGGGGAAGAGCCACTTTCTCGGCATGCTCCAAAAGAAGGTGGAGGCGACGGCCAAGCCGGACAATCCGCTCGCGCACAGCGCGGTGCGGCAGGTCAGCTTCAATGCCTGGCACTACGCGGAGACAGATCTGTGGGCCAGCCTGGTCGCCGAGCTGTTCGCCCAGCTCGCAGCGCCGCTGGACGGCGACCTCGGCGAGGAGCAACGCCGGCAGTCCCGGCTGACAGCCGAGCTGGTCACCAAGCGCCACGTGCGGGAGCGGCTGCAGGCCGCGAAGGCACGTCGTGACGTTCTGGAGCAGGCGCTCAAGGAGCCCGAGCGGCTGTGGGACCGGTTGCCCGCGAAGCAGCAGGACGACCTGCGGCGGCTCGCGGGTGACGCCCCTGAGAAGGTCTACGCGGAGGCGGCCCGCACCGTGGCCGCGCTGCGCGAGACGGGCCGGGCTTCCTGGCGCCTCGTCCGGAGCTTTCCGCTCGCCACGGCCGCTGTCCTCGTAGTACTGGCTGGGGCGACGCTCGTGTTGGCCTGGGGTTTGCCGACAGTGTGGGGTTCGGCGGCGGCGCTTCCCGGCATCGCCTGCGCGGCAGTGGCCGTACGTGAGGCCGTCCGCCTTGTGCGTGCATCCCGCGCCCGTGCGAGCGAGGCCTGGAAGAAGGCCGTGGAGTACGGCGAACAGCAGCGTCGGCGGCTGCAGACCGCCGCGGACGTGGCTGCTGCTGAGGTCGCCGAACTCACCCGGCAGGTCCAGAACGTCACAGCTGCCGGTCAGCTTGCCGGGCTCGTCGCCGACCGGGCCGCCGCCGGCGATTACCGCAGTCAGCTGGGGGTGATGACCCGGATCCGGGAGGACTTCCAGCGCATGGCGGCTCTGCTGGCCGGCGCCGCGGACGACGATCGCGACGCGCTCGTCCCCGGCCCCGACGAGGCCGGGGACGAGCTGCCGCGGATCGACAGGATCATCCTGTACATCGACGACATGGACCGGTGCCCGCCCCGGCGTGTGGTGGAGATGCTGGAGGCGGTCCATCTGCTCCTCGCCGTCGAGCTGTTCGTCGTCGTGGTCGCCGTGGACCCCCGCTGGCTGATGCGCGCCATCGGCGCGCACTACCGGGATCTCCTCGAGAAGGGAGAGGCTCCTCCCGCCACCGAAAGCGGAAAAGAGGAATCCGTCGATCCGGACGACGAGGAACTGTGGCACTCCACCCCGGCGCAGTACCTGGAAAAGATCTTCCAGGTGGTGCTCACCTTGCCGCCGCTGGACACAGGCGGATTCCAGCGGATGCTGCACACCCTGGTCGGCGTACGCGAGGACCAGCCGGCACAGGCACCCCACCCGATGCCCGGGCCCTCGCCCGGTCCTGATGCCCACGGTCCTGATGCCGCATCGCCTCCCCGCCCCTCACCTCTCCGGGAGGAGGCCGAGTCCCTCGAAATCTGGGCTGCGGAGGAGAACCGGGCTCGCGAGGAGGGAGCCGTTGCCGGGACCGCAATGTTCGGGGTCGAGCTACCGGCCGCGCGCGTGATCGAGCGGGTGGACCCGCTCACCCTGGAACCCGACGAGATCACCCTGCTGGACCTGCTCGGCCCGCCGCTCCTCGTGGCCACTCCCCGTACAGTCAAACGGCTGGCCAACAGCTACGGTCTGCTCACTGCGATCCGGCGGGACCACCGTGAAGCCGACCTCGACGAACACCAGGCCGTGGTGGTGGATCCCGACGCGCACACCTCGCGCAGCGTGGCCTACCGGCCCTACCGCGCCGCCATGGTCCTCCTCGCCGCACTCGTCGCCTATCCGTCGCTCGGCCCCGCCCTCTTCCTCCATCTCCACCACACGGCCGCCGCCCGTCCCGGCGAGACATGGGCCCGCTTCCGCGCTTCCCTCAGCCCGCGGCGGAAGAAGGACCGCTGGTGGAGCGAGGCCGACTCGAACATGACGCCCGTCCAGGCCCAGCGGTGGCAGGCCCTGCTGCACGGCCTCGACGCGGTGGAACGCAGCGCGTCCGAGCACGGCCTTCCGCTGCCCGAGCCCTTGTCCGCCTGGGGCCCGTGGGTCGTTCCGGTCGGACGGCTGTCCTTTCCCACCGGACGCATCGTCAGCAGCCTCGAACGGCAACGCCCGCTGGACCCCCGCCGACCGGACGCAGACAGTTGCTGAGGTCACGGACCTGCGCGTCCCTTGAAGGTTTCGTCTGCCTTGGCCTGGTGCCGTGACCACTCGTACCCCAAAGTCTGGGGCAGGCTCCCCCGCACCCTCGTATAAATTCCGTCAGGGAGGCGGCTCATGACCGAGGACCAGGCCCCGGCGGGGGAGCCGTCGATGGCGGCGGCCGTCGAGGACGCCGAGGTGCTCGAGGCCGAGCTCGTCGACGACGACCTGCTGCCAGCCACCCTCCCGTCGGCAGCCGCGCCCGCCCGCTGCTCGACCGGCACACCATCCTCCACCCAGGCGACGCGGTACCCACCGAGGCCGATGCCCCGACGTACACGCGCCGGGACTTCGAGGTGTCCCCGGCCACGGCGGAGCGCCTGAAGAACAAGGCCGCGCCGGCCAACACCAACCGCAACTACAGCAGCCAGCGCAGGAACTTCGCCGAGTGGTGCGAGGCAATGGGCCGAGTGGCCCGGCCGTGCACCACGGCAACGTACGTGGAGTGGGTCGCGAGCCTCATCGCCCGCGAGATGGCCCCGAACACGATCCGCACCTACATGTCGGGCGTCCGTACATGGATGCCCGAGGACCAGCGGCCCGGCACCACCGAGGCCCGCGGAATGCTGGCCGAATACCGCAAGGAGTGGGGCAAGCGGAACCGCGTACGCAAGGCCCCGGCAATCACGGAGCCGATGCTGCGCGCCATGGTCGACACCTGTGACCTGCGCACACCCGCCGGGCTGCGGGACCGGTGCGCACTCCTGGTGGGCCGGGGCGCCCTGAACCGCCATATCGAGCTGGCTGACCTTGACATAGACGACGTCGAGGTCGAGGACACCGGGGTCGACCTCTGGATCGCGTATTCCAAAACGGACCAGGAGGGAAAGGGTGAGAGCACGTTCATCCCGGCCGACCCGGCCGACTCTCCGCTCTACGACCCGGTGTCGGCCGTACGGGACTGGCTGAGCTGCCTCCACCGGATGGGCATCCACGAGGGCCCGCTGATGCGTGCCCTGACCTCGAGGGGCCGTCTTCAGAACCGGTCAGCCGCGACCGCCCGCGGTGAATACGACACGGGCGACGCCCTCAACGACTGGATCCGCCACCGCGCCTACCTGGCCCACCTGCCCGGCTGGCACCTGATCACCTCGCACGGCCTGCGCCGAGGCGGCGCCCAGGAAATCGCAGACGCCGGCGGCGACCCCACCCACCAGGGCCGTTGGAAGCCCGGCTCGGCGACGGTGAAACGCGAATAGCTCGACCGCGCCCAGTCCCGCTCCCAAATCCCCTGGCACAAGGTTCAGGCAGTCCGCCGCAATACCAGCACAACGCCCCGTGATTCATAGCCCTTCCGCTGCCGTGCGAGACGTTCGTGAACGGAACTTCCTGAAGTCTCGCCATCGATCTCCTCGGTCGCACTTTCCACAACCCCACCGAAGCCGCCACCGGTTCAAACGTCAGCGCCGACCCACTGCTCGCCGCAACAGCCGTCCACTGACGTTGCCGTCAACTACTGCCGTCAAACACCCCAGCGGCCCCGCTGGAAGCAGATCTGGTGGGGCCGCTGGGGCACTGTGAGGATGCGACGGTCGACAAGCTTCATTCCCTGCAGAGCAGAACTCCAGAGCGCACCCTCAACTTCGCCTGCCATCCCTATGCGGGACCAGTTATTGGGACACCTTCGGCGGAGATGTTGACTCCGAAGCATCCGATCACTTTAAGCAGGTGCGGGTCGAGGTAGAGCTGAAAGTAGCATCCAGCCCGTTTGCGATCATCCACGTAGGCCACAAGAAGGCCCCTCTCGCCCATTTCAGCAAGACCCGTAAGGCGCCTGCGGCGCCGACAGTCTGTTTGCCACGCCACCGCAAGGTTCTTATCCTCGCGCGGCAGATATCCAGGAGCCTGGTCGCCGGAATGGGCTCGAACCAGATGTCGAAATACGGCAGCCGTCGTCCGCTGACGTTGCCGTGAGCGTTGCCGTCAGAACGGATAAGAGCCCCGCCGGGAAGGCATTCCGGCGGGGCTCTTATCCGTTCGAACAGCTTACCTGCTGCTACCCCAGACGTTCTTCAGTGTTGATCGCCCACATTTGACCTGGTGCGCACTATCTTCAATCATCACGCACGACGGTTGAAATAACATCTAAGCTTCGCCGCCAGCATCCCGGAGTCGTTCTACGCCTAGAATCGACGCCTCCTCTTCGACCTCGCGGCAATGATCGAACGGAAATTCTCAAATCGCACAGAATCCGGATCCGCGAATTCCAAGATATCCAGGGCCGTCTCACTGTCTCCCGATGCCGCCTCTTTATAGATCAGCCAGATCCCTTCCCCTACCGCAGAGCGACACTCCATTTCCAGATCTGGCAGCCCTGCTTCCACTTCGGTTGCATGGGACTCTCCAGTAACCAGATACCAAAGAATGTTCAGGAAATGGGACCTGATGAACGAAGGCAGCTCCTCGGTGAGGGCGGCGAGAATTACGGGAGTCGCGTACGGCGCCACCTGAAACAGCATAGCCTCTCGCTCCAGGTGACCATCGAGCGTATGACCGACGGTCTCCTCTAGAGTGCGAGCCCCGAGAAGAGTAGCGAACGAGGACGGAATATGACCGCCAGACTTTCCACATCCACACCGCAGCGAAGCCCAGTCATGGCGCTCCAGCTCGATATTAGCAGCCCTCACCTTGCCCCCAACATCCAAGATCCAGCAGGATCATACAAAACACCCGGAACGAAATTATCCGGTCCGTAATTCCCCTGGCAAACAGTGCATATTTCCTTCTCCTGCAGTATCTTCCCCAAACCGTCACCGACATCCTCTCTTCTCGCGGCTCGGGTAAAGATCACATCACTCGCTGCCCACCCAGTTGCATTCAGGATATTCGGCTCCGCACAGCTTCCATTCCCGGAACAACTAACAGCGATATCACCAGTCCTCCTATGCACTGCTGCTGTGTAAGTGCGCGACTTCGCCGCCCCCGTCGCCGCTTCCGCAACCTGGTCACGAAGAGCGCTGGCATCCGAGATCCTCGCTTCCATGTCCCAGTTTCCCTGAGCACGGTCCACTACCAGTGCGGGCTTGAACTTTCCCTGTGGACCTCGGGTTCCAGAAGGACAGTTGTGGACGAGAACCGGTGCGGCGCCTGCCAGCACATAGTACGTATGGAAGTCGTTGACGGTGAGGTTGTGCGTGGTGACTGCGTACGGGTAGTTGCGCTTGGACTGAACGGTGAGGGTGGTGCCGTCGGGGCGACGGAGCTGTTCGCCCGGGTTGAATTCGCCCGCGTCGACCCACTGGTGGCGGGTCTCGTTCCAGTGCGGGTGGTGGAGGGTGGAGGTCAGTTGGACGGGCGGGGCGCGCGGGTTGGACTCGTCGGTGAGGGTGAGGTCGGTGAAGTCCTTGTCGTCCGGGGTGGTGATGGTCGCCGTCACCTGCTGGGGACGGGTCTCGCCTGTCTGCGGGTCAGTGGCAAGGACGGTGTCGCCGACACGGACGTTCTGGATCTCCTTGGTGGTGCCGTCGGCCATCTGGACGCGGGTACCCGTGGGGAAGCTGTTGAGCTTGCATGCCACGGCGGTGTCAGCGTCTGCGCCGCCGCTGCTGTGCGATTCGGCGGAGCCTGCGCTCGCCTCGGCGTCGGATCCCTCTCGAGCGGCCTTGCTTTCCGTGCCTGCGCTGTCTGCAGCGGTTTCCTTGCCGGCTTTCTCCGCACCTGACTTGGCGGCCTTCGCCTCGGCCTCGCCGGCTTCCTTGGCTGCGGTCTTGGCGCGGCTCATGGCTGCTGCTGCGCGTGAGACTCCGCGTTCGGCCTCGTGGACGGCGTCGTACGCCTTGTTCAGCTCTTTGTAGATCTTGAATGCCTTGATGCCGACCTTGATGGCCTTGGCGATCTTGCCCCACGGGACGAAGTTGAGGGCTGTGTTGATGCAGGCCATGACATCGCCCTTGGTGAAACAGTCCCGGGCGTCGTTGTAGCCGATCAGGTCGCCGACGAGGTCGACGACCTCGTTGATCAGGTGGTCTCGCCTCTGCTTGGTCTTGTGGAGCTGCGTAGTGGCGCTCTTGAGTTCCCCGTCGGGGTCGGTGGTTTTGCCCTTGTGGTCGGAGAGGGTCTGCGTCTTGATGTACGAGCTTCCGCCGCATTCACCCTGCTCGCACTTGTATGCGAGGCCGCTGGGGTCGGACTTGTTGATCGGATCGTTGTTGGAGTACGCGTACGCGTTCCACTGCTGCGGGTCGCCGGCGTCGAGGATGGGGTCTGGGCTGATGAAGCGGCCGGTGGTCGGGTCGTACTCGCGGGCGCCCAGGAGGGTGAGGCTGGAGGCCTTCTCCTTGGTGCCGCCGATGAAGCCCTTGTCGCCTGCCCAGCTGCCGGGGGCCGGCTGGGTGCCGCGCTCGTTGCCGAACGGGTCGGAGGCGCGGCGGACGTGGGCGAGGTCGGTGGCGTTGAACTGGACGCCGCCCGTGCCGTGGTGGTCGGAGCTCTGGTAGGTGAGGGCGGAGGTGCCGCCGGTGGTGGTGCGGGTGATGGACAGGCCGCCGGGAGCCGCGTACGTGCGGGTGTTGGAGACCTTGCCGGTGGCGGTGTCCAGGGTGATCTGGTCGGTGCCGAGGTTGAGCGTCGTGCTGCCCGGGTCCCGGCGGATGAGCTGGTTGCCGCCCGTGTCGTACAGGTAGCTGGTGCCGGCGCTCTCACCGGTGCCAGTGATCTTTTCGAGCTTGCCCTGGTCGTTCCAGGTCAGGTTCTTGGTGCCCGGTGTGCTGGTGATCGAGGCGGTGTTGCCGCCCGCGTCGTAGGTATAGGACGTGACCTTGGTGCCGGACGGGCCGGTCTCCGTGGAGCTCATCAATGCGTGCGGGCCGCCCGTGCCGCCGCCCGTCTTCGGGTCGGTGGAGGGGGTGTTCTGGCGGCCGCCGAACGTCTGGGTGACGGTGGTGTCCTTGGCCGCGTTGCCGGTGACGTCCTTCTTGACCAGCTTGGTGCGGTTGCCGAGGAGGTCGTACTCGTACTGCTGCCAGTACGGGGCGGGTCCGCCCACGCTGGGCTTGCCGGTGCCGTCGACGGCTGGGCCGCCGGAGTTGGTGCAGCCGCCGACGCCGGGGACGCTGGGCTGGGGAGCCGTGCTCTGGCTCCCGGTGTCGGTCCACGCTTGGGTCAGCCGGCCCAGGTAGTCGTGCGTGAAGCACTGCAGGTCACGGGTGGCCCCATCCTGCGTGTTGCCGATCGAGGTCAGCTGGCCGACCTGGTTGTAGGTGTAGTCGACGACGTCGACACTCGAGGTCGCCGCGGTCTGCTTGTCCACGGTCGAGCGGATCTGCCGCCCGGTCGCGATGTCGTAGCCGATCGTTGAAACGATCTGCTTGGCGCTCTTGCCCACCGTGGTGCGGATGACGTGACCGTAGGGGTCACGCCGCAGGTCCACGACGTAAGGCGAGCGGGTCGTGCCGATGGTGCCGTCGAACGCCGCGAGGTTGCCCGCCGCATCCATGGAGAACGTCATCGTCTCGACGCCCAGACCCGCCTGCGGAACGCCCGGAAGCTCGGTGCTCGCCAACTGGCCGTACGCATCGTAGGTGTTCTTGGCCTCGTAGGTCCCCGCAAGCCCCTTCTCGACCGCCGGGATGGTGGTCTTCGTGCCGAGAGGGCGGTAGCCGCCGTCGTAGCCGGTGACTTCGGAGACGTAGGCGCTGCCGCCGGCTCCGCCGACGTAGCGGGTGCTCGTGGAGGGCTTGCCCAGGGCTTTGGTGTCGTAGGTGAAGGCGCCGACCTGTTTGGCCGGGTCGACGGCCTTGCCCTCGTAGGTCGCGGTGGCACGGCCGAGGAGGTCGGTGACGGTGGTGGCGCTCTTGTTCCTGCCGTCGGTGACGGTGGTGAGGTTTTTACTGTCGTCGTAGACGGTGGTGCTGGTGCCGGCGTCCGGGTCGGTGGTCTTCACGGTGCGGCCGAGGAGGTCGTAGGTGAAGGTCCACTCGTTGCCTGCAGAGTCCTTGCGCCGCAGTTCCTGGCCTTGCGTGTTGGTCTCGTAGGTCGTCTCGTCGTAGGGACCGGTGGGCGTGTTCGACTTGTACTGGCGCAGGAGCGAGGTGGTGCCGTTGGCGATGGTCGCGGTGGCATAGCCGCCGTTCGGCGGGATGGTGCGGACCTCGTCGGCGCCCGGGTACTCGGTCTTCGAGCGCCACTGTTCCACGCCGTACGACTGGAAAACGGAGGCCGTCGTGCGGCCCAGGCCGTCGAACACGGAAACCGTCTGCGCGGGGAGCTTGCTGTCGGGGTTGACTCCGCCGTTGGGCAGGAACAGGGTCCCCGACGGACCGGCTTCGTCGTTGTAGTAGGCGGAGCTGGTCTTGACCTGCCAGCCGTGTGAGTCGAACAGCGCGTCCGTGATCAGGCGTCCGCGGGTACCGGAAACAGGGGCCGCCTGTGTCTGGCGGGTGCGCCCGAGTCCGTCGTACACCGTGTAGCTGGACGTGTACGAGTCGTCGTTCATGAGCGCCTGGCTCAGGACGCTGGACGGCGCGTCGCTGCCGTTCATCGCGTACGAGTACTTGCGTACGGGCAGGGCGCCCTTCGCCCGTTCCTGGCCGGGCTGCCAGATGGAGGTGACGCGGCCGAACTGGTCGTACTCGCGTTCGGCGACGTGCTGGTTCTCGTCCGTCGTCTTCAGCGGCAGCGAGCGGCCGATGTCGAGGGTGGTGGTCGTCTTCCAGCCGAGCGGGTTGGTGTGGGTGACCTCGGTGGGCAGGGAGCCGGTGGCCGGCTTGTACTCGGTGGTGGTCACCGCCCCGTCGGGGTGAGTGGCGTCCTTGCGGGTCTTGTTGGTGTTGCTCGTGACGCGGCCGTACGCGTCGTACGTCGACGTGGAGTTGAGCCGGTAGACCGCCTTGCCCGCGTCGTCGTACTTCTCGAGGACCGAGGTGCCGGTCTGGTCCCCGGTGGCACCGGTCTGTCCGGCGGGCTGGTTGTCGAAGGAGGCGAGGGTGTCGCCGACGGTGTTCGCGGCCGTCGGGCTCTGCCCGCAGGCGCCGGAGAGGACCAGGGTGCGGGAGGCCAGCTGGGTGAGGGCGCCGCCGGGGCCGGCGGCGTAGTCGAACGTGGTGCACAGGCGCTGGTCGGGGCGGGACAGGTCGCTCTTGTCGTCGACCTTGGTCGGGCGCGACAGGAGGGTGTCGTCGTACTCGGAGGTGCGCTCGCTGATGCGCCAGGTTTTCCCGTCCGCCAGCTTCGCGCGGGTGGTGACCTTGGCCGTGTTCTGGGCTCGGGCGGTGATGGCGGGGAGGTCTCCGGACTGGGCGCGGGTCGCGGTTTCCTTCTTGCCGAGCCAGGGGGTGGTGACCTCGTCGGCCACGACGGTTCCGCCGTCGCGGTCGTACGTCTCGGTCTGGCGCACCCGGCCGGACAGGACGTTCTCGTCCTTGATGGTGCCGCCCTGCGCGTCGGGCACGGTGACGCTGCGCTTGGTGCCGTTGGCGAGGACGTCGCCGTCCATGCCGCGCAGGTACGTGGCCACGCTCTTGGTGCGCGGGGCCTCGGCCGCGTTGCCGTTGCCGGTGCGGGTGGTGACCGTGGCGTAGCCGCGGAACTGGTCCCAGGTACGGGTCTTGGGATCGGCGAACTCGGAGTCATTGCGGTGCCAGGCGATGCCGCCGCCGTACTCGTAGTCCGTGACGGTGGTGACCTGGCCGGCGACCATGTCCTGCTGGGTGACGGACTGGACGACGATCTTGTTGAACCAGTCGTTGACCGGATCCGGGTACGACTGCTTGGGCAGGTACCACTTGACCGGCATGCAGGCCATCGTGTTGGAGTCCTCGGAGGAGGGCATGGTGCCCTTGACCCTCGAGCACTCCGGCTCCTTGTAGACGACGTTGATCAGGCCACCGGTCTCGGTGGTGATCTTCTCGATGCGCGGGCGGTAGTAGTGGGGCGCCGAGGCGTCATTGCCGTCCGGGCGCCGTACCACGCCGTCGACGCGGTTGGCGATCTGCCGCGGCTGGAACGACACCGCGGGCAGTTCCTTCTCGGGCTGGCCGTTGGACGCCTTGCGCACGATCGAGTCGAGCCAGAGCGTCGGGGAGGTGCCGTCGCCCGGGTTCTCGAAGGACTGGTTGAGGAAGTAGGAGTCGACGCCGCGGTAGCCGGTGCCGGCCAGGACCTCGGTGTCGATCCGCTTGACGCGCTTGGAGGAGAAGTAGGTCGGCGAGAGGTTCAGGCACTGGCCGGCGGCCGCGCATTCCTGGTCGACGGGTGTGTCGGGCCAGGAGTTCGCGTTGGCCTTGGTGCGCTGGGCGGGGGCGCAGGCGGGGGCGTCATCGGGGAAGCAGCGCTCCGTGGAGCGCAGCCACACCTGGGCGGCGGGCTTGGCCGCGCCCTTGGCCGCGATCTGCTCCGGCAGGCGCTGGCCGTAGCCGATCCAGGTCGGGTAGCTGGCGCGCTGGTAGAGCGTGTTGGTGCCGGTGCCGTTGTTCTGGCCGCCCCCGCGCCCGTAGTAGTTGTCCTCCTGCTCGTAGCGGTAGGAGACGAGGTTCTGGTGCGGGTCCACGACGTAGTCGAGGTTCCACTGCCAGCCCAGCTGCTGCCACGTGCCGTTGGCCGGGGTCTGGGCGCCCAGGCACTTGTCCTGGCCGCTGTTGAAGTAGACGGGGACCGTGGAGACGGACTTGGCCTCGGGGTCGGTGCCGTCACCGCCGGGCAGGCGGTTGGAGCCGAAGTAGTACTGGGTGCCGTCGGTCGTGGTGACCTTGAAGCCTTCGCCCTTCCAGGCGGCGTTGCGCTGATCGGTCAGGCGCTCGATCTTCGTGCCGTCGTCGCCCTGGAGGCGGTACACGCAGGTGGTGTCGTCCCGGACGATCTGCCCGGAGTGGCCGGCCAGGTTCAGCGAGAGGATGTCGCCGGCCCAGCACTCGTCGCCCGAGTCCTTGATGCCCGCGTCCTTGCACCCCTTGTACGAGCGCGAGATCGAGCCGGGGCTCCAGTCCCAGCCCTCTCCGAACAGGCCTGCCTGCGCGTTCGTCGACGCGGTGCGGCCGTCGACGGAGGAGGAGTCGTAGCCGAGGGAGATTCCCGGCCCCGCGCCGGCGATGCCATTGGGCACCTCGACGGTGTAGCCATAGGTGAAGTTCGCGGCGTTCGCCCCCGCCTGCCAGGAGGCGGACGGCTGCAGCGGGCTGGCGGTGTAGTCACCGCTGGCGCCCTTGGGGCCCGGCTCCAGCGCGAGCGCCACGTCCTGGGCGGCGAGCACCTGCGGGGCTGCCGGCGATGCCGACTTGGTGCCGCCTGGCTGGTTCTTCTTCGGTGCGGCGGCGAAGGCAGAGGGGCTCTTGGGCACGTCCACCTCGGCGACCAGGCGCCCGGAGGCGTCCCGGTGTGAGGCGAGGGGCGTACGGGTCGTACAGCCGGTGGCGCCGGGAGTGGTCAGCGCACAGGTGGGCAGCTGAACGAGATGAGCGCGGTCGGCCCAGTTGGCTCCGGCGGCCTTGGCCCATGCCGAGACGTCGAGACCGACTTCCACCTTGCCCGCGGGGCTGGCGCCGGCGGTGCTGCTGAGGGCGATGAGTGCGCCGTTGACTCCGGCGGCCCGGGTCTTGGCTGCCTCCTTCACCTCGACACGCAGTGTGCTGTCCTGGCCGGATTGTGTGGCCGATCCTCCGACGGCGAGAGAAGACAAATTCACCGACCGATTCACGCCATTCGCGGGCGCAATCCAGACAGGAAGCCTGCCGGCTTGGACGGCCCCGGAGCTGGTGATGCCTCGAGCCGTTTCCTTGGGACCTAAGGTGACGTTTGCCGCGCCGGCCGGAATCTTGCTTTTCGATTCGGGCGACCATTTCCGGCCAGCTGGCGCCTGCTTGGCCGAAGGCTTGGCATTGGCCCCCTTGACGGGTTTCGCATCCGGCAGCGGCGTATTGGGTGGAACCCACACCTTTGGCGGTTTGTCTGCCGCTTCGACTACGGGAAGGCCGAGGCCGGAGAAGAGAACTGACAGCGCAGCGACGACCGCGATGCGCGACCGTCTGGTGCGCGAGCGCACGGTGGAGCCACCTCTACGAGACAACCGAATCCCCCCACAGGACACAGGAAGCGTGAACTCCGGACCGGCAAGGCCCAGATCAGACGCACCTTACGAAGCGCACGTTCGATTTATCAGCGGAGTCTCATATTCCTCACGCGTGACTCATGTCACTTGAGGTGCACCTCGGGCGTTCACCACCCAAAGCGGACAGCGGAATCTCATAAAGCGTTGACAGAATTGCAGACGTGAAGAGATTGTGCGGCTGACTTCTGTCCGTCTCACAGCTCAGGGGGGCTCTCACGTGAGATCGTCATTTTCAGCATTGCGGACACCAAGGCCGGGGGGCCGCACTCGGCGGGCCTTGCGCGTCTCGATGCTGCCCGTCGCCGGAGCAGCCGTACTCTCGCTCGGAACCGGCCTGATCGCCGCTCCGCCCGCAGCGGCCGACGGCGGTGTGCGTGGCCACGGACCAGGGCAGTCCGCCTGGCCCGCGCCTCCGCCCAAACCGGCGCCGAGCGCGCAGGAAACGGCCATCACCAAGGCCCTCGCCGAGGCCAGGAGCAGCGGAAAGCGGGTGGCCGTCGCCGATCTGACCACCGCGGGCTCGCAGACGTTCGCCAATCCCGGCGGCACGCTGACCACCGATGCCACTGCCGTACCGGAGCGCACGAAGGGCGCGGACGGGCAGTGGCGCGCGCTCGACGCCACGCTCCACGGCGCCGCTGACGGTGCCGTCGTACCGGCCGCGGTCTCCTCGAAGCTCAGCTTCTCCGGCGGCGGCACGGGCCCCATGGTCTCCATGGCCACGGCCGACGGCCGGAAAGTCGCCTTCAAGACCCCGTTCGCGCTCCCCAAGCCCACACTCGTCGCGGACAGCGCCCTCTATCGGAACGTCCTTCCCGACGTGGACCTGCGACTGACCGCCGACCGGCAGGGCGGCTGGAGCCAGGTCCTGATCGTCCGCACCGCCCAGGCCGCCGCGGACCCGGCGGTCAGGAAGCTGCGGCTGGATGTCGAGGCAGACGGGCTGACCGTCACCGGCGACAGCGCAGGCAACCTCGACATCAAGGACGCCAAGGGCCGGACCCGCTTCACCAGCCCGAGCTCCTTCATGTGGGACTCGGCCGCCGCACCGGCTCCGGCCACCGCCCAGCGCCTGAGCAAGTCGGCCGGCGCCGACGCCCCGCAGTCCGCCCCGGCCACCGATGATCCGCCCGCGGCCTCCACCGCGGACGGCCCGGGCGCGGGCGCCACCGTAAAGCCGGTCAGGACGACGGCCGACTCGAAGGGGATCGAGCTCGTCCCCGATCCCGATCTGCTGGGCAAGGGCACAGGCCCCTGGTACATCGACCCGGGCTGGAATCCGGTTCTGGACAACCCCAACCAGGCCTGGGCGCAGGTCCAGGAGGCCTACCCGGACACGAACGAGTTCAACGGCACCGAGTACGGCCAGGACAAGCCGGCCACCGGCTACTGCGGATACAACATCGGCAACCCGCCCTGCACCGGAATCGGCCGCACCCGCGCCTACTTCCAGATCGGGGTCGACTCGAGGCTGTACAACACCGAGATCATCAACGCGACGTTCTCCGCGACCGTGATCTCCTCGTCCAGCCCGAGCACCGGCACACCGATGGGCCTGTACTCCACCAACGCCATCGGCAACCCGACCAGCTGGAACCGGCAGCCCTGCGGCACGGGCTCCACCATGCAGGGCTGCAGCCAGGTCGGTCACACCAGCATGTCGGGCACCGGCCAGATCGACTTCAACGTCACGGACCTGGTGAAGAACGCCGCCCGGTACCAGTGGCCCACCATCACCGTCGGCCTCGCCCCCGACGACGAGTACAACAAGTACTACCGGCAGCGGTACGAGAACACCCCGCACATCACCGTCGAGTACGACATCACGCCGACCGTGTGGTGGCCCCGCACCCGTCCCACTCCCGGCTTCGCGAACTCGGCCTCGTACGCCGACTGCCGCACGCCCGGCACCGCGACCCCCTGGGACAACCCCGGCTGGGTCGGCGCCAACAACAACATCACCCTCACCACCGCCACGTACTCGGCCACCAAGCGCCAGCTCCAGACGACCTTCCAGTACTGGGACGACGACACCGGCAAGACCGAATACGCCCAGACCGGCTGGAACGGCGACTACGGAGACGCGACCGTCGACGTCGGCGCACTGACCGACGGCCACCAGTACGGCTGGACCGCACGCACCACGGACGGGACACTGACCAGCGCGGCCACGGAATGGTGCTTCCTGCGCGTCGACCGCACCCCGCCCACCGCAGCCGTCACCTCCACCGACTTCCCGGCCTCAGGCACGATCGGCGCCCACCCCAAGCGTGCGGATGATGAAGGAACGTTCACCCTCTCAGGCACCGATCCCGCACCCGCAGCCGGCGGGCGCGCTTCGGGCCTGGCCTGCGCCCGCTGGACCACGGACCCCGTCAAGGCCGCGGCCGGCAACTGGAAGTGCACCGATACAGAAACCGGCATAGCCAAGCTCACCGACGGAAAGACCACCATCAAGGTCACCCCCCAGCGGTGGGGTACCAACTACCTCTACCTGCAGACCCAGGACAACGCCGGCAACCTCTCCCAGCCCGTCGCCTACAGCTACTACGCGCCGTCCAACCCGAACAGCCCTGCCCCGATCTTCGGCGATCTCACCGGCGACCGGAGGGCGGACATCCTCCTGCCCGACAGCGCCGGCACGCTGCGCCTAGTCGGGGGCGACAGCGACCCTGGTGCGGCGCCCAGCGCCCGCCCTCAGCTGGCCCCCGGCTGGAACGGCTGGAATGGCATCCACACCACCCACCGCGGCAGCCTGGGTGAGAAATCCGTTGACGATCTCTTTGCCCACCAGCCGGGCCAGCCCAAGTTGTACATCTATCTCAACGACGCGACCGGCGGCCTCGATGGCACGGCACCCGTGACCATGGCCAAGCCCGGCAGCTGTGTCACACCCGCCGGGGCAGCAATCGACTGCACCGCTCACGGTTACGGCACCGACTGGTCCAAGGTGACGCAGATCGCGGCCTTCGGCTCACTGTCCGGGGACACCGCAAAGGACGGGGCATTGGGGCGTACTTCCCTGCTCTTCGTCGAGAACGGGCGGCTCTGGCTCGCCGCGGCCGGAACTGTAAACAAGCTCGGGCCCCGATCCGTCCTGCTTTCAGCCAACGACGCCCGATGGGACGGCTACGAGTTGATCACTCCTGGGCGGGCACAGGGCACAGACCTGCCGACTCTCTGGGCCCGATCCAAGGCCGACGGCACTCTGCACGCCTTCCCGGTCAGGGGCATGACGCAGGAACCCGACCTCAGCGGCTTCACCGACCCGTCTGCAGGCACGATCGGCGGCAAGTTCGAACCTTCCCGCTACCCGCGGGTCGGCTCCGACGGCGACCTCACCGGGGACGGCATCCCTGATCTGTGGGCTGTAGATGGAAGTCAGCAACTCGTCGCGTTCAAAGGCACGGGTACCGCCCCGAATGGCGGCACTGTCCCACACCCCACGGTCACCGACGTCGATGTGACCCCGATCTTCATGGGCAACCTCAACATGCCGACCGCGCAGTGGAAGCTGACCGGGCAGGACGGCACCATGACCCGGGATGCGGTCGGCACCAACGACGCCACCACGACCGGCATCACGTTCTCGCCCGACACGATCGGCGGCCGCGCAGCCACCTACGCCGCTTTCAAGGGCTCAGAGGCACAAGCGACCATCACGGCCGCCCGTTCGGCCGTCGACACGACGAAGAGCTTCACCATTAGCACCTGGGCCAAAGCCGGGGCCGAGAGGAGGCTCATCGCCAGCCAGGACGGGAATCGGACGAGCTCCTTCATCCTGTATGCCGACTCCTCGCACTGGCGCTTTGCCCTGGCTCACGCCGATGCCGACGGATGGCCGTTCGACTACACCGACATCGCCAACGACGCCGCCCGGTTCACCCCGAACACGTGGGCCCGCCTGACAGCCGTCTACAACGCCGACACCGGCCTCATGAGCCTCTACGTCAACGGGGTCCTGGCTGGCACCGCGCAGCACCGGGCCTCCACGAGCCCTGCCGCCGGTGGGCCTCTCGTCCTCGGACGGTTCAAGGCCGACGGAGCCAGTGCGGACGCGCTTGACGGTGGCATCAGCGACTTCGCGGTCTATCCGTACGCCGTCGCCCCCACCGCCCCGGACGCCGTCGGCCCGATTGCTCTGACGGTCTCGGCCGCCAACTGCGTCGACAACGACTTCAACCGCCCCGACGACGGCAACAAGATCCAGATCGCCGCCTGCAACGGCAGCGACGCCCAGAAGTTCCAGATCCGGGGCGACGGAACCATCCGTACCAACGGCAAGTGCCTCGGCGCGGTGAACGCTGGCACCGCGAACACGACGCTCATCGAACTCCAAACCTGCGACAGCAGCGCCCCGCGCCAGCGGTTCCTCCCCCGAGCCAATGGCAGCATCCACAACCCGGTCTCCGGCCGCTGCGTCGACCTCGGCAACTTCGACACCCGTCCCGGAACCCCGCTCCGGCTGTTCGACTGCAACGGCAGCCCCGCCCAGCGCTGGACCATCCCCACCCTCGGCACAGCGCCTCTCCCCGCCCCCAGCGCGTAGACGCCCTCACCTGAGCCAACGCAGCGGCCGCCTCTCCGAAGTCGGGGGGAAGCGGCCGCTGCCATCCCACCCTCTCATCAAGCTGCTCAAGAAGGTGCCGGGCTTCGCCTCGGCCGTCGCCGGAAAGCAAAGCGACTTCAAGGCGTGGTACGACGGCCTGTCCTGGTACTGGAAGGCGCCGCTGTCCGCCGCACGCGTGGCCGGCGACCTGTACACCATCTGGGAGTTCTTCCACTAACCGGCAAGCCAAGGTCTGGGTGAAAGGGGGGCGCCACAGCCACGGCCGCACGATCTACTTGAAAACGGGGCGTCCGAGCTGGTCGACGGTCCAGCCCGTCGCGCGCCAGTGGGCGGGGTCGAGGGCGGTGCTGACCTCGTGGCGTTCTGCTGGGAATCACGGGACCGCTGACCGGACGCATCCTCAAGGGCAATTCCGATGGATTCTGGGGCCCCAACCTCTCTCCAGCACCGGACTTCATCGCCTGGTTGAGCTCTGGCTGGACGACATGGCGGTAGGCCACGACAACCGGGCACTCGAACTGGCCTCTCCCGCCAGCCGCAGCACTGAAAGGCGCAGGCGTCCCACCTCATAGTCGCTCCGGACGCCTCCGAGCGACATCGGCTCTCACTGACATTGATCATGAAAATCGTGCACCAGTGACTCCCGAGATCGCCTCGGAACGACATCCGAGGCGAGTGACATAGCCACCCAGTTTTCAGGCCCTGGTCGGGCGTATCGAGCAGCTGTTCAAGCTCGCCGATCGCTTCGGCGGCGAACGCTGCACTGGCGGACGCCATCGCCGAGGCCGGGTGCACGTACGAGGCCCTGGCCAGGGAGATCCGTACCGTCGCCGCCGAGGCCGGGGAAGAACTGCACACTTCCCGCTCGGCCGTCCACTCCTGGGTCACAGGCGGTACCCCAAGCGGTCAGACCCGCTCGTACATAGCCGAGGCTCTCACCAGAAGGATGAAGCGGAAGGTCACGCTCACCGAGATCGGTCTAGGCTGCGCAGGCATTGGGGAGGCCCTGGGTGCCGATCCGCTGGCCAGTGCCGCCGAGCTCGGGAGATGCGTCATGCTTCGTCGCAGGGACTTCCTCAACGCCGCCTTCGCGACAGCCGCTGTCGGCCTGCCACTCTCCTACGACCACGAAGCCGTCGCCGCCACGCTCCGGGCGGCCGAACGCGGCGGCAGCGTCGGTGCCGAGGAGGTCGCCACCGTGGCTCACCTCACCGAGACCTTCCGGAGCGCGGACGACCGGCTGGGTGGCGGCCACGGGCTGACGACGGTGACCGCCTACTTGACGGACACGGTAGTCCCCATGCTGGAGGCTCGATTCCCGTCCGAGGTGGTACGGCGAAGCGCCTTCGGAGCGGCTGCCACGCTGGCGTGCCTGGTCGGCTGGAAGCACCATGACCTGGGCCGGGAGTGTGCGGCCCAGCGTTACTACCTGCTCGGCTTCCAACTGGCCTGCGAGTCCGACCCGGCCGGGCACGGCGCGTGGATGATGCGGGCCCTGACCCACCAGGCACTCGACCTCGGCCACCCCGGCTCGTGCATCGGCCTGGCGGAGGAAGCACTGCGGCGCGCGTCGGGCAAGATCGACCGGAAGACCGAGGCACTCCTGCTGGTCACGTGCGCCAGGGCGTACGGGGCTGGCGGAGAGGCCGAGAGGGCGGCGGCCTCGCTGCTGTCGGCCGAAGACGCGATGCTGGCCGGGGGCGATCAGGTGCCCTCATACGCCGCGGCTTCCGGGCCGGTCTCGGCCACCGTCGCCTCGCACACCGGAAAGACCTTGACCGAGATGAAGGACCACCGGGCCGCCGAGAAGCACTACCGCGCAGCGCTCAGGGGCCGGGTGCCGGGCACCTACCAGCGCGTGCACGGCCTCACCATGGTCAACCTCGGAAAGTCGGTTGCGGCACAGCGCCGGCGCGAAGAGGCCGTGGCCCTGTGGAACCGCTCCCTCGACTTCATGGACGGCGTGACCTCGGACCGGAACCGGAAGGAGATCCGGTCGATCCAGTCCGCGGCGGCCGGCTACCGAAGGCGCAGCGTGCCAGGAGCGGAAGCCCTGAACCAGCGCGCGGCCGAGATGCTGCGGGCTCAAGCGTGAACGACGCCGACACGGACATGCCCACGGTCGGCGTGGTGATCCTCACCATGGGAGACCGGGAGAAGGAGCTCCAGGCCCTCCTCGAGTCGGTGGCAGCCCAGGAAGGAGCCCCCGCGACGGTCGTTGTACTCGGCCAGGGGGTGAGGCTCCCGGACCTTCGCGACGGGGCTGCGGCCGTCGAGCTGCCGGAGAACCTGGGCATCCCGGGGGGCCGGAACGCCGGAGTGCAGTGGCTACGCAAGCACGGAGGCGTCGATGTCGTGCTGGTCCTGGACGACGACGGCCTGCTGCCCCGGACCGACACCCTGCGACTGGTCAGGGAGGCGTTCACCGCCAACCCCCGCCTGGGGATCGTGGGCTTCCGCATCGCGGACGAGGAGGGAATCTCCCAGCGCAGGCACGTACCCCGCCTCGGCGGCGCCGACCCGCTCGTCTCCGGACCGGTCACGACCTTCCTGGGCGGCGCCCACGCCATCCGTATGCCCGTGATCGACCAAGCCGGCGAATTCCCCACACAGTTCTTCTACGCTCACGAGGAAACCGACTTCGCCTGGCGTGCGCTCGACGCAGGCTGGCAGATCGACTACCGGGCAGACCTGGTGCTGACGCATCCCCGAACCCCGGCGTCCCGCCATGCCGTCTACTACCGGAACACCGGACGCAACCGCGTCTGGCTGGCGAAGCGAAACCTGCCGGCCGCCCTGGTCCCCGTATACCTCGCCTCGTGGGCGGCCTACACCGTTGCCCAACGCCCTCCCCTGGCAGGGCTCAAGTCGTGGTGGGCCGGGTTCTTCGAGGGCGTGCGGACCGCGTGCCCGCCACGTCGCCCCATGAGGTGGCGCACGGTGTGGCGCATGACCCGGCTGGGCCGCCCGCCGGTGCTCTGACACCTGAGCCCGCCACCACCAACACGAGTGCAACGTCCGGTCGCTGGCCGGTACCGGCTGCGAGGACTGGTCGGCACATCGGCTTCGAGTCGTGGACCGTCTCCGGGCGCCCGGAGCCGGTGGCTTCCCAGTCACAGCAAGGCCGTCAGGCGTTGAACGCTGCGGCTTCCCTCACGGCGTACGCCCAGGGGGATCAGGGCAGCGTGGGCCGGCAGGCGCACGCCGCCCGTGCAGGGCGAGAATGCCATCACCGTGTCGCTCCCTTGGCTCCCCGGCGCTGGACGAGTTGGCGGGCGAGGCCGCCCGTTGTCCCGTCGCAAGTGACCTGGTCCGGATCCAGGGCCGTGACCTGCGGCAACCAGATCAATTGAGACACCCGGACCGCCGACAATTTCAAGTGATCTGACCCCAGAAGCATGAATATCAGGTCTTTCTCATTTGGTCTGATCCTTCCCTGATGTCCCCACGCCCGGCGCGCGGACCGGACCCGAGGCCAGTGACTTGGGAATCCGCAGCTGGGACTCGCGCAGTAGACAGCGACGTCAGGCTTGACGGGCAGAGGCTGCGAACCGGTTGGCGAACGCGATGACAAGGTCTCGGAGTTCGTCCGATCGCTCGATGACGAACGGCCGGTCGAGCGAGGCGAGTACAGGAGGCAACCAGTCGAGCCTCTCTGCCCGCAATTCGACGTGGATCCAACGCTCGATGTGCGGACCTACGCCTTCCACGGGCGCGGGCTCCTCCACGCTCGCGACACTGGCAGGAAGCCGGGTGCGGATCTGTTCGACCGTCCCGTGGATCCGCAGGGTCACTTCGTGCCGGTACGCGGCCTTGGCGAGCCCTGACAGGACGCGCTGTGCCGGATCGAGTCCGGCGGGCGGCTCGAAGGAGCCGGGCAGGGCCCTCGCGTCCGCAATGCGATCGAGCCGGAATGTCCGGTCCTGGCCGATCCCGGGATCCGTGCCCGTGACGTACCACCGGCCCGCATGGGTGACGATCCCGAACGGGTGCAACGTGCGTTCGCTTCTCCGGCCGTCTCGGGCGGTGTACCTGATCGAGATCGGGCGGCGATGGCGTACCGCATCGGCAATGTGTTAGACGACTCTCAGCGTGTTCATGAAGCGGGGTAACGGCGACATTCCCATTGCACACGGGATGTAGCCGGGTCCGGGACTGGGCTGTCTCTTCGTGCACGACGACACGGTGAACACGAACGTTCCATGGGGCCGTCGTTCGTTCAGAAGGCCTCGACGTGGGGCCGTGCCGACGGGATCGGTACTCTACGGACGTGGATCACCCCGCCCGGCAGTACTACAACCCGCAACTCACAGCGGATGAAGAGCGCGTCCTGCTGCGGAGGAACTACCTGCTCAACCAAACAGGTCAAGCGGCGCTGGGACTCATCGGGCCACACCTTCGCGGTATCGCGGTAGAGCCTCGACCGGACGCGATCGTCCTCCACTTCGCCATCACCGCACGCACTGCTGAGGTGGAAGAAGACCTCGACGACATCATCTTCGAGCTCGAGGTGTTCCTCGGCGGCGGACCCGAACAACGTTCGGAGATCACAGCCGAGATCCATGTTGGTGGGACAGACGCTACGTGGCCCGGGCGCCGGCACGCTCTGCTCTACGTCGCGAAGCCGGAATCCGGGTGACCGAGGCCCAGGGGTTCTGACGATTCCTCGTCCAGGGTCAACGGCGCCTTGAGCGACATGATCCTTTGGCATTTGGGCAGGCTGGCGGTACTTCGTCCGTGCTCGGAGCTGAGCACAGCTTTGCCGCGGAGGCTGTCGGTGTTGATCGTGGACTCGGACGCGCTGCTGGTAGAGCGACAGCTGCGAGCCGGCCAGCTGGAATGCCCGCTGTGTTCCTCGGTCCTGGCGCCGTGGGGGCATGGGCGGCCCCGGGAGGTCCGGGGTGACCTGGGGACGCGTCTGTTTCTGCGGCCACACCGTACGCGTTGCTCGGGCTGCAAGGTCACGCACGTGCTCCTGGCGGAGGGGATCTGGCCGCGGCGGGCGGATGCGGCCGTGGTGATCGGGACCGGACTGGAGATAGCCGCGTTGGGCATGGGCCACCGCCAGATCGCTGCCCACCTGGGCTTGGCCGAGGGCACGGTCCGCGGCTGGTTGCGGGCATTCGCCGGACGGGCGGAGGCCGTGCGCCGGCATTTCACCGTCGCTCTGGTCGCGCTCGCGGACGACCCGGTGATGCCGGATGCGGCGCCTTCGACGTTCGCCGACGCGGTCTCGGCGGTCGCGGCCGCCCATCAGGCAGCCACGACGAAGTGGCCGCACATGCTCACGGTGTCGCGGTGGGAGTTCGCCGGGAGGGCGATAGGCGGCAGGATCCTGACCTCGTCTTCTTCCTCTGTTTGATCAACACGGGCCGCCCCTGGGCGGGATCGGAGGGTGCCGGAAGTCTTGATCGTGTCCGCCGGCTGAGCGGCGGGCTCTGTTCGAGACGCGAGGTGGGTTGCCTATGTCACCGAGTGAGGACGAGGACCGTCGCCGGGCGGAGCGGGCCCGGCAGGTGGGCCTGTTCCGCTACGGCCTGATCCAGGACCTGATCGACACGAAGCTCACGACACGCCAGCGCGGGAAGCTCGCCCGCGAACTGGCCGCGAAAGAGCACACCAACCCGTTCGGCCGCAGGTCAAGGTGACCCGCGGCACTTTGGACCGCTGGGCTCGCCACTACCGAGCCGGCGGTTTCCCCGCGTTGGTGCCGGCCCAGCGGCAGGTCACCCCTCGGACGCCGGTGGAGGTGCTGGATCTGGCGGCCGCGCTGAAGAAGGAGAACCCCGCCCGGACAGCCGCGCAGATCCAGCGGATCCTGCGGACGACACAAGGGTGGTCGCCGACGGACCGGACGTTGCAGCGGCACTTCGCGGACGCCGGCCTGACCGGCGCCAGCGGAGAGAAGAGTGTGTTCGGGCGGTTCGAGGCCACCCGGGGCAACGAGCTGTGGACCGGGGATGCCCTCCACGGGCCGAGGATCGGAGGGCGCAAGACGTACTTGTTCGCGTTCATCGACGATCACACCCGGGCGATCGTGGGCCACCGGTTCGGGTTCGCCGAGGACACCGTCCGCCTGGCCGCGGCCCTGCGGCCGGCGCTGTCTGCCCGTGGAGTCCCGGAGTCGATCTACGTCGACAACGGGTCGGCCTTCGTCGACACGTGGCTCTTGCGAGCATGCGCGTCCCTAGCCGTTCGGCTCACCCATTCCAAGCCGGGACGGCCGCAGGGCAGGGGGAAGATCGAACGGTTCTTCCGCACCGTCCGTGACCAGTTTCTGGTCGAGCTCGATGACGAACGTGTCGGTCAGATTGAGCATCTCGCCGAGCTGAACAGGCTTTTCACCGCGTGGGTGGAGACGGTCTATCACCGCACGGTGCACTCGGAGACGGGGCAGCCTCCGATCGAACGGTGGCTGGGTTCGATTCCCCGGCCGCTTCCGCTGCCCAGCCCCGCTGATCTTCGGGAGGCGTTTTTGTGGTCGGAGTTCCGGACCGTGACGAAGACCGCGACGGTCAGCCTGCACGGCAACAGCTACGAGGTCGACCCGATGCTGGCCGGGATGAAGGTCGAGCTGGTCTTCGACCCGTTCGACCTGACCGAGATCGAGGTGAGGGCCTCGGGGAAGACGGCGGGCAAAGCCCTCCCGCACCGGGTGGGCCGTCATACCCATCCGAAGGCGCGGCCGGAGACACCGTCGGAGCCGGCCCCGCCGACTGGAATCGACTACCTGAAGATCCTCGGCGAGACGCACACGGCGAACACCGCGAAGGGCATCAACTACTCGTCCCTGATGGACGACGGGCGGGCACCGCGATGATCGACCGCGTTCAGGGGTACTTCGGGTTCACCCGCGTCCCCTTCGGCCGCAACCTGGCCCCGTCCATGCTCCACCAGCACCACCCCCACCGGGAAGCCGCCGCCCGCATCGCCTGGTGCATCAACAACCGGGCGATCGGCGTGGTCACCGGCGAAGTCGGATCCGGCAAAACAGTCGCCCTCAAAGGCGCCGTCGCCTCGCTCGACCCAGCCCGGTTCACGGTCATCTACCAGCCCAACCCCGAGGTCGGCATGCGCGGCCTCTACGACCGCATCGTCACCAGCCTGGGCGGGACCCCCAAGTTCCACCTGGCCGCTCTCGCCACCCAGGCGTCCGCCGCGCTGGCCGCGGAGGTCGACGAGCGGGGCAGGACGCCGGCCGTCGTGATCGACGAGTCGCACCTGCTCGACCACCAGGAGCTGGACGCGATCCGCATGCTCACCAACTACGACATGGACTCCACAACGCCGTTCGCGGTGTTGCTGATCGCCAGCCCACCCTGCGCAAGCGGATGAAGCACGGCGTCCTGGCGGCCCTGGACCAGCGGATCTCGATCAGCTACCAGATGCCCACGATGACGAAGGAGGAGACCGCCAGCTACATCAAGCACCACCTCACGATCGCCGGGCGCGAGGACACGCTGTTCTCGGACGACGCCGTCGAGCTCGTCCACCTCACCAGCCGCGGCCTGCCTCGCTCGGTCAACAACATCGCCTGGCAGTCCCTCATCGCCGCCTTCACCGAGGAGAAGGGAATCGTCGACGAGTCCTCCACCCGGACCGCCATCACCGAGACCCACGCGACAGAGTGAGCACGAAGCCGACACCGTGTTCACGAGGACCCCGGCGGCCTGACGGCCGCCGGGGTCGTTTCATCCCACCCCGTCGACAACCAGCACGTCGCCTTCATGCTCATCTTCAGCGTCGCTCAACATGCCGCGCCTGCGCACCGCCGTGGCCTACCTGCGCGGCGACCTCGTGCCCGCCGAGCGGGCGCTGAACACGGCGGAAGAGCGCGAGGCTCTTGCCGCACGGCGCCGGCCGCCGGCTGAGCCGCCCGCGTGGCTGATCGAGCGCGGCATCGGAGCGAGCCGGCTACGGCCGAGCCAAACGCGACCTCCTACGAACCCGCATCCTCAGAACCTGACCACAGCCCGATCACAAGATCAGCGACAGAGTCGGTCAATGAGTACGCCGACACCCGATCCCCGGTCACCCGCTGACAACCAACCGCAGCCACCACACCACCCAGTCACAAGCAGGGTCAGGTGTCAGACGGTTCGTCGGGGAGGCCGACCTGTGTGCCAGCGCCGTTGTCGGGAAGTTGGCGGCAGAACGTGGCGTGTTCGGCGACGGCAGATTTGAGGAGTGAGGCGGGAGCTTCACTGAGGTAGTCACAACTGCCGATGGCCTTGCGCGGGAGCGGGGCCCACAGGGCGCGTCCGCCGCGCTTGGCTCGCATGGACTCCTGGGCTTGGAGGAGCAGATCGATGTCGTGGATGACGGGATGGTTCGCGGCTAGGCCGAGGCTGGTGCAGAGCCGGACGATACGGGCCCGGTCGTCTTTGCTGATCCAGCCAAGTTGGAGGGCGATGGCGGCGCTGAAGCACATTTCGATGGCGACGGCGTGGCCGTGGAGGAGACGGGCGCGGGGCTCGAAGGTCGGGCTCCAGGTGTGTCCGTAGGCGTGCGGGCGGTCCTGGTAGGCCTCAAACATGTTGGTGCCCTCATGCTTCATGTAAGCGTAGAGGGAGCGGTACAGGATCTGGCCGCCGACGTCCGGTTCGGAGTCGGCGGGCGGGGAGAATCCGGTGGAGACCAAGTTGGGGCCGGCGTGTTCGAGGAGGCGGAATAGCTCGGCGTCGTCGACGACGGCCATCTTAACCATCTCGGCAACACCGTGGCGGAGGTAGCGGGCATCGAGGGTGGCCAGCAAGGTGCGGTCAACGACGGTGAGGACCGGCGGGTGGTAGGCGCCGAGGAAATTCTTGAAGCCGTCAGCGTTGACGCAGGTGCGTGGGGAGGGGCCGGCGTCGATCGCGGAGACAATGCTGGTGCCGACCATGACGTACGGGGTGCGGCGGTGCAGGAGCGCGCAAGCCAGGCCGGCAGTGTCGCTAAGGACTCCGCCGCCGATCACCAGGACCGGCTCTCGGCGGGAGACGTCGCAGCCGTTGGTACCCAGGAAGTCGACGATGCGTGAGACAGTGCCCAGGTTCTTGTCCCGCTCGCGGGCCCGGCACACCAGCAGGTTCAGGTCGATGCCGTGGGCAGCGAAGTAGCCGCGGATGTGGGGGCCGTGAACGCGGTCGACGTCCTCGTCGACGACGGCGATGCACCGCCCGAGCGGCTTGTACAGCTCGGACAACAACTCGTGGCCTGGGTCGAAGACGCCATCGGCCATCTGCACAGCGGACTGCACAGTGAGCGTTGCGGTGACGGAGAACGCCCGGTCGGTGATGTTTGTCTCGATAACGCCGTGGTTGTCAAAGTAGGGGCTTGTGGCAGACGCGGGGTCGCGGGTAGTCGTGACCATGTGCGGCAGGTCGGCCAGGGAGTCCTCGAAGGCCATGGTGTGCTTTCTCCGTATGCTCGTTTGTTCTGTTCCCCGCCCCGGCAGCCGGAACTGGCCCGCCCCGAGCGGGTCGGCGGTCAGTGCAGCGCATAGCGCTCGACGATCTCGGCGACGGCGGACCGCCAGGTGCGGCTGCGGCCGTCGCCGAGGACGCCGGTGCTGATGGCAATCTCGGGCCCGGGTTCCAACACGTGGTGCCCGCGGGCGCGCAGGTCCGCGACATGCCGCCTGGTGGTGGGCGCCTCCCACATGACGCGGTTGGTGGCCGGGACCACGACAGCCGGTCGGGGGGAGGCAAGGAAGGTCGCAGTGACGAGGTTGTCGGCGAGGCCCAGCGCGCACTTGGCCACCGTGTTGGCAGTGGCGGGCGCGATGACCAGCAAGTCAGCCTGCGCGGCGAGGTAGGTGTGGATCGGCTGGTCCTGCCAGTCGGCGTTGGTGAGGAACGGCACGGCGGTGTCGTGGACGAACTTCACGGCGTCCGGCGTGCACAGCACAGTCGCGCGATGGGCGACGTGGCGTTCTAGCAGGTCAACCAGCTCTTCCAGGCCCGCAGCCGAGGAGGAACCCGTGACGCCGAGCACGGCGTGGTCAAGACGCTTCAACAGGCTCCCCCTCAGGAACGCGGTCGCGGCCCGGCCTGGCGACGGCCGCAGCGGTCAACACGAGGACAGGGACCGCAGCCGCAAGCCACAACAGCCGCCCGACACCGAGTGCGGTCGCGGCGGCGATCAGCCCCAGGACGCCTGCCCGGACAACCGACTCAGTGCCGTGCAGGGCGGCGAACACTCGTCCCTGCACGGCTTCGTCAGCGTGCTGGTGGATACGGGCCATCGCCACCGACTCAAGCATCGCGCAGCAGGCGCCGATTATGAGCCCGAGGGCGAGCAGCACTGCGATCCCGGCGGACAGGCCCAGACCCGCGACTGCCAGGACGAGTACCGTAGCGGCCGCCGGCACCAGCCGGCGGAAGTGGCGGGGGTCGTCGAGCCGGCCGATCAGCACGCCACCGGCCAGCACCCCGAGGCTGTATGCCAGGAGGAAGTGGGTAAACCCGCTGGCGCCGTGTCCCTGGTCCTGCATCTGGCCGGGGAGCACTGCCTCGGTGGGGGTGAACGCGATGACGGTGGCCAGTGTCATCGCGGTGCTCGCCAGCAGCACCGGTGATGTCTTCAGCGCCACGAACCCGGCGGTATCGACGGCCAGCCGCCGCGTGGTCGCTGCGGAGTTCGGGCTGCGGGTGGCGTGTGCAAGCGGCCAGGTCAGCACGCCGACCAGGGCGAACACCCCTGCTGCCGTAGCGAGAACCATCGGAGCGTCGAACCGGTCGATGGCTGCGCCCACTAGCAGGAAACTGAGGGCGGCCCCTGACTGACCGGCAATGCTCAGGTGGGCGTTGCCTTTCACATAGCGGTCTGCGGGCAGCGTACGGGTGAACACCTTGCGCATGGCGGGGCTGGTGGGCAGTTTCAAGATCCCGACCAGCAGGGTGATGGTCATGAGTACGGCGACGCTGGCCGGTGCCGTCCACCAGGCCACGGTCGCAGCGAACGCGGCCAGCAGCACCACGCGCGCGGCAATCGATGCCGCCAAGACGGGCCGGGTACCGTATCGGTCCACCGCGGCGCCGCTGACTGGGGACAGCAGCGCGGGCAGGAAGTACAGGGCCAGGTTGATGGCCAGCAGCGCCGTCGACCCGGTCTTGGCCAACACTCCAAAGCTCATCGCGACGCCGGCCATGCTCGCGGCGATCGCCATGAGGAAGTACGAGACCAGGTAGAGCGGATACCGGGATGCGGTCCCAGCCGCAGGCGCGGTCACTGTGCCGCCGTTCCGGCCCATTCGGCTCCAGGTGTCCCCGCCGTGTCCTGTGGGGTCCCGGCCGGCCACGCAGCCAGCCGGAGCGGTCGCGGCGCGCTGGCTGCGAGTGCGCGCAGCGGTGCGGGTACGGCTGGCAGGTTGCTGATGCGCTCGAAGAACACCGACCGCCACCAAAATTCGCGGTGGAGGTATTCCTCGGACAGCAGTGCCCCCTCAATGTCAGCCAGCAGCCGGTACACCTCCAGCACCGCGGCCTTGTCGGTTTCAGGGTCGCCTGCGGCGTTGGTCTGGGCGAGCGCCGCGGTCAGCTGGGCACCGATCGGCAGGGCGCCTAGTACGGGACGGGAGAATGCCCACTTGCGCGGCGCGGGCAGCCGCCCGGACTGCAGGTGTGCGATGTCGCACAGATCCTTGATCATCTCGGCGACCAGGAACCGCCAGGCGTGTACCTCGTCTCGCAGGAATCCTTGGAAGACGGAGCGCCAGTACGTCGACGCGTAGCGGCTGACGATCTGGTGGACCAGGTCGTCGCCGACCAGTCGGACCGCGTAGTCGCCGAGGAATCGCTGGTGGCGCGTCAGGGCGTGGTCCTTCTCCCACGCCACGTCCATAGTCCAGTAGTTCTCCAGGTCCTCCATGTAGCCGGTGTCCAGTGACGGCGGCCGGGCACAGAAGTCCGACAGGACGGACAGTGTCAGGAACTTCAGGTTCAAGATCCCGTCTTCGGTCAGGACGTTGAACACCACCCATTCGACGTCGGAGTGGTCGCGGCCCTCGGACAGGATCTCGTGGGTCATGCCTTCGGCCAGGTACGTGTCGGTGCAGTACGCCTCGGACAGAGCCACGGCATTGTCAACGAACACCCATGCGTCGGTGTCCGACAGTGCATCGGCGGTGTGCAACCGGTGTGATCCGCAAATCGCGATCCCCAGAACCTCGTCCAACGCGCGCAGCCGGTCGAACAACTCGTGATTCTTCATCGTGCTCCTGTCCCCCAGCGGGTGTCTGTATCGGCGTGGTCGAGGCTGGACGGCGTGCAGAGCGGCAGCCATACCGCCGCGTCACAGCTCCCGTCACCTGCCTTCGGCTCGCCGGAAAGTTCCTGTGCCAGCAACCGTGCATCCGGGCTGAGGCAGCGTGTCGTGTCCTCCAACAGCAGAGTTCGCGGGCACGACTCCCCGAAGCAGCGTGGCAGCACCCCGCACGAGACGCACTCCGTGCGGCGGTTCCGGTAGCCGTTGGCCGCGGCCCACCTGGCGACGACCGCAGCGTCCACGCGAAGTGACCCGCCGTCGGTCCGCCCCAGGCTTCCTTCGGGTCCGGCCGCCGGGCACTTGCGCACCGCGCCGCTTGCATCGATGTAGACAACATCCGGAGCCGCGGCCGGACAGCCGAGCGGCCTAGGGCCGGTGCCGATCACCGCGTTGCGGACCTGTACCCCGGTCGCGGCTGCGAGCGCATGGACCGCGTCGGCACCGCCTGCCGCCCGCGGCACGGCGCCGACCCTCCGGTCTTCCTGAACCCCGACATCGGCCAAGGGCAGCAGGTCCGCCAGCTTCGCGAGAAACTGCGCGAGGCTGCCCCGAGAGCCTCCGAGTGGGGCAGCTGGGACTGTCACCGTCACACTGCGCGCCTGCGCCAGGACCACGGCCAACTGCTCAGCCTGGCGGAGATCTGGGTCGAGGTCCGCGCCGACGGCCAAGTTCACATCCAGCGGCGGTAGCGGCTCCGGGGCCGCAGTGAGGAGCGCTGCCACATCGGCGGCGAGACGCTGGACCCGCAGCGAGGCAAGGCGGTCATGCATGACCTGCAGGAACACCGGGTCTACCCGACCGCCCGCAGCCTGGAGCCAGGTGAGGGAGCGCACGGGCGTGGCGTCCAACGTCGCGGCGACCGCATCGCTGACCCGGCCCTCCACAGTGAGCTCCACATACGGATGGAGTCCCTCGCACAGGAACTTCTCCAGGTAGGCGTCCTCCACCAGCTGGGCGGCATCCGGCGCGTCTGTTGCCGACGCCTCCTCCAGGAAGGCGAGTTCGTCACTGGTGAAGCCGCTCGAGGCCAACAGGTCCTGGGGGCTCTGCTCGGTGGCGATGAGGCTGTCGCTGAGCGAGGCGTACAGGTAGAACCGGCCGTCTTGCTTCTGAACGACCGTGTGCCGGCCCAAGCGCGGCACCGGCCTGTTCATCGGCCCTCCTGCGCGGCGAGCTGGCGGTGAATCGCCAGCGCGGACGCCCGGGCGGGCAGTATGCCGTCCAAAACGAGGTCCGCGCGCCGCATCGTGGGCAGGATGTGCCGCAGGTAGGTGTCCCGCCCGTGCTCAAGGTAGTTAAGCACCACCTCGTCGGCGGGCTCGTTCTCGTCGCGGACTTTCCGCAGGAGCTTCCGCGCCAGGCACAGGTCTGCGGGGGTGTCGAGGAAAACCCGGGTCTGCGCCAATTCCGGCATCGCCTCCGCCAGCGCGAAGATCCCCTCCACTACGACCAAACCCGCTCGCCGCCGCGCTTCCTCGACTGCGGCCGCCACGTCGTCCCAGCGCACAGACAGGGGGTCGCCCTTGTCGACGATCGCGGCACCGCTCCTGCGGTGAGCCACCGACGGGGCCTGCACGGGGTCGCTGCTGTAGAAGTCGTCCAGCGCGACCACCTCTGTATCCGCGACCGCGTCACGCAGGCAGTGAGCCAGCTCCGTCTTCCCAGCCCCGGCGCCTCCGCCGATACACACGACCACTGCCACCCTGGACACTCCGCGTTCCTCAATCCGATGCAGCCCGAGCCAACAGGGGCCGTGGCTGCGAGGCCCCCAAAAAAAAGGGGGGCGGGGACCGGCTCGCCTGGTCGGCAAGCCAAGCCCCGCCCCCACGTGCTGCGTCAGCAGACCCGCCGTTCGCGCTCGGTCTTCTTCGGAGCCGGCGCCTTGATGATCACCATCGCGATATTCCCTTCGCAGTCAACTTCAGCTTCGCCGCCGAACCAGGCGACCCCGCGACGCTACCGCCGGGTAATCAGTGCATGCCATGATCTTTTTGGTCACGCCGTCTGGCTTGATAAAGGTGCAAGGCGCAGGCAGCTGGGCTGGTCAGCGCGGTGCACCGGGCCTCGTGCACAGCCGGTCACTGACCAGCCGGGGCGTCACCCCAGGAACCGATGACGACATCGGATCATCAGGAGTAGGCCCTTCCGCGCCGAGCCGCCGTAGGGCCTTCTCGGACTCAGATCCCGATTTCCCTTGTGCCGCCCTGTCGACCGATGTGCTTGACCGGCGGTTACCAGACTCACGCGCCCAAATCCAGCCAAACATTTCTAGCAATGTTGATCATTACCGCGTCTTGCTGTCACTCTCCCTTCTGGTCAAGATCGTTTTAATGAAGGAGAGTTAATCGTGCAGATCAAGCGTGCGTTCAGAATTGCCCTGACCACTGGCACCCTTGTTGCGGCGGCTGCCACTCCGGCACTGGCTGCCAACGTCAGTGGCGGACTGTGGGACTACGGCGTTACCGACTCGGTGGTGTACTCGAACTACCTCCACAAGGACAAGTGCCACGGCTCGTCTGTCCAGGGCTCGTTCTTCTCCTCGAGCGGCGATGTCGACGCCGGCGACTGGTCCTACGCGTCGGCAGGCAAGGCGTGGTCGGGCAATAAGTCGTACTACCGTTCAACCTGCTGATCGGGCACCCGTCGCGGCTCCAGTTTATTTCCTGGTAGCCGTCCCGAGCTGTGGGGGGGGAGCAAAGGCCCCCCCAGCTCGGCCTGGAGAGGTCGCCCACCTCGCCGAGCTGCGCTCCCCGAGCGCCCTGACCTAGGTAATCAATGCTGCACCGAGGTATCAAGTTCGTCCACGCCGCCGTGCTGGCCTTCTCCGCGGTCGTGGCGTTTCTGTTTGTGCGGGGGCTGGATGAGGACTTGGTGCTGGGCCACTCCGCCCTGGTCTGGGTTTCAGAATCCGACGGCTCGGCGAGCGGCTCCCAGACCGCTCAGGCCGTCGCCTCGTTCGCGGCCGACCACGGGGTCACTGTGGCCCGTGAAGTGCCGGATCTGCAGGATCCCGACAAGCGTCGGCATCTCTATCTCGCCCCGGGACACTCGGACTCTGACGCTGCGTCATGGCTGGACGAGGGCTATCCGGCGTTCGGACGGGACTACCGTACGGCTGTCCATCCAATCGCCGAGATCGGACAACGAGACCCGCGGGGCATTTACTACATATTCGGCTCCGTCCAGGATGCCGACGCGCTGGTAGCCGAGTTCGCCCGTCACGGCCTGACTGCAAGCGTGAACCATCCGCTCTCATTCAGCGAACTGGCCCCCTTGTACTCAGGCACTCCTCTGTGCTGGTCCGTGCTGGTGGTCGCACTCGCCGCTGTGACAATGACGGGCGCAAGCCTGCTGCTCAACGCTAAGGCGTACGGGGTCCAGCGGCTACAAGGGAAGTCCTTCGCCAACGTTCTTGCTCGTGATCTGCGGCAATTGGCAGTGTTCTGGGCGGTCGCGGCCTGTGCGGTGGCCGGAGTGGTGCTGGGCTTCCTCGGCCTGTACAACGGCCTGGCATGGCTGAGCCTGTTTGCTTCGGTCGCCGCAGGTCTCGCCGGCATGCTCATCCTGCTGATGCTGGCCGCCCATGCGGGCGCGCTTGCCTTGACCTTCAGGATTGAAGTACTACGTGCCCTCAAGGGCGAACTCCCTGCCCGGGTGGCGTCCCTCTGTGCCTACCTCGTACGAATCCCCGCCCTGCTCCTCGCTCTGAGTATCGCCACCTCCGTCGTCTTGGCAGGTCAGGACGTGGCGGCGCGCCAGGGCAGCCGCGAAGCTTACGCCTCGGTGGGCAACGCCACTGCCATCCGCCTGAACGGCAGCCTGGGCAGTGAATCATCGAAAATGGAAGGACCGGTGGGTCAGTGGCTCCGCCGGTCCGACGCCGAGGGGCAAGTCATCATTGCCGGGCGCCGCGAACTTCAGAGTATCTCCCCCAGCCAGCACCTGCCCCAAGGCGAGATGCTCATCGTCAATGAAACCTTCCTCGCTAAGCAGCCATTCCTTGACCCCGATGGACGGCGCTACCCCCCAGGAGTACAGAGCGAGAAGACACCGGACACACGCAAGGTGCGGCTCATCGTCCCCGAGCCCCTCGCCGCGCACGCGTCGACGATCGCCGCCAAGGTCCCCGCGATACTGAGCCCTGGCAATCCGAAGCGCATCCGCCCGGATCAGGTAGAGACGCTCCGGGCGAAGAGCGGACAGCGCGTCTTCGGCTATAACCCCGGTGACCAGACTTTCACTGCCCTCCGCAACACGAAACAGGACCGGTCCCTCGTTCGCGATCCAGTCCTCCTCGTGGTGCCCAACGGCTCGACTTTCCTCACTGACAACGCCTATACCGCGTTCGCGACCCAGGGAGGCGTGGTCTTCTCAGACCCCGACGACGTCCTGGCTGGGATCACGGCGAACAAGCTGCAGACCTACGTGACCGCGGTGCGCCCCGTCGGGCAGAACGCCGCCCTGCAGCAGCGCGAGGCTGTCAACGACTTCCGGCTGCAGCTGTTCAACCTCATCGTGGCCATGACCGTGCTCCTCATCACCGGTGTTGGCGTCTGCATCGTCTACTCACGCAAGAACGCCCAGGCCATCTTCGTCAAACACATCAGCGGCTGGAAGTTCACCGCCATCCACCGCTCGGTCCTCGCAATTGAAGGCCTGCTCGCTGTCCTCCTCGCCGCCTGGGTGCCATTCCACGCGTGGCATCAGAACCAGGAATTGAAGAGGTACGCGGCTCTGGGTGTCCCGGCGCCCCGGCCGCCTGTCCAGGTCACGGGGCTGGACCTGGGCCTCACCGCCGGGCTGGTCGTCCTCGAGGTCGCGGCCGTTGTCATCGCCCTGGCTATCTTCCACGGCCGCATCGTCAAGGAAGGGGCAACCGAAGCGTGAGCCCCGCCCACGCCCGTACCCCCTCAGCTTGAGCAGGAGCACCGCAGTGATCGAAATAGAAAACCTGTCGAAGTCTTTTGGCCCTCGAACGCTATGGTCCGACATCAATCTCACCATCAGCAAGGGCGAGTTGCTCGCCCTTGTCGGACCCAGCGGATCGGGCAAGTCCACCCTTCTCAACTGCCTCGGCCTTCTGGACTCACCCACTGCCGGGGCGATCCGACATGGGGGGAAGGACATCACCAAACTCAACATGCGCGGAACCCGACGGTTCCGCCGCGACATCCTCGGCTACCTCTTCCAGAACTACGCCCTGATCGAGAACGCCACGGTCACCGCCAATCTGGAGATCGTCAAGCCCCGCCGATCGACCCAGCGCGGCGGGCTCGGGCACGTCACCATCACCGAAGCCCTCGAGCGTGTCGGCCTCGCCGGGCGGGCGAAGGAGAAGATTCACCACCTCAGCGGTGGCGAGCAGCAGCGCGTGGCCCTGGCCCGGCTCATGGTCAAGCAACCTGCCCTCGTGCTCGCCGACGAACCGACTGGCGCCCTCGACCAGGGCAACACCACGATGGTCGTCGATATCCTCCGCGAGATGAGTGACGCTGGATGTGCCGTCGTCATCGCCACCCACAACGACTACGTCCGCGACCGGTGCGACACGGTCTTCGCAGTCGACACGCCTTCCCATGCCGAGGGATCCCCCACAAAGTCGGCTAGTACTCCAGTGTGACTTCGCGATCACGTCGGGCCCGCGGTCTCGCCATGGCTTCGCTGGTCAACCGCCACCCGGTGCTTGGACCCGAGAACAGCTACCGCACCTGCATCCTGCACCCCTACATTGCCGGCTACGAACCTCGCCGCAGCGGTAGAGCGGGCGGCCCGCCGAATTCAGGACGCTGGCCGGCGGGTGCTTCTGCCCTCACTACTGGCCCTCGCGCTCGTGCCCAGGCTCGTGCGGTGCGGACCGCAATCGAGGCATCGGCGAAGCCGCGGGTGCGGTCGAAGGCGCGATGGCTATGTCCTCCTTTTCGGGAGGCGTTTGCCGATTGCGTCGGATGGCTCAGCGGCGGCAGATCGAAGATCCAAGTCAATGAGATTTGATGTCGCCTGCGTGTGCGATTAGGTGCTTGTTGTTCAGTCCCAGTCAGCTGCGGGTTGGCTGACCCGGCCGCCCGTATGCGCGGATTGGATGTAGTCCTCAGGCGCCTGGGGAAGAGAGGCCACGCATTGCGGAGAGCATGCGTTGACCAGGAGGGGCAGGACGTCCGTGGCCACGCGCAAGGAGATCCAGGCCGGGTGGAGCCCGCCTTGCTCTATTGGTTGGTCGCAGACGCTGCATGATGAGACGGCTGTAATGCCCCAGCGGCGTGCGTCCAAGTCTGTTGTGTCGAGATCTGCGACCGAGCTGCGGGCGGGCGCAAGCCGGGGGAACGGTGCCCGCAGCTTGTAATTTCCGAACAGAGAACGCGTGCTGACCGTGCTCCTCATGAGCCGGGGGCATCTGGTGATTTCATAGGGAAACCAGTGCAGCCTGTAGGAGGTGTAAGGGGTGAACTCCTCCAGGCTGCTCATCGCCCCGATTGCGGATGGGAGTCGGACGAGGTTGCTGCCGTAGAGCACGAGGTGCTTGACCGCCGTCAGCTTGCCGATGGCCGGCGGCAGAGTGATGACCTGCCGCCGTTCCTCGGGGCTGAGCTCAACAAGGGGACGGAACTCTTCCCGGCCGTCGGCGGCCGCCTCGTCGATGAGCTCAAGTAGGTGCTGCCAGCCCGGAGCCGAGGTGTCCTGAAGCTCGGTGTGGAACCCGACGCGAGCGCGCGGGTGCGGCTTGCGCTGGTCGAAGCAGCGGCAGGACTCGCGTCCAGCCGACTCTGCGCCGGACGATTCGCCCCACCGGTTCACGAAAAGCTGCTGCTCTCCCTCATCCACCATGACGCCAACATACGGTCGCTCTCCTCGAATGGCGCGAGCGGCTGAGCGAAACGGCCCCCAAACCCGCAGCTCCCGCTGACCGGCGGATCGCCGCCCTGCGGCAGGCCGCCCAGGACAAGCACCAGCAGGCCGTCCAACGGGCGGAGACGGGCATCTGAAGGCTGATCAAGGAGGGCGAGGAGATCAACTTCCGGGCCGTCGCCCGCGCGGCCGGCGTCAGGCTGGACTTCCTCTATGCCCACGCCGACCTGCGGAAACGCATCGAGACCCTGCGCGGCCAGCAACGGGCCGCAGACCGGCCTGCCCCTCAGGCGCTCTCAGTCGACGACGGCACGGTTGTCCATACCCTTACCGAAGCTCTTCGTCGTGAGCGCACTACTCACCGCGAGCGCGTCCAAGAACTCGAACAGCGACTGGCCGCCGCACACGGCGAGATCCTGCGCTTGCAACGCGTGATCCAGTCGAACGGCCCGGGGCTGTGAACACTCGCCGGGCTGCGGAGCCTACGATCCCGAGCGCAATCCCAGAACACTGTGCTCCACCACGCCCGCGGGAAGATCACTTTTCCCCGAAGCCCGGGCAGTCAACTCCACGAGACCGGCCCGGAGGTCGGCGGCGGGCTCACCGAGGATGATCGAACTGACGATCAGTTCCATCATCAGACTGTCGTATTCGTCGCCCGTTCTCCGATAGCGCTCCACATCAGTCTCCACGACAGCAGAGGCGATCCTCCTCCCACCACCAATCACGGGGGCAAAGGACGCCTCATAGACGCCATAACCGGTCCAACTCCGGTGCATGAAAAGGACATCGCCTTCGACGAAGACGTTCCACTTCTCATCCATGTCCCGGGCTCGATATCCGCGCTGGATCCGGTCCCAGTCCTCGTCAGTCCAGACACGATCCGGCAGCAGAGACACCGGACAGGGCGTGCTGATCGGATGGAGGCGCCGGAACGACTCTCGGGTGAGCGGGGCATCGGCAGTCATGGCGTGATCCTACGGCTGCACTACTCGAACACGACATCGACTTAGCGCCAAGAACCAGTGCCCTGGGCAGAGAGTGAACCTCTGCCACCTTTCGGACGCCTCTGCAGCGTCCTGATCAGTGATTTCGCACGACTCCGTCGCCGCTACCCCAGATAGCGGAGGGACTTGTCGCGGGGGAAGGCGGCGGACCAAGCGCTGGACGAGCACCCGATCATCTTCCTCGGCTCAGAAGGGGAGACTGGCGTTGCCGCCCGGGGCCTAGGCGCCTTCCTGTGGCTGCTGGCCGAAGGGTTCGGCCCATGGGAAGCAGCCACGTCGTACGAGCGCGAGCCCGGCTGGGGCCCGCACCCCAATCGTGCGCTGGCGGCCATCGCCGAACAATTCGCACCAGACCGCAATGCGCCGGCAGCTGCCATTGTCGAGCAGGCCATACGGGAGTTCCCCGGCTTCGACGAGTCCATCATGGAACTCTGCCGCTGAACCAAGGTACCCGGCGACCTTTCGGACAACGTCCTGTCGCAGTGAAGGTAGCCCGTAGGAACGCAGTTGCCAGTACTGGTTCAGGTCGGCTGAGACATCGGCACTGTCCTCGTCTCAGTCAGCATGAGCCCGGCCGAAGAGGCGGCTGGTGCGGCTGCGCGGACGCGCGGGCGGCCAACCTGCGGCCTTTGCAGCAGCCCCAGTGGTGACTTCCTGGGCGCGCATCATCGTCACGGGTCGACTCCCACGCAATGAAGTGATCCGGCCGATTCACCGAGTCCACTTGATCCACCCTCCTTCGGCCGCGACTGACGCACCCTCACCAACCCCTGAGATGAAGCAGGATGGGTTGGTCGACCCTGCGCAGCGGTCGATACGGTGCCTGTGATCGGATAGAGCGAGGGGGACACCCTTCCCCCGAAAACCAAACAGGCCCAAAACGGGCCTGTCGGTCCGTCTTCCGGGTGGCCGCCCGGGCCGACGGACGCACACCTGGACCAACGACGGAGAGGTGCGCTCATGGCCAGCGTACGGGGTGTGGCACTGCTGCCGCACCGTCCAAGGCCCCCTGACCGGGGCGGCGGTCTCCACACCGCCCGAGAGGCCGGCCCGCAACACCAGCCTCTCCTCTGACATATCTGCGGCCGCTCTCCTTTTGCAGAAGGAACGGCCGCCGACTCTCGCCCGAGTCATTGCTCCACCAGCGATGAACCCAAACCCACTCGCTGTGGATGCTCCAGCCGGCGTGCGCAACCGCGTCGGCTCTGCCCCGGGTACGACGCGAGGCCGACATCCGCAATTCCGGAGCGGCCGCGCTGCGCCGTGCCCGCGCTTGGTGCATCCCCACGCGTTCGCCCTAAGGGGGAATGCCCTCGTGCAGCGCACGGACTTCAGCACATCCATCCACTTCGCCTTGCCCGCTCTCCCAGGCCACACCAGCGCGGCCACCCGAGCCGGGGTGAGCCAGTGAAGAAGCGCAGCGGACGGCCGGCACGGTTTGCGGCAGTCCCCAACGACACCATCGACGACGCGGTGGCCATGGACCTCGAGGCCCTGGGACTGCTGGCGGTTCTGATCCGGCACCAGGACGGGTGGGACATCCAGCTGGCGACGATCGCCCGGAAGTACGGCTACGGCCGTGACGGGCTCGCGGGCGCCATGGGACAGCTCCAGGTGTCCCGGTACGTCGTCAAGATCCGCATCATGGCCTGGAAAGGCAACGCATGGTCCACCGAGGTGGTGGTGTACGACACCCCGGCCACGGACGCGGAGGTGGCGGCGCTGCTGGAGTCGGTCGAGCGTGAGCCCGATGTCCGGCAGGTGCAGCTGATCGAGCCGACGCCCAAGGCCGTGGCCGCGGCCGCCAAGCGCCGGGCGAAGCTGGCGGCGGGGAAGCCTGCGGGCAAACTCAACATCACCGTTCCCCGACTCCCGGATTCCCGGGAGTCGGGGCTGACCTGCGAGAACGATTCAATTGACCAGGTCGCTCCCGACTCCCGTGATTCCCGGGTGTCGGGGAACGCAGGAGTCATTAAGAAGACTGTCAGCCAGAAGACAACAGAAGACGATCAAGCGCCTGCGGCGCGAGCCGCTGGTGACGCCCGTAGGGCTGGTGCGGGTAGTAGCGCGCGGGCGAGCGCGGGCGGCTCAGCCGCGTCCTGCGGCGCTGGCGCGCCGACCCCGGGGGCTCGGTCGGCGAAGGGCACGAGGACCGGCCGCACCCGTATGTCGGCCGAGCAGGCCGCCTCGGTGGCCGAGGTGGAGTCTGCCTGGCCCGAGGCCCTGGCCCTGCTGCTGCCGAAGCACCGCCCGGCCGTGCTCCGGGACACCATCCTCGCCGCCTTGGACGGCGGCCGGACCGCCGAGCAGCTGGCAGACCGGGTGCGGCGCCGGTGGTGGAACCACGGCTACGCCATGGACGCGGCCCGCGGAGGCAAGGGGATCTGCTCCGCGGTCGGCGTGGCGGTCGGCCTGGTCCGGCCGTCCACGGACTGCCCGGACCCTATGTGCGAGGACGGCGCCCGGATCCACCTGGGCCCACAGGACGTCTGCCCCAAGTGCGAGGAACGCCGGGCTGGGCGCCGGGCCTCCCGACGGCAGGGGGGCGTTCCCGGCCCCCGGGCGGCTGCGCCCGCCGCGGTGTGGTGGGAGTGCGAGGGCACGGACGACAGGGGCCGGCCGTGTGAGGCGACCGGGAAGGGCACCCGGCCCGAGGACGGCCTGTGCTGGAAGTGCCATGCCCAGGCCGAGGCCGAGGTGATCGAACGGGCCGTGGCCGGCCTGCGGGCCGAGATGGCGGCGGAGTACGCCGCTCAGGCCGATCGGCTCAGGGCGGCATCCCGTTGGGACACGATGCTGGCCGACGCGTACGCCGAGCACGCCGGGCGGGAAACGGCCCGTGCCGCGCAGCGGCAGGCCTGGCGGGCGGCTGCGGTGGAGAGCACGCGGCGCATGCATGAACAGCAGGCCGTGAACCACCCCGCGCCGACAGGCCCACAGCAGTCCGACCCGCCGACCGCAGCAGACCCTGTCTAGCGCCTGCTTTCCCCGATGCGTTCTTCGCATCCCACCCCCGGGAGCCATGGAAGGCGCCACCCGGCTCCTCGGCAACCCTGCATGGAAGACTGGACCTTGTGTAGCGACGAAGGGCAAGAAATGGATGACGACTTCTGCGTGCGAGAGAACATAGGCAGCACGCCGCTCGCGGCAGACCACAGGGTCGCCTCGGACCCCGTCCAAGAGCACCAGGACGCAACCACGGCCCTGGAAAACGCCATTTGCCAGGAGTTGAACCACCCCCCGCTCGGAGCCTTCACGGAGGTGCCTGATCGCCGTGGCACCGTGATCGAGAAGTGGACCCGTCGCCTCGCGAAAGCCGAGCCGACGCCGCTTCACGCCCTTCTTGTGATGGACGGCTCACCGGTCGACGCCCGTTTCACCGACCCGCTGACCGGCATGCCCGTCCTGCGCAGCCCGGACGGCGCAGACGGCAATCCCACTTGGCGGTTCTACGCCCCTTTGTCTCTCCCTGCCGACGGGGAAGCGCTCGCCTCCGTGACCCTGTACCACACCGCCTGGATCACGACCACCCGCGGCCGTGTCTATCCCGCCCCCTGTAGCTCTTCCGAACAGCTGGCCTGGCACCGCTGGGGCGGAACACCAGTTCAGACCGCGGCTGTCATCGACGCGCTGCTTGACGATCTCGGGGCCACGGTTGACTCCGTCAAGCATCACGCTGTCCCCAAGGGCCTGTCCGAGCTGCTCGGCAGAGATCACATGTACCGCGTGGAGCTCGGTCGTGACGTGCTGCTGGAGGCACGCCGGTCTCCGACGGCCTAGCGCAGCTTGAACGTCAGGCCCTGATGCAGCCGCAGGCCGACCGGCCTGCACTGCGTACACAGAGAGGTTTACTCGCCCCGTGACGCTGAGCTCCGCGGACCGCCTGAGACTACGCTCGATCGCTGACGACATCATCGGCTGTGCCGCTCTGCGGGAGCACCGCATGGTGGACATGCTGATGGGCGAGGTTGCCCGCAATTGGGGTGAGGACGGCGAAGAGCACGTGACGTTCCTGATGGCACAGGACATCGTCGAGAACGCGGCTCCATCCGCCCGCAACGCGTACGCGAAGGTGACCGCGGGCACCGCCCTGACACCCGAGGACCGGAAGGAGCTTGAGAAGCGCATCCATCGGCAACTCGCGGGCTGTGAGGACATGGAGATGCTCTACGCCCTCACTGAGGATTTCCTGAATGCCGTCTGGCGGGACGAGCCGTCGGACCGCAAACGCGCCGTGTCCGCGGCGCGGGCGTACGGCGGTGCCGGTGCGCTGCGAACGATCCTGCTGGCGATTGCGGTCAATCATGCGCCAGAGGGGCAAAGCGGCCCCACTCCCCCGTCGGCCTGACCCGGGGGTCGCGCATTCAAGCGGAAGCATGAGCCTGCTTGGTGCATTTGCTCGGATCGCCCCACTGGATCGAGCCATGCTCATGCCGCATGATCGCGAGTCGAGGTGCAGAAACGGGTGTGAAGCCTGTGCCACGCGGCGCAAGCCTTCGTCGCCCGCGACAGAGGAGCCCCCACTCGTGATTGCCGTCCCGCCCTTGTTCTCCCCCATACCGCCTGCCATCCACCCCTGTCACGCAGAAATCAACGCACAGACCGCCGACTGGGCGGAGACGTTCGAGATAGGGTCCGTCGACCTGCGCCGCAGGCTGGTGCGGCACGAGATCGGCGTTTTCGCGGCCCGGATACTGCCGCATGGGCGCGAGGAAGTGGTCAGGGTCGTCGCGGATTTCGTGATGTGGCTGTTCGGCGTCGACGACGGCTACTGTGAGGAAGGCCTTCTCGGCCAGCGTCCAGGAGACCTTGCAGGAACGATGCATCGGCTGCTGCGGGTGGCACAGAATCCCGAGGCTCCTCTGCTACTCGACGATCCGCTGGCAAGCGGGCTGCGGGACCTGCGGGCCCGGGTGGACAAGTACGGGACGGATAGTCAGGCCGCCCGCTGGGTGGCCAACTTGCGCGAGTACGCCCTGTCCGTCGTATGGGAGGCGTCCCATCGCCGTGCGAACACGGTCCCGGCCCTGTCGGACTACACCCTGATGCGGCTTTACGACGGTGCGACGACGGTCATCTTCCCGCTGCTGGAGATGGGGCACGGATATGAGCTGCCGTTCAGCGAGCGCGACGACAAGTCCGTCCGGGCCGCCGAGGAGATGGCGTCGTTCGTGATCACGTGGGACAACGACATTCTCTCCGACCACAAGGAGCGATCAGGGGACGGCTACTACCTGAACGTTCTGCGGGTCCTGGAGGAGGATGGGCTCGGCCCGCAGGAGGCGATGGCCCGGGCCATCGCCCAGCGTGACCGTGTACTGGGCGCCTTCATGCGCCTCACCGACCACCTTTCCGCGGTGGGCAGTCCGCAGATGCGGCAGTACACGGCCGGCCTGCGGAGCTTCGTCCGCGGGTCTCTGGACTGGGGCGTCACATCGGTCCGGTACACCACCCCGGACGACCCCGCCGATCTCCCCACGGCTTTCGCCAGGAGACCGACGGACGACAGCCCTGAGCCCTTGGGGATTGACGCGGTGTCGTGGTGGTGGGACGTGGTGCCGGCCGGCCGGCCCCTGCGAGCGGGTCAGCCGCTCGGCCTCTCCGGTATGCGGGGCTGACCGGACAGCAGGGTCCCGCCGGCCGCAAGCTCGATGGGAGACGGTTGTCGGCACGTCACTCGCGGGTTACCACAGTCATGGGAATGGAGTCGGCGTGTGCCACGGCTGAGGCGACCTCCCGCGGCGTGTGCCCGGCGGCCGGGACCAGCTTCCAGCGGTCCAGGATCGTCGCGATGGCGATCGTCGCCTCTGTCCATACGAACAGGTCGCCGATGCACTTGCGGTTGCCCGCCCCGAACGGGATGTAGGCGCGGCGGCCCGGTCCGGCGGCCTGCCGTTCGGGAAGCCAGCGGTCTGGGTCGAACCGGTCGGGGTTCTCGTAAAGGCCGGGATCGCGGTGCAGCGCGTACAGGCTGAAGGCCACCTCGGTACCGCGCGGCAGGGCGACTCCCGCCAGGGTCACCGGCTCGGTCGTCCGCCTCATCAAAAGCGTGACGCCGTGCAGCCGGATCACCTCGTCGATGACGCGGCGCAGGGCCTCCAGCCGGGGCACGTGCAATGCGGTGACGGGGCCGCCGCGGACGACCTCGCGGATCTCGGCAATGACCTCCTCTTCGACGTCGGGTCGGGAGGCGAGTTCGTGGAAGGTCCAGGCGAGGGTGGCGGCGGTGGTCTCCGCCCCCGCGAAGAGAATCGTGGCCAGCTCGTCCCGCGCCTCCTGGTCCGACAGCCGCGTACCGCTGTCGGGGTCCTGGGCCGTCAGCAGCAGCGACAGCAGGTCGTCGCGGCCCGTTGGATCTGCCGCACGTGCGCGGGTCACCACCTCGTCGATGACCGCGCGGAGTTCGGCGGCCGCACGGTCGAATTCCCTGTTGGCACGTATGGGGAGCCGGTCGAGGATCTTCGGGGAGGCCGCGCGGACCAGGAGGTTCGTGAGCAGCACGGGCAGGTGCTCCCGGACCGCGTTGACGGCCGGAAGGCCGATCTCGGAGGAGAACAGCGTCCGGGACAGGGTCTCCACGGCGTAGCCCGCCATGGCCGGCTCCAGGTCGATGACATCGCCGGGCTTCCAGGACTCGGCGAGTGCCATGGCACTGCTGCTCATGATCTCGGAGTAGCCGGCGATGCGGTCACGGGTGAACATCGGCTGGATCATGCGGCGGTGTGTGCGGTGGAACTCGCCGTCGGAGTTGGCGAGGCCGTTGCCGGCCAGCGGCCTCAGCCTGTCGAAGAAGCGGCCCTTCTCAAAGCTGTTCACCTGCCGGACAGTGACCTCGTGCACCAGCTCGGGTGTGGTCACCACGTACATCGGCATGGTTCCCAGGTTGACCCGCACGAGCTCCCCGTGGCCTCGCAGTGAGGAGAGGAAGCCGAGCGGGTCTCTCCACAAGGCCAGAGCGTGACCGAGGAGGGGCATGGCTCCTGGTGCACACGGAACGGACGTGAGGGATGTGACGGACTGCTCTTCGGATACTGACGACATGCCAAGTGGTCCTTCCTGCCGGGGCTACGCGGACCAGGATCCCCCTGCCGTACGCCCGAGAGCCCAGCGGCTCCGCGAATCAGCACCAAGGCCTTCTACGCAAGATCATTGTCGGCCAAGTGCGCAACCGCTTGTCCTGGTTGAGGCGGAGACCTGCGCTCCGGTGGGACGCCACTCGACGGTATGCTGCACGTCGCTGACTCCTCGTCACTCTCAGTGGGGGCTCACCCCAAGCCTTCCAGAGCCCCGCCCCTGCCCGGAGGCAACGCGACCATGCAATCCCCCGATACGACCACCGCCTCGGCCGCTGCCGCTCGTGGCTGCCCCATGCACGCCGCGGCCCCTGACGGCGTGCGCCGGCTCTACGGCGCCGAGGCGGAAGCACAGCCGTACGCACTGTACGAACAGCTCCGAGCCGAGCACGGCGAGGTGGCTCCCGTACGCCTGTACGGAGACGTGCCCGCCTGGCTGGTACTGGGGCACCGGGAGAACCTCGAGGTGATGCGCTCCAGGAACTTCTCCTCCGACTCCCGCAACTGGCACGCGATCCGGAACGGAACTCTCGCCCCTGACTCGCCCCTGCAGCCCATCACGGCGTGGCAGCCGCTGGTGGCGCTCACCGACGGGACCGAGCACTCCCGTCTGCGGGAAGCGGTGACGGAGAGCCTGGCCGGGGTGAACCGGCATCGCCTGCGCCGCTACATCACCCGGTACGCGGTACGCCTCATCGACGGTTTCGCCGGGGAAGGCAAGGCCGACCTCGTCGCCGACTTCGCGCGGAAACTGCCCGCGTTCGTGGTCGCCCACCAGCTGGGCATACCCGAGTCCGCCGCCCTGTCGGTGGGAGCGGCCGTTTCCGACATGATCAGTGGTGGCGAGGCCGCTCTGGCCGGCAACCAGCTGGTGGTCGAGACCGTGCACGACCTGGTGGAGAGCCGGAAACTGCAACCCGGCGACGACCTGGCCAGCCGGCTGCTGGCCCATCCGCAGGGCCTGACCGATGAGGAGGTCCGCCAGCACCTGCGGCTCATCCTGGTCGGTGCGCTGGAGCCCACGGCCAACCTGATCGCGAACACACTGCGGATGGTCCTGACCGACTCCCGTTTCCGCGGCAACCTCTCCGGCGGCCAGATGACGCTGCCGGACGCGCTGGAGCAGGTCCTGTGGGACCACCCCCCGCTCGCCGTCGTCCCGACCCGCTGGGCGACATGCGACGTCGAGGTCGGCGGCACCCAGATCGCCGCGGGTGACATGGTGATGCTCGGCTTGGCCGCCGGGAACGTCGATCCGGTGATCCGCAGCGACCCCGACAAGCCCGTTCACGGCAACCGCTCACACCTGTCCTTCGGCGCCGGCGCCCACGAGTGCCCGGGCCAGGACCTGGGCCGGGCCATCGCCGAGACCGGCATCGACATGCTGCTGGAGCGCGTCCCGGATGCGACCCTGTCCATCCCCGATGACCAGCTGCAGGTGGTGGGCACGTGGATGTCCCGCCGGCTGACCAGCCTGCCCGTCGCATTCAAGCCCCGCCGGCAGGCGGCTCCTCCGGCGGCCGCTTCGCAGGCCCCCAGGGAGCCGGTTCAGCCCGAGGCCGCTCCTGCGCCCGCGCCGGCACAGCGCCGGTCCTGGCGGTTCTGGCGCCGCTAGCCGGCCGGGTCCGGCGCGCCCGGTCACCTCACCGGCGCGCGGACGGGGGCACGGACAGGTGCAGGGGCCCGGTCGTTGCCGGGATCGACACCGGTCTCGGACATCGGCCGGGCGGGCGGCCCCGTCGGCGCGGAGCACGACTGCTCCGGCGGCGTCCGGTCCAGAAGCCCACCCAGGGCGAAGTCGTTCCGGCTCACGCGCTGTCTCTCTCCAGATGACGGTGGGACAGCTGCTGGTGGTACCAACGCTCATGCTCGGCGTCGCGGAACTCGAGCTTGCACCAGCGGGCGTCCTGATAGCCAGGTGCAGAGCGCCAGTAGCCGGCGAGGACACACAGGTGGTTCCAATCGTCCCGGAGGCGATCCAGCCGCATCTCCGCTCGCACCTGGCGCTCCACCTCAGTGGACATCGGGGGCATCCGAACCCCGATCGGTATACGGATACGGCCGGGTGCTTCGCCGGTGATGGACCACTCCAAGGTGAGAACCAACGTGGCTACCGCCTCTGCGAGCGCCGAGGCTGTGATGCCCTCCTCGCTGTATGACGGGTGAGCACGTGCCGCTCGCTCCAGTCGGGGAAGCAGGAAGTCGCCGATTTCCCACACGACGTCGGCCGTCAGCTCATCGGCGTACCTCGGTCCATCCCCCACCCGATCGACGTCGCTCGTCAAATCGCCCCCTCTGGTTCGGCCGGCCATTGCCGCGACTGCCGCGCCGAACCGGGACCCCGCTGGTCGAGCGGCGCGGCGTTGAGTGCCGCTCTGCGTCCGGATCGTTCTGCGGCGAAGCGTTCCTCTCGACAGACTGCGGTTCGTTCTTGTCGAAGTTCAGCAGCGCCGCTGCGGAGCAGCAGCCGCATGTCAAGGCGCCAACGGGGCCACACGCCGGCTGCGCGATGCCCTAACTCGCCTGCGGGGGCGGGTTTTGGCGCCGGTGATCGTCTCCGGACCCACACTATCCATCATGTACATCGCAAGCTGCAACTACCGATGTGTAAATTGCAGCTTGGAATGTACACATCGCTTGTGCCAGACTCTGACCACTTCGGAAGGGGGGAAAGTTGGCTGCGCCGAAAGCGACCACAACACTTCAGTCAGTCCTGGCGAAGCGCCTCACGGACTGGCGCATGCAGGCTGCCCCGCGGATCAGCCGGTCCGATGCGGCCCAAGCCGTCGGTGTCACGCCACACACTGTGCGCCGCTGGGAGATCGGCGAGTCCAACCCTCCGCGGACGACGATCGAAAAGCTGCTTGACCTGTACGGAGCCACTGCGCAAGAGATCACGGGTTTCCTTGCAGAGGTGGAGCAGGCCAAGCAGCCGTCATGGTGGGCGTCGTATCCCGCCGAAGTCCTGCCCAGGAACCTGCACCGGTTCCTGAGCCTGGAGAGTGCGGCCACCGTCATCCGCGCGTTCGAGCCGTATCTGGTGCCTGCACTGCTGCGCACCGAGGACTACGCGCGCGCCGCCCTGAGTGCCTGTCACCCTGGAATCGGGACAGACCTTCTCGACCGGCACATTGACCTGCTGCAGGAGCGGCAGCGCCGGATCCTCGGCACGCGCCCCGGCACACCGGAGGCCGCGGGGACGACGCGCCCGATTCTATGGGTGGTCCTCGACGAAAGCGCCCTGCGTCGCAGCGTGGGCGGCCCACAGGTGATGCACCAGCAGATCGAGCATCTCCAGGCCATGGCCAAGCAGCCGGAAATCAAGATCCAGATCGTCCCTCAGCACCTCGGCGCCTACCCGGGAACCGAGGCGGGGCCGTTCCACCTCTTCCGGTTCGCCGAGCCCGAACTGCCAGACATCGTCTACCGGAGCAGCTTCGACGGCGGCGAGTACCTGCACCAGAAGACGAGTCGCCATCTGCAGGGTTTCGACACGATGTGCGCGGTATACGCCGCGCCGATCCGCGATACGCCGGCGATCTTGGGGGAGATCGCCAGAGAAACATTGCCCCGGTGACCGGCACCGCAACTGCCCGGGCCGCAATGATCAAAGAGGGGGAGTACATGGGCACGAAGTACAAGACGTTCACGCCAGGGCACATCGATGCCAGCCAGCCGCACCCCGGAAGGGTGTACAACGCCCTCCTGGGCGGAAAAGATCACTACGAGGTGGATGCCGCTGTAGCTGCGGCCATCGGGAAGGTCCACCCGAACAGCAGAGCCACGGCCTGGGCAGCCCGGCACTGCATGGAACGGATTGCGACGTTCATGGCCCGCGAGGGCATCACCCAGTTCCTGGACCTCGGGTGCGGTTCTTCCATCGAACCAGACCTGGACCAGATCGTGCGGAGCATCGCACCGGATGCCCGGGTGGTGTCCGTCGACAGTGACCCGATCGTGGCCCGGCGCTCTGAGGCGTTCATGTCCGCGCCCGAGTCCGCGGAGGGCCGTTCCGTCTTCCTCCAGGCCGACCTGTGCGACCCGTCCTCGGTGCTGGACTCTCCCGAGGTCCGCAACACCCTGGACCTCACGCAGCCAGTCGGCCTCTGCTTCAACAACGTCCTGTGCTTCATCGACGACGCGCGCCGGCCGCATGATGCGGTGGCTGCGTATGTCGAAGCCGTGGCACCGGGCAGCTTGATGAGCGTCATCCACCCGACGGCTGACTTCAAGGACTTGAGTGAGCTCGTCGTCGCCTACAACTCCGAGGACGGCAGCGGCCCTCTCCGGCTCCGCGGACGAGCCGAGATCCTGCGTTTCTTCACCGGTCTCGAGCTCATCGAACCGGGGCTCGACACCTCCCGCGGCTGGCGGTCCGACATCGCTGTTCCCCAGGTCGGCGTCAGCAACATCGCCGCCGTCGACACCTCGACCCTCACCGATGAGGAGGACTCGAAGTACGCAGCCGTCGCCCGCAAGCGGTAGCCAGAAAAACAGTGGCCGTCCCTCTTTGCAGAGAGGAACGGCCACCGCGACTCGCCCGAGTCATCGCACCACCAGCAGTGGAACCCAAACCAACCCACTGGGGGTGCTCTAGCAGGCGTGCGCAACCACGCCGTGCCCAAGGATAGCCATGCCCAGGATGCGCACGATCAATTGCCCCGGACTCACCAGGTTCTGAGCCACTGCAACGCCCCGGCCGAAGCCGATGCCGAGCAGCACCGAAGCGCTGCAGACGGGGTCCCAGCACCCGCCGAAAAGACAACACTAAGCCCGCGAGGCTCCCTCTGTAACGTGGCCCGACCACATCAACTGCCCCGTCACCGTTGTGGATCGTTGGCAAGCTCTCTCCGCGTCCTCCCGGCAGAACGCGCTGGCCGGCGCGCTGAAGGAGTACGGGGCGACCCGCAGAACGATCTACGCGGCAAAATACCTGTCGGACGAGGGCTACCGGCGCAAGATCGCCCGGCAGCTGAACAAGGGCGAGTCCTTGCACGCCCTGCGCCGCCAGCTCCACTATGCCCGCGAGGGCAAGGTCGCCCACCGTCAGCCCGAGCGCAGTAGAACGAGCAGGCGTGGTGCCTGACGGTGGTGACGAACGCGGTGGTCTGCTGGGACACCGAGTACATGGGCCTAGCCGTCGGCGAACTGTGCGGGGCCGGCCGCGAGGTGGACGCCGAGGTCCTGGCGCACATCTCGCCGGCCCGCAGCTCGGGGGTCAACTACTACGGCTCCGTCACCGTCGACTATGAGCACGAGCTGGCCCAGCTCGGCGAGCGGGGGCACCGGCCGCTAAGGGCCGTGGCCATGGACGATCCCGGAGCCGTCGGGCTGTAGAGCAGCGGATCGGCCCCGGTTGGTTGCCGGGCGCCCGGAGCCTACGAAACCATCAGGGATTGGGTGGCCGAAGGCCGGACAGCGGCGGGTGCCGCAGTGCTGCCCTCCGTCGGAGACGTGCAGGGTGCACGTCTCCGACGAAGGGCCTGCATCGTCGTACCGGTCAGCACGTCTCGATGTGCTCGTGCAGCCGGCCGTGACTTCTGCTAGAGATCGCGCAGGGTCTTGCTGGTCAGCGCGACCGCAGAGGTGACTGCCATGATGGATGCCGCGACCACGAACGAGGCCGTGAGCCAGCCAGCTTCAATGCTCCAGCCGGTGGACAGCTGGCCAAGGGGTTGGAGACTGGTCGCACCGGCGGCAGCAGCAGGTGCTGGGCATCGATCCCGGCCGCTGACGCCTCGGGGCCTGAGCAGGTTCGAGCGGACGGCTGAGCACGGACATTCGTACGCGGTGGTGCACGTTCACTTGTACGCCGACGCGCGGCACCCTCAACACCGACCAGTGGCGCGAAGCCGGCTGGATCACCCGAACCCTCGGCCGCTCCTAACGCCTGTCGATCCCAATGCAGCGGGAGGCCGTCGTCCCTGGCGACGGCCTCTCCCGCATCTGGGCAAGTGCCGCAACCAAGGAACTGCCCAAAACCAGATATTCGGTGGACACCGCCACTACGGTGGACGCATGACTTGGTCGTTGGGCTACTTGCCTCCCCGCGAGCCGGATCTACTTGACGCACTCTTCCTTTCGGCTGGACGCTCCCTTCACATCGCCAACGCGTTCGAAGGGAAATGCCGTTGGATGCTCCGATGCATCAACCTGGTTGAAGTGCACCAAAATGCCGACCCTGTCGCCACGTTCGAGGAGCTCATCACTGCACTTCCAGCCGACAAGATGCTCGGACCGGCGCTGCACCAGCTGACCGGCCACATGTCGTGCTCCACCGAGACCATAGACGTGCTGCGGCGGGCCAGGAAGGCACGGAACTTCATCGCGCACGAAGGCGCCGACGTCGGTGACATCAGCGCCGCCCCGGCGAAGCACCTCCTCGCGCATGCTGGCCGTCTGCGCTCCGCGGTCTCAGACCTGGCAGTCGGAGACAACATCGTCTCGCAGTGGGGATTCCACTTTGAGGAGCCGAATTGGTCTCTCCCGCGAGACCTGATTGATGCCTACCCGGCGATGATCGACGAGTGGGTCTTCGGGCACTTCGCGAATCTCCTCGACGAAGTCGCGGCCCCAGTGCCCACAGAAGCCTCCGGGCCAGCACAACAGCCTTCATAGACGGTCTGCCCGGGTCTAAGCATCCTCGTCCAGTTCACTGCCGGGCGGAAGCTGGGACTGCTGGCCAGCATGTCCAGGACGCCGCTGCCCTAATGACGCTGTCGGCGGCCCAGGCTCCGGGTTTGCAGCATTCAGGAAGATCATCGCTCTACAAGGTATGGCAACTGACGAGAGAGGACCGGAGGACCCGCAGCCTGACCGTGAGAGGGCAGCGAGTGCTTCCGGCCGGGGGTACTGGCTGGCTTCCTTTGACAGGGTGGCTGTCACGCTGTCCGCGGTCTACGCCGCCACCGGTTCCAGTGCTGTGACGGCGGTGGCAGGGGCGGTATCGATCGCCTTGGCTCGCAACTGGCGTCGCCGGTGAGCGGGCCCGGGGTGCGGTGTGCGCAGGATAGGCAGAGCGGTCTGGGGGCGGAGGCACGGCAGCTTGAACGAGCTTGAATATGAGGCGTTCTTCCGCAAGGACTACCCCGCCCTGGTCCGCCACTTGGCGATCTTGGGGTGCAGGGACGAGGCGGCCAGGGATGTGGCTCAGGAGGCCATGGTGAGGCTTCTGGAGCAGGACGGGAATGTCGCTCATCCACGTGCCTGGGTGCGGCTGACGGCTAGTCGTATCGCTTTCGACAATAACCGCCGCGACATCCGCAGAAGCCAGTTGTCCTGGCAGGAGGCGAACATGCCCGCCGCGGCTCCGCTGGGCCCCGCCGAGCAGTCGGCTCATCAGAGCGAGGCCCGTCAGGTGCTCGAGCTATTGCAAGGCCTGCCGCCCCGGCAGCGCGAGGTGATGGCGTGGCACTTTGATGGGTTTTCCGCAGGCGAGATCGCTACGTTACTGGGGGCCAAGCCGGCGACCGTGCAGTCCAACCTACGACACGCACGGGAGCGTCTGAGGCAGGCTTGGAAGCAGCGCACTCACAGGGGAGGCGGGAAGACGATATGAACGCAGCCGAGCAGTCGGCGGCCGATGACAGCGAGTTCACCGCTTGGGAGTCCCGGGTTGGCGAGGCCATCGCGGACGAACTCGTCACACCTCTGGAGACGGAGGCCGCCCTGCGCAACCTGTCGGATCACGGCAGTCCTGTGGAAGGTCAAGTCGAGCCCGAGGCTGGCACCCAGGCCGCAGTAGTGACGTCCGAAGGTCAGCAGTCGAAGGACGTGCTTCAGGACCTGATCGACGAGTTGGGCAGGCTGCCCGGCGTCGGGCCCAAGAGCGCGCAGCGGATCGCTTTCCACATCCTGCAGGCGGAGCCCACCGACGTCCGGCGCCTCGCGCACGCGCTGCTGGAGGTCAAGGACAAGGTCCGGTTCTGCGCGGTGTGCGGGAACGTGGCGCAGGAGGAGCGGTGCAACATCTGCCGCGACCCGCGCCGCGACACCACGGTCATCTGTGTCGTGGAGGAGCCGAAGGACGTCGTCGCGATCGAGCGGACACGCGAGTTCCGGGGGAAGTACCACGTCCTCGGCGGTGCGATCAGCCCGATCGAGGGCGTCGGCCCGGACGACCTGCGCATCCGCGAGCTGCTGGCGCGCCTCGCGGACGGTGAGGTGACCGAGCTGATCCTCGCCACCGACCCGAACCTGGAGGGCGAGGCGACCGCCGCGTACCTCGCCCGCATGATCAAGCCCATGGGCCTGAAGGTCACCCGCCTGGCCAGCGAGCTCCCCGGCGGGGGAGATCTGGAATACGCAGACGAGATCACCCTGGGCCGCGCTTTCGAGGGGAGGCGACTCCTAAGCGGTCTCGGTGAAGTCAACTCCCAGTGAGACTCTCAATGCCCACCAGTGGCGCGAAGCCGAGTGGATCGCTCGGGCCTTGACCCGCCCCTGAGCCCCGCGGCCCGCCCAGGTACGTGATCAGGTGGACCGCCTGGTTACGGACCTCTGACACGCCCCGCCGCGGGGCCGAAGGGACTGACAGGGGCAGACTTCCGAGAAAACCCTCCCGATTAGCACGGGCCCGTGCCGTACTCGGCCTCTGCACAGGCGCGCACCACCTGCAGAAGCTGCTTGAAAAGCACACTCAGATCCGACCAGGCCCACTCCGACCAGCACATCCGTCGCTGGGCCACGGCAGACCACGACGCGGTCTGCCTGACTGCCAGCCACCCACGGCAGCTACGGGCCAGCCCTTAGCAGTTCTGGGTGGTGAACTTTGTAGCGGGTTCGGTGCCGGTGCCGGCGTCGGCCGTCGGGAGTTTCCAGACGGCGATGCTGCCGTAGTGGTCTTCGATAAGGAGAGTTCCGCCTTTTGCCGGCACGTTGAAGTCGGCGATTGCCTTGTACTCCTCGTCGGGTTTGACCGTGTCATAGGGAGTGAAGGCGTCGATGCATCCTTCCCATGGGGCGTCGTTGTAGTCCATGGCCTCGGCCATCTCCGGGCCACGAGCCCATTTGATCTGGTTGTCCATTTGCGAGCCCAGGTACCCGCCTGTCTTGGACTTCTTCGTGAAGGCGACAACCAAGGCGTACTTGCCGGTCAGAGGCAGTGTCTTGTCCTTGGCGAACGCGTCTCGGTAGGCAATGCCGGTGAGCGTGACCTGCATAGGACGGCCTTGATCGTCCCTGAGCGTCACCGTCTGCCCGATCTCCCGCGCCGTCGAGTTAACGGCACCAGCCTCACCCGGCACCTGGCCTGTCTCCGCCGGCGGCTCAGAGTTGACGGATTTCTGGCCTTCTGCCCCGGCCGTGCTGCACCCGGTGACGGCCATGGTCATCGCAAGCACCGCGGCCGTAGCTGCTTTCTTCACGGATGAGTCCCCCCTGCTCTCATGCGACTGAGGTCGTCGGTCTTCTGCGGCTGTTCTGCACGTAGAAGAGCGTGTTCAGCCAGGCTCCCTACGACTCCGACTGTCACCCGAACGCTACCGCCCGTGGCGACCACGTGGCCTGTTCCAACGCTTCGGTGTGCACGGCAGGACGGTCGGACAAACCGGCCCGCCTCCGGGGTCGGAGAATTCTTGTACCGATCCGAATGCTGACCGCCGTCTGCCGGTAGCCTCGAGCCACTGCTTCCACGCCGCCCTGTGCCCCCCCCTACTCGCTGAGCTGGAGTGATCGGCTCGTCTCGAGTCTCGCCTCACTCCCTTCCCGTATGCCGTCGGGCGGCCTGCTGCGCGAAATCGGTGTCTCATCTGCGCCGGTCGTAAACGACCTCGGTCCGGATCCCCGCGGCAAGAGCCGCCCGCCGCAGCACACCATGCGCGGCGAGATGCCCGTGGAACGCGGTCCACTGGGCGCCTGTTGCAGCGCTGGCGGGCTCCGGGGTGCTGCGGGTGGCGGTGGCCTGGTCCATGGCAGCGGCGAAGCCGACACCCCGGCGGCGGCGCTGGTAGACGGTCTCGATCGTGATGCCGTCCCCCGCCGCGGCCTGGGCGGTCGCCATCCCGGCCCGCAGGTGCCCGAGGAACTGGCGGCGGCACTCCGGTGTGAAGGCGAGAGGGCGGCGTTCCGCGCGCCGGGCGGTCGCGACGGTCACCGCGTCACATGCCGCGGCTAACGTCGGTCTGCTCGCTGTGCCAGGTGTTGGCCTGGCACAAACCCTCGAAGAGGATCTGGAAGACCAGGCTGAGCGAGGTGCCCAGGGACAGCAGCCGCGGGTAGTTCACCCGGCCAAGGATGCCCACAGCCTCGGCTCCGTCCGAATCCACGCTGACCAGCCCCGAATCGGTCAGGGCCACGCGAATCAGGCCGGCCGCAGCGCGACGTCGTCCGCCGCCTACAGCGGCACCCACACCGAACCGCCTTGGGAGCGGGGGAATGCGGGCGCGGGGCGCGACGCCTTGGTTGACCCATCGCCCGGGGAGAGCTCCCGCGCACTGCCCGGCAAGAACCAGCGCGCCCTGCGGGTCCTCAGCCGTGCCCAGGAGCTGGCCGGACTCTTCCTTCTCAGCGTCCAGATCGAACGGCCGGAACACGTCCAGGTCCAGAAACGTCCTCGTGCCCCACGTCTTGGACAGCGTGGACGTAGACCTCGAGCAACGTCCTCGCTGGCCGGGCCTCGGCATACCTCACACCAGGGCGCTCGGGCACACCGATCAGGTGGCCGCAGTACCTATGATCGACGTCTTCGAAGGGGGGCTCGCCGTGCCTGAGTCGCGCATCCAACCGTCCTGGCGTGCACCGTTAGCCAAGTGGATCCAGCCTGCACTTGAACGCGCTCCGTATGCCGTTGTCCCGACGGCATACGGCGAGTACACCCTCTTCCGGGAGCCTGGCAAACGACCGAACCCTGCGGCGAGAGCCGAGGCTTGGGAGCGCTGGCAGCTCATCCTCGGTGAGGACGTCGTCCTGGAAATCGACAACGCCGCGACGCCCTGGCACGGCTTGCGGAGCAGGATGCGCCTCGGAGTCCATGGCACGCTGGATGGCGTGCCGTTCACGGCGCGGGCTGCGAGCAGGTCGTTTGTGCCGCGCCACCGAGGCATTCACTTCGATATATGCGATGGCCGGGCCATGTCGTTCACCGCACATCGCTTCCACCGGCACTTCATTCGGAGTATCGGCGGTGAAGAGCGTTTCATCCTGCGTTCCAATGGTGCCCGTTGGGAGACAGACCGGCTGGACCGTGGCGAGTTGGCGCTCCTGTGCTTCGTCCTGATCTCGGGCGCCGACGCGCTCCTCACGTCACCCCTATGGAATCTCTAGGAGCACCCGTAGGACCCAGGATGGTGGGAGGCTGCTCTCCAGCTTCAGGCCGCGGGGGCCGAACGGCCCGGGCTGTGACCGAAGGGCGGTGAGCTCCCGGGCGGGCCGCCAGTCAGGCCGCGTCCGTGCAGGCGCAGCGCATCGCCGCGCTGGACGGCCTGCAGCTACTGGCGGCCCCGTCGGGGTCCTGTTCCACTACTTGCCCGGCTCTGAGCGGATGGTGGTCGAGCAGGCGGCGCACTGTCAGAGGTCGGCTGGACCACTGCGGCTCAACGTCGGGCGCTCAATCATGGCGACCTCCAACGCTGTTGGGCGTCGGAGGGCGGGCAGTGGTCAGGCGATCGGGGCGAAGCCGGTCACCGTTGGGTGCGGGCCGGTGGTGCCGGTGCCGGGGAAGACGGTGATCTTGCCGGAGGCGTCGGCGGACCACAGGTCGGGCAGGCCGTCACCGGTGAGGTCGCCGTCCGAGCCGATCCGCGGGTGCGTGGCAGCGGGCACGGTGGCCAGGACAGTTCCCGCCGTCGGGTCGTTGAAGGCGGAGAAGTCGGGTGCGTCGGCGGTGCCGGTGACGGAGAAGGCGCGGATCGCACCGTCTGCCGTGGAACGGGTCCACAGGGTCGGGAACGCGCTCCCCTGCGCGGGGCCCGGGGTGAGCAGTTCGTACCCGGCCCACCTGTCGTCATTGGGCGAGAGGAGGGTGGACTCCCAGGCCAGACCGATGCTGTCACTCCGGGTCAGCCACAGGCGGCCATTCTCAATGGACAGCAGGGAGGTATGCGGGAGGATGCCGCCCACTGCGGTGTCCCCCCGAGGAGATCCATACGCCGCGATCTGCGTGACCTGCGTCCAGTCCGTGCGGAAGCCGTGCTGTGCGCAGTCTATGGCCGCGCCTGAAGTGTTCTGGCAGGTCTCGGGCTTCGAGAGGAGCCCCGGGCCCTGCTCGGTGAACCGGCCCCCTCCGTCGTTGCGGAACAAGTACAGGCCGTATCCGCTTGGGGAATGAGCGATCAGGTCGTCGACCTGGTCGCCGCTGAGGCTTCCCCGGTGGGTGTACTGGATTCCTGCCCAGCTGCCAATGTCTTCGGGGGCGGCCAAGCGGCGCGCACTGGGGGTGTCCCGCGGGTCGGAGCCGGGCTTGCGCAGGTTGCCGTCCGCGTCGGGGACCAGGACGTCCGGCTTGCCGTCGGCGTCGATGTCGCCGAAGGATGCGGGGGCGGCGGCCTGCTGGGCGTAGTAGTCCAGGTGGGCAGGCTGGGAGACGTTCCCCGCGTTGTCCATCGTCTCGAGGTAGACGGACTGGCTGCCCCAGCTGGCGGGCTTGAGCTTGATGTCGAGCGTGCCGTCCGTCAGGCGGACGACGTGGGCGTCGGTCGCCTCGTCCGAGCAGCGCCAGCCGACACTCGGGGTGCCGTTCGTACTCCAGCGGGCGCAGGCGATACCCGAGCCGGTGTCGGTGTCGGACCCGTGCAGCGTGAACACGGCCTCCTCTCCGGCCCTCTTGGGTGTCGCGTCCGTGGTCACGTCCGCCGTCGGCGGGGTGTGGTCCACGCGGAAGTAGCACCACTGCGTGTAGGGGCCGGTCAGCCGGCCGTCGCTGGTGCGGGCACGCCAGGCGTACTGGCTTCCGTCGGTCAGGCGGTCTCGGGGGATGACCGTACGCGCCTCGCCGGGCGGCGCCCACGAGGCCGGGTATTCGGTGCGCGGACCGCCGTACGTGGTGTCCCAGAGCTGGAAGGCCGTGGTCAGCTGAGTGGCTGTCGGCGAAGCGGTGGTGACCCGGGCCGTGACGTCGCCGAGGCCGATCCAGCCGGCACCGGCTCCGGAGTTCGGGTCGGTATCGCAGTCGGAGTACCGCCCTTCACCGGCGAAGCCGGGCGTCGGGCTGGTCCGGGGCGCGGTGGTCTGGGGCGTTGCCGGATCAGCGCCGGCCGCAGAGGCCGGAGCGGCGGCGGACAGACCGAGGGTCAGCGTCAGCGCCGCCGTCGGGAGTATGCGGGCACGTTGCATGCGGTTGAGTTCCCCCCTGGGAATGTGACTGGTGATCAGTCGTGATCACGAACAGGACTACCAGATGCGACGAATATCGGAACCGTGTTCGACATTCTGGGCGTGCCCCACACCGACAACCCCCGCTCCACCCACCCAAAGTGAACCCCCGCGAGGATCCGCCGAGAGCGGCTCATCGGGCCCTCCTGCGTCACCGAACCCGACCACTCAGCGATCACTGGGCACATCCAACCTGGCCGTGGTACGGGTCATCCCCGCGTGCGCGGGGAGCAGTGCCGGCCAGCCAGGAAGAGCACCAGCAGTACGGGGTCGTCCCCGCGTGCGCGGGGGGCAGGCTTGCTGAGCAGCTCGTTTAGGCAAGCCGGGACGCGTTCTGGAGTGCTTCCACTGATCACGACCTCTCAGGTAGACCGTCGTATATCCGGTTCTCCGTCGGCTTATGGGAGGCGTGCCAGTGCGTCGACCAGCTGTTTTACGGACACAGCACCGGCCTCCGGGAGGCGGGCCTCCGACCATGCCCGCTGCGCGACGGCCGTATCGCCCTTAGCGGCCGCCAGGACGTTCTGCTTCGCATTGTTCTCGTGGACTGGGTCGGTATCGAGGCCGAAGTCGGCCAGGTGGACCACGATGCGCACCTCAAGCTTCGGATTCGACCCCATCCGCTCATTGAGGCGGTACGCACCCGGTGGCCATCAGCGCCCGGGCCCGCTCGATCATCGCCCGCCCCGCCTCGGAGTCACCGCGGTCGGTCCGGATCGGCTGTTCCAGCTCTCCCGAGGTGTTCCGCAGAACCAGTACGCCGCGGGTACTGGACGCCTCCGTCCGCACATCCAGCAGCGTCGCCGTGAACTGCTTCGCCGCATCCAGCCGAGCGATGTCCTGGCCCACCGTGTCCCCCAGGACGTACAGGCTCACGGCACGATCACGGGCCCGATCCGTCCAATCGGCCTCCTCATCCGGCGGGCACGGCCCCACGGCATGGACAGCGGCAATGCAGAGTTCGAGGTCACGGGGATTCACCACCCCATCGTGAACGAACCTGATCACCAGGTTCCAGGCCAACGGCGGTCAGTCCCCGCACCAGTGGAGCGCACGCTGCTGGCGGCCACCGCCGCACTCAGACACCTCCGGCCGACGCGAAGCCTTGCGGGTTGGCAGCGCTCCCGCCCCAGCGCCCGGGACGAGCAAGATCGACGACGACGCTGACCGTATGCGTGCAGTCCCGGCAGCGCGGTACTCACCATGCTCCTGGTTCGGTCCCGTCCGGCCCGGCATCCGCACCTGCCCTCTTCCGCCATTTTGGCGTAGACTCTGATGCGGGCGCCGACCACCGGCGAGTTTCCGCCAAGCGGACGTCTTGAGGAGCGGAACCCCGATGACCCGTGCCGGGCGCCACACTCTCAAGCTCCACCGCGACGTCTGGGTCCGGGGTGCCGCCCAGGCCAAGCGCGACGGGCTGGCCGCCACGCGTGCCGTCCAGCACCTCCTCGCGGGATTCGCCTCGGGCACGATCACCGTCGGACCCGTCTCCGGCGCCACCATCGGCACGTACCGCGCCAACGTCGAGATCCCGGACAACGTCTGGAACCGCGCCTTGGAGCGCGCCGGCCTTGCCCGGGCACAGGTATCCGGGCCAGTGCCCACCGCCATGGCGGACACCGCCCTCGCCCCCGACATCTCGACCCTGTGCGAGGTCCTCATCCAGGGCTACGCCGACGGCAGGATCACCCTGATCGCCCCCTCGGGCACCGTCCGCATCGAATCCCAACGGAAGGCAGCGGCATGAGCACGGCACCTGAATCCGGCCCCGAAGCAGTCCCCCAGCCGGCCGCCCGGCCCGAGGACCTGCGGGCCGCCCTCGCCCGCCTCGCTCCCTCCCGCCTGCCCGAGTTCGACGCGGAACGCGCAGCAGCGGTCGCCCAGGCACGCGCCGAGGTCTCCCCCGCCCCCCTCCACCGCCTCGTCTCGTACTGGGCCGTGGAGGTCGCGCACGCCCGCAACCCCGAGAGGCTTTCCCGCCTGCGGGATCTGGAGCACCAGGCGCAGAGCGCCGACGACGCAGAGCTCCCGGGTGTCCTCTCACAGATCCGCGCGATCCTCCTCGAGGTGCACGCCGAGGCGGGGTTCACGCGGCAGGGCGACAGCCGGTGAGCGACCTGGACTGGAGCTGGGAGTACGAACCCGACGAAGCGCACGTCACCACCGGGCTGGCGGTCTCCGTCATCGCCGAGGCCGAGCAGGTGCTGGCAGACCTGGTCGAGCTCGCCGCCATGGGCGTGGACCCGACGACCACGGGCCGCGGACCGGCCGACGGCGGCGTCCGCCGCATCGACCTCCCCAGCGGGGGCTGGATGTACGTCCTGCCCATCCCGCGCCGGCGCACCCTGTACGTCACGGCCGTCATGCCACCCTTCCACCTCCTGTGACCTGACCTTCGTACCCCTGCCCGGCGTGCCCAGGTGAGCCAGGCGAAACGACGGCGCCCGCGCCTTGGCGTGACGAAGTACCCAGGCCAGCAGCGCGGAGGCCAAGCGCTGGACCAGGATCCTCCGCGGCGGTGGCCCCCGCGGCCTGCCCCGGCGGCAAGGAACGGTCGACCGGCAGCTCGAAGAGGCCCAGGCTCCGCACGCACCCTGCCGGAGCAGGCTGCCGAGCAGCAGCACCAGTGAAACCTGTTCGCCCATGGCCCCAGAGTGAAGGGATCATGGGCGGATGCCGTCGGCCGAAGCAGCAGCCAGCGAACTACAGGATCGCGCCAGTCTCTGGAACGTGGGTGAGATCCCCGCAAGCGATGTCGTCAGCGCGGCCTGTGACGCGCTCGTCGCCGGCCTGGACAGCCCCGGACTTCGGATGCTGGCAGCCTGCACACGCGCCGAGGCGGACTACGACGTGCACGACTTGCTCCCCGAAGCGCTCGATGAGCTCGGCCTCATTCTCTATCCGGCCACCAGTGAGGCCGGCCAAGAAGCTGCCGCGCGAGCGCTCGCACGACGCATGCTGTCCGGCGGGCTAAAACCTTGGGAGCTCACGTTCCGGATCAACCGGCGCTACGGGCATGAGCTGCCCCTGACAGCACGGCTCGCCGAACTCGATGACGAGTACGCCTTCCTCGAATTCGGCGGCGGCAAAGCAGCAGCTCGGATCGATGCTGAGGTCACAGCCGAAGCTCGCCGCCTGGCCGCAGTCCACCCCCACGTCCCCACCGAACCCACGGACATCCCCAGCTGATGCACACAGAACGACCCGAGAGTTCCCGCTGAACAAGCTTCAGTTTCCCTGAACCGACAGGGCTCCCCGCGTCTGAGCAGTTGCGGTACGCGCGTCGGCACATCAGATCGGAGAATCCATTTGGCCATATCCCATCGCTGGCGTCTGCAGGGCTATGCCTCTGACGGCTACTCCGGCGCGGAAGCCCGGTCGCTGCTCGTACACAGGCTGGACTGGGCGAACCACGAAACGTGGTTTGAGGATGACCAGGGCCGCCTCCTGTCTGTGGTTACCAACGGTGAGCGCGCGAGGGTTGCTCTGGTGGATGGCGCAGGCGGCGATACCGGGGAGCACCTGGTCGATCCGCTCGGCGAAGGCATCTCTGGCGGATATCTGCTGTCCAACGGGCAGATCGATACCTACTGCGACAGGGAGACTGTCCCCTTCCCCGCCGCCTGCGAGGCCGTGGAGCACTTCATCGACCACGACATCTGGCCCTGCAGCTCAGCGAGTCGCAATGGCGATGACTGCAAGGACGCCTAGCACAATCAGGACGTACGCGATCTGCTGGGAGCACTCGGTCACAGGGCGCTCGTCGCACGGTGCTGGTCCAGTGCACGGACCATGCCCTGGACCACGCGGGCCAGTGCACGCGCATAGTTCCAGTTCGAGTTCGGATTCGAGCCATAGGGCCCGGCCGCGACGGCATACGCCCAGTCTGTAAGAGCGCCGCTCCCGCGGGGAGACAGCTCGCCGCGCGGGACCGTGGCAACGAGCGCACGCAACTGCTCCCCGCAGGTGATCAGGTCATCGACGAGCCGGGCGACATCGAGACCCGAAGGGCGTTCCGTGTACGGCACCAGCGCGCGGGCCACCAGCTCGCTTGCTTCCGAGTGGTCCTGCGGCTGCTCCATGATGCGCTCCCTACCGTCGTCATGGGTGGTAAGGACACCTTGGACTTCCAGAAGTCCCATGAGGAGGACTTAGAAGCGGACTTCTGCGGCGATAAAGCGGACTTCTTCATACACCGATTGATGAACAGCGGCTGCGGGTAGGGCGTCCTGGGACAGTAGGCAGCCACCATCTACCGCCCCGCATTGGCGGGCGGAGGCTGTGAAGGCAGGGACGTCCTTGGGGAGGCAGCCGATGCCGGGCCGCATGCCGCCGGCCCCGATGCGGGGGTCGATGCCGAGAATGTCCACGATCTGGGAGATGTCGCCGCCGGCTGCCTCGCACATGTCGGCGACCGCATTGATGTAGCTGATCTTCAGGCCGAGAAAGGTGTTCGCGGCGCCCTTCGCGAGTTCGGTGGCTTTGTACATGAGAACGAACGGACGGCAGGTGTTCACGACTTCGGGTTCTGGCTCACTTTCCGTGGAGGATGCACGCTGAGTGACGGTTGTCGGGTGAGGGCGCCCTGGGGAAGTTGCCCGGAATTGGCCCGTACCAGGTGCGGTGTGGCTGACAGTTCGGCCCGTGGAAGAAATGGTGCTCCGGCTGGAGGAGTTACTGTTCCCGTCGGTCACCGACGTGACGGTGCTGTCCGTCGCAGTGAACGACGAGGCGGTACGTATAGAGGCCCGAAGCACGGTGCCCGGGGCCGTCTGTCCCGGATGCGGGATCTGGTCACGGCGGATTCACAGCTCTTACCTGCGATTTCCCGCTGATGTGCCCAGCGGAGGCAGACGGGTCGCTCTCTGTTTGCGCGTCCGCAGGTTCCTCTGCCCGGTCATCTCGTGCGAGCGGCGGACCTTCGCCGAACAGTTGCCGGGTTTGACCCGTCGGTACGGCCGACGGACCGAGCGCCTGCGTTCGACGCCGGCCGCGGTCGGCCTCGCGCTCGCGGGTCGGGCCGGCGCCCGCCTGGCGCGCGTCTTCGGCGTGTCCGTGAGCCGCAGCACGGTGCTGCGGCTGGTCGAAGCGTTACCCGACCCCGAAGTTCCAGCCCCGCGGGTGGTCGGCGTCGATGAGTACGCGACCCGCAAAGGGCGTCACTACGGGACTGTCCTGGTCGATGTCGAAAGCCGGCGTCCAGTGGACCTGCTGCCCGACCGGGAGGCGTCCAGCCTGACCGCTTGGCTCGCGAAACGGCCCGGTGTGGAGGTTGTATGCCGCGATCGGGCACCGTTCTTCGCCGAAGCTGCCACGGTCGGGGCACCCCAGGCGGTGCAGGTCGCAGACAGGTGGCATCTTTGGCACAACCTGAGCGAGGCTGCAGAGCGGTGCGTCGCAGACCACCGCGGATGCCTGCAGGTCCTGGCGCCAGATCCAGCCCAGCCTGCCCCCGAGCCGGAGAAGTTCGAAGACCCCTCCGGCTCGCCCTGGCCGAGGGGACACCGCTTCGCCGACCGCACCCGCGTCAACCACGTGACCGTCCACGAATTGCTGGCGGCCGGGCTCAGCCGGAGGGCGATTGGCCGCCAGCTCCGTATGACCTCCCGCACCGTCAAGCTCCTCGCCGACGCAGCCACCCCGGAGGAACTGTTCCAGGGGCAGTGGCAGGGCCGGCCATCCAAACTCGACGCCTTCAAGCCCTACCTGGATGACCGCTGGAACCAAGGCTGCACGAACGCCTGGAGGGTGTGGGAGGAGATCGTGCCGCTCGGCTATCAGGGCAGCTACCAGCGGGCTCGCGCCTACTTCCGGGAGAAGCGGCTCTCGCCAAGCCCCGTCACGGCTCGGCCACCGTCACCCCGGGTCGTCGCCGGATGGATCCTCCGCCGGCCGGAGACCCTCACCGAGACAGAGCACCTTCGACTCAAGGCCGTTCTGGTCCACTGCCCTGAACTTGACGCCCTCACCGGCCACGTCCGCTCCTTCGGCCAGATGCTCACCGAGCGCCAGGGCGAACGGCTGCCGCAGTGGCTCGATGCCGTCCGGCAAGATAACCTCCCCGGCCTCCATACCCTCGCCGCAGGCATCGACCGCGACCGCGATGCGGTCATCGCCGGTCTCACCCTGCCCTGGAGCTCCGGGGTCGTCGAAGGCCACGTCAACCGGATCAAGATGCTCAAACGCCAGATGTTCGGCCGGGCCGGCTTCGATCTCCTCCGCAAGCGTGTGCTGCTTTAGACGCCGTTTCTTATGGTCCGATCGTTCGTTGAGCCGTGCATGACGGATTTGGTTGAGCGGCTGGTGCCGGATGAGTTGTGGGTGTTGTTCCGGCGAGTGGTGCCGCCGACAGAGGTGATACGCCCGCAGGGTGGGGGCCGGCGGCGGGCGGGTGATCGCGAGACTCTGGCGGCGATCATCTTCGTGGCGACGTCGGGTTGCACGTGGCGGCAGCTTCCGCCGGTGTTCGGCCCGAG
>NZ_JBIARX010000020.1:0-113717 GCF_042890265.1 Streptomyces sp. NPDC002209 | reverse complement strand
GGGTCCGGAAAGGGCTTCCTCTGGGCCCTCGATGGGACCGTGCCCTCCCCCTGCCCTGTCACCGGCCTGGCTCGGTGGTCCTGGTGGGCTGGGTGCGGATGGGCAGGGGCTGCCGGTCGGGATCTCTGATGGGCCCTCATCGGAACATGAACCCCCTGACCGTTCCTTCGGGGGCTTCCCGGCAGTCTGTTGTCTTTCCGGGGCGGGTCGGTCGGTCAAGGGTGGAGCGCAGCGACATCGCGTAGCGACGCGACCGCAGGGAGCGCCCTTGAGGGACCGGCACGACACGGAAGGACAGTGGACTGGCGGGACGCCCCCGGACACACTCCGACGCCGAGTCGACAGACCCCGCCCCTCCCTGGCCCCCAGACCCACCCTCCCGACCCCGAGTGCACGGACCCCGCCCCCGGCATCCCGCTCGACCCTCCCGACCCCGAGTGCACGAACCCCGCCCCCGGCCCCCCGCTCGCCTCCCGCTCGCCCCTCCCGGCCCCGAGCGCAAAGACCCCGTCCGGCGCCCCCGGCCAACCCCCCAACTAGCCCACCGGATTCTCCCGCACCGCCGCCAGGTCACCGGACGTCTTCGTCGCGATGAACTCCGTGATGCTGTACGTGCAGACGCCGGCCAGCGTGAAGGGGTCCTCCGCGGCGATCCTTTCGATCTCCGCGCGGGAGACCCCCGCCGCCAGGATGATGCCCCCGTCGCGCGGGACCTTGCGGCCCGAGGCGAGGAAGACGCCCGATGCGTAGTAGCCGTCCAGCCAGGCGATGTGCGCGTCCATCTCCTCTTCGACGGCTTCGACGGGCGCGGTGTAGGTGAGCTCCATGACGAACATGATCGTCAGGCTACTCTCGCACCATCATGACGAGCGTAAAGACCCCCGCCGACGAGGCCGAGGCCCGGGCGATACAAGACGAACTCCGCCGACACGTCGTGCTCGACGAGCCCGGCCCGCCGCCCGGGCGGGGGCTCGTCGCGGGCGTGGACGTCGCCTACGACGACGAGCGCGACCTGGTCGCCGCCGCGGCCGTCGTCCTCGACGCCGCCACCCTCGAGGTCGTCGAGGAGGCGACCGCCGTCGGGCACGTCAGCTTCCCGTACGTGCCCGGGCTCCTCGCCTTCCGGGAGCTGCCGACCGTGCTGGCCGCGCTGGACGCGCTGACCGCCGCCCCCGATCTCGTCGTCTGCGACGGCTACGGGCTGGCCCACCCCCGCGGCTTCGGCCTCGCCTGCCACCTCGGGGTGGTCACGGGCCTGCCGAGCATGGGCGTCGCGAAGAACCCGTTCACCTTCACCTACGAGGAGCCCGGCGCCCGGCGCGGCGACGCCGCGCCGCTGCTCGCGGCCGACGGCGCCGTCGTCGGGCGGGCGCTGCGTACGCAGGACGGGATCAAGCCGGTGTACGTCTCCGTCGGCCACCGGGTCTCGCTCGACAACGCCTGCGCCCACGCCCTCGCACTGAGTCCCCGCTTCCGGATCCCCGAGTCCACCCGGCACGCCGACTCCCTCTGCCGACGGGCCCTGCGCGAGGCCTCCTGACCACCGCCCGCTACTGCTGCGCGGCCACCCGGAAGCGGATGCCGGCCTTCTGGAGCCGGTCCAGCAGGGCGTCGCCCATCGCCACCGCCGTGGTGAGCTGGCCGGCCCGCTCCGGCAGGGCGTCGTACGCGAGGCACAGGGCCGACTCCGCCAGCATCTTGGCGGTCTCGCCGTAGCCCGGGTCGCCGCCCGACACCTCGGTGAACACGCGGCGGCCGCCGCCCTCGCCCACGAAGCGGACCGTGAACCAGCTGCGCGCCCGGCGCTCCGCGTCCGGGCCGCGGCCCGGCTCCCAGCGGCTCATCAGCCACCGCCGTGCCGCCGGGAGCTGCGCCAGGGCCGCCGCCGCGCCGATCGCCGCCGTACCGCCCACGGCGACCGGGAGGTGCTTCACCGAGGCGTACTGCCGGTAGCGGAAGTCCGGCCCGTACCGCTCCAGCGCGGCCGCCGAGCGGGTCACGATCCGGGGGTCCAGGGTCGGCAGCGGCAGCGCCCACGCCCCGGTCTCCCGGCTGAACCGCGGGGCTCCCAGGGGTCCGCGTACGCGCCGTTCCAGCAACCGGGGCTCGTGCAGTCGGCGCTCGCGCGCCGCGGCCAGGGTCTGCGGCCCGCGGCCCATGATGGTGAGGGCCGAGGCCAGGGTCCCGCCGGAGAAGACCGCATGGGACCGCATGAACCCGTCCACCCGCAGCGGCACGCCCTGAGGCAGCTGTCCCACCGTGAAGTACGCCCCGAGGTCGGCCGGGATCGAGTCGAAGCCGCAGGCGTGCACCAGCCGCGCGCCGGTCTCCCGGGCCCTGGCGTCGTGCTCGACGTAGGTCCGGTCCACGAACTCCGGCTCGCCGGTGAGGTCCACGTAGTCCGTGCCCGCCGCGGCGCAGGCGGCGACCAGCTCCGCCCCGTACAGGACGTACGGTCCGACGGTCGTGGCCAGGACCCGCGTGGAGGCGGCCAGTTCCCGTACGGCCCGTGCGTCCCCGGAGTCCGCGCGGAGCAGCGGCAGCGACGCGCACCCGGGGTCGAGCGCGGTCAGCCGCTCGCGCAGCCGCTCCAGTTTGCCGAGGTCGCGGCCCGCGAGGGCCCACCGGCAGTCGGCTGGGGCGTGTGCGGCGAGGTACTCGGCGGTCAGGGCCCCGACGAACCCGGTCGCGCCGAAGAGCACCACGTCATAGGCCCGGTCACGATCGCTCTCACGCCCTGCGGCCCCGTCGGTCTGGCGAACCTCTTCGTTCATCACGGCTCCTCCCGGCTGCTGTCGGTGGCTGAGGCTAGCGCGTGGCCACGCTACGACGAACAGCGCCCCGGGGGCGGCCTGGACGGCCGTTCCCGGGGCGCTGTTTCCGGCCTTCGAGCGGCGGGTCAGTTGTCCTGGTACATGCCGAAGACGTCGACGATGAGGTCGATGTTGCCGTCGCTCTGGTTCCAGAAGTCGATGACTCCGGTGCCGCCGGTGCTCGCCTGGACCAGGTTCGGGACCGTCTTGCCGGTCGTCCAGTTCAGGGTGGAGGAGGTGGGCGGCGACGGCGGGCCCGCCGCGTTGTTCTCGTACTCGTCCAGCGTGTTGGGGTCCGGGGAGACGGCGAGGAAGCCGCTGTCCCTGGTGTTGGTCACGGTGGTGTTCAGCACGAAGCCCGTGACGCCGGAACCGGGTGCGCCCAGTCCGGCGTAGACGTAGTCGCGTCCGGCCACGGGGCCGTAGACCTGGTCCGCGGGGTTGCGGGTGTCGATGAACCGCTCCGGCGTGAACGGGAGGTAGGCACCCTTGCTCTGCGGGCTGTAGTAGCCGACGACGTCGACGATGACGTCGGCCGGGTTCCAGCCGCCGTTGCGTACGCTGATCTTGCCGTCGGGGCCCACCGGGACGATCACCGAGTTGGCGATGGTCTGGCCCGTGGTGAAGTTCACGTTGGACGCGGTCGGGGCCTGCTGGCCGCCCGGGTAGACGGTCAGGTGGCCGTCGCTCTTCGGGTTGGTGACCGTCACGTTGAGCGCCACGGCGGTGACCCCGGAGGCCGGGACCTGGCCGAGGCCGGTGATCTGGGTGCTGAAGGAGCCGTAGCCGGCGAGCTGGCCCTTGGCGGTGCCCGCGCCGGTGCGGGTGTCGACGAAGCGCTGCGGCGCCAGCGGGGTGTAGCCACTGGAGGACGTCTGGGTGAAGTAGCCGGTGACGTCGGCGATGAGGTCGACCGACTCCCAGCCGCCGTTGTACAGGTTGACGTAGCCGTTCTCGCCGACCGGCACGATGACCAGGTTCGGGACCGTCTGGCCGGGGACGAAGTTGACGTTCGACGTGGTCGGCTTCTCGTCGCCGTCGGCGAAGGCGGTGACGTGGCCGCCGCTGGTGGTGCCGGTGACGGTGACGTTGAGGACCACTGCGGTCACACCCGCGGGGATGCCGCCGTTGCCGCCGACCTTCAGGTGCGCGGAGGTGTAGGGGGCGACCTTGGCCTTCGCGGCGCCGGTTCCGTTGCGGGTGTCCAGCAGACGGGTCGGGCCGTACGGGGTGTAGTCCGAGCCCGCGGTCGTGACGGCCAGCTCGTTGGTGACGGAGGTGTTGGCGGCCTTGTCCGTCACGGTGACCTTGACGGTGTAGGTGCCGAGCTCCGCGTAGGTGTGCTCCGAGTACACGCTCTCGGTGCCGCCTGCCGAGGCGGTGGTCGTGGCCCCGTCGCCCCAGCTGATGCTGATGTCGAGCGGGGTGGTCGCGCTGGTGACGTCGCTGGTCAGCTCGACCGTGTGCGCGGACAGGGCGCCTGCCGTCAGGCCGACCGCGAGGGTCGGGTTGGCGACGGCGGTCTGCGCCTCTGCGGCAGCGGCGGCCGTCTGCCTGTTCTTGGCGGTCGGTGCGGTCGGTGCGGTCGGTGCGGTCTGCGCGGTCGGCGCGCTGTGCCGGACCGACCGGTCGGCAGGGCTGGTGAACTTGGGTGCGTTCTTCACGCCGGCCTGGGCCAGGTCGGGCGTGGTGACGCCGCGGGCACCGCCGGTGGCCGGGTCGGCCGCGTGGGCCATGCCCGGTATGAGAGAAATGCCGGCCGCGAAGACGGCGGCAGATGCTGCGAGTCGGCGGTAGGACACCGAGCCCCCTATGATCCGTGAGCCCTTGGCCAGGGCTGAAAGCTCGCTCAGATTACATAGCTCATGAGCTTCCGGTTAAGGTCCCCCTCGCTGACTCCGCTCGTCTGCCGGGAGCGCCCCGAAAGCAGCCTGGAAACCACCTTCGGTCTGCTGTGATCAGCGGTTTCATGTTCTCGTATCAGTTATCCGTGCAGGCCCCGAAAAGAGCGAGGGTGGGCTTGATGTCGCCATCGATGCGGTTCCGGTAGTGGATGGCGACGGCGTGAAAGGCCGCGGCGGTCCGGTTGCCCGGACGGTGTCGGGGGTCGGCGCTAGCGTGAGGGGCGACTGTCCGTGCGGGCAGGTGTGACCTGTGCTGAGTGGAGGCGTCCATGAAGGCTGCGGTGCGCAAATGGGAGGCGGTGCGGGAGTTCGCCCGAGGGCTGCCGGAGGCCGTGGAGGAGTTCCCATGGGGTCCGGAGGACTGCGTGGTGAAGGTCAACAAGAAGATCTTCGTCTTCCTGGGCAATGCCGACGGCTCGCAGCCGCCCGGGCTCTCCGTGAAGCTCAAGGACGAGGCGCTGCACGGCCACGCCATGACCGCGCCCGGGGCGGAGCCGACCGGGTACGGGCTGGGGAAGGCCGGCTGGGTCTCCCTGCCGCTGGGGGAGAAGGGGGCGCCGTCCCTCGAGGTGCTGTGCGAATGGGTGGAGGAGAGCTACCGGACGGTCGCCCTCAAACGGCACCTGAAGGAGCTCGACGGGCGAAACGAGTCAACCGGCTAAGCGCTTGCTCTTGTGCTGAGTGGAACACGTTCCTAGCATCGCTGGTGTTACATCAGTTGTGTCACACAGTGGCGGCGGTGGCGGCAGTGGCGCCAGGGATGCTGGGGGCTCGATGGCAGTGACAGGGAACGTGCCCGGCAGCGGCCCGCTCGCGGGCGTGCGCGTCGTCGAACTGGCGGGCATCGGCCCGGGCCCGTTCGCCGCCATGCTCCTCGCCGATCTCGGGGCGGACGTCGTACGGGTGGACCGTCCCGGCGGCGGCGGGCTCGCGGTCGATCCCGCGTACGACATCACCAACCGCGGCAAGCGGTCCGTCCTGGTCGACCTGAAGTCCGCCGACGGCCCCGCCCGCGTGCTGGACCTGGTCGAGCGGGCCGACGTGCTCATCGAGGGCTTCCGCCCCGGGGTCGCCGAGCGGCTCGGCGTCGGCCCGGCCGAGTGCCACGCCCGCAATCCGCGGCTCGTCTACGGCCGGATGACCGGCTGGGGCCAGGACGGCCCGCTCGCGCACACCGCCGGGCACGACATCGCGTACATCGCCGTCACCGGCGCCCTCGGCATGATCGGGAATCCGGGCGAGCCCCCGGCCGTCCCCGCCAACCTCGTCGGGGACTACGCGGGCGGTTCCCTCTACCTGGTCATCGGGGTCCTCGCGGCCCTGCAGCACGCCCGCACCCCGGGCGGCACCGGCCAGGTCGTGGACGCGGCCATCGTCGACGGCACCGCCCACCTCACCGCCATGATCCACGGGATGATGGCGGCCGGCGGCTGGCAGGACCGGCGCGGGGCCAACCTCCTCGACGGCGGCTGTCCCTTCTACGGCACGTACGAGACCTCCGACGGCGGATACATGGCGGTCGGCGCGCTGGAGCAGCAGTTCTACGACACCTTCGTCGAACTGCTCGGCATCGAGGACGGGGCCCCGGCCCGCAAGGACACCGCCCGCTGGGGCGAGCTCCGCGAGACCGTCGCCGCCCGCTTCAAGTCCCGTACGCGCCGGGAATGGACGGCGGTGTTCGAGGGCTCCGACGCCTGCGTGGCGCCCGTACTTTCCCTGCGCGAGGCGCCGCAGCACCCGCACCTCGCCGCCCGCGCCACCTTCACCGACTTCGGCGGGATCACCCAGCCCGCCCCCGCGCCCCGGTTCTCGGCCACGCCGGTCGCGGTGGCCTCGGGCCCGGCGCAGCCGGGGGCCGACACCGAATCCGTGGCCCGCGACTGGGACGTGCCGGGCCTGAGCGCGAAGGGCGAGGGCGCCTGATGGAACTCTCCATGATGCTCGACTACTCCGGGGACCCGCGCCGGGCCGCCGACGAGGCGGCGGCGCTGGAGGCGGCCGGGCTGGACGCCGTATGGGTCGCCGAGGCCTGGGGCTTCGACTCCCCGACGATCATGGGCTATCTGGCCGCCCGCACCGAGCGGATGAAGATCGGCTCGGCCATCCTCAACGTCTACTCCCGCACCCCGGCCCTCGTCGCCCAGACGGCGGCCGGGCTCGACGCCATGTCGGGCGGGCGGGCGCTGCTGGGCCTCGGCGCCTCCGGCCCGCAGGTCGTCGAGGGCTGGCACGGGAAGCCGTACGACAAGCCGCTCGGCCGGACCCGCGAGACCGTCGAGCTGTGCCGGCGGATCTGGCGCCGCGAGACGATCGACCACCACGGCATCACCGACATGCCGCTGCCGCCCGAGAAGGGCGGCCGGCACGGCAAGCCGCTGAAGATCCTCACCCGGCCGGTCCGCGACGCGATCCCCGTGTACATCGCCTCGCTCGGTCCCGCGAACGTACGGATGACCGCCGAGATCGCCGACGGCTGGCTGCCCACCCTGTTCATCCCGGAGAAGGCCCACGCGGTGTGGGGCAGCGCCCTCGCCGAGGGCGCTGCCCTGCGCGCCCCGGAGCTCGGCCCGCTGCAGACCGTGGCGGGCGGGCTGCTCGCGATCGGCGAGGACGCGGCCGCCGTACGGGACCTGGCGCGCCCCCAGATCGCGCTGTACGTCGGCGGGATGGGCGCGGTCGGCAAGAACTTCTACAACGACCTCGCCGTCGCCTACGGCTACGAGGAGGAGGCCCGCACGATCCAGGAGCTCTACCTCTCCGGCCGCAAGCGCGATGCGGCGGCCGCCGTCCCGGACGAGTTCTGCGAGCTCATGACGTTGTGCGGGCCGCAGAGTTACGTACGCGAGCGGGTCGAGGCCTTCCGGGAGGCGGGCGTCACCATGCTCAACGTCACACCCGTCGGGGCCGAGCCGGCCCGGCTGATCGAAACCGTCAAGAGCTGGCTCTAGGGGGCCCCGATGCAACGCCGCATCTTCGACGCCGACCACGAGGCGTTCCGCGAAACGGTCCGCACCTTCCTCGCCAAGGAGGTGCTGCCGCACTACGAGCAGTGGGAGAAGGACGGGATCGTCAGCCGCGAGGCCTGGCGGGCCGCCGGCCGGCAGGGCCTGCTGGGCCTGGCCGTGCCGGAGGAGTACGGGGGCGGCGGGAACACCGACTTCCGCTACGCGGCCGTGATCGCCGAGGAGTTCACCCGGGCCGGGGCGGCCGGGCTCGCGATCGGCCTGCACAACGACATCATCGGCCCGTACCTGACCTCGCTCGCCACCGAGGAGCAGAAGCGGCGCTGGCTGCCCGGCTTCTGCTCCGGCGAGACGATCACGGCGATCGCGATGACCGAGCCGGGCGCGGGCTCCGACCTCCAGGGGATCCGGACCAGCGCCGAGGACCGGGGCGACCACTGGGTGCTCAACGGCTCCAAGACGTTCATCTCCAACGGCATCCTGGCCGACCTGGTGGTCGTGGTCGCCAAGACCACCCCGGAGGGCGGTGCGCACGGCCTGTCGCTGCTGGTGGTCGAGCGCGGCACGGAGGGCTTCGAGCGCGGCCGCAACCTCGACAAGATCGGCCAGAAGGCGCAGGACACCGCCGAGCTGTTCTTCCACGACGTACGCGTCCCCAAGGAGAACCTGCTCGGCGAGCTGAACGGCGCCTTCGTCCACCTGATGACCAACCTCGCGCAGGAGCGGATGGGCATCGCGATGGCCGGCATCGCCGCCGCCGAGCACCTGCTGGAGATCACCACCGCGTACGTGAAGGAGCGCGAGGCCTTCGGGCGGCCGCTCTCCAAGCTCCAGCACATCCGCTTCGAGATAGCGGAGATGGCCACCGAGTGCGCCGTCACCCGCACCTTCCTGGACCGCTGCATCGTCGACCACTCCAACGGCGAGCTGGACCACGTCCACGCCTCGATGGCCAAGTGGTGGGCGACCGAGCTCCAGAAGCGGGTCGCCGACCGGTGCCTGCAACTGCACGGCGGGTACGGCTACATGAGCGAATACCGGGTCGCGCGGGCCTTCACCGACGGCCGCATCCAGACCATCTACGGCGGCACGACCGAGATCATGAAAGAGATCATCGGCCGTTCGCTGCTCGGCTGACCTCCCCCATCGACGACCTCCCCCCGGGAATCCTCCGAAAGGCTTGACCAGTGAGCACCGAAGCTTACGTATACGACGCGATCCGCACGCCGCGCGGCCGCGGCAAGGCCAACGGCGCCCTGCACGGCACCAAGCCGATCGACCTGGTGGTCGGCCTCATCCACGCCCTGCGCGAGCGCAACCCCGGCCTGGACCCGGCCACCATCGACGACATCGTCCTCGGCGTCGTCGGCCCGGTCGGCGACCAGGGCTCCGACATCGCCCGGATCGCGGCCATCGCCGCGGGACTCCCGGACACGGTGGCCGGCGTACAGGAGAACCGCTTCTGTGCCTCCGGCCTGGAGGCCGTCAACATGGCCGCCGCCAAGGTCCGCTCCGGCTGGGAGGACCTGGTCCTGGCCGGCGGCGTGGAGTCCATGTCCCGCGTGCCGATGGCCTCCGACGGCGGAGCATGGTTCAACGACCCGATGACCAACTGGGACACCGGCTTCGTCCCGCAGGGCATCGGCGCCGACCTGATCGCCACCATCGAGGGCTTCTCCCGCCGCGACGTGGACGAGTACGCCGCCCTCTCCCAGGAGCGCGCGGCCACCGCCATCAAGGAGGGCCGCTTCGCGAAGTCGGTCGTCCCGGTCACCGACCGCAACGGCCTGGTCGTCCTGGACCAGGAGGAGTTCGTCCGCCCCGGCACCACGGCCGACACCCTCGCGAAGCTCAAGCCGTCCTTCGCGGACATCGGCGACCTCGGCGGCTTCGACGCCGTCGCCCTGCAGAAGTACCACTGGATCGAGAAGATCGACCACGTCCACCACGCGGGCAACTCCTCCGGCATCGTCGACGGCGCCTCGCTCGTCGCGATCGGCACCCGCGAGGCGGGCGAGCGCAACGGCCTGGCGCCCCGGGCCCGGATCGTCTCGGCGGCCGTCTCCGGCTCCGAGCCCACCATCATGCTCACCGGCCCCGCCCCGGCCACCCGCAAGGCCCTCGCCAAGGCGGGCCTGACCATCGACGACATCGACCTCATTGAGATGAACGAGGCCTTCGCCGGCGTCGTGCTCCGTTTCGTCAAGGACATGGGCGTCTCCCTCGACAAGGTCAACGTCAACGGCGGCGCCATCGCGCTCGGCCACCCGCTCGGCGCCACCGGCGCCATGCTGCTCGGCACCGTCATCGACGAACTGGAGCGCCAGGACAAGCGCTACGGGCTCGTCACCCTCTGCGTCGGCGGCGGCATGGGCGTCGCGACCGTCGTCGAGCGGCTCTGAACAACGTCCTGTAACCCCCAGACCTCCTCTCTGACACGGAAGTAGCGAGAAAATGAGCGAGTCCACCACGATCCGCTGGGAACAGGACGAGACCGGCGTCGTCACCCTGACCCTCGACGACCCGAACCAGTCCGCCAACACGATGAACCAGGCCTTCAAGGACTCCATCGCGGCGATCGCCGACCGCGCCGAGGCCGAGAAGGACTCCATCCGCGGCATCATCTACACCTCCGCCAAGAAGACCTTCTTCGCGGGCGGCGACCTCAAGGACATGATCGGGCTGCGCCCCGAGCACGCGCAGATCGCCTTCGACACCGGCACCGAGATCAAGCGCTCGCTGCGCCGCATCGAGACCCTCGGCAAGCCGGTGGTCGCCGCCATCAACGGCGCGGCCCTCGGCGGCGGTTACGAGATCTGCCTGGCCTCCCACCACCGCGTGGCCCTCGACGCCCCCGGCTCCAAGATCGGCCTGCCCGAGGTCACCCTCGGCCTGCTCCCGGCCGGCGGCGGCGTCACCCGTACCGTGCGCCTGATGGGCATCGCCGACGCGCTGCTCAAGGTCCTGCTCCAGGGCACCCAGTACAACCCGCAGCGCGCCCTGGACAACGGCCTCGTCCACGAACTGGCCGCCACGCCCGAGGAGATGCTGGCCAAGGCCCGCGCCTTCATCGACGCCAACCCCGAGTCCAAGCAGCCGTGGGACGTCCCCGGCTACAAGATCCCCGGCGGTACGCCGTCCAACCCGCGCTTCGCCGCCAACCTCCCGGCGTTCCCCGCGAACCTGAAGAAGCAGCTGAACGGGGCCCCGTACCCGGCGCCGCGCAACATCCTGGCCTGTGCCGTCGAGGGCGCCCAGGTGGACTTCGAGACCGCGCTGACCATCGAGGCCCGCTACTTCACCGAGCTGGTCACCGGACAGACCGCCAAGAACATGATCCAGGCGTTCTTCTTCGACCTCCAGGCCGTCAACGCCGGCCGCAGCCGCCCGCAGGGCGTCGCGCCCCGCAAGGTCACCAAGGTCGCCGTCCTCGGCGCCGGCATGATGGGCGCGGGCATCGCCTACTCCTGCGCCCGCGCGGGCATCGAGGTGGTGCTGAAGGACGTCACCGCCGAGGCCGCCGCGAAGGGCAAGGCGTACTCCGAGAAGCTGCTCGACAAGGCGCTCTCCCGCGGCCGTACGACCGAGGCCCAGCGCGCCGAGCTCCTCGCCCGGATCACCCCGACCGCCGAGGCCGCCGACCTGGCCGGCTGCGACGCCGTCATCGAGGCCGTCTTCGAGGACACCTCCCTCAAGCACAAGGTGTTCCAGGAGATCCAGGACGTCATCGCCCCCGACGCGCTGCTCTGCTCCAACACCTCCACGCTGCCCATCACGGGCCTCGCGGAAGGGGTTTCGCGCCCCGAGGACTTCATCGGACTGCACTTCTTCTCGCCCGTCGACAAGATGCCGCTGGTGGAGATCATCAAGGGCGAGCGCACCGGCGACGAGGCCATCGCCCGCGCCTTCGACCTCGTACGGCAGATCAACAAGACCCCGATCGTGGTCAACGACTCGCGCGGCTTCTTCACCTCGCGCGTCATCGGGCAGTTCATCAACGAGGGCGTGGCGATGGTCGGCGAGGGCGTGGAGCCCGCCTCCGTCGAGCAGGCCGCGGCCCAGGCCGGCTACCCGGCCAAGGTGCTCTCCCTGATGGACGAGCTGACCCTGACCCTGCCCCGCAAGATCCGCAACGAGACCCGCAAGGCCGTCGAGGCCGAGGGCCGCGCCTGGACAGCCCACCCCGCGGACACGGTCATCGACCGCATGGTCGACGAGTTCGGCCGCCCCGGCCGCAGCGGCGGCGCCGGCTTCTACGAGTACGACGAGAGCGGCAAGCGCGCCGGCATCTGGCCGGGCCTGCGCGAGCACTTCGCCAAGCCGGACGCGGACATCCCCTTCGAGGACATGAAGGAGCGGATGCTCTTCTCCGAGGCCCTGGACACCGTCCGCTGCCTCGACGAGGGCGTGCTCACCTCGATCGCCGACGCCAACATCGGCTCCATCATGGGGATCGGCTTCCCGGCCTGGACCGGCGGCGTGATCCAGTACATCAACGGCTACGAGGGCGGCCTGCCGGGCTTCGTCGCCCGCTCCCGCGAGCTGGCCGACCAGTACGGCGAGCGCTTCACCCCGCCGGCCTCCCTGGTGGCCAAGGCCGAGCGCGGCGAGACGTACTCCGACTGAGCCCGCCCCCCGGGCCCGCCCGCGAGCGGGCCCGGGGCGTGTGCTCCGGCTGCCGTCAGGCGGCCGGCGGGGTCCAGTCGGCGGGCAGTCCGGACTGGCGCAGGACCGCGGCCAGGCTGTAGTGGTCCCGGTCGGAGGCGATCCGGCAGTGGTTCGCGTCGAGGTCGAGCACGGTGGTCATCGGCACGGCGAACGGCTCGGGTGCGCCCTTGAGGTGGCCGGAGTAGACGGCCCGGACGGTGATGCGGTCGCCGTCGCGGTGGGCGGCGCGGACGGTGACGTGGACGTGGTCGATGAGGCTGTCGGCGCGGGCCTTCCACCCCGCGATCTGCGTTCGGCCACGGAAGGTGACGGCCACGGCTTCATCGGTGTACGTGCCGTCGGAGGTGAACAGGGCGCCGAGCGCCTGGGGTTCGGTGCCGTTCCAGGCACGGGCCCAGGCGGTGACGATCCCCGGCGTGCGCCGGGCATCGTCCTGCGCGGCGTGGGCGGTGGGGGCGGTGGCGCAGAGGGCCGCGGCGGCGGTCAGTACCGTCATCGTGCCGAGTGCGCGGGACGTCGTGGTCGTACGTGCAGGGTTCATGGCAAACAGACTTGCGTCGGGCGCTGTCCACTTTCCAGGCCCTGCAGGGCCGGTGACCGTCCAACACCGCCCGCTCCTGTCCACCGCTGCGAGGTACGGATCAGTCGCTCCTCCCCGCCTCCGGTTCCGAGACGAACGCCGCCCGTAGTTCTTCCTTCAGCGAGCGCTGGAACGCGGTCACCAGGGCCTGGACCACCATCGGCTGCATGTGCGCCGACAGCGCCTTCATCGACTCCACCCGCTCCGGATCGCTCTCGCCCTGCGTGAACGGCCCCCACACCTCGTCCCGGAACAGCGCCGTCAGCTGGTGTGCCGCCGTCCGCGCGTGCTCCAGCAGCACCTTGCGCGCCGCCAGGATCGTCTCGTGGGCGATCGGCACGTCGAGCAGCGCGACCCCCAGCCGCAGCAGCCCCACGTCCACCCGGAAGCCCTCCGGGGCCGGCGCCACCACGTTCATCGCCGTCAGCCGCCGGATGTCCGTGTCCGTCAGGGTGCGCCCGGCCCGCTTCTCCAGTTCCTCCCGCGAGGACTCCAGCGCCGAGTCCGGGGCCCAGGTGGCCACCAGCGCCCGGTGGATCGCCAGGTCGTGCGGGCTGAGGTCCTCCGGCAGGGCGTCCAGGTAGCGCTCGATCGCCGACAGGGTCATGCCCTGGTGCTGCAACTCCTCGATCAGGGCCAGCCGTGAGAGGTGCTCCGGGCCGTAGTGGCCCACCCGACGGGGGCCGATCACGGGAGGGGGCAAAAGCCCGCGCGTGCTGTAGAACCGTACGGTGCGGACGGTCACACCCGCCCGGGCGGCCAGCTCGTCGACGGTGAGCGTGGGTTCGGGTGCCCGGGTGGTCATGGTCTCCGCCTCGCTCTCTGTTCCGCGCGTGCCCGTTCGTAAGTACAGCTTCAACAGTATTGCTGTCGCACCAACGATGTGAAACGGCCAGGAGCTGCCCATGACCACGAAACTGCGACTGCCCGGACGACCCGAAGAGCTCACCCTCCCCGCGCTGCTGGCGCGCAACGCCGCCGAGTACGGGGACCTCCCCGCCCTCTCGTGGCGCGAGGGCGACGGCTGGACGACCCTCAGCTGGACCGAGGTCCGCCGCAAGGTCGCCGTCCTCGCCTCCGGATACGCCGCCCTCGGCGTCGAACGCGGCGAGCACGTCCTGATCATGATGGGCAACCGCCCCGAGCACTGGCTCAGCGACCTCGCCCTCGTCCACCTCGGCGCCGTCCCCGTCACCGTCTACGGCACCTCCGCGCCCGAGCAGATCGCCCACATCGCCCGCCACAGCCGGGCCCGGGTCGCCCTCCTCGAGGGCGCCCGCGAGCTGGCCCGGTGGGAGCCGCTGCTCGACGACGGGCAGGTGCCCCTGGAACGGCTGGTCGTGGCCGAGGCCGCCGATGCGGGTACGCACCGTACCTACGGCTCCCTGCACGCGAGCGGCGCCCGCACGCACCGCCCCGACGCCTTCGAGAAGGCCTGGCGGGAGACCCGCCCCGAGGACCCGCTGACCGTCGTCTACACCTCCGGCACCACCGGCGACCCCAAGGGCGTCCGGCTGACCCACCGCAACATCATGCTCCAGTCCGTCCGCCTCGACCGGCGCGTGGACCTGCCCGAGCACGCCGAGCACATCTGCTACCTGCCCTTCGCGCACATCGCCGAGCGGATCCTCGGCATATACCTGCCACTGCTGCGGGCGGCCCACGTCCGGCTCGTGGCCGACCCCGCCGCCGTGGCACTGTCCGTCCGCGAGCTGCACCCGGTGCAGTTCTTCGGCGTGCCCCGGGTGTGGGAGAAGCTCGCCGCGTCGGTCCGGGCCGTGCTCGCGCAGCTTCCGGCCGCGCAGCGGGAGGCCATCGAGGCCGCGAACGACCTCGCCCGCGCCCGGGCCGGCCACCGGGAGCGCGGCGAGGAGGTCCCGGCCGCGCTCGAAGCCTCGTACACCCGGGCCAAGGAGCAGGTGCTGGACCCGCTGCTGGGCCTGGCCGGGCTGGACCGGCTCCGGTGGACGGCCAGCGCCACCGCGCCGATGCCGATCGACGTCGTGCGGTTCTGGGCGGGCTGGGGGATCACGATCATGGACGCCTGGGGGCTCACCGAGACCTCGGGCGTGTGCACGGTCAACAGCCCGGACGGGTTCCGGCTGGGCTCGGTGGGGCGGGCGATCGAGGGGCTGGAGCTGCGGCTCGCCGAGGACGGGGAGATCCTCACCCGCGGCGGGACCGTATTCGGCGGCTACCTGCAGCCCGACGGGTCGGTGGAGAGCGCGCACGACGCCGAGGGCTGGTTCCCGACCGGGGACATCGGCCGCCTCGACGAGGACGGGTTCCTCTGGCTGACCGACCGCAAGAAGGAACTCATCATCACCTCGAACGGCAAGAACGTCTCGCCGGCCCTGGTGGAGAACACCGTCAAGGAGCATCCGCTGATCGGCCAGGCCCTGGTGCACGGCGACGGCCGCTCCTACCTCGTCGCCCTGCTGGTGCTGGACGGGGAGCTGGCCCCGGCGTGGGCGGCGGCCCGCGGCATCGAGGCCGGCTCGCTCGCCGGTCTCGCGGCGCACCCGGCCGTCCGGGAGGAGGTCGCCCGCGCGGTCGCGGCGGCCAACGCCCGGCTCAACCGGACCGAGCAGATCAAGCGCTACCGGCTGCTGACGCAGGAGTGGGGCCCGGACACCGGGGAGCTCACCCCGTCGCTGAAGCTGCGCCGCCGGGTGGTCCGGGAGAAGTACGGAGCCCTGATCGACGGGCTGTACGAGGAGCCGTACGAGGAGCCGTACGAGGACGTGCACGAGGGCCCGCCCCGGGCGGTGTAGCCCGGATGGCCCTGTCCGGTGGGCGCGGCGCCGCCCGCCGGACGAGCTGGACGAGGGCCAGGAGTACGAGGAGCGCATCCGCTGGATCGTGCAGCGGCGGCGCGCAGACGAAGGTCTCCGGCGACGACGGGCGGGCCGGCTACTACGTCGAACTCGACCTGCCGGCCGAGGCGGAACGCGTCCACGGCAAGGACTTCGCGGACTTCCCGGAGAAGAACCACGAGCCGGTCGACCCCCCTGTTCCGCGCGCAGCCCGACGGCCGAGCGGCGTGCGGCGGCGGCCCCGCGGGTGCCCGTCGCGCGAAGGCACCCGCGGGAGCGCGCGGACTAGCGGCCGATCAGCGGGTAGTGGTCGGAGAGGTTGGTGTACGTGTACGAGGTGCCCCAGCTGGAGACCGTCCAGGGCGCCGACTGCTCCTTGACCACGTTGTTCTCCCAGCCCGCCGGGCGGGCGTTGCCCTTGCGGTAGAGGACGTAGTCCAGGTCCTCGCGCGGGTCGGTCGGGTAGCGGTAGTTCGCGATGGAGTTCAGCGCGGTGTCGAAGGAGTACGGGTGACCCGTGCGCGAGTCGGAGTTCGCCAGGTCGGCGTTGGCGAGCATCGACGCGAACTCGGGGGAGCGGGAGTCGACGTTCATGTCGCCCGCGACGATGACCTGCTCGTTCGCCGGGATGTTCTTGCCGTCCAGGAAGGCGTCTATCGCTTTGAACTGGCGGGCGCGCATGTCCGCCGCCTCGCCCGCGCCGCAGCCCGGGTCCGTGGACTGCGCGTGGGTGCCGACCACGTGGACCTTGGTGCCGTTCACGTCCAGTACGACGTAGGCGAAGCCCTTGTTGGACCACCAGTCGGCGCCGCAGGCGTCCTTGTAGACGACCTGCTCCTTGCGGATGATCGGCCACTTGCTCAGGACCGTGACGCCGCCGTCCTCGGGGGTGGTGGAGGAGTACGCCCCGCCCGTGGCGTCCCAGCCGCTCTTGCTGCGGCCGACGACCGGGGTCTGGTACGGGTACTGCGCCGAGGCGTTGGACTTCAGGGCGTCCGAGGCGCCGTTGTCGAAGGCCTCCTGGAGCACGACCACGTCGTGGCCCTGGAAGAAGGACGCCTTGGGGATCTCCGAAGCGCGGTGGTCCTGGCCCCAGTTGGGGTAGAGGTTCTTGCTCATCAGGAACACGTTGTACGTCAGGACGCTGAGCCGCGGGGCCGCGGCGCTCTCCGCGGCCGAGGCGGCCGGCGCGCTGGTGGCGGCCAGCGCGCCGGCGGCGATCATCGCAACGGCCGTGGCGGCGGCACGGTTGCGACCGAGCTTGGTGTGCAGCATGAGGTCTCCATCATTCCTGCAGGGGGGAGATCGACTCCGTCATCCAAGCAGCCGCGGTTACCTCTGGGTAACACCCGTGACAAGACTTTCTGTCCGGGAGCGGACGTCTGGCACTCGCATACTGGAACCATGAGAGAAACAGGGCTTCCCGCACCCGGACCGACGGCCGCGAGCCGCCCCGATCCCGAGCCGCCGGCGCCCGGCGGGGTGCTGTGGACCATCTCCGGAGACATCCGGGCCCTGCTGATGCTGCCCGCCGCCTTTACGATGCAGGTCGCCCACCCCGCGATCGGGGCCGGGGTCGACGAGCACTCGGTCTTCCGCACCGACCCCTGGGGGCGCGGCGAGCGCTCGCTGCGCTCCGTCCAGCTGTGGGTGTACGGCGGGGAGGAGGCCGCCGAAGAGGGCCGCCGCGTGCGCCGCCTGCACAAGGAGATCCAGGGCATCGACACCCGGGGCCGGCGCTACCACTCCCTCGACCCCGCCTGCTACTCCTGGGTCCACGCCACCGGTTTCCCGATCTACCTGTACGCCGGGCGCTACCTGCTGCGCCGCTTCACCCCCGCCCAGGAGCGGCAGCTGTACCGGGAGTGGCTCCAGGTGGGCAGGATCCTCGGCGTCCGTGACCGGGACATGCCGCAGAGCATCGAGGAGTACTGGGTCTACTACCGCCGGATGCTGGCCGAGGAGATCGAGCCCACCAAGGTGGCCCGCGAGCTGGTCGCCACGGACGTTCCGCTGCCGAGGCCCGAGGGCGGCTCGCTGCCGGTGCGGCTGCTGCTGCGGCTCGCCTGGCCGGTGCTCCGGGCGGCGTTCCTGCACTTCCGGGCCTTCGTCACCGTCGGCTACATGCCGCCCGACGCCCGCGCCGCCATCGGGCTGGAGTGGAGCGCGGCCCAGGAGCGCAGGCTCCGGCGGTTCAGCACGGCCGTGCGGCTCCTCGTACCGCTGCTCCCGCAGCGGCTGCGGTACCTGCCGATCGCGCGGGCGGCGCGGGAGCGGTGGCGCGCCGGCACCCCCTGAGGGGCGCCAGCGCGCGGGTACGGGTACGAGCGGGAATCAGTGCTCGTGGATCGTGTTCGTCTCGGCGATCTTCTTCCAGGACTTCGGCTCCACGGGCTGTGCGGCGGGCGCCTCGAGCGACCGGGCGCCCGGCGAGGCGGCACCCTTGGCCGCGGCGGCCGGCGGGGCGAACGCCGGCTTGCCCGGGGTGTACAGCCAGGTCTCGAACAGCTGGGCCAGCGGCTTGTTCGACACCTTCTCCGCGTACCGGACGAAGTCCCCGACCTTGGCGTTGCCGTACGCCCGCTCGGTCGGCCAGCCCTTGAGGATCTGGAAGAACTTCTCGTCGCCGATCTCGTTGCGCAGCGCCTGCAGGGCGATCGCGCCGCGGTCGTAGACGGCCCCGTGGAACTGGTTGTCCGGACCCGGGTCGCCCGGCTTGACCTGCCAGAACGGGTCGTCCGCCGCGCGCAGCCCGTACGCCCAGTCGGCGAGCTCCTGCGCGGTGCCCTCGCCCTCCTTCTCCGACCACAGCCACTGGCTGTAGCGGGCGAAGCCCTCGTTGATCCAGATGTCCTTCCAGCCGTCGACGGACACGCTGTCGCCGTACCACTGGTGGGCCAGCTCGTGCACGACCACCGAGACGTTGGCCCCGTTCGAGAACTGCTTCGGGCTGTAGAACGGCCGGGTCTGCGTCTCCAGCGCGAAGCTGGAGGGCACGTTCGGCACGTAGCCGCCCAGGGCGTTGAAGGGGTACGGCCCGAAGACACCCTCCAGCCACTCGGCGACCTCACCGGTCCGCTCCACGCTCGCGCGCGCCGCGCCCGCGTTGTCGCCGAGGTCCTTGCTGTACGCGTTGAGGATGGGCAGCCCGCTCGCCGTCTTGTCGGTGGTGACGTCGAACTTGCCGATGGCGAGGGTGGCGAGGTAGGTGGCCTGCGGCTTGTTCGAGCGCCAGTTGTACCGGGTCCAGCCGAGCCGGGAACTCTGCGACTGGAGCACGCCGTTGCTGATGGCCTGCGTGCCGTCGGGGACGTTGACCGAGATGTCGAAGGTGGCCTTGTCGAGCGGGTGGTCGTTGCTCGGGAACCACCAGACGGCCGAGTCGGGCTCCTGCGCCGCGATGCCGCCGTCCGGGGTGCGCTGCCAGGCCGACCAGCCGTCGATCTTGAACTCCGAGGGCTTTCCTGCGTACTTGACGACGACCGACGCGGGCGTGTCCTTCTTCAGCGGCTGGGCGGGGGTCACCTCCAGCTCGTGGTCCCCGGACGTGGCGAACTTCGCCTTGGCGCCGTTGACCCGGATCTCGCTGACCTTCAGTCCGAAGTCCAGGTTGAAGCGGGAGAGGTCCTGCTTGGCGGTGGTCAGCAGGGTGGCGGTGCCCTCCAGCAGGTCCGTCTTCGGCTGGTACTGCAGGCGCAGGTCGTAGTGGGACACGTCGTATCCGCTGTTGCCGCTGGCCGGGTAGTAGGGATCGCCGATACCCGGGGCCCCTTGGACCGAACTCGCCGCCGACGCCGGGATCACCAGCAGGAGGGAAGCGGCGAGCACGCTCGGGGCGATGACTTTGCGGTGCACGAAGAGCTCCAATGATTGGGGAGTCAGTTCCGATCAAGGCCTTGTCGTTCGACCGTATTCACGCCTGACCCCCCACGTCATGTCCATGGCCCCTGCTGTCACACGATCGCCATTCGGCCGTCACGGGCCGGCGGCTCCACCGGGTCCGGGCTGCGCTGCGGGCGGGTGCTCACCGTCTCCGAAGAGCCGCATCCGGGTGCGCACGGTGCCGGTTCCCGGGGCGGGGAACTGCCGAAGAAAGGCCAGAAAGTGCGTGCGGCGGCGGGGTTGCGCCGGCCGGCCTGCGTCCCTGCCCGGAGCCGGCGACGGCCCGCAGGGCAGCTTCCCTGCGGGCCGCAACGAGCCGTGGCGGGCCGTGGCGGGCCGTCTGTTGCCGTTCGGCTAGTGGCCGTTCGGCGAGATGCCGTGCAGCTTCGACGGCGTCGTCAGGAACTGGCTGCCGATGCCGTTGTCGTTGTTCGCGAACATGCCCGAGGCGCCGCGCAGTGCGGTCTTCTCCGAAGCCAGACGGCCCATCAGGCTCTTCACCTGCTGGTCCCAGGTGTCCGCCACCTTCTTCAGGCCAGCGGCCGTCTCCCAGCCCTCGAAACCCTTCTGGGCGGTGCCGGTGTCCGCGTCCGCATACTCGGTCGCCTTCTTGGTGTCCGGCTCCAGCTCGGTCTCGATCGTGTTCGCCGCGGCCTTCTTCTGGGCCGGCGTCGAAGCGAAGTCCCCGGACCCGCCCGGAACGAAGGGCCCCATCGGCTTGGCCGGTCCGGTCGGCCCCGTCGGCCCGCTCGGGTCGACCGGCACGTGGTTCAGCTGCATGGCCACCTGCAGGTCCGACACCTGACCGCTATCTCCTGACATGTGCACGCCTCCCCGTTGGCATCGGTTCGATCTTATGCGCGGCAACGGCGCACCGGCCAAGCACCCCTTGCCAATCTCACGTTTCCTTCACGGTCCTGTGAGGGGTGCGGACTACCCGGCATACTGAGCGGTCGGTAACCTGGGCGGCATGACGATTCCTGTGCGCGCCGCCCGCAACTGTTGGCATGCAGCGATCAACCCGCTGCACGCGACCATCTACTTCTCGCCCGACCTGGGCAAGGAGTTCGCCGCCCTCGGTGTCACCGAGCGGCCCGCCGTGAACCTCGCCTCGCGCTCCGCCGCCATGGGCGCCGTCGGAGCCGGGACGGTCACCGCCACCTTCTACAACTACCGCCACGACTTCGTCGCCCGGCACCTGCCCGCCGTCTGGGACACGATCACCCCCGGGCAGGCCCTCGACGCCCGGCTGCGCGCCGCCGACAGCACCCTGCGCCGGCTGCTCGGCGACGAGACCGTCGAGTCCCCCGAACTCGCCGAGGCCGCCGACCTCGCCCTGCGCGCCACCGAGGGCTGCAGCCGCCACGCCCGGACCCTCTACGCCGCCCACGCCGACCTCCCCGTGCCCGAGGAGCCGCACCTGCGCCTGTGGCACGCCACCACCCTGCTGCGCGAGCACCGCGGCGACGGCCACCTCGCCGCCCTGCTCCTCGCCGGGCTGGACCCGCTGGAGGCCCTGGTCAGCCACACCGCCACCGGCCGCGGCATGACCCCGAAGTGGATCAAGGCCATCCGCGGCTGGGAGCAGTCCGACCTCGACGCCGCCGCCGGCCGGCTGCGCGAGCGCGGGATCCTCGACGCCGACGGCGAGCTCACCGAGGAGGGCAAGGCCGTGCGCGAGCGCCTCGAGACCGACACCGACCGCCTCGACGCAGCCCCGTACGAGCACCTCGGCGCGGACGGCCTGGCCCGCCTCGCCGAACTCGGCGGCGGATTCGTCATGAAGGCCCTCGCCGCCGGCGCCTTCCCCGCCGACGCCTTCGGCAAGGCCTGAGGAAGCACGCCGCGGGCCCGGGCGCGGGGCTCCCGGACCCTGTCACCGCCACCTGCCACAATTGGCAGCCTTCCAGTGCAAACGAAGGCAGGCGGGACCCGATCGTGACGATGTCCATCGAAGGCAGGATCGCCGAGGAGCTCGGCGTACGGGAACGGCAGGTCAAGGCCGCCGTCGAGCTGCTCGACGGCGGCTCCACCGTGCCGTTCATCGCGCGCTACCGCAAGGAAGCGACCGAGATGCTCGACGACGCCCAGCTGCGCACCCTCGAGGAGCGGCTGCGGTACCTGCGCGAGCTCGAAGACCGCCGCGCGGCGATCCTGGACTCCGTACGGGAGCAGGGCAAGCTCGACGCCGAGCTGGAGGCCCGGATCAACGCGGCCGACACCAAGGCCCGGCTGGAGGACATCTACCTCCCCTTCAAGCCCAAGCGGCGCACCAAGGCGCAGATCGCCCGCGAGGCCGGCTTGGAGCCGCTCGCCGAAGGCCTGCTGGCCGACCCGTCGGTGGATCCGGCCGCCGCCGCGGCCGCGTTCGTCGACGCCGACAAGGGCGTCGCGGACCCGGCCGCGGCCCTGGAGGGCGCCCGCGCCATCCTCACGGAGCGGTTCGCCGAGGACGCCGACCTGATCGGCGAGCTGCGCGAGCGCATGTGGGGCCGCGGCCGGCTCGCCGCGAAGGTCCGCGAGGGCAAGGAGGAGGCGGGCGCCAAGTTCGCCGACTACTTCGAATTCGCCGAGCCCTTCACCGCGCTGCCCTCGCACCGCGTCCTCGCCATGCTGCGCGGCGAGAAGGAGGACGTCCTCGACCTCACCCTGGAGCCGGAGGAGCCGAGCGAGACGCCCGGCCCGTCCACGTACGAGGGCATGGTCGCGCGCCGCTTCGGCGTCGCGGCCCCCAGCGAACACGGCCGCCCCGGCGACAAGTGGCTGGCCGACACCGTCCGCTGGGCCTGGCGTACGAAGATCCAGGTGCACCTCGGCATCGACCTGCGGATGCGGCTGCGCGCCGCCGCCGAGGACGAGGCCGTCCGGGTCTTCGCCGCCAACCTGCGCGATCTGCTGCTCGCGGCCCCCGCCGGCACCCGGGCCACGCTCGGCCTCGACCCGGGCTTCCGCACCGGCGTGAAGGTCGCCGTCGTGGACGCCACCGGCAAGGTCGTGGCCACGGACGTGATCTACCCGCACGTCCCCGCCAACAAGTGGGACGAGTCCCTCGCCAAGCTGGCCCGCCTCGCGAAGGAGCACGCTGTCGAGCTGGTCGCCATCGGCAACGGCACCGCCTCGCGCGAGACGGACAAGCTCGCCGGGGACCTGATCACCCGCCACCCCGAGCTGAAGCTCACCAAGGTGATGGTGTCCGAGGCGGGCGCCTCCGTGTACTCGGCCTCCGCCTTCGCCTCGCAGGAACTCCCGGACATGGACGTGTCGCTGCGCGGCGCGGTCTCCATCGCCCGCCGCCTCCAGGACCCGCTCGCCGAGCTCGTCAAGATCGACCCCAAGTCGATCGGCGTCGGCCAGTACCAGCACGACCTCTCCGAGGTGAAGCTCTCGCGCTCGCTCGACGCGGTGGTCGAGGACTGTGTGAACGGCGTCGGCGTGGACGTCAACACCGCCTCCGCGCCCCTGCTCTCGCGGGTGTCGGGCATCAGCGGCGGACTCGCCGAGAACATCGTGGCCCACCGCGACGCCAACGGCCCTTTCCGCAGCCGCAAGGCGCTCAAGGACGTGGCCCGGCTCGGCCCGAAGGCGTACGAGCAGTGCGCGGGCTTCCTGCGGATCCGCGGCGGGGACGACCCGCTGGACTTCTCCAGCGTGCACCCCGAGGCCTACCCGGTGGTCCGCGGCATGGCCAAGACGGCGGGCAGCGAGGTGGCGGCGCTGATCGGCAACGGCGACGTGCTGCGCTCGCTGCGGCCGGAGCAGTTCGTCACGGAGGCCTTCGGCCTGCCGACCGTCACGGACATCCTGCGCGAGCTGGAGAAGCCGGGGCGCGACCCGCGGCCGGCCTTCAAGACGGCCACCTTCAAGGAGGGCGTCGAGAAGATCGGCGACCTGGCGCCCGGGATGATCCTGGAGGGAGTGGTCACCAATGTGGCCGCGTTCGGCGCGTTCATCGACATCGGCGTCCACCAGGACGGGCTGGCCCACGTCTCGGCGCTGTCGAAGAACTTCGTCAAGGACCCGCGGGACGTGGTCAAGCCGGGCGACATCGTCCGCGTGAAGGTCATGGACGTGGACATCCCGCGCAAGCGGATCTCGCTGACCCTGCGGCTGGAGGACGAGGCCGACCGCTCGGCGGGCGCACCCCGCCAGCGCGAGGACCGCCAGGGGCAGGACCGGCGCGGCGGCGGCCGTCCCCCGCAGCAGCGCGGAGGCGGCCAGGGCGGAGGCGGCCAGCGCCAGGGCGGCGGCCAGCGCCAGGGCGGCGGCCAGGGCGGCCAGCGCCAGGGCGGCCAGGGCGGCAGCGGCTCCCCGGCCCCGGCCAACAGCGCGATGGCGGACGCCCTCCGCCGCGCCGGCCTCACCGGCGCCCCCGAGGACCGCCGCAAGCGCTAGCGCGCGTGGTTCCCCGGCATCCGGCCGGGGGACCCGGGCGGCGGGGGAGCGCCGGGGGTGCGGTTGTGGCCACCGGCGGGCGGTGGGGCGGGTTGCGGGGTGGCCGAATAGGCACCCCACCTGGGCAGCTGCCTTGCGAACTCCCGTACAAGATCTGTAGGCATGGTGGAACGCCCGTTCGCCGACTGGTGAACGGGCTTCCGTTTCTCCCCTCAGGACCCCCACTCCCCGAGGCCGCCTTGAAGGCACAGGACGCCATGCCCACGCCCACGCACGCCTACCGACGCTGCCCGCGAAAGGGTCCGAAGAGGGATCACATGCCCCACTCGCAACCCAGCCTCCGGAAACGGTGCGAGAAGATTCTCGGCCATCTGGATCTGACGCATCCCTTCTCCCTCGAAGGGTTGTGCAACCGGATCGCCGAGCAGCGCGGGCGCCCCATCCGGCTGCACCCGCTCCCCAAGGAAGCGGCGGAATCCGGGGTCTGCGGGCTGTGGGTGGGCACGGCCACCGTCGACTACGTCTTCTACGAGGCCCAGACCACCCCGCTCCACCGCGAGCACATCGTGCTCCACGAGCTCGGGCACATCCTGTTCGGCCACCACTCCCTGGAGGCGCAGGACACCGACGGGCAGGCTCCGGTCGTCCTCGGCCGCACCAACTACACCACCAGCCAGGAGCGGGAGGCGGAGATGCTCGCCAGCATGATCCGCATCCGTACGACGGGCCCCTGCCCGCAGTCCGCCGCCGCACCCCGTGGCACCCTGGCCTGGCTGGAATCCGCCATGGGCTACGGGCGGGGGAACCATGGGCGCCGCTGAGCTCACCGCCGCCGGCGACTGGCTCGCCGTGCCGAGCGTGGTCTGCCTCTGGACCGCGGTCCTGCTGCGTGCCCCGGCCGCCCTGCGCTCCCCGCAGCAGCGCGGCCTGTGGCTCGCCGTCGCCACCGCCGCCGCCGCGATGACCCTGAACCTCCCTGACGTCGTCACGTACGCGATGCGCGACCCGCACTACGCGCACACCGTCGGGCTCGTGCGCAACCTCATCGGCGTGCTCTCCGCGGGCACCGTGCTCTACTTCGTCGCCGCCGCCACCCGCGGCCGGGTCCTCCAACTCGCCGCCTGGACGGGCACGGTGGCCTGGCTGACCGTCCTCGTGGTGCTGGACACCGCCGCTCCCGCGCACGGCACGCACACCATCCCGCCGCAGGGCGATCCGGTGCCCTCCCTGGCGTACTGGCTGTTCCTGATCTCCGCGCACCTCCTCGCCAACACCACCTGTGTCTCCCTCTGCTGGCGCTACAGCCGGCGCAGCGAGAGCAGGGGCCTCGCCGCCGGGCTGCGCCTCTTCGGCCTCGGCACCGCACTCGCCGGCCTGTTCTGGTTCGTGTACCTCCTCAAGGCCCTGTTCGGCAGCACCTGGGCGATGCCCGCCCTGCCGCTGATGATGAACCTGCACGGGCTGCTGCGCGCCGCCGCGATCCTCGTGCCGACGCTGTTCGTGCTGCGCCGCACGAGCGCCGACATCGCCACCGCCTGGCGGCTGTGGCCGCTGTGGCACGACCTGGTCCAGGCCGTCCCGCACGTCGCCCTCACCAAGCCGCGGGCCGGCCGGGTCGTGGAGCTGCTGTGGCCGCCGGTCCCGCGCAACCTGCTGGTGTACCGCAAGGTGATCGAGACCCGCGACGCGATCCTGATCCTCGGCGAGTACGTCGCCCCGGGCGCCTGGGAACTCGCCCGCAGCCATGTCACGGGGCACGGGATCCCCGAGCAGCGGCGCACCGCGGCCGCGCTGGCCTGCGTACTGAAGGAGGCGCGGGAGGCGAAGCTCGCCGGACGGCCCGGACAGCCGGGGGAGGACGCGGCCTGGGAGCTGCCGGCCGCGATGCAGACCTCCGCCGAGGGCGGCGACCTGGACGACGAGGCCCGGTTCCTGGTCGACGTGGCGCAGGCCTACGGCTCCCCGGCGACCACGGACTTCACCCCGGAACGCCCGAACGCAGTGCAGCCCCCGGGGATCTGAGCACCTGAGGGCCTGAACCCTGAACGACCGTAGGAAGTGACGTTCTCTTGACCACCGTTCTGATCACCGGGGCCAGTGCCGGACTCGGCGCCGCCTTCGCCCGCGGCTTCGCGGCCAAGGGCTGCGACCTCGTCCTGGTCGCCCGCGACAAGGACCGCCTCGAGGCCGTGGCCCGCGAGCTCGGCCGGGAGTTCGGCACGGCGAGCGAGGTGCTGCCCGCCGATCTGCTGGACGATGCGGACTGCACGGCCGTCGCCGAGCGCCTCGCCGACCGGGACCGGCCCGTGGACATCCTGGTCAACAACGCCGGCTTCGGGCTCCCCGCGCCGTTCCCGTACAGCCCGGTCGAGGACGAGGAGCGGATGCTCGACCTGCTGGTGAAGGTCCCGCTGCGGCTCACCCACGCCCTGCTGCCCCGGCTGCGCGAACGCCGCCGGGGCGCGGTGGTGAACGTCTCCTCGGTGGCGGGACTGCTGCCGACCGGGACGTACGGGGCCGCCAAGGCCTGGGTCACGGCGTTCAGCGAGTCCCTGCGGGTGGACATGGCGCCGTACGGGGTCCGGGTGCTCGCGGTGGTCCCGGGGTTCACCCGCACCGAGTTCCAGGCGCGGGCCGGGATGGACGTCAGCGCCCTGCGCGAGGCGGTGTGGCTGGAGCCCGAGGCCGTCGTGGCCAAGGCGCTGCGGGACCTGGCCCTGCGCCGGCCGGTGAGCATCACCGGCCGGCGCTACCAGGCGTACGCACTCGCCGCACGGCACCTGCCACGGGGTTTCGTGGCCGAGAGGCTGCCCCGCAAGCGCCGCCCGCCGCAGCAGCAGTAGGCCTGCGGGCACGGCCTACAGCTCGGTGACCTTGCCGTCCGCGACCTCCAGGCGGCGCGTCACGTGCACCGCGTCCAGCATCCGGCGGTCGTGCGTGACCAGCAGCAGGGTGCCCTCGTAGGCCTCCAGGGCCGACTCCAGCTGTTCGATCGCCGGAAGGTCCAGGTGGTTCGTGGGCTCGTCCAGCACCAGCAGGTTCACCCCGCGGCCCTGGAGCAGCGCCAGGGCCGCCCGGGTGCGCTCGCCGGGGGACAGCGTGGCCGCCGGGCGCAGCACGTGCACGGCCTTCAGGCCGAACTTCGCCAGCAGCGTCCGCACTTCGGCCGGCTCGGTGTCCGGGACCGCCGCGCAGAAGGCCTCCAGCAGCGGCTCGTCCCCGAGGAAGAGCCCGCGCGCCTGGTCCACCTCGCCGATCAGCACGCCCGAACCGAGCGTGGCCGCACCGGAGTCGGGTACCAGCCGGCCGAGGAGCACGGCGAGCAGGGTGGACTTGCCCGCGCCGTTGGCGCCGGTGATCGCGACCCGGTCCGCCCAGTCGATCTGCAGGCTGGCCGGGCCGAACGCGAAGTCCCCGCGCCGCACGGCCGCCTCGTTCAGGGTGGCCACGACCGAGCCGGAGCGCGGCGCCGCCGCGATCTCCATGCGCAGCTCCCACTCCTTGCGGGGCTCGTCGACGACCTCGAGCCGCTCGATGGCGCGCTGCGTCTGGCGGGCCTTGGCGGCCTGCTTCTCGCTGGACTCGCCCCGCAGGTTCTTGCCGATCTTGTCGTTGTCGCTCGCCTTGCGGCGGGCGTTGCGGACGCCCTTGTCCATCCAGTTGCGCTGCATCTGGGCGCGGCCCTCCAGGGCCGCCTTCTTGCCCGCGTACTCGTCGAACTCCTCGCGCGCGTGGGTACGGGCCCGCTCGCGCTCCTCCAGATAGGCGTCGTAGCCGCCGCCGTAGAGGTTGATCTGCTGCTGCGCCAGGTCGAGTTCGAGGACCTTGGTGACCGTCCGGGTCAGGAACTCGCGGTCGTGGCTGATCACGACCGTTCCCGCGCGCAGGCCCTTCACGAACCGCTCCAGGCGCTCCAGACCCTCCAGGTCCAGGTCGTTGGTCGGCTCGTCGAGCAGGAAGACGTCGTAGCGGGAGAGCAGCAGTGAGGCGAGGCCCGCGCGGGCCGCCTGGCCGCCGGACAGTGCGGTCATCGGCAGGTCCAGGCTCACGGCCAGCCCGAGCTCGTCGGCGACCTCCTGGGCCCGCTCGTCGAGGTCGGCGCCGCCGAGGTTCAGCCACTGGTCCAGGGTCGTCGCGTACGCGTCGTCCGCGCCCGGGGTCCCGTCGACCAGGCCCTGGGTCGCCGCGTCCAGCGCCGCCTGGGCGGCGGCGACGCCCGTCCGGCGGGCCAGGAAGTCCCGGACGGACTCTTCGGGGCGCCGCTCGGGCTCCTGGGGGAGGTGGCCGACGGCGGCGGTGGGCGGGGAGAGCCGCAGCTCACCGGTCTCGGGCGTGTCCAGGCCGGCGAGCAGGCGCAGCAGGGTGGACTTCCCGGCGCCGTTGACGCCGACGAGGCCGATGACGTCACCGGGGGCGACGACGAGGTCGAGATCGGCGAAGAGCGTGCGCTCACCGTGCGCGGCGGTGAGGTTCTTGGCGACGAGGGTTGCAGTCATGGTCCGTCGATCCTATCCGCGCCGCGGGGCATGGCCGTAAAGGTGGGATGAGCGTCATTGCGGCCATGGGCACGGCGTCACACCATGGGTTCATGTCGTTGCGAAACGTGCTCGTCGTCCTCTACGACGGCGTGCAGAGCCTGGACGTGACCGGGCCCGTGGAGGTGTTCGCCGCGGTCGGCCGCTTCCCGGGCCGGGCGGCGGGCGGGTACGCGATCCGTACGGTCTCCCCGGGCGGGGCGCCCGTACGGACGAGCAGCGGGCTCGCGCTGGTGCCGGACGGGGACCTGGAGGGCGAACGGCCGGGGGCGGGCACCACCCTGCTGGTGCCGGGCGGGCAGTACCGGGGGGACTTCGAGCCCCGGCTCACCGAGTGGCTCCGCGCGTACGGGGAAGGCGCGCAGCGGCTGGTCTCCGTGTGCACGGGCGGGCTGCTGCTGGCCGAGGCCGGGCTGCTGGACGGGCGGCGGGCCACGACGCACTGGTACGCCTGCGAGCAGATGGCCCGGGACTACCCGAAGGTCACGGTCGAACCGGACCCGATCTACGTACGGGACGGCCGGGTGGCCACCTCGGCCGGGGTCACGGCGGGGATCGACCTCGCGCTGGCGCTGGTGGAGGAGGACCACGGCCGGGAGCTCGCGCTGGACATCGCGCGGCACCTGGTGGTGTTCCTGCGCAGGCCCGGGAACCAGGCGCAGTTCAGCGCGCAGCTGGCGGCGCAGACCGCGCAGCGGGACCCGCTGCGGGAGGTGCAGCAGTGGATCACGGAGCACCCGGGGGCGGACCTGAGCGTGGAGTCCCTGGCGGCGCGGGCGAGGCTCTCGCCCCGGCACTTCGCGCGTGCCTTCCAGGCGGAGACCGGGCTGACGCCGGGGCGCTACGTGGAGCGGGTGCGGGTGGAGCACGCGCGGCGCCTCCTGGAGGACACGGGGGACGGGGTCGCCCAGATCTCCCGGGCCTGCGGGTACGGCACGCCGGAGGCCCTCCGGCGGGCCTTCGTGAAGACCCTGGGCCAGCCCCCGGCCGAATACCGCCGCCGCTTCGGTCCCGACCGCACATGAGCGACGACCCACCCGCCGCGAACGCCGGCGGGGCCGCAACGTTCACCACTCTGGAGGAAACATGCAGATCGCAGTCCTGCTCTACGACCGGTTCACCGCGCTCGACGCCATCGGTCCCTTCGACACCCTCGGGCGGCTCCCCGACGCCGAGGTCGTGTTCGTCTCGGAGCGGCCCGGGCCGGTGCGGACCGACAACGGGGCGCTCGCGCTCGTCGCCGACAAGGGGCTCGACGAGGTGACCCGGCCCGACATCGTCATCGTGCCGGGCGGCCCCCACCCCGAGCTGGAGATGGAGAACCCGGCCGTCGTCGACTGGCTGCGCGCCGTCGACGCCACCACCACCTGGACCACCTCCGTCTGCACCGGCTCGCTCCTCCTGGCCGCCGCCGGGCTGCTCAAGGGGCGGCGGGCCGCGAGCCACTGGCTCTACCTGGACCGGCTGCCCGCCTTCGGCGCCGAACCCACCGCAGAGCGCGTCGTGTACGACGGGAAGTACGTCACCGCCGCCGGGGTGTCCTCCGGCATCGACATGGGCCTCGGCCTCCTCGGCCTCATCGCCGGCGACGAGTACGCCCAGACCGTCCAGCTGATGACCGAGTACGACCCCCAGCCGCCCTACGACTCCGGCTCGCCGGACAAGGCCCCGGCCGGGATCGTGGCGCGGCTGCGCGCGGTCAACCCGCTCGGCCCCCGGTAGTCCAGCCGAACGACGGGGCACGGCGTTCCAGGAACGCGGCGACGCCCTCCGCGGTGTCGCCGCTGCCGGCCGCCTGCTGCGCCCAGTACCCGTCCCGGTCCGTGCGCCCGTCCGCGAACTCCTTGGCCGAGGCCTGCGTCAGCTGCGAGCGGGTGGTCAGGATGCGGGCGAAGTCCGCGATGCGCTTGTCCAGTTGCCCGGCCGGCAGCAGCTCGTTCAGGAAGCCCGCGCGCAACGCGTGCTCCGCGTCGATCAACTCCGCGGAGAACAGCAGGTACTTGGCCACCGCGGGGCCGACCAGCGCGGCCAGCCGGCGGGTCGAGGACGCGGCGTAGACGATGCCCAGCCTCGCCGGGGTCACCCCGAAGGACGCCCCCTCCTCCGCGAAGCGCAGATCGCAGGCCGCGGCCAGCTGGCTGCCGCCGCCCACGCAGAACCCGCGGATCGCGGCGAGCGTCGGCTTGGGGAAGGCGGCCAGGGCCTCTTCCGCCGCCACGGCCAGCGCCTGCGGGTCCTCGTCCCCGGTCAGGGAGGAGATGTCGGCCCCGGCGCAGAAGGTCGGCCCGGCCCCGGTCAGGACGAGCACCCGTACGGCCGGGTCGGCCGCGAGCCCGTCCAGTACCTCCGGCAGGGCCCGCCACATCGCCGCGGTCATGGCGTTGCGCTTGGCGGGATGCGAGATGACGACCGTGGCGACCCCGTCGGCGACCGTGTGCAAGAGCGCTGCGTCCATGCGCCGGATGCTATCCCGGTCGCCCGAACCTATGATCAAGGGGAGTCCGTCCGGGGGGTGCTGAAAGGTGGCACGACCATGGGCGCAGACCGTTCCGGGGCCGGGGCCGGGGCTGGTGCCGGGGACAGGAAGCGGCTCAAGCGGAGTTTCGGGCTGCTGGCCGTGCTCGGGCTGCTCCTGGTGGTGGCCGGACTGGTGGGTCTGTTCTACGCCGCCTTCGCCACGTTGACCACGATGTTCCTGTTCGGCTGGCTGCTGCTGGCCGGCGGACTGGTGGGCCTGGTCCAGGCGTTCCAGTCCCGCAGGAGCAACCACTTCTGGCTCGCCGTCGTCGTCGCCGCGATCAACATCGCCGCCGGTTTCGTGATCCTGCGCCGGCCCGAGGCGAGCGCCGAGGCGCTGACGATGTTCGCCGCGCTGTTCTTCCTCATCGGCGGGCTGTTCCGGCTGGTCGGGGGCCTGGTCGTGCGTGGGTCGCACCTGTGGCTGAACCTGGTCCAGGGAGCCTTCGGCATCCTGCTTGGCTTCCTGATCCTCTCCAACTGGCCGGGCAACAGTCTCTACGTGATCGGAACCTTCTTCTCCCTCGCCCTCTTGTTCGACGGACTGAGCCTGCTGGTGCTGGGCATGAGCGCCCGGCGCATTCTGGGCTTGGTCAGGGAAGACGAGGTTCCGGCGGCCGCGGGCGGGGCGGGTGCCGCGGCCGAGAAGGGTCCCGCAGAAGATCAGGAACAGTCGCACAACTGACGCTGTCATACGCCAACGGTCAGAAAGCGTCCGATTGACGCTGACTTCTGGTCAGGGGTCCGGTCCGGACCAGCCCGTTCCCCACTCTGGACGCGTGGAGACGATCGAGCGTGAAGACGGGGGCCGGAAGATGGATGTCAGCGGGAGCGTCCCGCCAGCCAAGGAGGGTGAGCCGGAGGCGCCGGCCGACCCCCTCGCGTACGAAGGCGTGTGGCGGTTCACCGTGCCCGCTGTAGAAGAATCCGTTCCGCAGGCCCGCCGCGCCGTCCGCGACCTGCTCGGCCGCCAGGGCGTCCCGGCCCACCGGGACCTGGTGTACTCCCTGCTGCTGATCGTCTCCGAACTGGTGACGAACTCGGTCCGGCACGCGGCCCTGCTCTCGCCGCAGGTCGCGGTCGAGGTCGCCATCGGCCGGGAGTGGGTACGGGTGGCCGTCGAGGACAACCACCCGTACCGCCCCAAGGCGCTGGAGGCGGATTTCGGGCAGACCGGCGGCCGGGGCCTGCTCCTGGTGCGCGAGATCACCCTCGAGTCCGGCGGGGTCTGCGACGTCGAGCACACCTCGACGGGCGGCAAGGTCATCTGGGCGGCCCTGCCGCTCGCCGCACCCGCGGTCTGAGAGGGCGTACGGGCTACCAGCCCGCGGCATCACCGGTCAGTTCCCGGATCGCGGGCCGGGCCGCGTCCAGCACGGTCATGAACCAGGCGGAGAACGGCGCCTCGGCGTGCCGCTCGGCCAGTTCCCCGGCGGTGACGAACGCGGTGTCGCCGACCTCCTCCGGATCCGGTCGCAGCTGCGCCTGGGCCAGTCCCACGAACAGGTGGTTGTACTCCTGCTCCACCAGACCCGACGCGGGGTCCGGGTGGTTGTAGCGGACGGTCCCCGCCTCCGCGAGCAGCGAGGGCGACAGGCCCAGCTCCTCGTAGGTCCGCCGGGCCGCCGCCGCGAACGGGGACTCCCCGGGGTAGGGGTGGCCGCAGCAGGTGTTCGACCAGACGCCGGGGGAGTGGTACTTCCCGAGGGCGCGCTGCTGGAGCAGCAGGCGGCCCTGCTCGTCGAAGAGGAACACGGAGAAGGCCCGGTGCAGCAGACCGGGCGCCTGATGGGCGGAGAGCTTCTCCGCCGTGCCGATGGTGTTGCCGGACTCATCGACCAGTTCGAGCATGATCGGTTCCTGAGTGCCGGTGCCGGGGGACGCGGTGTTCGCGGCGGTGGCTGGTGTGGTCGGCATACCCATCCTTCGCTTCGGACTTCGACCTTCAGTCTGCCGTACAAAAGAGGCTTGTCCCCACTTCGGTGATCCGCGCATGTCCGCCCCCGCCGCGTGGTAAGCGGCGAGGGGCAGATCACACGAGCGGTCAGATCCCGAAGGGCGCCGGGTAGGCGATGGTGCCCTGCGCGACGGGCACGGAGGCGTCCAGCACCAGCGCCATCATCGCCTCGTCGGGCACCTCGAACGGCGCCCGGATCCCGAACCGCGAAGCCGGTACGAAGCCGAAGCGCGGATAGTAAGACGGATGCCCGAGGACCAGGACGAGAGCCTCTCCCTGCTCCTCGGCCGCCGCGAGCAGTGCCCGTACGACCGAGCTGCCGGCGCCCGAGCGCTGGTGCGCGGGGTGGGCCGCGACCGGAGCGAGGGCAAGGGCCGGGGCCCCGCCGACCTCGCAGCGGGTCAGCAGGGCGTGCGCCGCCACCGACCCGTCCGGGGCCTCGGCCACGTACGACAGCCCCGGCAGCCAGGAGGCGTCCGCGCGCAGCGCGTCCACGAGGTCTGCCTCCAGCGGGGTCTCGAACGCCGCGAGGTTGACGGCCCGCACGGCGGCCGCGTCGGCCGGGGTCTCGGGCCGGGTGCGCCAGGCGATGCGGGTGTGGTCGGTGTTGTTCTTGTCACCAGTGATGTCGGTCAACGTGAACCCTTGGAGAGAGGGGCTCCGGCCGACGCGGCGGATCGGTGTGATCAGGCCTGGCCGGACGCCCGGAAGGAAGAGGGGATGAACCGGAGTTCGCCGCGCTCGGCAGCGACCACTGCGACGGTCATCGACCCACCTCCTCCCGCTCGGCTGTTCCGAGGGTTCCACAAGACGTTTCACCCTAACATCCAGGCGGTTTGTGGTACCTGGGCGTGATCGTCAATGATGATCGCGCCAGGGCCCGAGGCCCCGGAATATTCGGCTTATCGGGGAGTAAACGGGTGGTGAACCCCGGCTTCCTTTCATCCGATAGCCTCTGCCGACGTGCCGCCGCCCCCACCAGGCGGCCGTCCAGTGTTCGCTGCAAGGAGTGAGTTCGTCTGTCGACCGTCATCCTCACCGGCCTGCCGGTCCCCGGATCACCGCTCACCGACGAGCTGCGTTCCCTCGGCTTCGACGTCCGCCCGGCCGCCTTGCCCGAAGACACCGCCGCGGTGCTGGCCGGCGTACCCGCCGACCGGCGTGTCGCCGTCGTCGACAGCGCCTTCGTCGGGCACGTCCACGCCCTGCGGCTCGCGCTGACCGACCCGCGCTTCGACGCCTGCGCCGTGACCGGCGCGTTCGCCGTCCAGCCGGGCGCCCGCGCGGCCCTGGACAAGGCCGCGGCCCTCCCGGCGCAGGGCGACGGCCCGTACGCGGACCGGCTCGCCCGCGCCGTCGAGGCCGCCGGGACCCCCGTCCAGCGCCCCGAGCTCGGCACCCTGGTCGCCGCCGTCCCCGCCACCGATGCGGAGCGCGCCGCGGCGGACGCCGCCGTCGCCGCCGTCGACGACGAGGCCGTGCGCCTGCGTACGGCCGTCAAGTCCCGCGACGGCTTCTTCACCACCTTCTTCATCAGCCCGTACTCGCGCTACATCGCCCGCTGGTGCGCGCGCCGCGGCCTGACCCCGAACCAGGTCACCACCGCCTCGCTGATCACCGCACTGATCGCGGCCGGCTGCGCCGCCACCGGCGAGCGCGGCGGCTACATCGCGGCCGGCGTGCTGCTCCTCGTCTCCTTCGTCCTGGACTGCACGGACGGGCAGCTCGCCCGCTACTCGCTGCAGTACTCGACGATGGGCGCCTGGCTCGACGCCACCTTCGACCGCGCGAAGGAGTACTCCTTCTACGCGGGCCTCGCGCTCGGCGCCGCCAGGAACGGCGACGACGTGTGGGCCCTCGCGCTCGGCGCGATGATCCTCATGACCTGCCGCCACGTCGTGGACTTCTCGTTCAACGAGGCCAACCACGACGCCACGGCCAATACGAGCCCCACCGCGGCCCTGTCCGACAAGCTCGACAGCGTCGGCTGGACGGTCTGGATCCGGCGGATGATCATCCTGCCGATCGGCGAGCGCTGGGCCATGATCGCGGTGCTCACCGCGGCCACCAGCCCCCGGATCGTCTTCTACGCCCTGCTGATCGGCTGCGCCTTCGGTGCGCTCTACACCACCGCCGGCCGGGTGCTGCGCTCGCTGACCCGCAAGGCCGTCCGTACCGACCGCGCCGCGCAGGCGCTGGCCGACCTCGCCGACTCCGGCCCGCTGGCCTCGATCGGCATCGCGCTGGCCAAGGGACGCCCCGTCGCCCCGCTGCTGATGACCCTCGCCGGCAGCGTGCTGGTCATCGGAGACGCTCTGCGCAGCGGGTACGGCTCGCCCTGGCTCGCCGGGGCCGCGGTGTTCTACGTCATAGCCACCGGCGCGGCCGTCTCCCGCCCCCTCAAGGGGGCACTGGACTGGCTCGTCCCGCCGCTGCTGCGCTGCGCCGAGTACGTGACCGTGCTGGTGCTCGCCGTCAAGGCGGACGTACCCGGAGCCCTTCCGGCCGCATTCGGACTGGTCGCGGCGGTCGCCTACCATCACTACGACACGGTCTACCGCATCCGCGGCGGCTCCGGCGCACCGCCGAGGTGGCTGGTGTGGACGATCGGCGGACATGAGGGCCGGGTCCTGCTGACCGTGGTCCTGGCCGCCGTCCTGCCCCGTGACGCGTTCCCCGTCGCGCTCACGGCCCTGGCCGTGTTCGTGGCACTCGTGGTGCTCGTGGAGAGCATCCGCTTCTGGGTCTCCTCCGGGGCACCCGCCGTACATGACGAAGGAGAACCAGCATGATCGGCCTTGTACTCGCTGCCGGTGCCGGACGCCGCCTGCGTCCCTACACCGACACCCTGCCCAAGGCCCTCGTGCCCGTCGGCCCCGAAGGCGACGAGGAAAGCCTGACCGTGCTGGACCTCACCCTCGGCAACTTCGCCGAGGTCGGCCTCACCGAGGTCGCGATCGTCGTCGGCTACCGCAAGGAAGCCGTCTACGCGCGCCGGGAGGCCCTGGAGGCCAAGTACGGCGTCAAGATCACGCTGATCGACAACGACAAGGCCGAGGAGTGGAACAACGCCTACTCCCTGTGGTGCGCGCGTGACGTCCTGAAGCAGGGTGTGATCCTCGCCAACGGAGACACCGTCCACCCGGTCTCGGTCGAGCGGACCCTGCTCGACGCCCGCGGCAACGGCCAGAAGATCATCCTCGCCCTCGACACGGTCAAGAGCCTGGCCGACGAGGAGATGAAGGTCGTCGTCGACGGCGCCGAGGGCGTTCAGAAGATCACCAAGCTGATGGAGCCCTCCGACGCGACCGGCGAGTACATCGGCGTCACGCTCATCGAGCCGGAGGCCGCCGAGGCCCTCGCCGAGGCGCTGAAGACCACCTTCGAGCGCGACCCCGACCTGTACTACGAGGACGGCTACCAGCAGCTCGTCAACGACGGCTTCGTGATCGACGTGGCCCCCATCGGCGACGTCAAGTGGGTCGAGATCGACAACCACGACGACCTCGCCAAGGGCCGGACGATCGCATGCCAGTACTGACGAGGCTCATCCCCTCCCCGGTCGTCGTCGACATCACCCGCGGCGCCATGGACGACCTGGCCGGCCTCCTGGCCGACCAGCGGATCTCGGCGTCCGGGAAGCTGGCGATCGCGATCAGCGGCGGCTCCGGCCAGGTGCTGCGCGCCAAGCTGGAGCCCGTGCTGCCGCACGCCGACTGGTACCCGGTCGTCGACGGGACCATCGACTCCGCCGTCAAGCTCGCCGACGACATAAAGGGCCGTCGCTACGACGCCGTCGTCGGCCTGGGCGGCGGGAAGATCATCGACGTGGCCAAGTACGCCGCGGCGCGCGTCGGCCTGCCCATGGTGGCCGTCGCCACCAACCTGGCCCACGACGGCATCTGCTCGCCGGTGGCCACGCTCGACAACGACAACGGCCGCGGCTCCTACGGCGTGCCCACGCCGATCGCCATGGTCATCGACCTCGACGTGATCCGCGACGCCCCCGTGCGGTTCGTCCGCTCCGGCATCGGCGACGCGCTCTCCAACATCTCGGCCATCGCCGACTGGGAGCTCTCGCACAAGATCACCGGGGAGCCCGTGGACGGCCTGGCCGCCGCCATGGCCCGTACGGCCGGCGAAGCCGTCCTGCGCCACCCCGGCGGCTGCGGCGACGACGACTTCCTGACGGTCCTCGCCGAGTCCCTGGTCCTCACCGGCATCGCCATGTCGATCAGCGGGGACACCCGGCCGGCGTCCGGCGCCTGCCACGAGATCAGTCACGCCTTCGACCTGCTCTACCCGGGGCGCTCCGCGCTCCACGGCGAGCAGGTGGGCATCGGCGCGGCCTTCGCGATGTACCTGCGCGGCGCCAAGGAACAGTCCGGGCTCTTCGTCGAGTCGATGCGCGGCCACGGGCTGCCCGTGCTGCCCGCCGAGATCGGGTTCAGCGTGGACGAGTTCGTCGCGGCCGTCGAGTACGCCCCCCAGACCCGCCCGGGACGCTTCACGATCCTGGAGCACCTCAATCTGTCCGCAGCCGAGATCAGGGACGCTTACGCCGACTATGCCAAGACCATCCGTAGCTGAACTCCGGCCCGTCGTTCACCCGCCGGGCGTCAAGGACCGGCGCAGTGGCGAGCACTGGGGCGGTCGCCTGTACATGCGCGAGATCTCCCTGCGCATCACCCGCGTCCTGGTGAGCACCAGGGTCACGCCCAACCAGCTGACCTACCTGATGACCCTCGCCGGTGTCCTGGCCTGCCCGGCACTGCTCGTACCGGGCATCTGGGGCGCCGTCCTCGGCGTGGTGGCGGTCCAGATGTACCTGCTGCTCGACTGCGTCGACGGCGAGGTCGCCCGCTGGAAGAAGCAGTACTCGCTGTCCGGGGTGTACCTGGACCGCGTCGGCGCCTACCTGTGCGACGCCGCCGTCCTCGTCGGCTTCGGCCTGCGCGCCAGCGACCTGTGGGGCACCGGCCGCATCGACTGGCTGTGGGCCTTCCTGGGCACCCTCGCGGCCCTCGGCGCCATCCTGATCAAGGCCGAGACCGACCTGGTCGGCGTCGCCCGCCACCAGACCGGCAAGGAGCCCGTCGCCGAGGCCGCCGCGGAGCCGCGCTCCTCCGGCATGGCGCTCGCCCGCCGGGCCGCGTCCGCGCTGAAGTTCCACCGGCTCGTCCTCGGCATCGAGGCCTCGCTGCTCATCCTGCTGCTGGCCGTCCTGGACCAGATGCGGGGCGACCTGTTCTTCTCCCGGCTCGGTGTCGCCGTACTGGCCGGCATCGCCATGCTCCAGACGGTGCTGCACCTGGTGTCGATCCTGGCCTCGAGCAGGCTCAAGTGACGACGGCGATGCGGCTGGGCGCCGTGATCATCACCATGGGCAACCGGCCCGACGAGCTGAAGGCGCTCCTGGACTCGGTGGCCCGCCAGGACGGCGACCCCATCGAGGTCGTCGTCGTGGGCCAGGGCGTCCAGGTCACCGGACTCCCCGCGGGAGTGCGCACCGTCGACCTGCCCGAGAACCTGGGCATCCCCGGCGGCCGCAACGTCGGCATCGAGGCCTTCGGCCCCGGCGGCAGCGAGGTCGACGCCCTGCTCTTCCTCGACGACGACGGACTGCTGGAGCGCACGGACACCGCCGAGCTGTGCCGGCAGGCCTTCGCCGAGGACCCGAAGCTCGGGATCGTCAGCTTCCGGATCGCCGATCCGGAATCCGGCGAGACCCAGCGCCGGCACGTGCCCCGGCTGCGCGCCTCGGACCCGATGCGCTCCTCCCGTGTGACCACCTTCCTGGGCGGCGCCAACGCCGTCCGTACGCAGGTGTTCGAGCAGGTCGGAGCGTTGCCGGGCGAGTTCTTCTACGCGCACGAGGAGACCGATCTGGCCTGGCGGGCCCTCGACGCAGGGTGGCTGATCGACTACCGGGCGGACATGGTGCTCCTGCATCCGAAAACCGCCCCCTCCCGGCACGCGGTCTACCACCGTATGGTGGCTCGTAACCGGGTGTGGCTCGCCCGCCGAAACCTGCCTGCTCCGCTGGTCCCGGTCTACCTGGGCGTCTGGCTCCTGCTGACGCTGCTGCGCAAGCCCTCGGTGCCGGCGCTCAAGGCCTGGTTCGGTGGGTTCAAGGAGGGGTGGACCACCCCCTGCGGTCCCCGGCGCCCCATGAAGTGGCGTACGGTCTGGCGGCTGACCCGGCTGGGCCGACCGCCTGTCATCTGACACGCTCGCGTCTGAGAACATGACGCGGTCACGGAACACACGTGATCACGGAACCTGCATGATCACGGGCCGAGCGCCCCAGGCCCGATGCCACCTTCTGCCGCATCTTGAAGACGGAAAGTTTCAACTTGTGAGTGACACAACCCAGGATGGCGCCCTCGCCACGAGCAAGCCGCCGTCCGAAGACGCAGGGCTGACCCCGGCGGAGCTCGCCAGGAAGTACGGCCTGTCCGTCAGCGGTGCCCGGCCGACCCTGGCCGAGTACGTGCGGCAGCTCTGGGACCGGCGCCACTTCATCATGGCGTTCTCCCGGGCCAAGCTCATGGCCCAGTACAGCGAGGCGAAGCTCGGCCAGATCTGGCAGGTGGCGACCCCCCTGCTCAACGCGCTGGTGTACTACCTGATCTTCGGCCTGATCATGAACGCCGGCCGGGGCATGGAGAAGGGGGTCTACATCCCCTTCCTGGTGACGGGCATCTTCGTCTTCACCTTCACCCAGAGTTCGCTGATGGCGGGAGTCCGGGCCATCCCCGGCAACCTCGGCCTGGTCCGGGCCCTGCACTTCCCGCGCGCCTCCCTGCCGATCTCCTTCTCGATGCAGCAGCTCCAGCAGCTGCTCTACTCGATGATCGTCGTGCTGATCGTCACGGTCTCGTTCGGCAACTACCCGAGGCTGGCCTGGCTGCTGGTCATTCCGACCCTGGCACTCCAGTTCCTCTTCAACACCGGCCTCGCGCTGGTCTTCGGGCGGATGGGTTCCAAGACCCCCGACCTCGCGCAGCTGATGCCGTTCATCACGCGCACGTGGATGTACGCCTCGGGCGTCATGTTCTCCATCAGCGGAGCGCTCGAGGACCGGCACGTGCCCGCGTGGGTCACCGACGTGCTCCAGTGGAACCCGGCCGCGATCTACATGGACCTGGTCCGGTTCGCGCTGATCGACGACTACGGCCGGGAAAACCTGCCGCCGCACGTCTGGGCCTTCGCCGTCGGCTGGGCCGTCGTGATCGGCCTCGGCGGTTTCGTGTACTTCTGGAAGGCTGAGGAGCGTTACGGCCGTGGCTGAGAACAATCGGGGCAACGTCCCCACCGTCATCGCCGACGACGTGCACATCGTCTACCGCGTCAACGCCGGCAGGTCCGGCAAGGGCAGCGCCACCGCTGCGCTGAGCAAGATAATGCGCCGGGGTAAGGGCGATGCCCCGGGCGTCCGCCGGGTCCATGCCGTGCGCGGCGTGTCCTTCACGGCGTACCGCGGCGAGGCCATCGGCGTCATCGGCTCCAACGGCTCCGGCAAGTCCACCCTGCTGCGGGCCATCGCCGGCCTGCTGCCCTGCGAGTCCGGCAAGGTCTACACCGACGGCCAGCCCTCGTTGCTGGGTGTCAACGCCGCACTGATGAACGACCTCACCGGTGAGCGCAACGTGGTCCTCGGCGGTCTCGCGATGGGAATGAGCCGCGAGCAGATCCGGGAGCGATACGACGACATCGTCGACTTCTCGGGCATCAACGACAAGGGCGATTTCATCTCCCTTCCGATGCGCACGTACTCCTCCGGTATGGCCGCGCGCCTGCGCTTTTCCATTGCGGCGGCGAAGGACCACGACGTTCTGATGATCGACGAGGCCCTGGCGACCGGTGACCGCAAGTTCCAGGTGCGTTCCGAGGACCGCATCCGCGAACTGCGCAAGCATGCCGGAACCGTTTTCCTGGTGAGCCACAACAACAAGTCCATCCGCGACACCTGCAGCCGCGTGCTGTGGCTGGAGAAGGGTGAACTGCTGATGGACGGGCCCACCGAGGAAGTCGTCTCGGCCTACGAGAAGGCCACCAGCGCCTGACGCGGCGAGTGTCGGCCCCCGTCGCCTCGAGCGGCGGGGGCTTCGGCATGCCCGGGACGCCCGGCGCCGACATTCGGTAGCGGAGTGAATACCCGAGAGGCTGCCGCGGCGTTGTACAGCGTAAGCTGGAGCAGGCCTCAATCGCGGTCAGAGGGGACGATTCCCCGCAGGTGAACGGCCTGGGGTACCCCGGGGAAAGTCCGGCGGCGTGTCCGAAATAGGATGTATTGGGTCGGCAGTGTAGAACGGGAGATGTGACGGCAATGGCTACGGGAATTCTCCGGCCCCCAGGCATTACGGCCGTCCCCCGCGCGGGCGGCGGGCGGTGACCCCCGGGCACGGTATCCGGCCACGGCGGGACGCGGCCCCCACAGCCCCAGACGCCCACGCGCGCGCCACCCTCGGCAAGGCGCGGACGGAGAACTTCCCCGTCGCCCCGTCCTTCCTCCCGCGCGCCTGGCGCGACGGCCTCATCGCGGTGTACGGGTACGCCCGCCTCGTGGACGACATCGGCGACGGCGACCTCGCCCCCGGCGGCCACGACGCCGTACTCCTCGGCCTCGACCCGGCCGCCGCGGACGAACCGCTCGCCATGCTCGACGCCCTCGAGGCGGACCTGCGTCGCGTCTTCGGCGGCTCCGACGGCCCGCCGCGCCACCCCCTGCTGCAGGCCCTGCGGCCCGTGGTCCGCGCCCACGGCCTGACCCCCGAGCCCTTCCTCGGGCTGATCGAGGCCAACCGCCAGGACCAGCACGTCACGCGCTACGAGACGTACGGCGACCTGCTCGCGTACTGCGAGCTGTCGGCGAACCCGGTCGGCCGCCTCGTGCTGTCCCTCACCGGCACCAGCACCGCCGAGCGCATCCGCCGCTCCGACGCCGTCTGCACGGCCCTGCAGATCGTCGAACACCTACAGGACGTCGCGGAGGACCTCGGCCGGGGCCGCATCTACCTCCCGGCCGAGGACATGCGCCGCTTCCACGTGGCCGAGGCCGACCTCAAGGCCCGCCATGCCGGAGCGTCCGTACGCTCCCTGGTCGCGTTCGAAGCCGAACGCGCCCGCGACCTCCTGAATGAAGGCACCCCGCTCGTGGGTAGCGTGCACGGCAGGCTCCGGCTGTTGCTCGCGGGATTCGTGGGAGGAGGGCGTGCCGCCCTGCGAGCCGTCACCGCCGCCGGCTTCGACGTGCTCCCCGGCCCGCCCAAGCCCACCAGGAGCGGCCTGCTCCGCGAGGTGGCCACCGTCCTGCGCACAGCGCCGAGAAAGGGGTGAGCCCGACCGTGGAGGGTTCCGCACACACGTCCGCACCGTCCGCACCGGTCCTGGCGGCCTACAGCTACTGCGAGGCCGTCACCGGTTCGCAGGCGCGCAACTTCGCGTACGGCATCCGGCTGCTGCCCTCCGACAAGCGGCAGGCGATGTCCGCGCTGTACGCGTTCTCCCGGCGCGTCGACGACATCGGCGACGGCACACTGGCCCCCGGGGCCAAGCTCGCCCGGCTCGAGGAGACCCGCGCCGTCCTCGGCCGGATCCGGGCCGGGGAGATCGACGAGGACGACACCGACCCGGTCGCCGTCGCCCTCGCCCACGCGGCCCGCCGCTTCCCGATCCCGCTCGGCGGCCTCGACGAGCTCATCGACGGCGTCCTGATGGACGTCCGCGGCGAGACCTACGAGACCTGGGACGACCTCAAGGCCTACTGCCGCTGCGTGGCCGGAGCCATCGGACGGCTCTCCCTCGGCGTGTTCGGCACCGTGAACACCGGAGGCCTCGACGCGTCCGACGCGGCCCGCGCCGACGAGTACGCCGACACCCTCGGCCTCGCCCTCCAGCTCACCAACATCCTGCGCGACGTCCGCGAGGACGCCGGCAACGGGCGCACCTACCTGCCCGCCGAGGACCTCGCCAAGTTCGGCTGCTCGGACGGGTTCGGGAGCGACCGGATGCCCGCCGGGGCCGATTTCGCCGGGCTGGTCCACCACGAAGTCCGGCGCGCCCGCGCCCTGTTCGTCGAGGGCTACCGGCTGCTGCCCATGCTCGACCGGCGCAGCGGCGCCTGCGTCGCCGCCATGGCCGGCATCTACCGGCGCCTGCTCGACCGGATCGAGCGGGAGCCCGAGGCCGTGCTCCGCGGCCGCGTCTCGCTGCCCCCGCACGAAAAGGCGTACGTCGCCGTCCGCGGCCTGTCCGGCCTCGACGCCCGGACCATCTCCCGCCAGAGCACGCGGAGGCGGAGCTGATGAGCCCGACGCAGACGCCGCACACCCCGGCGGCGCACCGCACCGGGCCGGCGGCCCCCGCGCAGGCGCACGGCCGGCAGGCAACCCCGGCGCGGGCCGCCGCGTCTCACCGTGCGGGCTCCGCCCGGACGGCCGCCCCGGCGGGCAGTCGGCGTACGACGGGGGAGGCCGCATGAGCGCGACCGAACAGCGTGCCGTCGTCATCGGCGGCGGGCTCGCCGGCGTGACGGCAGCGCTCGAACTCGCCGACGCGGGGCTTGAGGTCACCCTCCTCGAAGGCCGCCCGCGGCTCGGCGGGCTCGCCTTCTCCTTCAAGCGCGGCGACCTCACCGTCGACAACGGCCAGCACGTCTACCTGCGCTGCTGCACCGCCTACCGGTGGTTCCTCGACCGCGTCGAGGGCGCCGACCTCGCACCGATCCAGGACCGGCTCGACGTCCCCGTGCTCGACGTCGCCCACCCCGGCGGACCGCGCCTGGGCCGGCTGCGCCGCACCGCCCTGCCCGTACCCCTGCACCTGGCGGGCTCCCTCGCCCGCTACCCGCACCTCTCGCTCGCCGAGCGCGTGAGCGTCGGCCGCGCAGCCGTCGCGCTGCGCCGGCTCGACCCCGCCGACCCGGCGCTGGACGGCCTGGACTTCGCGACCTGGCTCGGGCGCTACGGCCAGAGCCCGCGCACCATCGAGGCCCTGTGGGACCTCGTCGGCATCGCCACGCTCAACGCCACCGCCGACCAGTCCTCGCTGGGCCTGGCCGCCATGGTCTTCAAGACCGGCCTGCTCTCCGAGAACGGCGCCGCCGACATCGGCTGGGCCTCGGTCCCGCTCGGCGACCTGCACGACACCCTCGCCCGCAAGCAGCTCGACGCCGCCGGCGTACGCACCGGACTGCGCACCCGCGTCACCTCCATCTCCCGTACGCAGGACGGGAACTGGCGGGTCGACACCGAGGGCGGGACCCTCGACGCGGGCACCGTCGTCCTCGCCGTCCCGCAGCGCGAGGCCCACGGACTGCTGCCGCCCGGCGCGCTCGCCGACCCGGACAAGCTCCTCGACATCGGCACCGCGCCCATCCTCAACGTCCACGTGGTCTACGACCGCAAGGTGCTCAAGCAGCCCTTCTTCGCCGCGCTAGGCTCCCCGGTCCAGTGGGTCTTCGACCGCACCGACGCCTCCGGGCTGCCCGACGGCGGCCAGTACCTGGCCCTGTCCCAGTCGGCCGCCCAGGACGACATCGACGAGCCCGTCTCGGTGCTGCGCACGAAGTACCTGCCCGAGCTGGAACGGCTGCTGCCGGCCGCGCGGGGCGCCAAGGTACGGGACTTCTTCGTGACCCGGGAGCGGACGGCCACGTTCGCCCCCACCCCCGGCGTCGGCCGGCTGCGCCCCGGGGCGCGGACCGACACGCCGGGCCTCTACCTCGCCGGTGCGTGGACCGCCACCGGTTGGCCCGCGACCATGGAGGGCGCTGTCCGCAGCGGACTGAGCGCGGCGCACGCCGCACTCGCCGCACTCGGCCGCCACCGGGAGCACCCCCTGCAGGAGGCGGCATGACGATCACCAGCACGACCGCAGCAGCACGTACAGGAAACAGAGGAGAGCCAGTGAACCCGGGGAATCCGGCCGTCGAGAACACGGATGCCGGCAACGGCGCAGCCGGCGAGGGCGTGGAGAAGGCGGACACGATCGCCCTCCTGGAGCGCGGCCGCACGCTGTCGACCCCCGTGCTCCGCGCCGCAGTCGACCGGCTCGCGGCGCCCATGGACACCGTCGCCGCGTACCACTTCGGCTGGATCGACGCCGAGGGCAACGCGGCCGACGGCGACGGCGGCAAGGCCGTGCGCCCCGCCCTCGCGCTGCTCTCCGCCGAGGCCGCGGGAGCCGCGGCCGAGGTCGGCATCCCCGGCGCCGTCGCCGTCGAGCTCGTGCACAACTTCTCGCTGCTGCACGACGACCTGATGGACGGTGACGAGCAGCGCCGCCACCGCGACACGGTGTGGAAGGTGCACGGCCCGGCCCTCGCGATCCTGGTCGGCGACGCGCTCTTCGCCCTCGCCAACGAGGTCCTGCTGGAACTCGGCACCGTCGAGGCCGGCCGCGCCGCGCGCCGGCTGACCACCGCCAGCCGCAAGCTCATCGACGGTCAGGCCCAGGACATCTCCTACGAGCACCGCGAGCGCGTCAGCGTCGAGGAGTGCCTCGAGATGGAGGGCAACAAGACCGGCGCCCTGCTCGCCTGCGCGGTCTCCATCGGCGCCGTCCTCGGCGGCGCGGACGACCGTACGGCCGACAAGCTGGAGGAGTACGGCTACCACCTCGGCCTCGCCTTCCAGGCCGTCGACGACCTCCTCGGCATCTGGGGCGACCCGGAGGCCACCGGCAAGCAGACCTGGAGCGACCTGCGCCAGCGCAAGAAGTCCCTGCCGGTCGTCGCCGCCCTCGCGGCGGGCGGACCCGCCTGCGAGGAGCTCGCGAAGCTGCTCGCCGCCGACGCCAAGAGCAATGACTTCGAGAACTTCTCGGAGGAGGAGTTCGCGGCCCGCGCCGCGCTCATCGAGGCCGCGGGCGGGCGCGAGTGGACCGCCGAGGAGGCGCGCCGCCAGCACGCGATCGCCATCCGCGCGCTGGACGACGTGGACATGCCCCAGCAGGTGCGCGAACAGCTCGTCGCCCTCGCCGACTTCGTCGTCGTGCGCAAGAGGTGATCGCCACCCGAGCAGGGATATGACGCGCGAGTCGCCGGCCGGCGCCACCTGACAGGAGCGCCCGGCCGACGGCATACCCCAGCACAGCAGAGGACCACTGCCACGTAAGGGGAAGCCATGACAGCGACGACCGACGGCGCCGGTACCCCCGGCGCCGCCCCGGATTCCACCGCACCGGACACGGTGCAGGGTGCGCAGGAGGCCGCCGCGCGGGCCACCCGGTACCTGCTGGCGCGCCAGGACGCGGCCGGGTGGTGGAAGGGCGACCTGGAGACCAACGTCACCATGGACGCCGAGGACCTGTTGCTGCGGCAGTTCCTCGGGATCCGGGACGAGGCCACCACGCAGGCCGCCGCCCTCTTCATCCGGGGCGAGCAGCGCGAGGATGGCACCTGGGCCACCTTCCACGGCGGTCCGCCCGAACTCTCCGCCACCATCGAGGCGTACGTCGCCCTGCGGCTCGCCGGCGACGCGCCCGACGCCCCGCACATGGCCCGCGCCTCGGCCTGGGTTCGGGCCCACGGCGGGATCGCAGCCGCCCGCGTCTTCACCCGGATCTGGCTGGCCCTGTTCGGCTGGTGGAGCTGGGACCACCTGCCCGAACTCCCGCCCGAGCTGGTCTTCCTGCCGCCGTGGGTACCGCTGAACATCTACGACTTCGGCTGCTGGGCCCGCCAGACCATCGTGCCGCTGACCGTGGTCTCCGCCAAACGCCCGGTCCGTCCGGCCCCGTTCGCCCTCGACGAGCTGCACACCGACGCACGGCGTCCGTACACGGCCAGGCGCCCGGCCCCGCTGGCCAGTTGGGAGGGCGCCTTCCAGCGGATGGACAAGGTCCTGCACGTCTACCGCCGGTTCGCCCCGCGCCGGCTGCGCAAGGCCGCGATGGACACCGCCGCCCGCTGGATCATCGAGCGCCAGGAGAACGACGGCTGCTGGGGCGGGATCCAGCCGCCCGCCGTGTACTCCGTCATCGCCCTGCACCTGCTCGGGTACGACCTCGCCCACCCGGTGATGCGGGCCGGGCTGGAGTCCCTCGACCGGTTCGCGGTGTGGCGCGAGGACGGCGCCCGGATGGTCGAGGCCTGCCAGTCCCCGGTCTGGGACACCTGCCTCGCCGCCATCGCCCTGGCCGACGCGGGCCTGGCGCCCGACCACCCGGCGCTGGTGAAGGCGGCCGACTGGATGCTCGGCGAGGAGATCGTCCGCACCGGCGACTGGGCGGTCCGCAGGCCCGGACTCGCCCCCGGCGGCTGGGCGTTCGAGTTCCACAACGACACCTACCCCGACATCGACGACACCGCCGAGGTGGTCCTCGCCCTGCGCCGGATCCGGCACCCGGAGCCGGCCAGGGTGGAGGCGGCCATCGCCCGCGGGGTCTCCTGGAACCTCGGCATGCAGTCCGGGAACGGCGCCTGGGGCGCCTTCGACGCCGACAACACCAGCCCCTTCCCGAACCGGCTGCCGTTCTGCGACTTCGGCGAGGTCATCGACCCGCCGTCGGCCGACGTCACCGCCCACGTGGTGGAGATGCTCGCCGTCGAGGGCAAGGCCGCCGACCCGCGGACCCGGCGCGGCACCGCCTGGCTGCTCGCCGAACAGGAGCCCACCGGAGCCTGGTTCGGCCGCTGGGGCACCAACTACGTGTACGGGACCGGTTCGGTGGTCCCGGCCCTGACCGCCGCCGGCATCGCCCCGGCGCATCCCGCGATCCGGCGGGCCGTGCGCTGGCTGGAATCCGTACAGAACGAGGACGGCGGGTGGGGCGAGGACCAGCGCTCCTACAAGGACCCGGAGTGGGCCGGGAAGGGGGCCTCGACCGCCTCGCAGACCGCCTGGGCGCTCATGGCACTGCTCGCGGCGGGGGAGCGGGACGGCAAGGCCGTGGAGCGGGGCATCGGGTACCTGGTGCAGACCCAGCGGGAGGACGGCTCCTGGGACGAGCCGTACTTCACCGGCACCGGCTTCCCCTGGGACTTCTCCATCAACTACCACCTGTACCGGCAGGTGTTCCCGCTCACCGCGCTCGGCCGCTACCTGTACGGGGAACCCTTCGCGCCCGGGGAGGCGCGATGAGCGCCGCCCGGGCCGGCGGTCCCGAGCCGCACGGGCCGCCGCCGACCCCGCCGCCGACCCCGCCGCCGACCCCGCCGCCGGCCCCGCTGCTGGTCGCCTGCGCCCTGCGCATCGAGCAGGCGGCCCTGCGCAGCGGCGGCGGCCGCGGCGCCGCCCGCACCGCACCCGGGTACTGCCTCCTGCGCACCGGGATGGGTCCGCGCGCCGCCGAGCGGGCCGTCGGCCGGGCGCTCGCCGAGCCGGGGATGGGCCGGGCCCCCGTCCTCGCCACCGGGTTCTGCGCCGGGCTGGTCCCCGGCATGAACCCCGGCGACCTCGTCGTCGCCGAGGAGATCCGCGATCCCCGGGGCACCGTCGCGTGCGACGGCACCGCGCTGCTCGCCGAGGCACTGGCCCGGGCCGCCCCGGGCCGGACCGTGCACACCGGCGCACTGACCGGATCCGACCACGTCGTCCGCGGGCAGGAACGTGCCCAGCTGCGCGCCACCGGCGCCATCGCGGTCGACATGGAGTCCGCGGCCACCCTGTGGACGGCCACCCGGGCCGCCGCAGATGGCTGGAACCGTCCGGTTGCGGCCGTCCGGGTGATCGTGGACGCTCCGGAGCATGAGCTCGTCCGCATCGGCACGGTCCGCGGTGGAATATCGGCCTTCCGCGTACTGCGTGCCGTACTGCCCGCGTTTCATGACTGGCACCGTTCTTTGCTGCTCCCCAGGAGGTGAGCCAGATGGCCATGCCACTGCGACAGTCCATCAGGGTCGGGACGTATCTTCTCGAACAGAAGCTCCGCAAGCGTGAGAAGTTCCCGCTGATCGTCGAGCTGGAACCGCTCTACGCCTGCAACCTGGCCTGCGAGGGGTGCGGGAAGATCCAGCACCCGGCCGGCGTGCTCAAGCAGCGCATGCCGGTCGCCCAGGCCGTCGGCGCCGTCCTGGAGTCCGGCGCGCCCATGGTGTCCATCGCGGGCGGCGAGCCCCTGATGCACCCGCAGATCGACGAGATCGTGCGGCAGTTGGTGGCCAAGCGGAAGTACGTTTTCCTCTGCACCAACGCGATGCTGCTGCGCAAGAAGATCGAGAAGTTCACCCCGTCCCCGTACTTCGCCTTCGCCGTGCACATCGACGGCCTGCGCGAACGGCACGACGAGTCGGTCGCCAAGGAAGGCGTCTTCGACGAGGCGGTCGCCGCCATCAGGGAGGCGAAGCGGCGCGGGTTCCGGGTCACCACCAACTCCACCTTCTTCAACACCGACACCCCGCAGACGATCATCGAGGTGCTCAACTACCTCAACGACGACCTCAAGGTCGACGAAATGATGATCTCGCCCGCCTACGCCTACGAAAAGGCCCCTGACCAGGAGCACTTCCTGGGCGTCGAACAGACCAGGGAACTCTTCAAGAAGGCCTTCGCGGGCGGAAACCGCAGGCGCTGGCGGCTCAACCACTCCCCGCTCTTCCTCGACTTCCTGGAAGGCAAGGTGGATTTCCCCTGCACCGCCTGGGCCATTCCCAATTACTCCCTCTTCGGCTGGCAGCGCCCCTGCTATCTGATGAGCGACGGGTACGTGCCGACGTACCGGGAACTGATCGAGGAGACCGACTGGAGCAAGTACGGCCGCGGAAAGGACCCGCGCTGCGCGAATTGCATGGCGCACTGCGGCTACGAGCCCACCGCCGTCCTCGCCACCATGGGCTCCCTCAAGGAGTCCCTGCGCGCGGCCCGGGAGACGGTCTCGGGGAACCGGGAGAAGCCGTGACCGGCTTCGACCTCCGCGCCCTGCTGGACGAGCGGGGCGGGGAACGGTACGAGCTGCACTCCAGGCACCTCAACCACCAGCTGCCCCGGATGCTGCACACGATCGGCTTCGACAAGGTCTACGTGCGGGCCGAAGGCGCACACTTCTGGGACGCCGACGGCAACGACTACCTGGACATGCTGGCCGGGTTCGGCGTGATGGGCCTGGGCCGCCACCACCCGGTGGTCCGCCGGGCACTGCACGACGTCCTGGACGCACAGCTCGCCGATCTGACCCGGTTCGACTGCCAGCCGCTGCCCGGGCTGCTGGCGGAGAAGCTGCTCTCGCACAGCCCGCACCTGGACCGGGTCTTCTTCGGCAACAGCGGCACCGAGGCCGTGGAGACCGCCCTGAAGTTCGCCCGGTGCGCCACCGGGCGGACGCGGGTCCTCTACTGCGACCACGCCTTCCACGGGCTGACCACGGGTTCGCTCTCGGTCAACGGGGAGGCCGGGTTCCGCGACGGCTTCGCACCGCTGCTGCCCGATACGAAGATCGCCCTCGGGGACCTGGCCGCCCTGGAGCGGGAGCTGAAGCGGGGCGACGTCGCCGCCTTCGTCGTCGAGCCGGTCCAGGGCAAGGGCGTACTCGCGGCCCCGCCCGGGTTCCTGCTCGCGGCGCAGGAGCTGCTGCACCGGCACAAGGCGCTGCTGATCGCGGACGAGGTGCAGACGGGGCTCGGCCGGACCGGCGATTTCTATGCGTACCAGCACGAGCCGGGCGTGGAGCCGGACCTGGTGTGCGTGGCGAAGGCCCTTTCGGGTGGCTATGTGCCGGTCGGCGCGACCCTGGGCAAGGACTGGATCTTCAAGAAGGTCTACTCGTCCATGGACCGGGTGCTGGTGCACTCCGCCAGCTTCGGGTCCAACGCGCAGGCGATGGCGGCCGGGCTGGCGGTGCTCTCCGTCATGGAGGACGAGTCGGTGGTCGCGAACGCCCGCGCGACGGGCGACCTGCTGCGCGGCCGGCTCGCGGCGCTCGTGGACGAGTACGAGCTGCTCCACGAGGTACGGGGGCGCGGCCTGATGATCGGCATCGAGTTCGGGCGGCCGTCCTCGCTCGGGCTGCGCAGCCGGTGGACCATGCTCCAGGCGGCCCGCAAGGGGCTCTTCGCCCAGATGGTCGTGGTGCCGCTGCTGCAGAAGCACCGGATCCTGACGCAGGTCTCCGGGGACCATCTGGAGGTCATCAAGCTCATCCCGCCGCTGATCGTGGACGAGCGGGACGTCGACAGGTTCGTCGGCGCCTTCCGCGCGGTCATGGACGAGGCGCACGGCGGCGGAGCTCTGATGTGGGACTTCGGCAGGACGCTGGTGAAGCAGGCCGTCGCCGGAGGCTGACGGCCCGCTCCGATCGTTCGCTTCCCGGCCGGGCCGCTCCCGGCCGGGCTGCCGGCCGGGTTACCGGTCGAGCAGCTGCTCCCGCAGCCGGTCGAGGTTCTCGGGCGTGAGTCCGAGGCCCTCGGCGAGGTACCGGTCGACCCCGCCCCAGTGCTGGTCGATGGTGTCGAACGCCGCCGTCAGGTACTCGGCGCGGGCGTCGAAGAGCGGGGCGAGCAGCTCCATCACCTCGGGGGAGCGGGCCTCGGGGGCCTCGCTGGTACGGCGGACCCGGTAGCGGCGGTGCGGGGCGTTGGACTCCAGGTAGTCCGCCACGATCGCCTCGCGCTCGACGCCCAGCGCGAGCAGGGTGACGGCGATCGACAGGCCGGCCCGGTCCTTGCCGGCCGCGCAGTGCATGAGCGCCGGAATGCTGTCCTCGGCGAGGGCCCGCACGACCCGGCCGTGCTCGGCGGTGCGGTGTTCGACCATCGAGCGGTACGAGTTGGTCATCCGGGCGGCGGCCTTCCCCTCGCCCAGGATTCCGCGGAGCTGCTCGAGATCGCCGCCGCGGACCATCGTCCAGAATTCCTTGCCGTCGGCCGGATCCGACAGCGGGATGTTCACGTTCCGCACGCCGGGAAGCTCGACGTCGAGTCCTTCCAGGGCGTGGTCGGCGCCGTTGCGGAAGTCGAAAATCGTGTGGAGTCCGAGCGATGCGAGGAATTCTGCATCGGTTTCGGTGGCATGTGCCAGATGTCCGCTACGGAATAGTTTTCCTGGCTTGACCCTCCGCCCGTCGGTGGTCGGCAGGCCGCCCACGTCACGGAAGTTGCGCACTCCGGCCAGCTCCGGCTCCGGTACGGGCTCGGTCCGCGGGGGCTGGGGTATCTGCTGGGTCACGGGAACTCCTCCGCGTCGTCGTGAGATGTCCGAATTACGCTACTTGGGACCAACTTGCCATCACCGGAGGCGAGATCGGGCGCAGCCCCGTGAGCCAGATCATACGGTGACCGTGAGTGCCTGATCGTCGAAGTCGAAAGGCCCGGCCGGGGCGGTCGTTGGCGGCGGGGAATGGACGGAGGGTGACCGGAATTCCTTCGAACTCCGGGGCCTGTTAATCCGTCAGGAAATTCGTGGCTTGTTCGGTGCGGCGGAACTCGATTACCTTCGCGATCGATCCGGATGGACCGCCGAATCCTGCCGCCGTCCGGAAACCGCACCCGACTATTCACGCGCGCGGCAGGAGCGGGGGAACCAGGTAAGCCGCTGTTCCCGATCTTTGTATCGGCGCAGCTCGGGGTGAAGCCGTACATGTTCCGTTCATGTGCGGCCGGACATCTCCAGTCCGAACCCGACAGCTCACCTCGCAGGCGACGGAGAGGAATTCGCCATGCCTGCAAAGGGTAAGCACCGCCGTCCCAAGTCCCGTTCCGTGGCGCGCGGCTTCGCCGTCGCAGGCACCGGCGGTGCGGCCCTCGCGCTGCCGCTGCTGGGTGCCGCCGGCGCCCACGCGGCCGGCGTCCCGGCCACCGCGCCCGCCGCGAATCCCGTGCAGGCCCCGCAGGTTCCGGCGGCGCTGCAGGCCGCGCCCGCCGCTGCAGTGCAGTCCGCGCCGGCCGTCTACACGGTCGTGCCGGGCGACTACCTCTCCAAGATCGCCCAGGACCGCCACCTCTCGGGCGGCTGGCAGCAGCTGTACGCCGACAACCGCGAGGCCGTCGGCACCGACCCGTCGCTGATCCACCCCGGGCTGAAGCTGACCCTCGGTGCGCCGGGCGAGGCGGCTGCGGCCGCGCAGGCTCCGGCCCCGGCGGAGAAGTCCGCGGCCTCGGGTGCGGCCGCGTCCTCCGACGGCAAGGGCTCCGCGGCCGCCGCTCCGGCCGCCGCCCCCGCCCCCGCCCCCGCCCCCGCCGCCGCGGCCGCCGCCGCGCCCGCGAAGAAGAGCACCGCCGCCAAGCCCGCGGCCGGTACGGTCGGCGCCGCCGGCTTCGTCGCCCCCGTCAGCGGCGGGATCTCGACCCAGTACAAGACCCCCGGCGCCATGTGGTCCAGCGGCTACCACACCGGTGTCGACTTCATCGCGAGCTCCGGCACCACCGTCCGGGCCGTGGGCGCGGGCACCGTGGTCTCCGCCGGCTGGGCCGGCGCGTACGGCAACGAGGTCGTCATCCGGCACGCGGACGGCAAGTACTCCCAGTACGGCCACCTGTCCCAGCTCTCCGTCTCGGCCGGCCAGAGCGTCACCGGCGGCCAGACCATCGGCCTCTCCGGCTCCACCGGCAACTCGACCGGCCCGCACCTGCACTTCGAGATCCGCACCGGGCCGTCCTACGGCTCGGACATCGACCCGCTGGCCTACCTCCGCACCAAGGGCGTGAGCATCTGACGGCTCCCGCCGCCGGAAAGAGGCAACCGGACTCGTGAGGCCGGGACCCGAGGGGGGTCCCGGCCTCACGCCCTGTTATTCCGCACCGAACAGGTGGTATAGATCACGGTCCGTCAACCCCTTCCTACGGTGGCGTAGGTCACGTGCCGGGGTGAAGGATGTGTTCTCGTGGCAGCGACGAAGACGACACTCAAGACCATCGGCTCGTACGCGGCGATCGGGGACAGCTTCACCGAGGGTGTGGGGGACCCGGGGCCCGGGGAGACCTTTCTCGGCTGGGCGGACCGGCTGGCCGTACTCCTGGCCGATCAGCGCGAGGAACACGAGTTCCGGTACGCGAACCTGGCCGTGCGGGGGCGCCTGCTCGACCAGATCGTGGCCGAGCAGGTCCCCCGGGCCAAGGAGCTCGCACCGGACCTGGTGAGCTTCTGCGCGGGCGGCAACGACATCATCCGGCCCGGCAGCGACCCGGACGACGTGGCGGAGCGGTTCGAGGCGGCCGTCGCCGACCTCACCGGAGCCGTCGGCCACGTCATGATCACCACTGGCTTCGACACCCGCGGCGTGCCCGTCCTCAAGCACCTGCGGGGCAAGGTGGCCACGTACAGCGCCCACGTCCGTGCCATCGCCGACCGCTACGACTGCCCGGTGCTCGACCTCTGGTCGCTGAAGTCCGTGCAGGACCGGCGTGCTTGGGACGACGACCGGCTGCACCTCTCGCCCGAGGGGCACACCCGGGTCGCGCTGCGCGCCGCCCAGGTGCTGGGGCTCGAGGTGCCCGCCGACCCCGACCAGCCGTGGCCGCCGCAACAGCCGCGCGGCTCGGTGGACGTGACCCGGGACAACATCCAGTGGGCGCGGGAGCACCTGGTGCCGTGGATCGGGCGGCGGCTGCGCGGGGAGTCCTCCGGGGACCACGTGGAGGCGAAGCGTCCGGACCTGCTGCCGTTGTAGCCGGGAGCGGGAGGAGCGCAGCAGGCGTGCCGGGCAGGGGAACGGGACGGGGCAGCAGGACGGGGACGCGCGGCGGAATCCTTCGGGGCCGGTGCGCGTTGGCATGGTGATAGACCGGAAACGAGTACGGCCTTTCACGCCCATCCGTCCTACCCTCCCAGGAGGCGCTTTGACCGGCTCCCGTCCCCTGCGTCCACGGCTGCGCGCCCTGCGGCCCGAAGCCTTCGGCGCGGATCCGTCCGGCGCACGTCTGGAGCGGATCCACCGCTCGCCGAACTTCGCCGACGGCGTCTTCCAGAACCCGGTCGGGGCGCGGACCAGGCCTTCCGGTTCCATGATGGAGTTCGCCAAGATCTACTTCCACAAGGAGCAGCGGATCCGGCGGAACCCCGGAGCTCCCATCCCGGTCTACCCGACGACCCTCGCCGAGCTGGCGAAGCCGCCGGCCAGCGGGCTGCGCCTGACCTGGATGGGGCACTCGGGCGTGCTCGCGGAGATCGACGGGCGGCGGGTGCTGTTCGACCCGGTGTGGGGTGAGCGCTGCTCTCCCTTCCCGTTCGCCGGGCCCAAGCGGCTGCATCCCGTACCCGTACCGCTGGCCTCGCTGGGCCCGGTCGACGTCGTGGTGATCTCGCACGACCACTACGACCACCTCGACCTGCCGACGATCAAGGAGCTGGCCGGTACGGACACGGTGTTCGCCGTTCCGCTCGGCGTCGGCGCCCACCTGGAGCGCTGGGGGGTGTCTGCGGACCGGCTGCGGGAGCTCGACTGGAACGAGGGCACCAAGGTCGCGGGACTGTCGCTGACGGCCACGCCGGCCCGGCACTTCTGCGGGCGCGGCCTGCGCAACCAGCAGAACACCCTGTGGGCCTCCTGGGTCGTCGCGGGCGACGAACACCGGATCTTCCACAGCGGCGACACCGGTTACTTCCCCGGGTTCGGGGAGATCGGCGCCGAGCACGGCCCCTTCGACGCCACGATGATCCAGATCGGGGCCTACTCGGAGTACTGGCCCGACATCCACATGACCCCCGAGGAGGGCATGCGCGCCCACCTCGACCTCCAGGGCGGGATCCCGCACGGCACGATGCTGCCGATCCACTGGGGCACCTTCAACCTGGCCCCGCACCCGTGGGACGAGCCCGGCGAGGGCACCGTCACCGCGGCGGAGGCCACCGGGGCGGCCATCGCGCTGCCGATCCCGGGTCAGCCGTTCGAGCCGGGCGACGCCGATGCCCCGAGCGAGCCGTGGTGGCGCCCGTTCGTGGCGTCGGCCCCGCCCGTGCCCGCCGCACCCTCCCGCCCGGCCGCGACCGCGCGGCCGCCGGCCGTGGCGCACGAGGAACCGGAGGCCGTCGGCTCGTAGGCACCCTCCGGAGCGGTCTTCGGCCCGGGGGTGGTGCGTCGCGCACGGCGGCTGCGAACGTGCGCCCCCGGCGGATTCGGGCTGCCGTACGAGCGCTCCATCGGGAGCGGGAAGCAGCCCGGTCAAGTTCCCCAACTGGCTGTCAGGGGCGGGATCGTGCGGTCTAGCGTGGGTATCCGGTGATCAACACCGGGCCCCGGAACCGCTGGGGGCCCGGGCCCCACGTAGAGGACGCCGATGTCCGGACTCCGCGCCGCCCGCCACGCCCCGTCGAGACACGCCGTCACCGGTCCCGGCCGGCAGATACGCCCCCAGCTGGTCCGCGCCGCCCTGCTGCCGACGCTCGCCGCGGCGCTCAGCGGAGCCGCCGCGGTGATCTTCACGCTGCAGCTCGGCGGGGGCGCGGGGGAGCGGGACGCCCGGCTGTGGCCGGTCCTGGCCGGCTGCGCCCTGCTCGTCGTCGGAGCGCTGGCCGCCGCCCTGCTCGGGGCCCAGCGCTCCGCCAAGGCCGTACGGGACCGCTGTGAGGCACTGCGCCGCTCCAGCGTGCGCGGCCGCCAGGAGCTGCGGACCGCCGCCGAGCGGCTGGAGCGGGGCGAGCCGCCGGTCCGCCCGGTCCGCGGCGGTCCGACGAGCCCGCCGCCCGGCAGCGACCCGGCCCGGGTGGACGAGTTCTGGCTGCTCTCCCAGGAGCTGCGCGGAGCCCGTGAACAGGCGCACACCACCCTCGTACGGCTGGCCGGCCCGGCCGCGCCGTCCGACAGCGACCGCAAGGTCGAGGTCTTCGTCAACCTCGCCCGCCGGCTCCAGTCCCTCGTGCACCGGGAGATCTCGCTGCTCGACGAGCTCGAGGACACGGTCGAGGACCCCGACCTCCTCAGGGAACTCTTCCACGTGGACCACCTCGCCACCCGGATCCGCCGCCACGCCGAGAACCTGGCCGTGCTCGGCGGCGCCGCCTCCCGGCGCCAGTGGACCCGGCCCATCGACCTGAGCGAGGTACTGCGCTCCTCCGTCGCGGAGGTCGAGCAGTACACCCGGGTCAAGGTGGTGCCCCCGGCGGGCGGCACCGTCCGCGGCCACGCCGTCGCCGACGTGGTGCACCTGCTGGCCGAACTCGTCGAGAACGCCACCGTGTTCTCCGCACCCGACACCGACGTGGTGGTGCGTGCCGAACGCGTCACCGCGGGCATCGCCGTCGAGGTGGAGGACCGCGGGCTGGGCATGCCGGCCGCGGAGCAGCACCGGATGAACGCGCTGCTCGTCGACCCCGACCAGATCAGCGTCCGGCATCTGCTGGCCGACGGGCGGATCGGCCTGTTCGTGGTCTCGGCGCTGGCCCGCCGGCACGGGATCGCCGTCGAGCTCAAGTCCAACATCTACGGCGGCGTGCTCGCGGTGCTGGTCCTGCCCCAGGAACTGCTGGGGGCGGAGGCGCCCGGCGCCGCCGACGCGCTCGGGGGCTCCCGGGCCACCTCGTGGGGGACCGGGGAGGGGGGCGCCATGCCCCCGCTGGAGCCCGTACGGGTGGCCGTGCCACAGCCGAAGCAGGAGCCGCACCCCCGCCCGGAACCCCGGCCGGCGCCGCAGCCGCGCCCCGAGCCGCAGCGGCAGTCGTGGCCGACGACGCGATCGCGCCCCGAACCGGGGCCGGAGCCGCGTCCGGAGCCCCGGCCGCGGCCGGGGACGAGGGTGGCGCAGGAGCGGCCGCAGCCGGAGCCGGTGGCCGTGCCGACCTGGGCGGCGCCGCCCGCGTCCCACCCGGACACGCGTCCCTGGCCCGGGGTGGTGGGGTCGGCCCCCGAGCCCTGGGAGTCGCGGGAAGTGCCGGCCGTCGAGACGACCCTGGACCTGGGCCTGGACCTCGGACTGGACATGCCCCCGGGCCTGCCCCCGGGCGCGGGCCCGGCCACGGGCACGGGCCAGGGCACGGGGTCGGCGCCGGCCGTGCGCGAGCCCGTACCCCCGGCGCCCGCGCCCTCGGCCCGGCCGGCCGCGCCCCTGGCGGTGTCCGTACCGGCCGCCCGCACGGACCCGGACCGGCCGCCCCTGCCCCGCCGCCGGGCCCAGCACCATCTCGCCCCGCAACTGCGCGACGCCCCCGTCCCGCGGCGGGCCGACGCACCCGAACAACCCGTGCACGACCCGGGCCTGATGGCCGCCTTCCAACGGGGCTTCGGCCTCGCCCAGTCGGAGAACCAGCCATGACCCCGACCTTTCACCTCGGCAAGGAGCGCACCACCATGGGCGGCGAAGCGGCGACGAAGACCAGTCGGCTCTCGGATCTCGACTGGCTGCTCAGCGGCCTGGTCCAGCGGGTCCCGTACACGCGCAGCGCGGTACTCCTCACCGCGGACGGGCTCGTCACCTGCGTGCACGGCCTCGACAACGACAGCGCCGACCACCTGGCGGCACTGGCGTCCGGGCTGTACTCGCTCGGGCGGAGCGCCGGATCCCGGTTCGGGGACGGCGCGGAGGTCCGGCAGGTCGTGGTCGAGCTCGACACCGCGCTCGTGTTCGTATCGGCCGCCGGGGCGGGCACCTGCCTGGCGGTCCTCGCCGACCGGGAGGCCGACGCGGGCGTGCTCGGCTACGAGATGGCGATGCTGGTCAAGAGCGTCCGACCGTACCTGGCGGCCCCGCCGCGGCGGCCCGCCGGCGACCCGGAGTGATGCGCGCCGCCCGCGCCTCGTACGGCATGGGGGTCCCGCGGGACACGCCCTGGCTCGACGATTCCGCGGGCCGGGTGATGCGCCCGTACACGGCCAGCGGCGGGCGGACCCGGTCCGCCGTCGCACTCGACCTGCTGTCCCTGGTGACCGCGACGGGCGTGCGCCCGCGCGGCCCCCTCGGTGCGGAGCACACCCTGGCGCTGCGCCTGTGCGCGGGCTCCGCCGCCGTCACCGTCGCCGAGGTGGCCGGACAGCTGCGGCTGCCGGCGGTGGTGGTGAAGGTGCTGCTGTCCGACCTGATGGAACACGGGGCCGTCACGGCGCAGGCGCCGCGGTTCCCGGGCGGCGGATACCTCGCCGCCGACGACCAGAACCTGCTCCGGGCGGTGCTCGATGGCCTACGCCGACGACTGTGACACCCGCCTCGCCCCCGTGCTGCCCGCGACGCTGAAGATCCTGGTCGCGGGCGGGTTCGGGGCGGGCAAGACGACCTTCGTGGGCGCGGTGAGCGAGATCGAGCCGCTGTGCACGGAGGAGCTGCTCAGCGGGCTGAGCGAGGGCCCCGACCCGCTCGACGGGGTCGAGGCGAAGACGTCGACGACCGTCGCGCTCGACTTCGGCCGGCTCACCCTGGACGAGCGGCACGTCCTGTACCTCTTCGGCACGCCGGGGCAGCAGCGCTTCTGGTTCCTGTGGGAGGAGCTGTGCGCGGGCGCCCTCGGCGCGGTGGTGCTCGCGGACACCCGCCGGCTCGCCGACTGCTTCCCGGCCGTGGACTTCTTCGAGCGGCGCGGCATCGGGTTCATCGTCGCCGTCAACGAGTTCGACGAGGGCCACCGCTACACCGCGGAGGAGGTCCGGGAGGCGGTGGGGCTCGGGCCCGAGGTGCCCGTCGTACGGTGCGACGCGCGGCTGACGAGCTCCGGGACGGGGGCCCTGGCCGCGCTGGTCCACCACCTCCTCTTCACGGCGGCCACGGACAGGTCAGCCAAGTCAGCGATTTCAGCGAACTCCTGGGATGGGGGGAACCCGCGATGACGTACTACGAGTCGACCGGACACCTGCTGCTCACGCCGGTGGACCGGGAGGCGCCCGCACGCACCGTCCGGCTGCGTCAACTGGGCCTGGGGGAACGGACGGACACGGAGCTCGACGCCTTCGCCCGGCAGATCGCCGACGTGCTGGAGGCCCCGTACGCGGGGGTCAACTTCATCGGCGAGGAACGGCAGTTCTTCGCCGGTCTGCACCACACGCCGGACGCCCCCACGAGCGGGTACCCGGCGCGGGTGCTGCCCCGGGACCACGGGTACTGCCCGCATGTGGTGGTGCGGCGCCGGGCGCTGGCGCTGGAGGACGTACGGGACTTCGCGCGCTTCGCCGGCAACGCGGTCGTGGACGAGAGCGGGGTGCGCTCGTACCTGGGGGCGCCGCTGACCGACCGGCAGGGGATCGTCCTGGGCACGGTGTGCGCCGTGGACCTGGAGCCGCGCAGGTGGGGTACGGCAGGTCTGACGACCGTCAAATCCCTGGCCGCGGAGCTGCTGGAGATCATCCACGCCCGCGAGGACGGCCTGCGGGCGGGCTGAGCGGGACCACGGGCGCCGCGGCCCGGGGGCGGCTGTCAGTGCCGGGCGCTACGGTCGACGGCATCATCCACAACGCCGACCGGTGGCCGGAGAGGAGTCGAGGGATGGCCGTGACCGCCGAGGACGTCCGTACGACAGCGCTGTCGCTCCCCGACAGCAGCGAGAAGCTCGCCTGGGGCATGCCCACGTTCCGGGTGGGCGGGAAGATGTTCGCCGCGCTCGGCGAGGACGACACCTCGATCGGGGTGAAGTGCCCGAAGGAGGACCGGGCGGAGCTGATCGCCGCCGAGCCGGAGAAGTTCTTCGTCCGGGAGGGGCACGACGACAACTACGCCTGGCTCCGCGTCCGCCTGGCGGCGCTGGAGGGCGCCGCCGAGCTGCGCGCGATCCTGGTCGACTCCTGGCTCCAGGCGGCCCCCAAGCGCCTGGCCGCGGCCCACCCGGAACTGGTGGCGGACTGACGGGCGGCCCGCGGGGGCCTCACCGGAGGAAGGCGCCGATCCGCTCGCGGAGGGAGTGCGGGTCCAGGCCGTGCGCGGCGGTGTGCTCCTCGAGCGTGCCGTAGCGCCGGAGCTCGGCGCGCCCGACGCCGAGGCCGAGGACCCGGTGCGGGACGTCGCACAGGGCCTGGGCCGCGGCCGCGGTGGAGGTGCCGGCCAGGTACGGCTCGACGAGCACGACGTCGGTCGTGGCGCGGCCGACGGCATCGCGCAGGGCCGCGTCGTCGAAGGGCCGCACGGTGGTGGCGTACAGGACGGTCACGTCCAGCCCCGCCGTCGCGGCGAGGACGTTGTCCAGCAGCGGGCCGGCCGCGACGACGACACCGGCTTCGGCGCTGCCCTCCCGTACGGTCCGAAAGCGCAGGCCGTCCACCGGGCGCGGGGCCGCGTTCGACTGCTGGGAGAGCCGGACGTACACCTTGTCGTCCCCGGCGGCGTACGCGTGGCGCAGCAGCGCCTCGGCCTCGTCGGGGTGCCCCGGCACGTGGACGGTCCAGCCGTCGAGGGTGTCCATCAGGGCCACGTCACCCGGTGCCATGTGGGTGAACCCGCCGGCCGGCCAGTCGTAGCTGGCACTCGCGCTGACCAGGACCCCGCCGGTGCCCTGGTGCCCGAAGTCCAGCTTGACCTGCTCGAACGGCCGCTCCACCAGGAAGCTGGCGAAGGTGTGCATGATCGGCCGAAGCCCGGTGAGGGCCAGCCCGCCGCCGACTCCGACGAGCAGCTGCTCCCTGATCCCGACGTTGATCACCCGCTCCGGATGCCGCTGCCGGTCGGGCCGGAACCCGTCCATGGTGATCTCGGCGAGCACGAGCGCAAGCCGGGGGTCCTCGTCGAGCGCGCGCGACGTGACGGAGACGAACCGCTCCCGCATGGTGTCCATGTTTCCCCTGTCCTACTGCTTCTTCTCGACACGGGCGACGACGGCGTGCGGCCGGCCCGGATGCGGTGTGGTGAAGGCGGCGTGCAGCGCGGCGTGGTCCCGGCCGTCGACGGTCACCGCCGACCAGCCGGCCGCCTCGAAGCGGGAGGCGATCCCGCCCTGCCAGCCGTGGGTAGCGGAGTCGTTGTCGATCACCACGGTGTGCAGCTGCTCCAGCCCGGCCGCGCCGGCGTACGCGAGGGCCTCGTGGTTGCTGCCCTCGTCGAGCTCGGCGTCCCCGATCAGCACCCACACCGCCGGCTCGTCCAGCCCCTGCGCCTGCAGCCCGAGCGCACTGCCGACGGCGAGCGGCAGCCCGTGCCCGAGCGAGCCGCTGCTGATCTCCACGCCGGGGATCAGGGTGCGGTCCGGGTGGTGCCCGAGGGGGGACCCGTACGAACCGAAGCCGCTCAGCCAGTCCACCGGGAAGAACCCCTTGGCGGCGAGCACGGCGTAGTACGCCATGGGCCCGTGCCCCTTGGAGAGCAGGAACCGGTCCCGCCCGGGCTCCTCGGCGTTCGCAGGCCCGACGCGCAGCACCCGGTCGTAGAGCACCCAGAGCACGTCGAGGGTGGAGGTGGCGGCGGGCCCGTGCTTCTCGGCCCCGGTCATGAGCGCCATGAGCCGGCTCAGGTCCTCGTAGCGGAACCTCGTGTCCGCGGTTGCTTGCGTCATGCACCGATCTTGCAACCTCAAGTCAGGTTGAGGTCAAGCGCCTCCTCGGCGCGACCCCGCCCCGAGACAGCCGCGCGCGACCACCCCGCGAAGTGCGGTATTGTTCTCCTGCGCGTTCAACCAGGGGAAACCCCAGGTCAGCGGGCATCGGGACGTGGCGCAGCTTGGTAGCGCACTTGACTGGGGGTCAAGGGGTCGCAGGTTCAAATCCTGTCGTCCCGACTCGAAAGAGTCGTAGATCAGGGGCCGTTTCAGAGCAATCTGGAACGGCCCCTTGATCGTTTTTGGGTACCAGTTGGGGACCAGAGCGGTCAGAGTGGGTCAGACGGCGGCAACGGCCGTGACTGGCAGCGAACGAGGTGCACGGAGCACCATGAGGTGCGCAGACAGTGCGGCGCCAGCTGCCGTGATCTGGTCGGCGTCGGGGGTGCAGGTAGCGCTGCGTGGTGGTCGGCGAGCCGTGTCCGGCGATCTTGCGTGGGAGGTGAAGCGCGACGCCGGCGTCGGCGAACCAGGTCTGTCCGGTGTGGCGCAGGTCGTGTCGCCGGAGGTGTTCGAAGCCGAGCTTCGTGACGACATCGTCCCAGTGGGTGGCATCGCGCAGGACCGCGGTGGAGATGCGTCCGCCGCACGGTCCGAAGAAGATCACAGGGCGAGCGCGCGAGGGTCGTTGAGTTCGTCCTCGGCCAACTGGTACTGGCGTTGCCAGCCGCTGACCCGGGCCGGGTTGACCTTCATGAGCCCGTCTCGGACGGCCTGATCCATCACGCGAACGAGGACGGCGATGGTGTTCTTGACGGTGGAACGACTTTGCCCGTCGGCGATCCACCGGTAGACCGTGCGGTTCACGGCACCGTTGGTGATCATCCGTACCGGGAGATGGCCAAAGGAGGCCACGACGCGCAGGCGCCGGCCGGCTGGATACGGTCGAGCGTCTTGAGTTCCAACCCGCGGAGTGCGAGGTCCATGTCTGCGGTGCCGTAGTCGGCCAACGGCATGGTCGCAAGCGATGAGTTGACGCCTGCCTGGGCGGCCTCGACCAGGGCGGAGATCCACTCCTGGGCTTCGTCCTCGGTCTCTTCGGCCTCAGAGAGGGACTTGCGGGACTTCGTCTCGGGGTCCCGCCAGCGCACCCGAGCTCGATAGGGCGAGGGCCGATTGGGCCGGTACTCGACATCAGCGGTGAGGCGGACGCCAACCGGCACGGCCTCGAAGGCGGTTGGAAGTGTCGCTATCGCCATGTCAGGCCGCCTGTGCGGGATCGACGAGGCGGCTGCGGAGCCAATGCTCGATGTCGATCGCGCCATAGAGGGTGACGCGATCGGACACCGGAACGAATGGCGGCCCTTGTGGAGGGCTAGCTGTGCGCCATCACCGGAGCGTGAAGGGGTCGATGTTCAAGATGCCGGCGAGCTCGTCGGTCGTGAGCCATTGGCCCGTGACGAGTGTGGGTGAATCGTTTCGTCCGCGATTCGTGGATTCCTGGAGTGGCATGGGGTCCTTGCGATGGCACACAGTGCCGATTGGGCGAGTCGGTGCAATAGGCAGGTCGGTCACGCTCCCTGGCCGGAGTAGGGGTGGACGACGACCATGGGGGGAACGTGGGAAAAGTCCCGCTGGAGGAGCTCACGGACGGCGCCGCGGGCAGACCGTTTGTGCGCATGGTCCACAGAGACGGACGCTGATGATCCCGCCGCCCTGGAGGTCCCGGGGCCTGGAAGCGAGCCTTGCGGGCCGTGCGGCGGAAGGTGGGCATGCCCGCCTCCTGGCTGCTCGCGTTCCCGTCGGCGGCGAGACCCGCCCACTGTGGCTCGCTTGCTCATCGGCCTTGCCACCACCGCGCTTCTGCTCCTGCGCCGCTACGGCCGGGCCCTGAACCAGGCCGTGCCGCTCCGGCGGCGGTCGGAGGCTGACCGTGCAGGGGTAATGGGTCGCCGGCGGCGCCCCCGCCCCCGCGCTATCCCCGAGAGTCGGCGATGAGGCGGGTGCGGAAGGTGATGCCGTCCGATGTGTCCTGGACCGTGATCGTGCCACCGTGCAGAGCCGCAATGTCCAGGGCGATGGACAGGCCGAGACCGGTGCCGCCGTCGTCACGGCTGCGGGCATTGTCGAGGCGTGTGAACCGTTCGAAGATCTTCTCCCGGTCGGCGGCGGCGATCGGGGGGCCGTCGTTCGTGACGTCCAGGACGGCGTCACCGGTCACCGGCTCTGCCGTCAGCCGCACGGTGACGCAGTGTCGGGCGTGGCGCTGGGCGTTGTCCAGGAGGTTGGTCAGCAGGCGGCCGAGCCACAGCGCGTTGCCGGAGACGATGATGTCGCCGTAAGTGTGCAGGGCGATCGCATGGGGGTCCGTCGAACGTGCTGCCACGGTGGCGCGGACGAGTTCGGTGAGGTCGACGGGTTCGCCGGGACGGCTCTGCCCGGTGGCGTCGAGGCGGGCGAGAAGGAGCAGGTCGGCGGAGAGCGCCTGGAGGCGTTCGGTGTCCTGGAGGGCGCCCTCCACCAGGGTGTCGCGCACCTGCGGGTCGGGGTGGGTGTGCGCGATCTCCAGCTGGGTCCGGAGTACCGCGAGGGGGCTGCGCAGTTCGTGGGAGGCATCGGCGATGAAACGGCGCTGCCGGATCCCCGCGGCCTCCAGCCGTTCCAGCATGGCGTTCATGGTCTCGGCGAGGCGGGCGATCTCGTCGTCGCCGCGCGGGGCGGGCACCCGGCGGTCCAGATCGCGGTCGCTGATCGCGGCGACCTCGGCGCGCATGGCCTCGACCGGCCGCAGCGCCCGGCCGGTCGTACGCCAGGTCAAGGCGCCGACGGTGAGGAGCAGCAGGGTGCTCAGGGCCGCGAGGGCCGCGGTGGTGATGTCCTCCGCCGTGTCGGCGGTGCGCAGCGAGGCGCCGACGTGAATGGTCATGGGTCCGGTGGGCGTGGCGGTGGTGGAGGTGGTGACGCGCTGGTCGTGCTCCTCGCCGAGGGCGTCGAGGTTGTACGTCCGGTGGCCCCCGTGGGTGCCGGTGGGGGCGAGGGCGGGGCGGCCGGTGAGGTTCTGGCTCCGCGCGATCACCTTTCCGTGGGCGTCGACGACCTGGATGAAGTCGGTTCCGGGGCCGAGCGGCAGTTGCGCGGTGAGGCGGCCGGTGGCGGCGAGGTGCGAGACTGCCTGGGTCTCCTCGCGGGCCCCGGTCTCCACGGTGCGTTCCAGGTTGACGCGGAGCAGCGTCTGGACGACGGCCGACGCGGCGAGCATGACGACGGCGACGCTCACACACGCGGCGAGGGTGGTACGGGTACGGACCGAGCGCGGCGCCAGCCGCCGGATCAGGCCGGCCGCCCGGGGATGACGAGCCGGCGGGCGCAGCAGGGCACCGGCCCGACGCCGTGCGCCGTGGACGATCCTGACGAGCCCGGGCCCGGGCGCGATCGGTTGCGGCTCAGCCACCGTCGGCTGCCAGCCGGTATCCGGCGCTGCGGACGGTCTGGACCGCGGCCCGCCCGAACGGGGCGTCGATCTTGCGCCGCAGGGCGCTCACGTGAACCTCGACGGTGTTGGGGTCGCTGTCCGTGTTGCTGTCCCAGACCTCGTCCAGGATCTCGCGCTTGGAGACGGCCTCACCGGCCCGTCGCGCGAGGTGGTCCAGGACGGCGAACTCGCGCGGGGTGAGGGGGACGGGTACGCCGCCGCGGCTGCAGGTGCGGGCGGCGGAGTCGACGACGAGGTCGCCCAGCACGGTGCGCTGCGGGGCCCGGCTGCCGATGCGGCGGGCCAGCGCACGCAGTCGGGCGACGAGCACCACGAAGGAGAACGGCTTGGAGAGGTAGTCGTCGGCACCGGTGTCCAGCGCCTCTGCCTCGTCCCACTCGCCGTCCTTGGCGGTGAGCATGAGGATGCCGACATTGCTGCCGCAGGCCCGTAGACGCGAGCACACGCGGTAGCCGTTCAGTCCGGGCAGCATGATGTCGAGCACCACCACGTCGTAGGTGCGATCGGTGGCCTTGGCGAACCCGGCCAGGCCGTCGTGAGCGATGTCCACGCTGAATCCCTCAGCGGTCAGCCCGTGCTGAATCGCCAGGGCCATTCGGCGCTCATCCTCCACCACCAGTACACGCATGCCCCCAGAGTGGCACGCCGTGGACCCGCCAACCTGAAGGAGCCTTCAGGTCTTCAGCGTCCCTTCAGCGTGCCCGAACCATGCTGTGCCCGGATGTCCGGGCGCAGGGCTCCGGAACCTTCCAAGAGGTAGGGGTGGTCACAGTGAGTGAATTCGTGGGTGAGTCCGTGGGCGCAGGCGAGCCGCAGGAGCAGACGGGTCAGGGTGGCCCCGGCACGACGCCGAAGAAGCCGGCCGGCGGGCGTCGGCCGCGTGGCCGCAGAGCGCGATGGGCCGCAGTCGGCGCCGCGGCCGTGGTGGTGATCGGCGGCGGCGCCGCAGCGGCCATCCACCACCACGAGGAAGAGGGACGCGGCGAGCACAGGGTGGCATCCGCCGGAGACCACGAGCGTCACGACGAGTCGCGAGAAGACTCCGAGGGCCGCGACGGGCACGACGGTCGGCGCATGGACGGTGAGCACAGCACGCACGCCGACGACTCCCGTGACCTCTCGACCGGCGGCGCCCCGGCTCCGCTGCCCTCGCTCTCCGCAGCGGACGCCGTGAACAAGGCCGCTGCGGCGGTCAACGACGGCAAGGTCGAGTCGCTGGTACCGGTCACCGAGCATGGCGGCGGCCGGGCCTGGCGGGTCGTCGTCGTGGGACCCGACGGAGTGCGGCACGCGGTGACCGTCGACGGCACCAGCGGCACGCCGACCGGCAACACCGTCCTGGGCGGCTGAACCGGACCGACCGAGCGGCGCGGCCCCGGCCGCGCCTCGCAAGAAAGGAGTGCCGCCGTCTTGGGCGCCACGACAACCCCTGGGGCGCACCGCCGCGCCCAGGCCCAGGCCGTTCGCTCCGCTGCGAGCAAGGTCCCCGAGGTGACTGCGGTGTTCTGGATCGTCAAGATCCTCACCACCGGCATGGGCGAGACCACCTCCGATTACCTCGCCCGCGCCCTCGGGCCCGTCCCGGCGGTTGCCGCGGCCGGTCTGCTGCTGGTCGCCGCCCTGGTCGCGCAGGCCCGCACACGCCGTTACGTCCCGGCCGTGTACTGGTCGGCCGTGGTCATGGTCAGCGTCTTCGGGACCATGGCCGCCGACGTCGCGCACGTCGCCCTCGGCGTTCCCTACGCCGTTTCCGCGCCGGCGTTCGCCTCGGCCCTGGCCCTTGTCTTCGTGGTCTGGCGGCGGGCCGAGGGCACCCTCGCGGTGGAGACGGTGGCCGGCGGACGCCGCGAGGTCTTCTACTGGACCGTGGTCATGGCCACCTTCGCCCTTGGCACGGCCGTCGGCGACCTGACCGCGGCGACCCTGGGCTGGGGATACCTGCCCTCCGGGCTGCTGTTCACCGCCCTGATCGCCCTGCCGGCGCTCGCCCACCGGCTGTTCGCCCTCCCGCCCGTGCTCGGCTTCTGGTGGGCGTACGTGCTCACCCGGCCGCTCGGCGCCTCCTTCGCGGACTGGGCCGGCGTCGGCGCCGAGCGCGGCGGCCTCGGGCTGGGCACCGGGCCGGTCAGCCTGGTCCTCGCTGTGATCATCGTCGCCGTGGTTCTGTGGCTGAGCGCCGCCGACCGCCGCGCGACACGGTCACTGTCCTGATGCCCGGTCCCCTGTCGCCGTACTCGACTGAATGCACCATCGAGGACGGCGACAGGTGCATTGCGGCCGTCATGCCCGTTGAGATGGTCAGGATGCGTTCAGGTTCCCGGTGGCACAGTCGGGCCGCATGACCTACGAAACGTCTGAGAGCCCCACGGCTCCAGGGGCAGGCGCCCCTCCAGGAGATCACCTGCGAGTCGGCGAGAGCGTTCGGACGCCTGCCCGGCAGATGCTGAACAAGGTTCCCGAGGTCACCATCTGGTTCTGGATCATCAAGATCCTGTGCACCACGGTCGGCGAGAGCTTCGCCGACTGGATCAACATGAACCTCGGTGTCGGCCTGATCAGCACCGCTTTGATCTTCACCGGAGCTCTGGCAGCCGTCCTGGCCTGGCAGCTCAGAGCCGAACGCTACATCCCGTTCGTGTACTGGCTCACCGTCGTGGTGGTGAGTGTGACCGGAACCCTCTACACCGACATCCTCACCGACAGCCAGGGCGTGCCCCTCGCCCTGAGCAGCAGCGTGTTCGCCGGTGCACTCGCCGTGGTTTTCGGCATCTGGTACGTGCGCGAGCGGACCCTTTCGGTCCACAGCATCACCACCCGGCCCCGTGAGCTCTTCTACTGGCTCGCGGTACTGGTCACCTTCGCGCTCGGCACCGCCACCGGAGACTGGACCCTGGAGCTGACCGGTTGGACCGCAGGCGTCTCCGTGCTGCTGCCGCTCGGATTGATTGTCGCGATCATTGTCGGCTGGCGCCTCGGCGCCAACGCCGTCCTCGCCTTCTGGCTGGCCTACATCCTCACCCGCCCGCTCGGCGCCAACCTCGGCGACTGGCTCGGATCACCCAGCGGCGACGGCGGCCTGGGCCTTGGCACCGCGCTGACGAGCGTCATCTTTCTGGTCGCCATCCTCGCCACGGTCGTGTACCTCACGAGGAGCCGTAGCGATGTCATCGAGGCCCAGGAGCCGACCGGCACCCCACGAGCACTGAACCCGGCACGCGAGCGGGGCATGCTCGCCTACTACGCCGTCGTAGCGGTCGCAGCCGCAGCGCTCCTCGTCTGGGCGAACCACCAGCCGCACGCCGCCGCGAGCGGCGAAGAGGACACTCCCGCACCGGTGACCAGCCACATCAGCCCTCAGGAGGCGACGTCGCGGTTCCCTCCGGCCGAGATCGCGAAATTCCGCACCATCACCGCCGACACCCTGGCGAAGGTCAACTCGGGTGATCAGCGGGCCGCGACCAGCCGCGTGACCGACCTGGAGACCGCGTGGGACGACGACCAGTCCACGCTTGAGCCCAAGAGCGAGAAGGCGTGGAGCTTCCTCGACGGCGAGATCGACCAGGTACTCAAGGCAGTACGCGCCCCGCACCCCGACAAGGCCACCGAGGTAGACGCACTCAACACGCTCCTCACATCGCTCGGCTGAACTGCTGACTGATGACGGATCGCCCCGGCGCATTCCCATGCGTCGGGGCAGTCGGCAAGCGAGCGGTGCATGCCGGGACGGCCTGCACGCACGGGGCCGGGTTCCCGTGGCGTTCCGGACGCATGAGCTTGGGCTTTACCGTCGTCTCACCGTGAACGGGCCGGGCGTTAGCCCGCCACTGAATAAAGCCACCGCTGAGGCGGCAGTGGAGCGTGGTCCTGCTACCTGGGGCCATGAGCCGTCGTCGGGACGAGCCCGACGGGTTCGAGGCGACGAAGGCGAATGGCGAACCGGCCGGCACATAGCCGAGCCCGTCGGTCACCGTGTCGCGACGCACAAGGGCGGTCGGCTACCGCGACGCTGAAGGCCAAGACCACCACCGCGTCGTCGCATGCATCGAACCCGGGTCCTTCGTACTCCGTGTGAGGGGAAAGCAAAGACACGCCCGGACACGGTCACTTCACCGCCGCATGGGATGCGACGTGTCGGCAACACCGCAAAACCCGATCGTTCCCCACACGGCGTCCCGTTCCAAGAGAGCGCGGCGTCGATGCACCGACCAGGAGCAATGGACATTGGAAAAGCCAGAAGCGCTGACCGGCCCGGACGTCGTCGGCACCGGAAAGTACGTCATGAAGAAGCTCCCGGAGGTCACACTGGCTTTCTGGATCATGAAGATCGCCGCCACGACTCTCGGTGAAACAGCCGGGGACCTCTTCGCCCAGACCCTCGGACTGGGCTACTTCCTCACCACGATCGCGCTGTTCCTGATCTTCGTGGTCACGCTGGTGATCCAGCTCGGCTCCAAGCGGTACAACCCCTTCTTCTACTGGACCGTCATCCTGTCCACCAGCATGGCCGGCACCACCATGTCCGACTTCATGAACCGTGACGCAAGCGCAAGGTACCTCTCCATCGGGGCCACTTCGCTGGGCTGGGGCCCGCAGGGCCTGGGATTGGGCTACCCGGTCGGCGCGGCGATCCTCATCTCGATCCTGGTCGCGATCTTCGTCGTCTGGAAGTTCACCGGCATGACGTTCGTCATCCGCGACATCACCACGCTTCGCGGCGAGGCCCTCTTCTGGTCGGCGATCCTCGTCTCCAACACGCTCGGAACCTCCATGGGCGATTTCCTGTCCGACAGCTCCGGACTCGGCTACCTGGGCGGCGCGCTCCTCGTCTCCGCACTGCTTGGCGTACTCCTCGCCCTCGTGCCGGTGCCCGTGGTGCCGAACGTCCTGCTGTTCTGGATCGCCTTCGTACTAACCCGCCCACTCGGGGCTACCGCGGGCGACTTCCTCACCAAGCCGATCGCCAAGGGCGGCCTGGACCTCGGCACGATGGGCTCGTCCGCCGTGCTACTCGCGGTCCTCATCGGCCTCATGGGCTACGCCCACATTCAGGAGCGCAGGAACACCGTCCCGCCCGGCGAGGTCGTGGCCGGGGCTTCGGGTACGACGAGGTCATGACCCTGGAACTGGAACGGCTTGCCGAAAAGTACGCGCGCGTGGCGATCGGCGTGGTCATTCAGCAGCCTCCGGAGGGCAGGGTCTTCGGGGACGTCGTCAATGCCGCCGTCCGGATCCGCGAGGGCCCGGTCCTGCGCCCCGGCGTCCACTGGATCGACACCTCAACGGTCGGGCCCGACGCCGTGCGGGAGCTGGCGGGGGGCGAGCTGCTGCCCGGCCCGGTGCGGCAGGCGCGTGGGATCTCCCCGAGAGCGTGATCAGCCCGTGGACCGAGGAGGGCGTCCCCGCGCCAGAGGCTGGCGATGCCCCATCCTCGGGCCACGGCCACGGCCACGGCCACGCACGGCAGGATGGCAACTTTGGTGCTGGCCTGGGCCTTGCAGCCGGGGCCCAGGACGTTGTCCGGCGGACGTATCGGGAGCGTGACAAGGAACACGATCTGCGCCTGCTGGCCATGGCGCGGGGCGTATCCGACTTGCGGAGCCTCGAGATGGGCCGCTCCGGCATGCTGCCCCTTGCGATGTGGGAGGGCCTGCTCGTGCCCGGCCCCTTGGACCTCTTGCCGTTCGGGCCGTCCAGCGCTGACCGCTGGCGCAGCGGTGGCTGCCTTCCACCGGGCGTCCTGGGTCAGGCACAGATCTACGCCACGAACTCGGACCCCAAGTTCGAAGGCAGGGGGAACTCACCCCTGTGCCGGCATACACGGGTTCGAGGCCTCGCGGCGAGCGACGACCTCCTGACAATGGCAGACCTGCCGGCCCGTGATGGCTGGGACTGGTGCAGCGAGTGCGGAGGCTATGCCGTACGCCGGCTGACCGACACCCAGCTGTCCTACTACCGTGCTGCTCACCGGCTGCATGACATCGCAGGGCAGCTCGACGAGCGTACGCACCGTGTACCTGTCGATCCGGACGCTCTGCTCAAGCAGCTGGACGAGTTTGCGGACTGGCTGCCCGGCGAGCACGAGGGCTGCGACTGGGATGGCTCCTGGCGTTGGCGTGAGGTCATCCGCGACCTGCGACGCAAAGCCGGACGGAAGCGGGGCCACGCCGCTCCCTGAACCACTTTCTCCGCCCTGGCGTCAATCTGTAACGGCTGGCGGGCCGATGGCCACATGGTGGCCCTTGGGGACCACGTGGGGACCAGCGCCCACGTCGATGGGCGCACAACATGTACCGATGTGCACGCAGCGCGCCCTCAGATTGTGCTTTATGCCCTTTCGAGTGCCCGGGGGTGTGGTGCGGTGCGACCACCGCGTCCGGCGTCCTGCGTCGGAAAACCCGATGGGGTGATCGGCGGCGGCGGGTAGGGTCTGGCCGTCGGTGGTGATCACGGGGGACGGGCGGTCGGGACATGGAGCGGGTGAAGGCGTCGGCGGAGCCGGGCGGGCTCGTGGGGGAGCGGGTGCGGCTCGAGCCGCTGGAGCTGCGGCACCACGACGGGCTGTGCGAGGCGGTTCGCGACGGCAGCCTGTGGAACCTCGCCGTGACGCTCGTCCCGCACCCGGACGACGTCCGCGGCTTCATCGAGGACGCGATGGCGGCCCGCGCCGAGGGCACGCAGCTCCCGTACGCGACGGTGGACGCGGCGACGGGTCGGGTCGTCGGCTCGACGCGGCTGATGATGATCAACACCGCGCAGCGGCGCCTCGAGATCGGCTGGACCTTCCTCGCGGAGTCCTGGCAGCGGACCGGCATGAACACCGAGGCGAAGCTGCTGATGCTGACGCACGCCTTCGAGGTCATGGGGATGAACCGGGTCGAGCTGCTGACGGACGTGCGCAACACGAAGTCGCGGACGGCGATATCCCGGCTGGGCGCGACGCACGAGGGCGTCCTGCGCCACCACATGGTGATGCGGGACGGCTGGATCCGCGACACCGCGGTGTACAGCATCATCCGGCCGCAGTGGCCGCAGGCGAAGCAAGCGCTCGAGGCGCGCGTGACGGGCCGCCCCGCGTCCCGCAGCCGGGCAGACACCCCCTAGGGGGTGCAGGTGCCCGAGCCGAGGAACTGGCGTCCGTGCGTGTAGGGGTTGTACACGGCGACGGCCCAGCGGGTGTAGTTCCAGCTCCTGTTGCTGTGGAACTCGGCCGTGAGTTTGCGGCAGACGGCCTCCTCGACGGCGTGTTTGAGATTGGACTGGGAAGCGCGGCTCGCAAAGCGGTTGTTGGGGTCGTCGGTCCATACGTATGCGGCGTTCTCGACCGGATCGAAGCCCAGGGTGATGCCGTCGGCCGCGCCGATGGGGGTCTCGTTCGTCTCGGCGGCGTCGGTGTTCCAGGTGGCGGCAACGGCTTTGGCCGTGGCGTCGGCCACGCGGATCTCCGCCTTGTCGCTGCTGGGGATCTCCGCAGTCGCCATGCCGGATTCGTCGCCGCGCCACTGGCCCGCGATCTCCGTGAAGCAGCCGTCGGCTGCCGTGCCGTAACCGATGGCCGCCGCGTCGACATCGCCGTCGGATGTCTTCCAGTAAACGGAGAAGCGGCCGTAGGGCCAGGTCGCGGGGGCGCTCCCGAGGCGGTGTGCGAGGGCGGTGCAGGCGGCCATCTCCCCGGCCCGGCGGAACACCTCCCGGTAGTGGTCGGGGAGTTGGGGGACCGGCCCGCCGGTCACGATCACGGTCTGCGCGCGCAGGTTGAACGTGACCGTGGGCTTCATGAAGTCCATGTCCTTCGTGGCCAGCATGGCTGCCATCCGGTCCCGGATCGACCGCTCGGCCTCCCGCTCCCGAGGACCGGCGGCAGTGGTGCTGGTCCGCCATTCGTCCGGCTGGGGCTGGGTTTCGTCACCGGACCGGGTGTAGGCGGGGTCGGGCACTCCCGCCAGCGGATCCGTGGGAACCCTGACGGTTCGCGCATCGACCGGGGACGCGGTCACGGCTTCGGCCGGGACGGAGGACCGCCCGCCGTGGAGCGGGGTGGAACCGACTGCGCCGCGCGGGGTGGTGCCCGCAGCGCCGCGGTCCCCGGTGTCGAAAGCGACGATGCCGCCCGCGACGGCTGCGCCTGCGGCTGCCGCGGCGACGGCGGCCATCAGCGCGCGCTTGCGGGTGGACGCGGCCGGGGTGCGCCAGGCGTGGTCCTCCGCGTCGGGCACGCTCCATCCATCGCAGACGAGGAGGTCGGCCCTCGTCGCCCCCGGCCCCGCATCGGCGGTGAGCACGACGGTCGCCTGGGCGCCGAGGAGCCGCGCGCACTCCTGCGCCGCCGCGTCGGCGGTCATCCGTTCGGCGGGGTTCTTCGCGAGGGCCGTCACCACGGTCCCGCGCAGTTCCTCGGGGAGGCCGTCGAGGCCGGGATCACCGGACATGACGCGGTACGCGACCACGTCCGGGGCCCCCGTGCCGAACGGCAGCCGGCCGGTGGCGGCGTAGGCGACGAGAGCGCCCCACGCGAACAGGTCGCCCTCGGGGCCGGCGGTGCCGGTGCGGTAGTGCTCGGGGCTGATCCAGCCGGGAGTGCCGGTCATCACGCCGGTCCGGGTCACTGACGTGCCGTCGGCGGCGTGGGCGATCCCGAAGTCCAGGACGCGCGGTCCGCAGGGGGTGAGGATGACGTTCTGCGGCTTGACGTCCCGGTGGACGACGCCGGCGGCGTGGATGGCGGCGAGGGCCCGGGCGGTGCCCGTGGCGAAGGCGTACAGGGTGCCGCCTGAAAGGGGGCCGTGCACGGCCAGGTGCCGGTCGAGGGTGAGGCCCGGGGCGTAGGCCGTGGCCAGCCACGGGGTTGGGGCATCGGGGTCGGCCGCGAGGAGCGGGATGAGGCACGGTCCCTGGACCCGGGCGGAGAGCTGCACCTCGCGGCGGAAGCGGGCCCGGAATTCGGGGTCCTCGGCGTGCGCGGGGTGGACGACCTTGACCGCGACGCGCAGCCCGGCCGGATCGAGGCCGGCGTGCACCGTGCCCATGCCGCCCGACCCGAGGCGGCCGATGATCCGGTACGTGCCGACCCGCCTGGGGTCACCGGGGCGGGCGGGCTGCACCCGCCCGCCGGAGCGGGCAAGGCTCACAGGGTTCCATTCGTCTTGTGCGGTCGAGCGTCACCGGGCCGGCGCACCCGCCGGATCGGTCCGCCCCAGCATGGCGGACGGATGCAGTCCGCGGAGGCCGTTCTCCCATTCGTGGGACGGCGGCCTCTTCGCGCTCCCGGCGGGCGGGTCGGGCGGGGATGGGGTCAGGCGCGGATCTCGAAGCCCTCGAGGGCCTCGGGCGCTTCCTCGTGGAGCTGAACACGGGTCACCTCGGCGCCGCTCGGGCCCCGGTGGGCCCAGTCGAGCATGCGGGCGACGGCGGCCACGGGCCCCTCGAACACCGCCTCGACGGTCCCGTCCGGGAGATTGCGCACCCAGCCGGCCACGCCCTGGTCGAGGGCGGTACGGCGGCAGGTGTCGCGGAAGAAGACGCCCTGCACCACGCCGTGGACGATCACTCGGCTGCGCACTCGTTCCATGGACCGACCTTAGCCGCGAGGCCACCGATCGGCACGGAACGTGGTCGGTCCATCACGGTGTGCCGCTGCCGGAAATCTTCACGCGGTGAAAGTGGAGGGGGCGCCTCCCGTTACATCTCTCCCCCGGGACGCGATGGCGGCATTCGCGGGAGGTGGGGGTTCGGGTGGTTTTGGGGTGTGGGGGTGGCGGGGCGTTTCGTTTTGTTACTCGATCTTGTGGAGAACCCGTGGCGATACGCCGAATCAATCGGAAAGCCCGCCGGGCGAACGGTCACCTGCCGCGAGAAGGGGCGTCAACACGGTTGGCCGGGCGACCCGTTCGCGTGCTTACATCTGCCCACCGAAGTGATGTTCGGAAGTGGCCGGACCGCCTTGTTGCAGACCGCCCACGCCATTTGAGAAACATTCAGACAACGAAGGGTGCGCACATCATGCGTAACGACATCGAGACCCGTGAGATCGCCGACGACGAACTGGACGCGGTTTCCGGCGGTGTCAGCATTTCCGGTGGCCTCCTCGGCGCCGTCACCGGCGACGTCTTCCACGTCGTGAACACCGTGACCTCGCTGGACACGGTCCACGGCGCGCTGGCCCTGCCGGGCCAGGTCGAGGGCATCGTCGGCGTTCGCGCCGGTGTCGCCGGCCTCTGAGCCGAGCCGGCCGCCGACGCGCGTGAACCCCGGGACGTCATCGTTCCGGGGTTCACGGGTGCCCGTTCCAAGAACGCAGAACGCAGAACGCAGAACGCAGAATGCAGAATGCAGGCGAAGGATAGATCGTGCAGTTCCGTCAAAAGGCGCTCTCCAAGCTGCAATCGCCCGAAGAACTCGATCTGCCCGTACGTTTCGCACGCCCGCAGGGCCGGCTCGTACTCGCCGTCACGGTCCTCGTGATGGCTGCCGCGGCTTTCTGGGCATTCACCGGATCCGTCTCCTCCAAGCTGAGCGCACCGGGCATCCTCACGCATGCCGAGGGCAGCTATCTGCTGCAGAGCCCGTTCGCCGGGCAGGTCACCGCAGTGCTCGCCAAAGAGGGCCAACTGCTGTCCCCGGGCGCACCGCTGCTCCAGCTCGCCACGGACCAGGGTGAGCGGACCGTACGCGTGGTCGCCGGAGGGCGGGTGACGACCCTGGTCGCCAAGACCGGCTCGGTCCTCACGACGGGCGCGGACGTCGCGACGGTGGAACGCGTGAAGAACACGGACGACCCGCTGGTGGCCGTGCTCTACCTGCCCGGCGGCAGCGGCGCGGAGATCCGCGTCGGAGCCCCGGTCGACCTGACCGTCCAGTCCGCCCCCCAACAGCAGTTCGGCGTGCTGCGCGGCCGCGTCAAGGAAGTCGGCCGCGCCCCCCAGACGCCGGCGCAGCTCGCCGGATTCCTCGGCGACCCCCGCCTCGCCGCGCAGTTCGCCCGCCAGGGCAACCCCGTCGCCGTGCTCGTGCAGCTCGAACGCTCCTCCGCGACCACCTCCGGCTACCGGTGGTCCTCCGCGGGCGGCCCCCCGTACCCCGTCGACTCCACGACACCGGTCACCGGAGCCGTCCACCTCGCCGCACAGCGACCCGTCGATTGGCTGCTCCCGTGACCGTGCCGCAGCACACCTCCCCGAACCGGCCCCGCTCCCGGCCCCCGGCCGCCCGGGTCGCGCCCGGCGGGCGCCGGCGCCGGCGCCCACCCGTCCCCCGGGGCCGCACGCCCCGTACCGTACGCACGCCCACCGTGCTGCAGATGGAGGCGGTGGAGTGCGGCGCCGCCGCGCTGGCCATGGTGCTCGGCCACTTCGGCCGCTTCGTGCCCCTGGAAGAGCTGCGCATCGCCTGCGGCGTGTCCCGGGACGGCTCCCGCGCCGGCAACCTCCTCAAGGCCGCCCGCGGTTACGGGCTGACGGCCAAGGGCATGCAGATGGACCTGGCCGCGCTCGCCGGGGTGAACCCGCCGGCCATCCTCTTCTGGGAGTTCAACCACTACGTCGTCTACGAGGGCATGGGCCGCCGCCTCGGCCGCCGGGGCGCGTACATCAACGACCCCGGCAAGGGCCGCCGGTTCGTCCCCATGGAGGAGTTCGACACCGGCTTCACCGGCATCGCGCTCGTCTTCGAGCCCGGCCCGGGCTTCCGCCGCACCGGCCGCAGACAAGGCGTCATGAGCGCCCTGCCGGCCCGCCTGCGCGGCACGTCGGGCACCATGCTCGCCGCCGTGGTCTCCAGCCTCCTGCTGGTGGCCGTCGGCGCGACGGTGCCCGCGCTGAGCCGTACGTACATCGACATGTTCCTCATCGGCGAGCAGACGTCCCTGCTGGGCGTGCTCTTCTCCTCCATGGCGACGGCCCTGGTGCTCACGGCCGTGCTCACCTCCCTGCAACAGGCCAACCTGCTGCGCGGCCGCATCATCTCCTCCACGCTCGGCAGCGCCCGCTTCCTGCGGCACCTGCTGCGGCTCCCCGTCAGCTTCTTCAGCCAGCGCAACCCGGCCGACCTGGTCCAGCGCCTCCAGTCCAACGACGCGGTCGCCGAGACCCTCGCCCGGGACCTGGCCGCCGCGGGCGTCGACGCCGTGGTGGTCGTGCTCTACGCCGTGCTGCTGTGGACGTACGACCCGCAGCTCACCGCCGTCGGCGTGCTCATCGCGCTGCTCAACATCGCGGCCGTGCGGATCGTGATGCGGGTACGGGCCACCGGCACGCAGAAGCTGCGCGCCGAGAGCGCCCGGCTCACCAACACCTCGTACAGCGGCCTCCAGCTCATCGAGACGATGAAGGCGACCGGCGGGGAGAACGGCTTCTTCCGCCGCTGGGCCGGCCAGCACGCGGTCACCCTCGACGTGCAGCAACGGCTCGGCGTCCCCAGCGCCTGGCTGGCCGTCGTCGCGCCGACGCTGGCCGCGCTCAACAGTGCGCTGATCCTGATGATCGGCGGCCTGCGGGCGGTGGAGGGGCACCTCTCGGTCGGCCTGCTCGTGGCGTTCCAGGCCCTGGTGACCAGCTTCACCGCGCCGATCACCCGCCTCGGCGGTGTGGCCGGGCGGATCCAGGACTTCGCCGCCGACGTCGCCCGCCTGAAGGACGTCGAGAACTTCCCCGTCGACCCGCTCTACCTGCGGCGCGCGGGGGGCGAGGCCGCCGCCGGCACCCGCCGGCTCAAGGGGCACGTGGAGCTGGACGGCATCACCTTCGGCTACAGCCCTCTGGACGCACCACTGCTGAAGGACGTCTCGCTCGCGGTCGGTCCCGGGCAGCAGGTCGCGCTCGTCGGCGGCTCCGGCAGCGGCAAGTCCACCGTCTCCCGGCTGATATCGGGCCTCTACACCCCCTGGGCGGGCGCCATCCGCATCGACGGGATGCGGCTGGAGGACATCCCGCGCGGCGCGCTGGCCGCCTCCGTCTCCTTCGTGGACCAGGACGTCTTCCTCTTCGAGGGCACCGTCCGCGACAACGTCGCGCTGTGGGACCCCTCGATCCCGGACGAGGCCGTCATCGCCGCCCTCCAGGACGCCGCCGTGTACGACGTGGTCGCGCGCCGCGCCGGCGGCATCCACAGCCGCGTCGAGCAGGACGGCCGCAACTTCTCCGGCGGCCAGCGCCAGCGGCTGGAGATCGCCCGCGCCCTGGTGCGCCGCCCCAGCGTCATGATCCTGGACGAGGTGACCAGCGCCCTGGACGCGTCGACCGAGCAGATCGTCATCGACAACCTGCGGCGCCGCGGCTGCGCCTGCGTGGTGATCGCCCACCGGCTGAGCACCGTGCGCGACAGCGACGAGATCGTCGTGCTCGACCGGGGCACGGTCGTGGAACGCGGACGGCACGAGCAGCTGGTCGCCGCGCAGGGCGCGTACGCCCGACTGGTGAAGGAGCACTGACGTGGCATCCCCTCACCAGACCCACCAGACCCACCCGATGCACCAGACGTACCAGCCCTACCAGGCCCCCGTCGCACCCGATCCGGTCGTGGCGGCCCTCGGCGGCCTCGGCGCGCCGGTCGACTGCACCGGCCTGCGCAGCCTGTCGCTGGAAGGCCCGCTCGTACTGTGGCTCGTCGTGCAGGGCGAGCTGGACCTGTTCGCCGTCGACGCCGCCCAGGCGGGCCACTGGCACTTCCTGGGCCGGCTCGAGTCGGGCACGCTGCTCCTGGGCCCGGCCGAGGGCCCGGCCCACACGCTGACCGGGCGCCCGCTGCAGGGCTGCGCACTGCGCCGCATCGAGCTGCACGAGCTGTACCGCCCCGAGTACGGATTCCAGGGGGTCCCCGCGGACGGAGCCTGGGGGTGGCACGCCGACCCCTGGCAGAACGGGTTCGCCGAAGCGGCGCCCAGCCCCCTCGAGGACGCCTTCGCCCGCGGCATCGGCCGCGGTCTGCGCGTGCTGTACCAGGCGCCGCTGGAGGGCCGCGCCACCGCCGGCCCCGGCGGTGCCGACGAGGACATCCTGTGGATGCAGATCCCCCCGGGGGCCGTGCAGTACGGCGCCGTGTACGAGACCCACGACGCCGCGGTCGGCATGTCCGCAGCCGCCGGCACGCTCCTCGTCGACGCGGCCGTGTGGCAGGGCATGGTGGACCGGCAGTACCGGCTGCTGGACGCCCTGGACCGCTGGATCGAGCAGGACGAGCGCGCCCACGAGGACCGCACGGCCGCCGGCATCGAGGCCGGCGAGGCCGCCCGTACCCAGGCGGACCGCACCCTGCTCGCCTCCATCGGCCGCTCCCGCAGGGGCCCCCGCCGCGATGCGGGCCACGACGCGACCTTCGCCGTGTGCCGCCTGGTCGCGGCCGAGGCCGGCATCGCCCTGACCGAGCCGACGGGCGGCGCCGCCGCGGCCTCGGAACGGACGGACCCCGTCGAACGCATCGCGCTCGCCTCCCGGATCCGCACCCGCGCCGTCCTGCTCGGCGGGCGCTGGTGGCGGGAGAACAGCGGCCCGTTGGTCGGCCGGCGCGCGGACGACGGGACCCCCGTCGCGCTGCTGTGGCGGCGCGGCCGGTACGAGGCCGTCGACCCCGTCACCGGCGCGCGCGAACGCCTCGGCCAGGGCAGCGCGGACACCCTCGAGCCGCACGCCGTCATGTTCTACCGCCCGCTGCCCGACCGGAAGCCCGGCCTGCTGCACCTGATGCGCTTCGCCGTGCGCGGCAGCGGCGCGGACCTGCGCAGCCTCGTCGTGGGCGGGCTGGGCGCGGTCGGCCTCGGCGCGGTCGTCCCCGTGGCCACCGGCCGGGTGCTCGGCTCGTACGTGCCGCACGCCGAGGAGAGCCTCATCGTGCAGACCGCTCTGGCGCTCATCGCGACCGGTGTGGTCTCGGCCGCCTTCATGCTGCTGCAGAACATCTCCCTCCTGCGCATGGAGGGCCGCATCGAGGCCACCTTGCAGCCGGCCGTGTGGGACCGGCTGCTCCGGCTGCCGGTGACGTTCTTCGCCGGCCGCTCCACCGGGGAACTGGCCGGAGCCGCCATGGGCATCAGCTCCATCCGCACCGTGCTGTCCGGCATCGTCTCGGTGTCCCTGCAGGCGGGCACCGTCGGCACGATCAACCTCGTGCTGCTGCTCTTCTACAGCGTGCCGCTGGCGCTGGCCGCGGTCGGCATGCTGCTCGCCATCGCCGTCGTCTTCCTCGGCCTGGGACTGTGGCAGCTGCGCTACCAGCGCCGGCTGATCAGGATCGGCAACAAGCTCGACAACCAGGCGTTCCAGACCCTGCGCGGGCTGCCCAAGCTGCGCGTGGCCGCGGCCGAGAGCTTCGCGTACGCCGCCTGGGCGCGGGAGTTCGCCCGTACCCGCGATCTCCAGCAGCGCATCGGCCGGATCAAGAACGTCGTCACGGTGCTCAACGCGGTCTACCTGCCGCTGTGCACGCTCGTGATGTTCATGCTGCTGGCCGGCCCGGCCCGGGGCAGCATGTCCGCCGGCGAGTTCCTCACCTTCAGCACCGCCGTGACGATGATGCTGTCCTCGGCCACCCAGCTGACCGGCGCCCTCCTCTCGGCCGCCGCCGTGCAGCCGATGTTCGAGCAGGTCGAGCCGCTCCTCGAGGCGACCCCCGAGGTACGCGGCTCCAGCACCCCGCCGGGCGAGCTCAGCGGCGCCGTCGAGGTGAAGAACCTCTCCTACCGGTACGCCGACGACGGCCCGCTCGTCCTGGACGACGTGTCCTTCCAGGTGCGCCCGGGCGAGTTCGTCGCGGTCGTCGGGGCCAGCGGCTGCGGCAAGTCGACCCTGCTGCGCCTGCTCATCGGTTTCGACCGGCCCGCCGCCGGCAGCGTGCTGTACGACGGCCAGGACCTGGCCGCACTCGACCAGGCGGCCGTGCGCCGCCAGTGCGGTGTCGTCCTGCAGAACGCACAGCCGTTCTCCGGCTCGATCCTCGACTGCATCCGCGGCTCCGGCGCGTACTCCCCCGAGGAGGCGGCGCAGGCCGCCGCTCTGGCGGGCCTCGCCGAGGACATCAAGGCCATGCCCATGGGCATGCACACCGTGCTGGCCGACGGCGGCGGCACCGTCTCCGGCGGCCAGCGCCAGCGTCTGATGATCGCCCAAGCGCTCATCGGCAAACCGCGCATCCTCTTCCTGGACGAGGCCACCAGCGCGCTGGACAACGAGGCCCAGCGCGTGGTCATCGAGTCCACCCGCGCCCTGCGCGCCACCCGCATCGTGATCGCCCACCGGCTGTCCACCGTCATGGACGCCGACCGGGTGATCGTGATGTCGGACGGTCGGGTAGCCCAGCAGGGGCCGCCCGCCGAACTGCTCGCCGACACGTCGGGCCCGTTCCACGAGCTGGTCCGCCGTCAGGTCGGGTGACCGGCATCTACGGTCCGAAGTGGACGTACGAGGCCCAGGCCAGGGGCCGGTACGGATCCTCGCGGCGGATGCGGACGACCGCCTCGTGCAGGGCGTGGGCGGCGCGGGACGGGTGCAGGGTGCCCGCGGAATCGCCGAGGACCCCGTACAGCATCTCCGTGACCCGCTGCGCGGTGTCGTCCCCGACGGTCCACAGCGTCGAGACGACCTGCCGGAAGCTGCCCAGCAGCAGGGCGCCGGCCAGGTGGATCGCCTCGTTCGGCAACTCCGTGCCACCCACCGCGGTCTGGCAGGCGGACAGGACCGCCAGCTCCGCCGACTCCAGGTCGAGCCGGGCGAGCTCGGTCACCGTCAGCGGACCGTCGTACAGGTACAGGGCTCCCCGAGCCGGGTCGGCGAGGTCCTGGCCGCCGTGGCAGGCGAAGTGGACGCAGCTGTGCGAGCGCAGCAGGTCCAGCACCACCGCCCGGGTGGCCCGGGCCTCGGCCAGGACCGTGTGCCGCCCGGGGAAGCGCCGCCGCAGTGCCTCCGCCTCCTGCCGTACGCCCGGCAGCGGTTCCAGCGAGGGCGCGTACCCGGGCCGCTCGCTCACCGCCGGGACCAGCAGCCGGCGCGGCCCGTCCGGGGCGGCCACGGGCCTGCGCGCCCGGGCCAGGGCCCGCAAGGTCGGCATGTACGAGGACACCACCCGCTCCACCACGGCGTCGTACGGCCGCTCGTCGTCGGGATCGTGGTAACCCGCGGCATGCACCGGCAGCAGGGCCAGCGGCCCCGTGGCGCACCACCACAGGCGCCTCCCCCGCCGGTCCGCCACCCCCGGGGCGTCGAGCACGGGCGAGGCGACCGTGTCCCACAGCCACTCCAGGGTGTCCAGGACCGTCTGCTGCACGGGCCCGGCCGGCGCCCCCGGACGCCCGATGCGGTCCACGGCGGCCAGGTACCGCTCCGTACGGGCCTGCGCCTCCTCCGCGTCCAGATCGGGCAGCGGGACCAGCCGGACCTGCCCCGGGGTCACCACCAGGGCGTCGCAGCGGTAGCGGCTGACGTTGACGAGGACCATCGGCCCGGCGGCGGTCGCCTGCGACAGCTCGGCGAAGGGGAGCGGGAGCATGAAGTAGGCGAAACCCGGGCGGCGCCGGATCTCCGCCACCAGCGCCTCCCACTCCCGCGCCAGCCGGCGCTGCCGCTGCGTGCCGTCCGCGGCGTCGCCGTCGCCGTCGCCGTCGCCGTCGACCAGACTCGCTCCCTGCTCCAGCCCCGCCCGCAGACCGTCGAGCCGACGGGCCAGCTCGGGGTGGGCCCGCGCCAGCTCCGTCAGGTCCGTACGGGCGTCCAGGGCCTGACCCCACAGCACGGAGCGGCCCTGGTCGAGGAGTTCCACGGCCTCCTCCAGCCGCCCGCAGGCGATGGCGCAGGCCGCGGCCTCGCTCGCCAGGTGAGAGCGCGGCGCGAGCAGCCGCTCGCGGTCGCCGCGGTCCAGACCGCGCCAGGCGGTCAGCGGCAGCAGCCCGACGGCCGCCGCGAAGCCGTCCGCAGCCGCCTCCCAGCCGGCCCGCCCGGCCGAAGCGCGCTTCGCGCCCAAGGCGCCCCACCCCACCGCCGCGTCCAGTCGCTCGTGGGGCGGTGCGGTCAGGCACTGCACCGCCTCGGCGAACCTGCCGAGCGCGGTCTCGGCGTCGTCCTCGCCGGCGCTCCCGCCCTCGCGCTCCCGCGTCATGTCGCTGCGGTCGGCGAGCATGCCCGCCCACGACATCAGCGCGTGGGCGCGCCGCGGCGAGGCGGGATGCATGTCCTGCGCCACGCCCGCCGCCTCGGTGACCGCGGCGTCGAGGTCACCGGGGTCGCCGTTCAGCAGAGCCCGGTCCCACAGGGCCAGGGCCAGGTTGGTCCGCGCGGAGTGCTCCGGGTGGCCCGGCCGTCGCAGGGCGACGGCCTCCCTGCCGAGGGCGACCGCCTCGTCCAGGTCGGCGGGCAGGCCGCGCGCCAGGTAGCGGGCCCGGAGCCGGCCGGCGAGGTTGGGCAGGGCCGAGCGCCTCACGTTCACAGCCGATCGGGGCGAGATCTCCCCGGCGAGGGTCAGGACCTGGCGGCCCAGCTCGATCGAGCGGTCCAGGTCGGCGGATTCCCCGGTGAACCGGTGGCGCAGGGCCAGGGCCGTGCCCAGGACCGTCAGCCGTGCGCAGTGTGCGGGCCCGTCGTACGGGCGGCCCGCCTCCACCGCCCGCTGCGCGGCGGCCACCGCCTCGTCCAGGTCGGTCCGTGCGCCGTCGCGTTCGAAGCGGCGTACGCAGGCGGCTGCCAGCGCGGACAGTTCGCCGCCCCGGTCCGGCTCCATCTGCAGGACGGCGTCCACCCGGTCTCCCGCGACGCGGCGCAGCTCCTCCGGGTCCGCGTCCGGCATCCCGTGCAGCATCCGCAGCTGTTGCAGGTTGGGGGTGGGCCCGTGCGCGCTGCGGCGCAGGTGCTCGACGGCGCCGTCGAGGTCGGCCGGGTCGCCGTCCCGCTCGAACCGCCGCAGCAGCAGTACGCCGATGCGCCCCTCGACCACCGGGCGGCCGGGATGCCCGTCCGGCATGCCGCCGAGCACCCGGTATCCGAGGTCCAGCGCCGGGCCGAACACCGCCGGGTCGCCGGTCCGTTCGTAGCGCGAGATGTACTCGGTGAGGCGGTGGTCGTACCGGACCACCGCGGTGCCGTCGCCCCCCTGTCGGCCGGCCTGCTCCGGCGGGACCTCGGGCGTGCCCTTCGGCGAGATGAACTCGGCGTTCCTCAGGAGCGGGTCGATGCCCTCCTCCTGCCGTACTTTCCGCCCGCGCCGCCGGCCGGCCACCACCTCCAGCAGGTGGCGCGCCCGTTCCCGCAGCTCGTCGTCCGCCGGGAGGTGGGGCAGTGCGGCGGACAGGCAGGCGTGGGCCTGGTCGAGGTCGTGGCCGGTACCGGTGATCTCCTGCCGGCACACCAGGGCCTGGCCGAGGTTCACGGCATTGAGGAAGTACGGCTCCCCGGGCGGCCGTACGAGGTCCAGGCCTTGGCGCAGGGCGTCGACCGCCGCGTCGAGATCGGACAGCTCCCCGGACTGCTGCCAGCGCAGGAGGAGGTTCTTGCCGAGGTGGTGCAGGCAGTGCCAGCGCTGGTCCCCCCGGGGCGGCGGCCGGAGCCCGAGGAGCGTGCGGTACAGGGCGATCGCGGAAGCGAGATCAGCCGCGGTGGGGGAGCGTTCGTAGCGCGACTCGACGGCCTGCGCCAGCACCAGCAGGTACGCGACGTGGTTCGCGGGGTTGCCCCGGTGCCGCAGCCGTACGGCTTCACGGGCGAACTCCACGGCGGCTTCGAGATCGGCCGGGTCCTTGGTCCCCGTCCGGTAGCGGGCCAGCAGGGCGGAGCCCAGGTGCGCGCTGTACGCGGCGCGGTCGGCGAAGTCCTCCGGAAGCTCCCGCAGGGCCGGGCCCAGCAGTTCGATGCCCCGGTCGCGGGAGAGGGGGTCCGGCTCCGCCTCGGCCCGCACGATCAGCTCTCGGGCCTCTGCGGCGCGCTGGTGCGGCAGTGCCGGGGCGCGGCGCCGCGCGGCGGCCGGCTGCGGGCCGGCCTCGGCCCGCTCCCGCCGGAGGGAACGGAGCGTGCCGTTCCACCGCGCCCGCTCGGCGGCATCCGTCAGACCCCCCGGTCCGACGGCCGAGACCATCACGGCGATGGTCTCGTCGAGGTCGTCGACGGATCCGGTCAGCTCGTGGCGGCGGTGCAACACCGAGGCGAGACACTTGAGCTGGGCTCCGCGCGGCACCGCGTTCGGGACCGTGCCCGGGGCGGTGGCGGAGCGCAGCAGGTCGATCGCCTCGTCGAGGTCCCCGGCCGCTCCCGAGTGGTTGTACCGCGTGTACAGGGCGCCGCCCAGCCGGGTCAGGGCATCGACGCGGTCCGGGCTCTGCCGGGTCTGCAGCGCCAGCAGTTTGCGGCACACCTCCACGGTGACGGCGGCGTTCTCCGGAGTGTCGTCGCGGGCGAGTTCGTGGGTCAGCGCCGCCGCCAGCACCTGGAGGAACACCTCGCGTCGGCGGCCGGCGGCAGCCGGGGCCAGGGCGAGCGCCGCCCGGGCCCACACGAGGGCGCCTTTGAGATCGCCGGCTTCGCCCGTCCGCTCGAAGCGCTCGAGCCACTCCGTGGCGAGCAGCAGACGCAACTCGGCGCAGTGAGCATGGTCTTCGGGCAGGTCCGACACGGCGCGCTGCAGGGCGACGAGCCCCATCAGCCCGTCCTCGCCGCTGCGCTGCTCCGCATCGAGGAGGGCTCGGGCCGCCTTCACCCGGGCCGCCGGATCGGCGCCGAACTCGACGGCCAGTTCCCAGAGTTCGGCAGGCACCTCATCGGGCAGGGTGTCGTGCAGCAGGCCGACGAGCTCGACCGTGGCGGCAAGATCGGGCAGTGCGGCCTGCGGCCGCTTCAGGCTCTCGGCCCGCGCCAGCAGGAGCAGGCCGACCAGCAGCATGGCCCGGCCGCGGGGCTCGGACCGGGTCGGCTGCCCGTCGGCCGCGGCCAGCAACTGCTCGGCCTCGGCGTCGAGTCGGGGGTCCTGCAGTCCACCCCCGCGCCCCGACTTGAGGTACTCCAGCACTGCCTGCTCGATCCCACCCCGCGCACTGCCGCGCCAGCGCCACCGCATGCCAGTCGACCTCCCTGCCGTTGCCGCCACGGTAGCTGTGTGTCGCCATCCGATGCCAGTCGGTAATCTCGCCCTGGCGCCCGACCCGTAGGGGCGGTGGGGCGGAAAGGGTGGGAGCCGATGGCCGTGCAGGACCCGACGGGGACGAGCGGGACGGGCGAGCCGACCGAGAGCGAGGCGCTGGCGCTGTGGTGCGCCCGGCTGGCCGGGCTGCGCGACCACGCGCGGGTGACCGGCGTGGCCGAACGGCTGGAACGCGACGCGGCGCGGGTCCGCCAGGGCGGCTCCGCGCAGCGCGCCGTGCGCAAGTGGCTCCAGGCGGACGGGGATCCGGCGGATCCGGGCGCGCCCCAGCGCAGTTGGTCGGACCGGGGGAGTTCGGCGATGGTCGGCTTTCCGGGCTCCCCGCGTACGCCGTCCGCGGGCGCCGGCCGCTACGGCTGCCCGAGCGAGCGGTGCGACCGTACCGCCGGGCGCGACGCACAGGGCCACGTCCCGGCGTGCGATGCGTACGGCGCGGCCATGCGGCCCCTCGGCCCGGCCTCCGACATCCGGTGATCACCGGGATCCTCTCCGAGGTCGGCAGGCACGTCAGCAGCCGCTGGTTCAGGTCCGTGCTGCTGCCGGGGCTGCTCCTGGTGCTGGTGGCCGCCGCCGGATTCCACCTCGGGCACGCGCATGCCCTCGGCACCGGCCGGCTGTCGGCCTGGCTGGACGGACTCGCCCGGCGCTGGCGGGCCGCGCCGGCCCGGGTGGTGGTGGACACCGCCCTGGTCCTGCTGGCCGCGGGCACCGCCGGCGCGGTCGCGGGCGTACTCGGCCGCGCGCTCGAACGGTTCTGGCTGGCCCCGCTGGAGTGGGGCGCGGCGCGGCGCCGCCGGCGCCGGGCCCTGCACGCCGCGGAGCGGGCCGGCGCCGGGGTGGTGGAGGCGTACCTGCCGCGCCGGCACACCTGGATGAGCGACCGGGTTCGGCTGGTCGAGACCCGGATCCGCGCCCAGTACCGGTTCGACGCGGCTGCGGCGTGGCCGCGCGTATGGCTGCTCGTCTCGGACGAGGTGCGCCAGCCGGTGCTGGCGGCGCGCACCGGCTTCGCCGAGGCGGTCACGCTCGCCGGGTGGGGGTGCCTCTACCTGGTCACCGGGGTGTGGTGGTGGCCCGGGCTGATCGTCGGCGGCTGCGTGCTCCTCGTGGGCTGGCGGCGTTCGCGTGCCGCCCTGGAGGAGTTCGCCACCCTGATCGAGTCGGTCCTCGACATCCGCCACCGGGACCTCGCCGCGGCCCTGGGCGTGGTCGTGGGGGAGACGGGGGTCACCGAGGGCGAGGGGCGCAGGATCGACGACATCCTCCGCAAGGGCGGCGGCTGACCGTCAGCCCCGAGCCGGAGCCCTGTCCGCAGTCGGCTCCGGTGCCGCGGCCGCGGAGGCCGTCCGGGCCGGATCGGCAGCGGGCGCCGGATCCGTGGCCCGAGCCGGTTGCGGCGACTGTGCGCCCGCCCGCGCTGCGGCCGCCGGGGAGCCTTCCTCCCCGGGCAGGGCGAAGACGCGCAGGAAGAGCTGGGAGAGCGGGCCGATGGCCAGCGCGTACGCCACGGTGCCGACGCCGGCCGTCCCGCCCAGCAGGAACCCGGCCGCGAGGACCGTGAGCTCGATCCCGGTCCGCACCAGCCGCAGCGACCGCCCGGTCCGCCGGTGCAGCCCGGTCATGAGGCCGTCGCGGGGTCCCGGCCCGAAGCGGGCGGCGATGTAGAGGCCGGTCGCGACACCGTTGAGGACGATGCCCGCCGTCAGCACGGCGGCCTGCGCGAGCGTGCCGTGCACGTCCGGCATCACCGCGAGGGTGGCGTCGATGGACAGGCCGACGGCGAACACGTTGGAGACGGTGCCCAGCCCCGGCCGCTGCCGCAGGGGCACCCACAGCAGCAGGACCAGCGCCCCGACGGCCACGGACACCGTGCCGATGCTCCACCCGGTGAGCTCGGCGAGCCCCTGGTGGAAGACGTCCCACGGGTCCAGCCCCAGACCCGCGCGGACCAGGAACGCCGAGCTCGCGCCGTACAGCGCGAGCCCGACGTAGAGCTGCAGGAGTCGACGCGTGAGACGCCGCGCGGGGCGGGCGGGGGCGTGGGGCACCGGTGGAGCCTTTCAGGGAGCCAAAGACCGACAGGCCCCACGATGTGGCATCCCCCGGACGGCCGGACAGGGCCAATCCAACCTAAGTGGCCTTACTTCGGTGGCCCGGGTTCCGTGGGCGCGCCGACCGGTCCCCCTCGTGAGAACAGGCACATTTTTGCCCCGGTTAGTCCGAATTGGTGAATGCTGGTTCCCGGCCACACCGACGTAGCAGCGCCACCGGCACCGGGAGAGACGAGAGACATGCGACGCGTACACCGCCTCACGATCAACCGGCGGACGGCCCTTCCCCTCGTGGGCGGGGCCGCCGTCCTCGGCTTCGGCGGCCTCTACCTCACCGGTCTGGCCGTGGCGGGCGAAGCCATCGCCGACGGCACCCACGTCCGCGGGATCGACATCGGCGGCATGGGCCGTACGGAGGCCAAGGCGGCCCTCGACAGCGCGCTCGGCCCGGCCGCAGCCGCCCCGATGGAGCTGCGGATCGGCGACCGCACCGAAAAGGCCGCCCCCGCCGCCTTCGGGCTGTCCCTGGACACCGCCGCCACCGTCGACCGCGCCGCGCAGGCGGGAGCGGACCCCTTCACCGTGATCGGTCGGCTGCTCACCCCGGCCGAGGACCGCGAGGTCGAGCCCGTGATCCGTACGGACGGCCCGACGAGCACGGCCGAGGTCGACCGGATCACCGCCGCCGGCACGCAGGCCCGCGACGGCGACGTCACCTTCGAGGGCGGCACGGCCAAGGCGACCACCCCCGTCACCGGAATCGCCGTGCGCGCCGACCAGGCGGCCGACACCGTCCGCGCCGCCTACCTGCGCCCGCAGGGCGGTCCGGTCACGCTCCCCGTCGACCAGAAGCCGCCCGCCGTGGGCACGCAGGAGACCGCCCGGGCCCTGAAGGAGTTCGCCGAGCCGGCGATGTCCGGCCCGATCGCCCTCACGGTGGCCGGAAAGCCCGTGACCCTCACCCCCGCCGTGCTCGGCCGGTACCTGGCGGTCGAGCCCGACGCCCACGGCCGGCTGGTTCCGAAGCTCGACTCCAAGGGACTGCTGGCCGACCCCGCGGTCGCCCGGCAGGTGGCCGCGGCCACCAGCCCCTCCCGCGGGGCCACCTTCCGCGTCGACTCCGCCGGCCGGGCGGTCGTCGCCCAGGACGGGCGCTCCGGGATCCAGGTCACCGAGAAGGCCTTCGCCGACGCCGTCGTCCCGCTGCTGACGCGCTCGGGCGCCGCCCGCACCGGTGAGGTCGCCGTGAAGACGATCCACCCGCGCCTGACCGCCGAGAACGCGCAGCGCCTCGGCATCAGGGAGCAGGTGTCCTCCTTCACCGTCAAGTTCCCGGCCGCGCCGTACCGCACCACCAACATCGGGCGGGCCGTGGAGCTGATCAACGGCTCCGTCGTCATGCCCGGCGAGACGTGGAGCTTCAACAAGACGGTCGGCGAGCGGACCAAGGAGAACGGCTTCGTCGACGGCATCATGATCAACGACGGCCAGTTCGTGAAGTCCCCCGGCGGCGGGGTCTCGGCGGTCGCGACGACCATGTACAACGCCATGTTCTTCGCGGGCGTCAAGCCGCTGGAGCACGGGGCGCACTCCTTCTACATCGAGCGATACCCCGAGGGCCGCGAGGCCACCGTCGCCTGGGGCACCCTCGACCTGCGCTGGAAGAACGACTCGGGCCACGCGATCTACGTCAAGGCCGATTCCTCCGACACCTCGGTGACCATCAGCCTGCTCGGCACCAAGAAGTACGACGAGATACGCGCGACGCAGGGCCCGCGGGAGAACATCACCCCGCCGGGCAAGCGCACGGGCTCCGGCCCCACCTGCGAGGTGCAGACCCCGCTGGAGGGCTTCGACGTCAACGTCGGCCGGGTCTTCGTCCAGGGCGGCAAGGAGGTCAAGCGCGAGACCTACCGTACGCACTACACCCCGCGCGACGAGGTCACCTGCGATCCGCAGACCACGGCGAGCCCGGCCGCCCCGACGCCCCCGGCGACCGGCCCTTCGACCGCGACCGCCCCGACCGCTCCGGCCGGCCCGGCGGCATCGACCCCGGCCGCGCCGAAGCCGGCCCGCGCCTGACGGACCGCCGCCGACGGGGCCCGGCCCGGGCCGGGCCCCGTCGGCGGCGCCGCGCCCCGCTACACGAGGGGGGAGGCCGGGCGGGCGCGCCACGACTGCGCGGGATGGTGCACCACCGACGGCAGGTTGCGGTCCCAGTGGGCACGCCGGTGCCGGGCGGAACGCGGCGCACGGGGCACGTGGGCCGTGCGCGCCAGGATGACCAGGGCGGCCGTGAGGGCCGCCAGTTCTATGTGGTCCGGGCTGCCCCGGACCACCCTGATCCGGTGCCGGCGTATCACCAGGACACCGGCAGGGTCTTGGGCCCGCGGATCAGCGCCCCGGCCTGCCACTCGATCTGCTCGCGCGGCACCGCCAGGGCCAGGCGCGGATAGCGGTCGAGCAGCGTGGTGACGATGATCTCGGACTCCATCCGGGCCAGCATCGAGCCGACGCAGTGGTGGGGTCCGTTCCCGAAGGCCATGTGGGCGATGGGCCCGCGGTCGAAGTCCAGCGTGTCGGGGTTCGGGAACACCTCGGGGTCGCGGTTGGCCGCCAGGTACGAGGAGTACACCGTCTCGCCGGCCTTGACCGTGACGCCGGCGATGTCCACGTCCCGCGTGGCGATGCGCGGGAGGCCCACTCCGCTGCGGTGCGGGATGAAGCGCAGCAGCTCGTCGACGGCCTGGGGGATCAGCTCCGGCTCCCTGCGCAGCCGTTCGAGGTGCTCCGGATGGGTGAGGAGCGCGAAGATCATGTTCGCGCTGTTGTTGCGCACTGCGTGCGCACCGCTCACGAGGATCGCGGTGGCGATGGAGACGGCCTCCGGATCGGTGATCTCACCGGCGTCCGCGGCCGCGGCGAGGACCCCGGCCAGGTCGTCGCTCTGCTTCTCCCGCCGCATGGCGAGCAGGGCGACGACGCACTCGCGCACCGTCTTCAGGGCGTCGGTGCTCTTGTCGGGCGCCGGACCGGGGGTCATGATCACGTTCGCCCAGGACGTCATGTTCCTGCGCATGTCCTGCGGCATCCCCAGCAGGTCGGCGACGGCCGCGAGCGGGAACGGGCCGTGCAGGTGCTCGACCAGGTCCGCCGGCGAGCCGTGCCGCTCCATGCCGTCCAGCAGGCTGTCGGCGGTCTTCTGCACGGTCGGCCGCAGCTTCTGCATGCTCTTGCCGGTGAAGGCGCGTGCGACCACGCGGCGCATGTCGTTCAGGCGCGGCGGATCGGCGTAGTTCATGGACGCCTGCTGCGAGGCGATGGCGTGCGGGGAGGAAGCGGTGATCGTACGGCCGACCAGTTCCTGCCTGCTGAAGCGCGGGTCGGTGGTGGCCGCCTTCACGTCGGCGTAGCGGGACATCAGCCAGGCACTGCCCTGGCCGTACGGCAGCCGGATCCGGGCGGCCCGTTTGTCCTGCAGGCGGTCGTGCAGGAACGGGTCGAAGTCGAGCGCCTCGAAGTCGTCCAGGTTCCAGCAGTGCACCGGCTCGCCCGAGGCCGGGTCCGTCTCCGGCTCGAGGGCCGTGTGCGGGTCTGACGTCATGGTTCATCTCCCTGCGTGGATGTCACCCCCCAAGGCGCGATTCCGCGGGAAATCGGCACAGCCATCCCTTCCCTCTCGTCACACGCTCCGCTGCCTCCACGGGGCAGCGTCACCGGATTGGCTCATGTCCCCAACGCCGTAGTCCCGCGCGCGCATCGGCCCAAGGTCCGTGAGGCTGTGTCAGACACGAAAGGAGAGCCACCCATGGCGACTCTGTGCAGGCCAACGGTGTGCGTGCCCGAGCACGTGATCACGATGGAGCAGACCCTGGATCTGTGCCGTTCGGTGCACGCGGACCATCCGCAGCTCGACCTGGCGCTGCGTCTGATCCGCAACACCGGCGTCGCGAAGCGGCACATCGTGCGCCCCATCGAGGAGACCCTCAAGCACCCCGGTTTCGAATCGCGCAACGCGGTGTACGAGGTCGAGGCCAAGCAGCGGGTCCCGGCGGTGGTGCGGCAGGCGCTGGAGGACGCGCAGCTGCGTGCGAAGGACATCGACATGATCATCTACGTGTCGTGCACGGGCTTCATGATGCCCTCGCTGACCGCCTGGATGATCAACGCGATGGGCTTCAGGACGGACACCAAACAGCTCCCCATCGCCCAGCTGGGCTGTGCGGCGGGCGGGGCGGCGGTCAACCGGGCCCACGACTTCTGCACCGCCTACCCCGAGGCGAACGCGCTGATCGTGTCGTGCGAGTTCTGCTCGCTCTGCTACCAGCCCAGTGACCTGGAGGTCGGCAACCTGCTCTCCAACGGCCTGTTCGGCGACGGCGTCGGCGCCGCCGTCGTCCGGGGCAAGGGCGGCACCGGCATGGAACTGCACCGCAACAGCTCGTACATCATCCCCCAGACAGAGGACTGGATCATGTACGACGTCAAGTCCACCGGGTTCCACTTCAAGCTCGACCGGCGGGTGCCCGGGACCATGGAACCGCTCGCCCCGTCCCTCAAGGAGCTCGCGAAAGCCCATGGCTGGGACGCTGCCGCGCTGGATTTCTACATCATCCACGCCGGTGGGCCCCGCATCCTGGATGACCTGAGCAAGTACCTCGGTGTGGCACCCGAGGCATTCCGCTTCAGTCGGGCCACACTGACCGAGTACGGCAACATCGCCAGCGCCGTCGTCCTGGACGCACTGCGCCGACTCTTCGACGAGAACGCCACCGCCGACGCCGCGCGGGGCCTGCTGGCCGGCTTCGGCCCGGGCATCACCGCAGAGATCTCACTGGGCAGCTGGACCTCGGACCGAGGGACCGGGTGAGGGAGGAATCCGAAGAATGCTGAAGGACGGCCCCGCAACCGCAAGGCCACCCATCACGCACTGGCCCACCCCGGCCCTGGACGGGGTCGACTTCGACCCCGTCCTCGCCGAACTGATGCAGGCGGGTCCGGTCACCCGGATCCGCCTGCCGAACGGAAGCGGCTGGGCCTGGCTCGTCTGCCGCTACGACGACGTCCGCATGGTGGCCAACGATCCCCGGTTCAGCCGCAAGCTGGTCGCGGAACACGACGTCACCCGGCTGGCCCCCCACTTCATCCCCGCGCCCGGCGCGGTCGGGTTCGAGGACCCGCCCGACCACACCCGGCTGCGGCGCACCGTCGCCGCGGCCTTCACCACCAGCGGGGTGGAGTCCCTGCGCACCCGGGCCAAGGAGATGCTCGACACCCTCGTCGACGGGATCCTGCGCGACGGCCCGCCCGTGGACCTGACCGAGCGCCTGCTCGCGCCCTTCCCGCTCGCCGTCGTGTGCGAGCTGATGGGCGTCCCGGAGAGCGACCGGCCCATGGTCCACGAATGGACCAGTCTGATCCTCTCCTCGGCCCAGGGCGCCGAACGCAGCGAGCAGGCGAAGAACGACATGTGCGCCTACCTGGGCGGACGCATGCGCAGCGGGGAAGTGGCCGGCGGTGACAGCGTCATCGGGCTCCTCGTGAAGGCCGTCGAGGCCGGCGAGGTCACCGCCGAGGAGGCCACCGGACTCGCCCTGCTCATCCAGATCGGCGGCGAGGCCGTCACCAACAACGTGGGCAACATGGTCTACATCCTGCTCACGCGGCCGGACCTGATGGAACGGATGAGGAGCGAGCCCGCCCTGCGGCCCTCGGCACTCAACGAATTGCTGCGCTACATCCCGCACCGCAACTCCGTCGGGCTGTCCCGGATCGCCCTCGAGGACGTCACGGTGGCCGGCCAGCTCATCCGGGCGGGCGAAGCGATCTACGTCTCGTACCTCGCGGCCAACCGCGATCCGGACGTCTTCCCCGACCCCCACGAGCTGCACCTGGACCGAAGCCCCAACCCGCACGTCTCCTTCGGGTACGGACCCCACTTCTGTCCCGGGAACATGCTGGCCCGCCTCGAGTCCGAACTGCTCGTGGACGCGCTGCTCGACCGCTTCGCGGACCTGCGCTTCAGCGTCCCCCCGAGCGAACTGGGCTGGCGGCCCGGTGCCCTCATCCGCGGGCCCGAAGGTCTGCCCGTGACCTGGTCATGACCGCGCACATCGCCCGCGACGGGCTGCTCGTACCACCGGGTCACGGCCGCAAGCTGCACACCGACGCCCAGCAGGTCACGTTCAAGGTCACCGGGGAGCACTCCTCGGTGGCCTCGAGCTTCGAGGTCGTCGTACCGCCCGGTTTCGACGTCGGGGCACACCTGCACACCCGGAGCGAAGAGCTGTTCTACGTCCTGGAGGGTGAACTCGACGTCATGGCCTTCGAGCCGCGCGTGCGTTCCGGGGACGACTGGAGACACTGGGAAGCGCTCGACGGACGTCAGGTCGTCCGTGCCACGCCCGGAACCGTCATCGTGGTTCCGCCCGGTTGTCCACACGCCTTCGCGAACCCCACCGGCGAACCGGCCCGGATGTTCTTCCAGGCCTCACCACCGCCCGATCACGAGCGGTACTTCGAGGAGCTCCTCGAGCTGCTCGACACGAGCGCCACCCCGGATCCCGCAGCGATCCGCGAACTGCGGATGCGCTACGACATCGAACAGCTCACGCCCCTGCGCCACGAGCTGTCCTGACGACCAACACCGCACCACATCCCCACCCACCCCCATGCTCGGGAGAAAAATCGATGCTGCGCACTCGCCGCACCCTACGCACCGCCTCGTACACCCTGGCCGGCACGGTCGCTGTGGCCGCCTCGTTCGTCGCGGGCCCGGCACAGGCCGCCGAACCCCTGCCGTCCCACTGGTGCTACGTCAACGGTGTCGAGGCCCCGCCCGGACAGGAGGTGCGGGGCACTTCGGCCGACGACACGATCCTGTGCGAGAACGACGTCGAGAACGTGATCATCTACGGCGGCGCCGGCAACGACAACATCCGCGTCAAGGGCATGCTCATCGACTCCCAGGTGCTCGGCGGCGAGGGCGACGACACGCTCCAGGTCAACAACCTTTCCCCGCGCAACGGCAACGCGTCGGTGCGCGGCGGTGCGGGCAACGACACCATCATCACCGCCCTCGTCGTGGGCACCGCGGAGCACGGAGCCGCCGTCTACGGCGACCACGGCGATGACAAGATCACCACCGGCAGCGTCATGGGCCAGCCCGGCGAGTACGAGCGCGGCGGCGGCCAGGTCTTCGGCAACGACGGCAGCGACCTGATCCGCACGGGCAACGTCGACCTCGGCGGCCGGGTCCTCGGCGGCAGCGAGAACGACATCATCGAGCCCAAGTCGGTGGGCGCGGAGTCCGCGGGCATCGTCCAGGGCGGCCCCGGCAACGACACGGTCCGCGGCCTGAACGACACCGTTCTGACCATCGGACCGGGCTACGGCCAGGTCGACGGCGGGATCGGGACCAACTCCTGCCGCGTGAGGCACTTCTCGACCGGCGACCGGGTCCGCAGCTCGCTGGCGAACTGCCCGTCCACCGAAGCGGGCCCGTCGACCCCGTCGGCCCCGGCGGCCCCCGCCGCCCCGGCCGCCCCGGTCTCTCCCGCCGCCCCGGCTGCTCCCGCCAAGCCGGCCTCCCCGGCTGCTCCCATGGCCCCGGCCAAGCCGGCCTCCCCGGCTGCTCCCATGGCCCCGGCCAAGCCGGCCTCGCCGGCTGCTCCCATGGCCCCCGCCAAGCCCGCCTCCCCGGCGGCTCCCGCGGCCCCCGGCGCCCACTCACCGCGCTGACGGGCGGCGGCCCCCGGGCGCACCGTGTGTGCGCTGCACGGACAGGCCGCCGGGAAGCAGGAACAGGGTCAGCACCGCGCCGGCAGCGAAGAGCACCGCCGATGCCGTGAAGACCGTGTGGTAACCCTCCAGGGCAGCCCGCGCCAGACGTTCCGGCGTGGGCTGCCGGCCTGCCAGGGAGCGGGCGACGGCTCCGGCGCCAAGGGCGCTCATGAGCGCCGTGCCGACGGAGCCGCCGGTCTGCCGCATGGCGTTGACCGTCGCGGACCCGACTCCCGCGTCCCGCGGGTCGACGCCGGCCGTGCCGAGGTTCATGGCGGCCGCCGTGATCAGGCCCATGCCCAGCCCCGTGGCCACCTGGCCCGGCAGCACGTCGAGGACGTACGGGCCGGTCGCCGTCACGTTCGCCAGCCAGGCCATGCCGCATGCCGACAGCACCATGCCGGTGACGATGCGCGGGCGCCCGCCGATTTTGCCGAACAGCCCCATGTTGCTGCCGATCGCACCGATCATGGTGCAGCCGGACATCGGCATGAAGGCCAGGCCGGTCTGGGCCGGGCTGTATCCGCGGGCGTGCTGGAAGTAGTACGTGAGGAACAGGAACACCCCGAACATGCCGACCCCGGTGATGAACACGGACGCCAGCGCCGTGCCCCGGACCCGGTCGAGCACGATCCGCAGCGGCAGCAGCGGGTGTGCGCTGAGGCGCTGCCACCAGATGAACGCGGCGAGCAGGACGGCGCCGGCGGCCAGGCACGCCAGGATCCGCAGGGTCGGCCAGCCGTGGGGGCCGGACTTGGCGAGGCCGTAGACCAGGCAGAAGAGCCCGGACGACGCCAGCACCGTACCCGGCAGGTCCAGCCGGGGAGGGGTGGTCGGCGCGGGCCGCTTGAGCAGCAGCACACCGCCGATGACGGCGACGGCGGCGAAGAGCAGGTTCACGTACATGGTCGAGCGCCAGCTCAGGTGCTCGGTGAGGACGCCGCCCAGCAGCAGCCCCACGGCGCCCCCGGACGCGGCGAGCGCCCCGAACACGCCGAAGGCCTTGGCGCGTTCGGCGGGGGCGGAGAACGTGGTGGTCAGCAGCGAGAGTGCGGCCGGAGCCAGCAGCGCCGCGAACACGCCTTGCAGGGCGCGGGCCGTGACGAGGACGCCGAAGGTGGCCGCGGCGCCGCCGAGGGCGGAGGCCGCGGCGAAGCCGACCTGGCCGATGAGGAAGGCCCGCCGCCGCCCGAACAGGTCGGCCAGCCGCCCGCCGAGCAGGAGCAGACTGCCGAAGGTGAGCGCGTACGCGGTCACCACCCACTGCCGCTGGTCGTCGGAGAACCCGAGGTCGGCCTGGGCGGAGGGCAGGGCGATGTTCACGATGGTGGCGTCGAGGACGACCATGAGCTGGGCGATGCCGATGACGGCGAGGATCCACCACCGGCGCGGATCAGGCCGCGCGGCGGCGTCGGGGACGGCGGGAGTCGTACTGGTTCCGGGACGGGTCGGCTCTGCGGACATGGTGGTACTCCATGGGTTCCGCTCGTTCTCGCTGGCGAGAGTGCGTGCGCGTGTGCGTGTGCGTGGACTGTCTGGTTCGACGATGCGTGAGCCGGCCCCGTCACCCGCGCGCCACGCCACGATGCCGTCCGGATGGACCAGTGGAGCGTTCGTTTCTGCTACCGCTTCCCCTTGTCCGCCTTCCCCCGGGCGCCCTTCTTCCTCCGGCGGGGGGCGCCGGCCGGACGGCCGGCGTGGAGCTCCAGCGGTCCCGTGCCCTCGGCGCGGGCCCGCAGGCAGGCCTCGATCTGGCGGCGCAGGGACGGTTTGACCAGGGGGCGCAGCTCCGCGGCCGGCACCGCCCGCCACCGGAGCAGTTCGAACGGGGCGAGCCGGATCCGGGCCAGCGTGGCGCCGTCCAGGACCCCGCCGTCGTACAGGAAGCGGATGCGGGCCGGATAGCCGGGCTTGTGGGCCCAGTTGACGCCGAGCAACCGGCCCGGCTCGAGGTCGAGGCCCAGTTCCTCCTGCACCTCCCGCCGGGCGGCGGCCCGAGGGGTCTCGCCCAGGTCGCTGTCGATCCCGCCGCCCGGCAGGTTCCACCGGCCCGGCCTGCCGTACGAGGGCTCCACCAGCAGGATCCCGCCGGCGGAGTCGGTGAACAGCACGCTCGCCGCGGTGAGGGCCTTGGGGCGGGCGGCCCGGTGGCTCGCGGCGTCGAAGGAACCCGCGTGTTCGAGGGCCGTGCGCCGCGCCGGATCCAGCCCGGCCGGCGAGCCGGGCTGGGCCACGCCGTCGACGAGGTGCGCGAGCGACCCGGCGTGCAGGGCGTCCAGGGCGGCGCGCAGCCGGGGTGCGATCCGGGCCGGCAGCGCCGCGTACGCCTCCTCCGGCGGGAGCCAGCGGGCGGCGGCGACCTCGCCGTCCGCGAAGGAGATCGCGGCGGCCTGCTCCGGCGAGAGCGGCCCGACGAGGTGGACGTGGGCGATGAGCGAGCGGCCGAGGGCGCCGGGCCGCCGGGAGTCCACGGCGAGCAGCCGGCCGACGGGCACGGACAGGTCCAGCTCCTCCTTCAGCTCGCGGGCCAGCCCTTCCTCCGGGGTCTCGGTGTCCTCGACCGTGCCGCCCGGCAGTTCCAGGTCCGCCTTGTACGAGGGCGTCAGTACGAGGACCCGCCCGGCGCAGTCCAGCACGATCCCGGTGGCGGCGACGAGCGGGGACGGCCGGGCGGCGTAGTACGCGCGCACTGCGTCGGGGGAGGGGTGTTCGGGCGGTCTGTCGGGCACTGCGGACTCCTGTGGTCGTGCGGATCCGGGGCGGACCCACGGGGCGGATCCGTACCCCGCGCGGGCCCGCCGCGTCCGCGTTCCGCGGTCAGGCCCGGGCCAGGAGCATCCCGCCCATCGTGACCATGGTCGCCGCGACGAGCCCGTCCAGCACCCGCCAGGCCGAGGGGCGCGAGAGCAGACCGCCGAGCAGCCGGGCGCCGTAGCCGAGCGTGCCGAACCAGATCAGGCTGGCCAGCCCGGCCCCGATGCCGAAGGCCCAGCGCAGGTCCCCGCGGTCGGCGGCGAGGGAGCCGAGCAGCAGGACGGTGTCCAGGTACACGTGCGGGTTGAGCCAGGTCATGGCCAGGCAGGTCAGCACGGCCCGGCGGCGGGACCCGGCGGCGGCCCCCTCGGTGTCCAGGGCGGCGCCCGGCGTGGGCCGCAGCACCCGGCGGGCGGCGAGGAATCCGTAGCAGACCAGGAAGGCGCCGCCGGCGATGGCGACCGCGGTCAGGGCGGCCGGCCACGCGGTGACGAAGGCGCCGACCCCGGCGACGCCGAGGGTGATGAGGGCCGCGTCGGAGACGGCGCAGATCGCGACCACGGCGAGGACGGCCTGCCGACGGGCCCCCTGCCGCAGGACGAAGGCGTTCTGTGCGCCGATGGCGACGATGAGGGAGAGTCCGGTGCCGAAGCCGGCGAGTGCCGCCGCGATGATGCCGTGTGTCATGTTTCCGACCGTAGGCAGCGGTGTGGATTCAGTACAGCTAAAGATTTTTACGTACCCTTAGCGCTCGTGATGGATGAGCTTCCCCTGGACCAGGTACGGACCCTGCTCGCCGTGGTGGACGAGGGCACCTTCGACGCGGCGGCCGCGGCCCTGCACGTGACCCCGTCCGCCGTCAGCCAGCGGGTCAAGGCGCTGGAACAGCGGACCGGGCGGGTGCTGCTGATGCGCACGAAGCCGGTCCGGGCGACCGAGTCCGGGCAGGTGGTGGTCCGGTTCGCCCGGCAGCTGGCCCGGCTGGAGCGGGACGCACGCGCCGAGCTCGGGATGGCGCAGGAGTCGGGCGGCCCGGTGCGGCTGCCGATCGCCGTCAACGCGGACTCCCTCGCCACCTGGTTCCTGCCGGCGCTCACGCAGGTGCCGCAGGATCCGCCGGTCTTCTTCGAACTGCACCGGGAGGACGAGTCGCACACGACGGCGCTGCTGCGCGAGGGCCAGGTGATGGCGGCGGTCACCTCCTCGCCGGACCCGGTGGCGGGGTGCACCGTACGCAGGCTCGGGCTGGCGCGGTACCTGCCGGTGGCGAGCCCCGGGTTCCTGGCGCGCCACCTGGCCGGGGCGCTCGAGGACGGCCTGCGGGAGGCCCCGGTGATCGTGTTCGACCGGCGCGACGTGCTCCAGGACGTGTTCGTACGGTCGCTGACCGGTGATCAGGACGCGGGGGCGGGCCCGCTGCGCCACCACGTGCCGACCTCGGAGGGGTTCTGCGATGCGGTGGCGGCGGGGCTGGGCTGGGGACTGGTGCCCGAGCCGCAGGCGGAGCCGCTGGTGCGCGCGGGCGGGCTGGTGCTGCTGGTGCCGGGGCGGCCGCTGGACGTGCCGCTGTACTGGCAGCAGTGGAAGCTCGACTCCCCGGCGCTGTCGGCGGTGGCGGAGGTGATCGCGGCCGCGGCGGCCGGAGCACTCCGCCAGGACGGGGTGCGGCGCACTTAGGGGTGTCCGTGGGATCGAGGTCGTATGCCCCTTTAAGCTGCGGTCATGGAGTCCTACACGATCGGCCAGGCTGCGCGACTGCTCGGTGTGAGCGTCGACACGGCCCGGCGCTGGGCGGATGCCGAGCGGTTCCCCACCCGGCGGGAGGGCGCGCGGCGGATGGTGGACGGGCCGGACCTGGCCGCGTTCTGCGTGGAGGCCGCCCAGGAGGGCGGCGAGGCCGAGGACGCCCCGTACACCTCGGCGCGCAACGCCTTCCCGGGCATCGTCACCGCCGTCAAGCTCGGTACCGTCGACGCCCAGGTCGAGATCCAGGCCGGTCCCCACCGCATCGTGTCGCTGCTGACGCGGGAGGCGGTGGAGGAGCTCGGCCTCGAGGTGGGCGCCCGGGCCGTGGCCCGAGTGAAGTCGACGAGCGTGTTCATCGACCGGGTCTGACGGGGCCGATCGGCGACGGTGGCAGACTGGCCGCTGATCCGCCGAAGGGAAGTACCTCGTTGTCCATGTTCAGCAACTTGCGCCGGGCCGTGCGTCGCGGCTACCGGCGGGCCGTCGATCTGAGCCACCCGTCCCGCTCCCCGCTCGGCAGTGCGGTGGTCAACTGCGTGGTCTACGTGGACGGCGCCCGGCAGGACGGCTGCGCCGAGGTCGAGGAGGCGCTGCGGCGGGTCCGCAAGACGGGCGACGGGTTCGTCTGGATCGGCCTGCACGAACCGGCGAAGGAGGAGCTCGCCGGGCTCGCGGAGCTGTTCGGCCTGCACCCCCTCGCCGTCGAGGACGCCGTGAACGCGCACCAGCGCCCCAAGGTGGAGCGGTACGACGACATACTGTTCTCCGTCTTCAAGACCGTGCGCTACGTGGAGCACGAGGAGCTCACCGCGACGAGCGAGGTCGTGGAGACCGGCGAGCTGATGGCGTTCACCGGCGACGACTTCGTCATCACCATCCGGCACGGCGGCCACGGCACGCTCGGCCCCGTCCGCGAGAGCCTGGAGGCGGAGCCGGAGCAACTGGCCAAGGGGCCGGCGTCGGTTCTGCACGCCATTGCCGACCACGTCGTCGACGACTACGTGGCCGTCACGGACGCGGTGCAGAACGACATCGACGCCGTCGAGACCGCCGTGTTCAGCGAGTACGGCGGCCGCGGCGACGCGGGCCGCATCTACCAGCTCAAGCGCGAACTGCTGGAGCTGCGCCGGGCGGTGGCCCCGCTGAGCCGGCCGCTCCAGCACCTGGCCACGCAGCCGATACCGGTCATCCCGCCGGAGGTCCGTGCGTACTTCCGCGACGTCGCCGACCACCTGACCCGGGCCACCGACCAGATCGGCGCGTACGACGGCCTGCTCGACTCCATCCTGCAGGCGCACCTCGCGCAGGTGACCGTCGCGCAGAACGAGGACATGCGCAAGATCACGGCGTGGGCGGCCATCGTCGCCGTGCCCACCATGGTCTGCGGGATCTACGGCATGAACTTCGACAACATGCCCGAGCTGCACTGGACGTACGGCTACCCGATCGTGGTCGGGGTCATGGCCCTCGCCTGCTTCGCCATCCACCGGGGCTTCCGCCGCAACGGCTGGCTCTGAGCCGCGGATTGACCGCAGGCCCCACCGGCACCCATGGCGTGCACGGGTATTGAGCTGCCCTGAGCTCTGGTAGTAAAGTTTCCTAACGAAGTCGGGTAAGCCTCAACTCCCCCATGGAGGTCTTGTGTTCACCCCCCACCGCAAGAGGATGGCCATCGGTGCCCTGCTCGGCAGCGCCCTGCTCGCCGTGCCGGTGACCGCCCACGCCACCGCGGCGCCCGCCCCCGCTTCCGCCCCGGCGGCCGCCGCTGCGCAGGCCGCGGCCGCCGGACTCGACGATCCGGTGAAGAAGGACATCGCCATGCAGATCGTCTCCAGCGCGGAGAACTCCTCGCTGGACTGGAAGGCGCAGTACAAGTACATAGAGGACATAGACGACGGCCGCGGCTACACGGCCGGCATCATCGGCTTCTGTTCCGGCACGGGCGACATGCTCGACCTCGTCGAGTACTACACGCAGGTCAAGCCCGGCAACGTGCTCGCCAAGTACCTGCCCGCCCTGCGCAAGGTCGACGGCAGCGACTCGCACGCCGGCCTCGACCCGAACTTCACCAAGGACTGGGCGAAGGCTGCCCAGGACGGCGAGTTCAAGAAGGCCCAGGACCACGAGCGCGACCGGGTCTACTTCAACCCCGCCGTCCAGCAGGGCAAGTCCGACGGGGTCGGTACGCTCGGCCAGTTCATCTACTACGACGCCATCGTCATGCACGGCGACGGCGGCGACTCCACCAGCTTCCGCAACATCCGCAAGCGGGCCCTGTCCAAGGCCAAGCCCCCGGCGCAGGGCGGCAATGAGACGACCTGGCTGAACGCCTTCCTCGACGCCCGCGTCTGGGCGATGAAGCAGGAGGAGGCGCACAGCGACACCAGCCGTGTCGACACCGCGCAGCGGGTCTTCCTCAAGAAGGGGAACCTGAACCTCAACACCCCGCTCGACTGGAAGGTCTACGGGGACCCGTTCCACATCGGCTGAACCGCCCGCGACTCCACGGCGTCCCGCGCCCGGCCATCCGCCCGGCGCGGGACGTCCGTGCGTGAGGCGGCGGGTTCAGGTCGCGGAGCCGTAACGATGTGGGCGCGGACGGGCCCGCTCCGGGAGTTGCAAGCCCTCGCGCCTGCCGGCGCGGAGCGGATCAGGAGCCTCTCCAACCTCACAAATAGGGCCCTGTCACCCCTGTTTCGTCACCCGATGTGACCTGACACCACCGGTGGGTTCCAAGTGGCGCCCGGTGCCGGTGTTCTTGGTCGATGAACCGAAGGAGAGCGGCACTCCCGGCTGCTCGGGAACTGGCTTGACCACCACATAAGCGGGGCATAAGTTCTGCCTCGGCTTGCTCCAGCAGGACGGGCCGACGAACCGTCCTCTGGGGGGACTCATGCACTACTACACCGACGTTCTGAAGAAGTACACCGTCTTCTCCGGCCGCGCCCGCCGGCAGGAGTACTGGATGTTCACCCTCTTCAACCTGATCGCCCTGATCATCGTTGCCGTCCTGGACAACGCGATCGGCACCTACCCGCTCCTCTACGCGATCTACGCGCTGGCCGTCTTCCTCCCGGGCCTGGCCGTCGGCATCCGCCGCCTGCACGACACCGGCAAGTCCGGCTGGTGGATGTTCATCGCCCTCGTCCCGCTGGTCGGCGGCATCTGGCTCCTCGTCCTCATGGCGAGCGAGGGCCAGCCGCAGCCGAACCAGTACGGCCCGAACCCGAAGGCCGTCCAGGCCTGACCAGGCCCGCAAGCCTGAGCGCCTGAGTCGCCCGAGCGCCGCCCCCGGCTGGAAACAGCCGGGGGCGGCGTTTTCGCCGTTCTGCGGGGTCGCGCGGGGCCGGGGGTGACGCGCGTCTCCCCGGGACTCGGGCAGGGGGCTGTCCGGACCGGCCCGATCACGAGATATCTTGATGTCGAGCAATGTTGCAGACGAGAGACGCAGACTGTGGAGCGGAGCATCCGGTGACTGACTCGACCATCATCTACACGCACACTGACGAGGCCCCGGCCCTCGCGACGTATTCCTTCCTGCCTGTGATCCAGGCCTACGCGTCGACTGCCGGTGTGAATGTCGAGACCCGTGACATCTCCCTGGCCGGTCGCATCATCGCGAGCTTCCCCGAGCACCTCGAGGAGGGCCAGCGGATCGCCGATGCCCTCGCCGAGCTCGGCGAGCTGGCGAAGACGCCGGAAGCGAACATCATCAAGCTGCCCAACATCTCGGCTTCGATCCCGCAGCTGAAGGCCGCGGTCGCCGAGCTCCAGGGCCAGGGCTACGCGCTCCCGGACTACCCGGACGACCCGAAGACCGACGAGGAGCGCGAGATCCGCGCCCGCTACGACAAGGTCAAGGGCAGCGCCGTCAACCCGGTCCTGCGTGAGGGCAACTCCGACCGCCGCGCCCCGGCCTCGGTCAAGAACTACGCCAAGGCCCACCCGCACCGCATGGGCGCCTGGACCTCCGAGTCGAAGACGAACGTCGCCACCATGGGCGAGAACGACTTCCGCTCCACCGAGAAGTCCGCCGTGATCGCCGAGGCCGGCACGCTCCGCATCGAGCACGTCGCCGCCGACGGCGCCACCACCGTCCTGCGCGCGTCCGTACCGGTCCTGGCCGGTGAGGTCGTGGACGCGTCCGTCCTGCACGTCGACGCCCTTCGCACCTTCCTGAACGACCAGATCGAGCGTGCCAAGGCCGAGGGCGTCCTGTTCTCCGTGCACCTCAAGGCCACGATGATGAAGGTCTCCGACCCCATCGTCTTCGGCCACGTGGTCCGCGCCTTCTTCCCGAAGACCTTCGCCCGCTACGGCGAGACCCTGGCCGCCGCCGGCCTCTCCCCGAACGACGGCCTCGGCACCATCCTGAACGGCCTGGGCGCGCTGCCCGACGCCGACGCGATCAAGGCCTCCTTCGACGCCGAGATCGCCGAGGGCCCGGCCCTCGCGATGGTCGACTCCGACAAGGGCATCACCAACCTGCACGTCCCGTCCGACGTCATCGTCGACGCCTCCATGCCGGCCATGATCCGTACCTCCGGCCACATGTGGGGCCCGGACGGCAACGAGGCCGACACCCTGGCCGTCCTGCCGGACAGCAGCTACGCCGGTGTCTACCAGGTCGTCATCGACGACTGCCGCGCGCACGGCGCCTTCGACCCGGCCACCATGGGCTCGGTGCCGAACGTCGGCCTCATGGCCCAGAAGGCCGAGGAGTACGGCAGCCACGACAAGACCTTCGAGATCGCCGCCGCGGGCACCGTCCGCCTCGTCGACGCCGCGGGCAACACGGTCCTGGAGCAGGAGGTCGCCGCCGGCGACATCTTCCGCGCCTGCCAGACCAAGGACGCGCCGATCCAGGACTGGGTCAAGCTGGCCGTCACCCGCGCCCGCGCCACGGGCGTCCCGGCCGTCTTCTGGCTCGACGAGGGCCGCGCGCACGACGCGCAGCTGATCGCCAAGGTCAAGACGTACCTCGCCGACCACGACACCGACGGTCTCACCATCGAGATCCTCTCCCCGGTCGAGGCCACCAAGTACTCCCTGGAGCGCATCCGCCGCGGCGAGGACACCATCTCGGTGACCGGCAACGTGCTGCGCGACTACCTGACCGACCTCTTCCCGATCCTGGAGCTGGGCACCAGCGCCAAGATGCTGTCGGTCGTCCCGCTGATGAACGGCGGCGGCCTCTTCGAGACCGGCGCCGGCGGCTCCGCCCCGAAGCACGTCCAGCAGCTGGTCAAGGAGGACTACCTGCGCTGGGACTCCCTCGGTGAGTTCCTCGCGCTGGCCGTCTCCTTCGAGCACCTCGCGACCACCACCGGCAACGCCCGGGCCCAGGTGCTGGCCGACACCCTGGACCGCGCGACCGGCACCTTCCTCAACGAGGACAAGTCGCCGAGCCGCAAGCTGGGCGGCATCGACAACCGCGGCAGCCACTTCTACCTCGCCCTGTACTGGGCGCAGGAGCTGGCCAAGCAGACCGACGACGCCGCGCTGGCCACCGCGTTCGAGGCACTCGCCAAGACGCTGGGCGAGCAGGAGGAGACCATCGTCGGCGAGCTCATCGCCGTCCAGGGCAACCCGGCCGACATCGGCGGGTACTACCAGCCCGACGCCGCCAAGGCCTCGGCGGTCATGCGGCCGTCCGCGACCTTCAACCAGGCGATCGCGACCCTCGCGTAAGGTCTGGACGTCGTGAAGGTTCCGCCCCGGTCGGCAGTCGCCGACCGGGGCGGACCCGTCCGCGGGCCCGTACGCGGGCACCGGGCGCCGGAAACCCGGTTGCGGGGCGGCGGCGCCGACGGCTAGGAAGTCCCCGTGATGCAGGGAACCCTGGCCGGGCTGCGCGCCCGCCACGCCGATGACGTAGCCGTGCTCCACGCCGGGCTGTACGAGGACGTGGCGACGCGGTCGCGCGCCGGATCCGGGCCGTGGCGCCCGATCGCCGCCGGCGCCGGGCACTCCCCGTTCGAGCCCTCCGCCCCGTCCGACGACGTGGCGGTCTTCTCGGTGGTCGACGCCGCCTCCGGATCGCTCGCGGGCGATGCCGTGCTGTGGGGCATCGACACCCACAACCGCAGCGCCCACCTCGGGATCTCCCTCCTGCCCGGCTGCCGAGGCCGCGGCCTCGGCGCGGAGGTCGTCCAGCTGCTGTGCCGCTACGGGTTCACCGTGCGCGGGCTGAACCGGCTCCAGGTGGACACCCTCGCCGACAACGCCGCCATGATCAGCGCCGCGACGCGCGCCGGCTTCACCCTGGAGGGCACCCTGCGGCGCTCCGCGTGGGTGTCGGGAGCCTTCGTCGACGAGGTGGTCCTGGGCCTGCCGGTCGAGGAGTGGAGGCGGATGTCGGTGGCCTAGGCGCGCCCCGGCCCCCGATCAGAGGCGGTGTACGCGTTCCCCGTCGAAGGCCAGCGGGGACGGGCCCGCGGCCAGGATGCGCAGCCCCGGGGCCACGGTGAGCAGGTTCCGCAGCCAGGCCAGCGTCTGCGGCGCGAGCCGGTCGGTGCCGTCCAGGACGAGCAGCATGTCCCGCTCCGCGAGCCACGAAAAGGCGTTCGCCGTCCCGCAGGGCAGGAAGGGCATGCCCGGTACGCAGCCCAGCGCGGCCGTCAGCTCGCGCAGGCCGAACGGCCGGTCGATCACGACCACGGCGACGCCGTCGCAGAAGTTGGACGAGAGCCGCTCGGCGATCTCCCGCACCAGCAGGCTCCGGGGCTCCCGGAACCGCCCGGTGATCGTCAGGACCCGTCCCCGCCGGACGGCGGTCAGCAGTCTGGACAGCTCGTCGGACGTCGCCGGCAGCGTGCCGGCACTGCCTGGATCCCTCATCGGCACGATGCCCCCCTTGCATGCGTGTCCATGCGCGACCAAGGGTGCTTTCGGGCCGCGTAGCGATGATTATGCGTCAGATCTGCCGGAAGGCCAGGGGAATGTCGCATTCCGGAGAAAGGCCCGGGCCGCCCCGGGCCGCCCGCCGATCATCGCACTTGTACAGCCGACGCACTTTTGTCCATTCGGCCAGGCGGGGCGTCGTGCGCCCCGACCCCGCGCCGCACCTTCGGCTTCTACCGGGTCGACGCACGCCTGGAGGCGGGCGAGCAGCCGCCCGCCCACCCGGCCCGGTGCGGTGCCCGGGGCAGCGCACCGGCGCCTGCCGCCACCACCACCGGTCCGGTCCGCTGCGCGCGGTGCCGTTCCAGGTCCTCCTCCCGGTAGCGCCGGGTCTGCGCGTGCCAGGCGGCGATCGCGGCCATCCACTGCTTGAGCTCGTCCGCGTACCGGTCCAGGGCCGCGCGCGCCGCCGCGTCCAGCCCGAAGTCCCGGTACATGGCGGGGAACTCGTCGGCCAGCACGTGCTCGAACTGCTTCATCCGCGAGGTCACCAGATCGTTCACGACCCCGAGCGCCGTCCGGTAGTCGCAGCCGAAGAAGGTCTCCGTGACGACCAGCATGTTGAGCAGCTCGCCCTCGTACTCCACCTCCTTCTGGTACGAGTACACGTCGTTCATCAGCGCCGAGCAGTCGAAGGCCGCCGCCTCCAGCGACTGCATCGCCGCACTCTCGTACACGGCCTCCGGTACGACGTCCATGTGGGCCATCCGGGCCAGCGAGGCCGTCATGGGAGAGCCGAAGGTCACCCGGCGCATCTCCAGGTAGTCCACCGGGTCCGGCACCCGGTGGGCCGCCTGGGTGTCCACCTCCCACAGCCAGCTGTCGAGCACGGCGTCCATCGCCGCCCGGAACATCCGCCGCCCGGCCGGCGCCATCGGCGTGATCGTGCGCAGCCAGACGTCGGCGAGCCCCCGCTCCAGCGCGTTCGCCGGGGGAGCGGTGGGCGCCCCGGGCTCCAGCGGCATGAGCGCGCGCAGCCGGGCGTCCTGGGCCCTGGCCCCCGCCAGGTCGCGGGTGGCGCCGAAGCGGAGCGGGTAGAGGTCGTCCGCGTACGTGCCCCAGCTCAGCCAGGCCGCGCTGACGTCCAGGTCCGCGGCCGAGGCCTTCGGGTCGATGCCCGCCGAGCACAGCGCGAAGTCGAAGTCGACGGCCTTCTCCTCCCACCACAGGCCCTCGTCGAACATCCCCATCGCACGGTTCCACTCCACCAGCCGCCCGCGGGCGCCCTCCAGGTGCGGGTTGAGCCGGTTCGGGTACGGCAGGTAGAACTCCGGGATCACGGACGGGCCCACCGGGCGCGGGGTGCGGGTGTGCCGCCGCACGCGGTCCGCGCCGCCGGTGATGCCCAGCAGCGCCTTGAAGCCCGAGGTGGCGCTGCCCAGCCCGGAGGGTCCGGAGGGCAGGCCGGCCCGCCGGTTCATGTAGCGGCTGGAGCGCAGGTGCCACTCGTGGCCGCCGGACTGCCAGTCCTGGAGCCCGCGGGCGTAGGTGAGCACCGCCGTCACCTGCTCGGGAGTCAGGCCGGCCCGCGCGGACATCGGGGGCAGCTCGGCGAAGAAGGTGTGCTCGAACTGCTGGAGCCGCGAGGTGAGCAGCCGGTTCAGCTGATCGGCCGCCTCCTGGGTGGTGCACCCGAAGAACGTCTCCAGTACCAGCACCCCGTTGCTGAGTTCGCCCTCCCGGCCGACCTCGCGCTCGTAGGAGAACAGGTCGTTGCGGAAGTGCACCGAGTCCGCGAAGCAGTCGCGCAGCACGCGCAGCGGCCGCTCGGCGGAGACGGCGGCGGGCACCTCGGCGCCCACGGCGTGCTCGACGAGCCCCGCCGACCACGGCGCGCCGCCGACCTTGCGGCGCTGTTCGACGTACTCGACCGGATTGGCGATCCGGCCGATGCTGATGTTGTCGAGCTCCCACAGGGACTCCACGAGGAGATTGCGGGTGCTGAGCGAGAAACGGGCGATCCAGTCCGGCGAATGCCCGGGGACGGTCCTGGCCCACAGATCGGCGAGCCCCGCCTCGACCGGATTGCCGGGCTGCGGGCCCTGCGCCTCGCGTGCGGGCGCGGCTCCGGGCATGAACAGGGCCAGGCGCTCCAGTGCGGTGCGCCCGCCCTCCCGGTCGCCGCGCCGCTTGAAGACCTCCAGGAACCAGTCGTCGAAGAAGAACACCCACACGTACCAGTCGGTGACCAGCGAGAGCATCGAGGCATCGCACTCGGGATGGGTGTAGGCGCACAGCAGCGCGTAGTCGTGGGCCTCCAGGTCGGCCTGGTCCCAGACCCCGGAGCCCTCCAGCATGCCCATGGCGCGGGCCCAGTCGAGGGCGTGCGCGCGGGCGCGGGCCAGGTGAGGGTTGAGACGGGCGGGGTGCGGGACGTAGAACTCGGGCAGTTCGAAGGGCTGCGCGTTCCCTGTGCTGCTCATGCGGCCGCCGCCCTCAGTCGTCGAAGCGCGAGATCTCTACGTTCTCCAGCACCCCGACGGCGTCGGGCACCAAGATGGCCGCCGCGTAGTAGGCGGTGACCAGGTAGGAGACGATCGCCTGCTCGTTGATGCTCATGAACCGGACGGACAGGCCCGGCTGGTACTCGTCCGGCAGGCCCAGCTGGTGCAGCCCGATGACCCCCTCGTTGTCCTCGCCGGTACGCATGACCAGGATCGAACTGGTCCGTTCCTTCGTGACCGGGATCTTGTTGCAGGGCAGCAGCGGTACCCCGCGCCAGGAGGGCATCGAATGCCCCTGGAACTCGACGGAGGCCGGGTACAGCCCGCGCCGGCTGCACTCGCGGCCGAAAGCGGCGATCGTGCGCGGGTGCGCGAGGAAGTACTGGGAGCCGCGCCGCCGGCTGAGCAGCTCGTCCATGTCGTCCGGGGTGGGCGGGCCGGAACGGGCGTAGATCCGCTGCTCGTAGTCGGCGTTGTGCAGCAGCCCGAACTCCGGGTGGTTGACCAGCTCGCTCTCCTGGCGCTCCCGCAGGGCCTCGATGGTCAGGCGCAGCTGCTGCTCCGACTGGTTCATCGGCTGGTTGTAGAGGTCCGCGACGCGGGTGTGGACGCGCAGCACGGTCTGGGCGACGCTCAGTTCGTACTCGCGGGGGCTCAGGTCGTAGTCGACGTACGTGCCGGGCAGCATGACCTCGCCGGTGTGGCCGGCGGACAGGTCCACGGCCTCACTGCCCTTGCGGCCCACGCGCTCCGCCTCCAGGTAGGCCTCGGCGTGCCGGCGCAGGGCGGGGGAGCGGCTCAGCGCGCCGTCCCAGTCGCCGCGGTTGTACGTCATGGTCACCACGTCGGTCTGGGCCCGGGCGGTGAACTCCCAGCGGGCGTCCGGCAGCGGGTGGTGGCCGAAGTGGTCGCCGTCGCTGAGGACGCCGAGGCTCGCCTCCTCCCCGTACGCGCTCTCGCCGAGCCGCTCGATGCGGCCGTGGGCGATCAGGTAGATCTTGTCGACGGGTTCGCCGCGGCGGACGATCACGTCGCCCTTGCGGAACTCCTCCTTGACGAACCGGTCCGCGATCGACTTGACGACCGCGTCGTCGGGGAAGTGCCGCAGCATGCCCAGCTCGCGCAGCATGGGCGGGATGACCCGGAGTTCGGACCCGGTCTTGACGAAGCTGATGCGCCCGTCGCCGAGGGTGTAGCTGACCGTGCGGTTGACCCGGTAGGTGCCGCCGCTGGTCTGGACCCACGGGAGGATCTTCAACAGCCAGCGGGAGCTGATGCCCTGCATCTGCGGGGCGGACTTGGTGGTGGTCGCCAGGTTCCGCGCCGCATCGGTGCTGAGGCTCCGGCGGGCGTTGCGGGTCGGGTGTGCGGCGCTCTCTTCGGTCGTCGGGTCGACAGACATGACGGAACGTCCTCTCGGTCGGTCTTCCTGGCTCCGGATGCGGCGTCGGTGACTGTCCTGCGCAGCGGCCCGGGTGCGGGTCGCGCACGTCGCGCACGTCGTGTGCGGGGGCGATCGGAAGGAGCGATCCCGCTTGTCCGTGATCCGCCGCGCTCCCGCACGCCACGCACACCCGGTGTGACCGGGTGCCACCGTGTGCACACGTCTTAGTTAGAGGCAGGGCGGCCCCACCCGGTACACGGGTCCCTGTCCCACCCTGTTGAATCTCCGACCGTGTTGAAGCGCTGGACACACGTACGAGTTGGGCGGTTCTGGATGGCGAAGCGTGACCCCAACGGACAACTCCGCACCCTCCTCATCGAAGCCCGCTGGAGCGGGCAGGACTTCGCACGCGCCGTCAACGGCATCGCGGCCGAGGCCGGCCTCACCCTCAGCTACGACCGGACCTCCGTCTCCCACTGGCTCGCGGGCACCAGGCCGCCCGCCCACGTCGTCGACCTCGCCGCCGAGGCACTGAGCCGGCGCACCGGGCGCCGGATCGCCGCCACCGACACCGGACTCGCCCGGCCCGCCGGGGCGAGGGCGCGAGAGCGCCCCGGCGGCGGAGCGCACGCAGCGGACGTCCTCGCCGCGGCCGCCCGGGCCGGGGCACAACTGCCCGACTGCGGGCCGGACTTCGGGGTCGGTGCACTGGGCGAGATCCCGGTCTACTCCTCCGCCTGGCGACCGCCCGAGGAGCAACAGCCGGCCCATCCGGGGCAGACCGGGGCGCGGGCCGGGGTACGGATCGGGCAGGACCACGTACGGGCCGCCGAGGCGGTGCTCCCGGTCTTCCGCAACGCCGACATGATGTTCGGCAGCGGGCTCGCCCGGCCCGCCCTGACCGCGTACCTCGCCACCACCGTCGCCCCGTGGCTGCGGGCCGACGCACCGCCCTCCGTACGCCACCGGCTGCTCGGCGCCACCTCCCGGCTGGCCTACACCGCCGGGTTCCTGTGCTTCGACGGCAACCAGCACGGGGTGGCCCAGGCCTACTACCGGGCGGCGCTGCGGCTGGGCAGGGAGGCCGGAGACCCGCGGTGCCACGCGCCCGTGCTGCGGGCGATGAGCGTGCAGGCCCACCACCTCGGCCACCGCATGCAGGCGCTGGAGCTCGCGGAGGCGGCCGCGCGGGAGGCGGGGCGGCTGCCTGCGCTCCAGGCGGCTTTCGTCACCGGGCAGCTGGCCGTGGCGGAGGCCGCATGCGGGGACCGGCGGGCCGCGGTCTCCCATCTGGCGGGAGCCCAGCGGCTGCTGGACCGCTCGGCGGGGCAGAGCGCGCCGATCGGCGACTACCACCAGGCCGCCCTGTGCCACCAGCAGGCGGAGGCGCTGGCCGCGCTGGGCGACGGCCGGGGCGCCATCGCCGCGCTCGGGGCCTCGCTGCACCACCGGCCGGCGGCCGAGCGGCGTGCGCGGGCGGTCACGGCGGCCCGGCTCGCCGAACTCCACCTGGGCCAGGGGCACCTGGAGCGGGCCTGCGCCGCCTGGCACGAAGTGCTGGACGTCGTACCGCAGCTGGAATCGGCCCGGGTGACGGACGCCCTGCGCCGGATGCGGGGGCGGCTGCGGGCGGTCCGCGCGAGCGGGGTCGTACGGCCGCTGCTGGAGCGGGTGGCGGCCGGGACCTAGGTGTATTGACCACGAGCGTTGTTAACGGTGCTGGGTCTTGATCATGGCGAAGACCTCCGGTGTGGTGGAGGTGTCTAGGCTCCACACCACGCACGG
>NZ_JBIARX010000019.1:0-116018 GCF_042890265.1 Streptomyces sp. NPDC002209 | reverse complement strand
TCAGGCCCTCCTGGAGACCGACCAGGGCGGTGGCGTGCGTCAGGTTCGGGAAGTACCCGATACGGACCTCGGAAGCCGACAGCTTCTTGTCGCCGGTGGCCGCGGCGCCGGCCTTGTCGTCGTCCTTCTTCGCCTCGGAGCCGTAGCCGCAGGCGGTGAGCAGCAGGGGAAGGGCCGCTGTGACGGCGATGGCGCGCAGGGTGGTGAGCGGTCTTGCGGCAGACACGGGGGTGTCCTTTCAGGGATGGTGTTCAAAGAGGTACGCAGAGGGGCGGCGGGAAGGCATCGGCGCACACGGCACCCACTCGCGGTCGCCGGCGGCGGGATCGCGGCCGCCGGCTGAGGAACGGAGAGGTGTCGGATGGCCACGCTCGAAGGCGCGCCGTCGGTGGGGTCGACCGAGGGGGCCCGCCCGTCCGATGGAGAGCGGACGGGGACGGTGCCCGGGGGCGCCCTGCGCGGAGCCAGGCCCGGCGAAGGGTGTCAGCAGGGCTGACAGATGGCGCTGGACGTACGGACCAGGTCGATGTGCAGGCGGGAGGTCAGCGGCAGCATCCGGCTTGCGTGGTGCAGTGTGCGCACGGCTACCTCCCCGATTCCTAGTTTTCCCACCTGGTTGGTAGGCATCTTGGCAGAGGCGGACACCCGCCCCAAGAGGGTGACCGCATGGTGGACGCCTGGATCTCGCTATGCGAGAAAGTGCAGGTGGGGCGGTAGATCAGGGATTGGTCCAGGCCCCAGGGGTGTCGGTCAGCGCCGATACGCCGGAGGGCAGGTCGGCTGACGCGACGTCGGCGAGTGTCACGCCGTCGAGGATCTCGCGCACGTTGGCCCGCAGCGCGATCCACAGGGGGAGCAGCGACTCGGCGGGGCCGGTGTACGACAGGTCCGGTGGGCGGACTCCGCGCACCGAGACGAGGGGTCCGTCCACGACGCGGATCACATCCGCGATGCTGATGGACTGGGCGGGCTTCGCCAGCCGGTATCCGCCGTTGCCGCCGCGCTGGCTGAGCACGAGACCGCCTCGGCGCATGTCGTTCAGGATGCCCTCGAGGAACTTGTGCGGGATGTCCTGGGCGTCGGCGATGGCTTCTGCCTTCACCGGCCCGTCATCCTGCGCCGCGGCAAGCTGCAGTGCGGCACGTACCGCGTAGTCCGCCCTGGCTGAGATCCGCATAGGGCCATTATCCGGCATGGATTCGGCCGGCGTCGGCCGTGGGTGGCCGCAGGCTGCCGGGCGGGCAGCCGCGCCCGGCAGCCGAGGGGACCGGGGCGCGGATCCGCGTCCTGAGCGGCGCCCTGCGGGTCAGTGGAAGGCTGCCGCCACCGCGCGGTGGGAGCCGTTGAGGTAGTGCTCGCCGATGGAGCGCAGGCGGTGCGCGACCGGGCGGTGGGCCGTCAGGACGCGGGCGTTGCGCCAGAACCGGTCCAGGCCGGGGGCGTCGGCGAGTTCCAGCACCCGGGCGGTGATGTGCAAGGTGGCCTTCGACATCACGGCCTCGGCCGTGGCGACCAGGGCGGCGACGCCCGCGGGTACCTCGGCATCGAGCTGTGCGCCGGCGGCGAGGGCCTGCGCCATCACCTCCGTCGCCCGGTCGACCACGGCGGTGGCCGTCTGAGCGGCAGAGGCGAGTTCCCCGTACGTCAGGAAGAGGTCCGGGTCCTCGCCGGGCAGCCGGTGTGCGCGGCCGCCCCTGCTGAGGTCGCGCGCTTCGGTGAGGGCGCCCTCGGCGATGCCGAGGCCGACGTGGCACAGGGCGAGCCGGAGTGCCGGCTCCGCGAGCGCGGTGAAGGGCGGTGTCGACTCCTCGTCGTGCGGCCGGCGGCCCAGCACCTGCCCCGGTGTGATGGTGACCCTGTCCAGGAGGACCTCGCCCGCGCCCGCGACCCGCTGCCCGAGGCGATCGTGGGCGGGTTCGACGGTCACGCCCTGGGCGCCGGGCGGGATCCGTACGACCAGCACGTCGCCGGTCGCGGCGCAGACGGCGTCCACCACGATCTGGTCGGCTGCGGCCACCGCCGTGTCCACGGACCGGCGCCCGGTCAGTACGTAGCCGGTGGCGCGCGGCCGCAGTGTGAGGTCCGGTCCCTCCGTGTCGCCGTTGGGCGCGGGCGTGCGGACCGCCCCGGTCCACAGCCACCGCTCGCGCACCGACTCCTCTTCGAGGGCGGTCGCGTGCTCGTGACTCGCGTAGAAGCGTCCGCTCCAGGCGTGCACGTAGTGGCGGGCGAGTACGTCGCCGACAGAGCTGTCGGCTGCGGCGATCTCCCGTATGACGGCGCATCCGGTACGCCAGTCCGCACCGCGGCCGGGCCCGGGCGGGGTGAGCGCCGCCGGCAGGCCGGCCTCGCGCAGCCGGGCCGTCTCGTCGGTCGGCGGCTTGCCTGCCTGATCGCGCACGATGGCGTCAGCGGCGAGGTCGTCCGCCACATCGCGGGCGGTGCGCAGGAGCGCGCGGCGCCGCTCGTCGGTGGATCGGGGTCCGGCAGGGCCGGGTGTGGTCCGCGTGGGCGTCACCGGCAGGCCCCGGTGCCGCTGTGCGGGGTGTGGACTGGGCGGACAGCGGTGCCATGGGGGATGGCGGTGGTCATGTCGGCTACTCCGGAACGTTGTTGGGTGGCGTCGGCCGGTTCGCCGAATCCCCACCTTTCCCATCGGATTGATAGGGATACTTGCCCGAAGAGGCCTTCCGGGCAAGTGTGTGACCGGATCGTGGACAATCCGATCTCGGGATGAAAGACGTTGCAGGTCGGCGGCCGGCTCGTGGGGTCGGCTCGTGCGGCCTGGGCGCAGCCGGATCCTCTGTCAGGGGGCGCGCGCACTCGGGAGGTTCGCCCGGTGCGATGCGTCTCGGCAAGGTCCAGACTTTTCCTATGCAATCAGTAGGGAAGTATTGACGCGTGCCCGCCGCGCACTTCACGATGAGGCCATGTCCCCGTCGCAGCCGTTGCTCGTACGCCGCAGGCACGTTGACTTCCGTCTCGTCGCCAGCGCCATGTGCCGACCCTTCTAGGGCTCTTCGGCAGGGCGATTCCTCGACGTGCGCCGGTGTTCCGGCTGCCGCTTCTCTCCGTGCTCCGTGCTCCGCGCTCTTCGCGCCCCCGGCCCTGTGAGCCGTACGGGTCCGTCACGGAGACCCCCTGCCCTGACGTGCCCGAACACCCGGCATCCGTACCTCGATCCGCGCAGCCGAAGGGGCTCATCGTGACCACCGCAATTCCCGCACCCGCCATCCGCCGCTCCCCGGCCCAGCGCCTCCAGCTGGTCGGCGACCGTCCGCCCGGCGCCTTCGCCGACGGGACCCGTGGCGGCCGCGTCGGATACCTCGTGTTCCTGCCGGCGGACGTCGACCCGGTGGCGCTGATGGACGCGCACGGCATACGTCCGGAGATCCGTTCCCTCGAGCCCGGGACGCTCGCGGCTCCCGAGCCGGAACCGGCCCTGCACCCCGACCCCGTCGAGTTCGACGGCACGATCCGGGTCGACCGCGCACGTCGGCTGGTCGAGGTCGACGGGCGCGAACTGGACCTCACCTACCTGGAGTTCGACCTCCTGGCCCACCTCGTGTCCCATCCGTACACGGTCCACACGCGCGATGCCCTCATCTCGGGCATCTGGGGGTATGGGCACATCGGCGACGGCCGTACGGTCGATGTCCACGTGGCCCGGCTGCGCCGCAAGCTCGGACCCGCCTACCGGGACCGCATCTCCACCGTGCGCCGCGTCGGCTACAAGTACGTTCCCGACCACCAGTAGCCCCCCGGCCGACCGGGCGTGGAACCTCCGCCGCCACCGCCGGGGGTTCCTCAGGCGTTCGCGATGACCAGCAGGGTGCGGGCGGAGGCCGGGCCCGTCAGGCGGCAGCGGTGCGGGACCTCGCCCCGGTGGTGGGCGCTCTGGCCGGCGCGCAGGGTCAGTGGTTCCTCGCCCTCGACCTCGAGGACGATCTCGCCCTCCAGTACGTAGAGGAAGTCCTCGCCGGGGTGCTCGAACCAGCCCCGCTCACCCTGGCCGGGCTCGAAGTGGTGCTCGTAGGCCTCCATCAGCGCGCTGCGCCCGCCGGGGATGAGGACCCGGGCGATCTGCCCGGCGGCCTCGCTGACGCGGATCACCTGCGGATCGCTCTCGTGGCTGACCGCACCCGGCCGGGCGGGCGGCCGCAGGAAGGTTCCCGGGGTGACGTCCAGCGCCTCCGCGATCCGGTAGATCGAGCTGAGGCTGGGGGTGGCGAGGCCGCGTTCGAGCTGGCTGAGGAACGGCTGGGAGAGGCCGGAGAGCGTGGCGAGGACGGCCATGGAGACGCCGCGCTGTTTGCGGCAGCTCCGGATCACCCGTCCGACCTCGATCGCCTCGGGCGTGGGTTCAGGTCGAGACACGCTGGTGAACGTACCTCATCACCGATCGAGCACCGCGGGCTCCGGCGAGGTTTCGTACTGCCGCAACACTCCCGTCATAAGCGTGGTCAATTATTGACCTCACTTATCGACGAGGAACCCAGCGAGGAGCCGCCCCGTGCACGCCACCCCCTCACCGCCCGGCCGGAGCCCCGGCCGGCTCGGCCCGGCCCTGGCCGCGGCAGGCGCCGTGCTCGCACTGTGGAGCCTGCTCGCCTGGTCCGGTGCGGTGGCCCCGGGACTGCTGCCCACGCCCGGTGAGACCGCGGCCGCGCTCGCGGACAGCGCCCGCAGCGGCATCCTGGCCGCCGATCTCGGCGCCAGCCTGGCCCGCGCCGGGCAGGGCTTCGCGCTCGGCGCCCTCGTGGGCGGCGCGCTGGGCTTCGCCACCGGCTATCTGCCCCGGCTGTCCGCCGCCGTCACCCCGGTCGTCTCCTTCCTGCGCCCCATCCCGGCCATCGCGCTGGTCCCGCTCGCGACCGCCTGGTTCGGCATCGGGGAAACCGCCAAGCGCCTGCTCATCGCGTACGCCGTGCTGCTCGCCGTCTGGCTGTACGTACACGACGGGGTGTCCCGGGTGCCGGCATCCCATCTGCGGGCGGCCCGGTCGCTGGGGGCGCCGCTGCACCGGCGGTTCACCGAGGTGCTGCTGCCCGCCGCCGCGCCCGCACTGCTCGCCGCGTTGCGCTACGGGGCCTCGGTGGCGCTGCTCGCCCTGGTGGCTGCGGAACTGGGCGGCGCGGACAGCGGGTTGGCGTACCGGCTCCAAGTGGACGGCCAGTTCCTGCGCGTGGACCGGATGTTCGCGGGGCTGCTCGTGCTCGGACTGCTCGGCGTGGCCGTCGACCTCGTACTGGCCGCGGTCGGCCGCCGGTTCGTGCACTGGAGCGCCTCATGAGCCTGGCAGTACGGCTGGAGGGGCTGTCGGTCCACTACGGGGCCGCCCCGGTGCTCGAGCGCACCGATCTGGAGCTTCCGGCAGGATCGTTCACGGCGCTGCTGGGGCCCAGCGGGTGCGGCAAGTCCACGGTGCTCAACCTGGTGGCCGGGTTCGTGCGGCCCACCGAAGGGCGGGTGACGGCGGGCTCCGCTCCGGTGGACGGGCCGGGCCCGGAGCGGGGCGTGGTCTTCCAGCACTACGCGCTGTTCCCCTGGCGCACCGCCCGCGGCAACGTCGAATTCGCGCTCAAGCGGCTCGGCCTGCCGCGTCCGGAGCGCCGCCGGCGCGCCCTCGCGGCACTGGCCGAGGTAGGGCTGGCGGACGGCGCCGAGAAGTACCCGGCGCAGCTGTCCGGCGGCATGCAGCAGCGCGTCGCACTGGCCCGCGCCCTGGCCGCCGAGCCCGAAGTACTGCTGATGGACGAGCCGTTCGGAGCCCTGGACGCACTGACCCGGACCCGGATGCAGACCCTGCTGCGGGAGCTGTGGCGGCGCCGCGGAACCACCGTCCTGTTCGTCACGCACGACATCGACGAGGCGCTGGCCCTCGCCGAACGGGTCGTCGTCCTCGGCGGGACCCCCGGGCGGGTGCTGGCCGACCACGCCGTGCCCGCCGGGCCGCCCGACCCGGACCTGCGCTCGCTGATCTCACGTCACCTCGGCTCCGACTGAAGCCCCCGACTCCTCCCTGCTCCCACCTCCGTCCCCGGAAGGACTCCCCGTCATGCCCAGACCCCGTGCAGTGGCCGCACTGTTGACGGCGGCCCTGCTCTGCGCCCTCGCCTCTGCCTGTGCCGGGGGCTCCGGCGCTGCGGGCGGCGGCCACCCCGCCGTCTCCCTCGCCGGAAGCGACCTCCTCGGCGGTGCGCCCGTCTACGTGGCCCAGGAGCGGGGGCTGTGGTCCGCCGAGGGCATCGACGCCACCGTGACCACCCAGCCCAGCGGGCGCGACGCGCTCAACGCCGTGCTCGGCGGTCAGGCGCAGCTCGGCGTCGTGGGCGACCTGCCCGCGGTGACCGCCGCGCTGAGCGGGCGCGAGCTGCGGATCGTCGCCGACCTGTCCCGGTTCTCCGACTGGCGCCTGCTGACCCGGACCGACCGGCAGATCACCGGCCTCGCCGCGCTGAAGGGGCGCAAGGTCGGAGTCCCGCAGGGTACGAACGTCGAGTACGCCCTGTCACGCATGCTCGCCTCCGTGCAGCTGACGGCCGCCGATGTGACCGTGGTGAACCTCGCCCCGAACCAGGTCACTTCGGCGCTGGCCCGCGGCGACGTGGACGCCGGGGTCACCTTCCCCAGCTTCTACGACGCCGCCCGCACCACCCTGGGCGACCGCTACGCAGAGCTCCCCTTCACCGGCTACACCGCACGGACCCTGCTCGTCGCGGGCCCGAAGGCGACCGACGAGACGACCACGGCCGTCCTCCGGGCTCTGCTGAAGGCCCAGCGCGAGATCGCCGCCGACCCGGCCGCCGCGCGAAAGGCCGTAGTCGCCCAGTCCAAGGGCGCCCTCCAGGCCGACTACGTGGACGCCTTCCAACCCCGCTACGGCTACGGCGCGACCCTCTCACCCGAGCTGCTGGCCCAGTTGGACCAGGAGGCCGGCTGGGCGAAGGCAGCCCAGAGCCTGCCGGGCTCCGCCGACCACGCCGCGCTGCTGCGGCATCTGTACCCCGCACCCCTGACGGCCGCCGACCCGGCCGCCGTCACCGTCCACTGAGCCACGCCCCGACAGGAGATCCTCATGACCGTCGACCAGAACACCCTGCGCCGCCGCGGCGTCGGCCTGATCGCCCATGACCCCGCCCGCAGTTACGGCGGCTACACCCTCTACACGCCCATCACCAGCGCCGGCGAGATCCACCTCGTCGACATCGAGGGCCGGCCCGTCCACACCTGGAACTCCCCGTACCCGCCCGGCCGCCAGGCCCAGCTCCTCCCGGGCGGCAACCTCTTCTACGCGGCCAAGGACACCGCCAGCCCCACCCTCTTCCCCATCTGGGACGTCTACCACGGCGGCATCTTCCAGGAACTGGCCCCCGACTCCACGGTCCTGCGCGAGGTCCGGCACCCCTTCCACCACCACGACGCCTCGATCCTGCGCAACGGCAACCTCATCATCACCGTCGTCGAACCCCTGGACCCGGCCGACGCCGCCCGCATCCGGGGCGGCATCCCGGGCTCCGAAGCCCCGGGCGGGGTGATCTACGGGGACGTGGTGTACGAGCTGACCTGGGACGGGGAAGAGGTGTGGCGCTGGGCTGCCATCGAGCACCTCGACCCCGAGGAGTTCCCGCTCGACCCCCACTTCGCCCGGGAGCACTGGCCCATGGCCAACACCGTCAACGAACGCGCCGACGGCTCGATCGTCCTGGGCTTCCGCAGCGTGTCCTCCACCGTGGCCGTCGACCGCGCCGACGGGTCCGTGCTGTGGCACATCGGCCCCGACGTCCTGGCGCAGCAGCACCATCCGCACGAGCTGGCGGGCGGGAACATCCTGGTCTTCGACAACGGCACCTACCGCGACACCACTTCCGTCCCGTACTCGCGGGTGCTGGAGCTGGACCCGCGCACGGGCAAGGAGGTGTGGGCCTACGAGGACAACCCGCCGCAGAACTTCTACAGCCCGTACATGTCCAGCGCGCAGCGGCTCCCCAACGGCAACACCTTCATCGCCGAGGGCTCCTTCGGGCGGCTCTTCGAGGTGACCCCCGGCGGGGACGTGGTGTGGGAGTTCGTGGTCCCGCAGTTCCGGTCCTTCGGCGAGGGCGTGGGCCTGGAGTCCTCGGCCGGCGCCCAGAACTCCGTCTTCCGCGCCTACCGGTACTCCGCCGATCAGCTTCCCTGGCTGTGAACGACAGCCCGGTTCATTTCACCGGAAGGCGTTGTGTGTACGGCGGATGAAATTGCCGCACGCTTTCGCGGATTCCGATATCAGGGCCGTTGACAGCCCTTCTACGAACTGCCTAGCTTACGCCGCAGATAACGACATCAGCGGCCTCTTCTCTTCGACATGACGGCTGCTTTTCGATTCCTCGATTCATCGAATGCTGCTGGAGTGTCCTTGACCGGATCGCTTGTCCTCACCGCGCCCCCGGGACCGGCGGCGCCGGCGGAACGGGTCCTCCCGCTCCGCCGGCCCGGGCGGTGGATCGCCACTGCCGTCGTGCTGCTCCTGGTCTCCCAGGCCGCTCACGGCCTGCTGACCAACCCCTTCTACCAATGGGACCGGTTCGCCTACTGGTTCGTCCGGCCGGTCATCCTGGAGGGCCTGCTCATCACCCTCCAGGTGGCCGCGTACAGCGCGGTCCTGGGCCTCGCGGGCGGCATCCTGCTCGCCCTCGGACGGCTTTCCGCGAACCCCGTACTGCGGTCGGTGAGCTGGACGTACATCTGGCTGCTGCGCTCCGTGCCGCTGATCGTGGTCCTGCTCTTCCTCTACAACCTCAGCGCCCTCTACCCCACCCTGAGCATCGGGGTGCCCTTCGGGCCCGCCTTCTTCACCTTCGACGAATCGCGGCTGGCCACCGACATCGTCGTGGCGGTCGTGGGACTCAGCCTGAGCGAAGCGGCGTACGCGGCCGAGGTGGTACGGGCCGGCGTGCTCTCCGTCGACCAGGGCCAGCACGAGGCGGCGGCCGCACTGGGACTGCCCAAGCGGTACCAGTTCGCCCGGATCGTCTTCCCCCAGGCGCTGCGCTCCATCGTCCCCGCCTACGTCAACCAGCTGGTCGGGCTGGTCAAAGCCACCTCCCTGGTCTTCTACGTATCGCTGCTCGACCTGTTCGGCACGGTGCAGAGCCTCGGCAGCACCTACTCCGGCGACATCGTGCCGCTGCTGCTGGTGGCCACGTTCTGGTACGTGGTCCTCACCAGCGTCCTCTCGGTCGTCCAGTTCTACGTCGAGCGGTACTACGCGCGCGGTGCGCTGCGCACCGTACCGCCCACCCCCCTGCAGCGGGCCCGGACGGGCCTGGGCGATCTCCGGGACCGTTTCCGGAAGGAGACGGCGCGATGACCACCGCCCTGCGGGCCGCCGCGATCGAGGTCCACGACGTGCACAAGTGGTACGGCCGACAGCAGGTACTGGACGGGGTGAGCCTGACGCTGCGGCCGGGCACGGTCACCGCGGTCCTGGGCCGCTCCGGCTCCGGCAAGTCCACCCTGCTGCGGGTCATCAACCACCTGGAGAAGCCCGATGCCGGATACGTCAGCGTGGGCGGCGAGCCGATCGGCGTCACGCGGCACGGCGGACGGCTGAAGGAGCTGAGCGAGCGGGCGATCCTCGCCCAGCGCGGGCGCATCGGCTTCGTCTTCCAGAACTTCAACCTCTTCCCGCACCTGACCGTGCTCGACAACGTCGCGGCCGCCCCGGTGGCCACCGGCAGGCTGCCGCGACCGCAGGCCCGGGCCCTGGCCCGCGAACTCCTGGAGCGCGTCGGGCTCGGCGACCGGACCGGCGCCTATCCGCGACAGCTGTCGGGCGGCCAGCAGCAGCGCGTGGCCATCGCCCGCGCCCTGGCGCTGCGGCCCGGAGTCATCCTCTTCGACGAACCCACCTCCGCGCTCGACCCCGAACTCGTCGGCGAGGTGCTGTCCGTGATCAAGGGCCTGGCCACCGGCGGCACCACGCTGGTCATCGTCACGCACGAGATCGGCTTCGCCCGCGAGGTGGCCGACGAGATCGTCTTCCTCGACGGCGGCCGCATCGTCGAACAGGGCCCGCCCGAGCAAGTGCTGGACCGGCCCGCCCATCCCCGTACGCGGGAGTTCCTGAGCAAGGTGCTCTGACACCGTCGCACCCCACCCCGCCCACCGGCCCTTCCGAACCGAAAAGGAACACCATGCAACGCCGACGCTCCCTGCGCACCAGATTCGTCCGCGGCCTCGGCGCCGCCACCGCCACCGTGGCGCTCGCCTCCGGCCTCACCGCGTGCGGCGGTGAGGCCGAGGCCACCGGGCCGGACTCCGGCAAGGTCACCGTCGGCGCGGTGTCCAACGGCGCCGCCCAGCAGGCCGAGCTGTCCGCCCCGGTGGTCGAGTCCCTGCGCGCCCAGCTGCCCGCTGAGGTCCGCGAGCGCGGCGAACTCCTCATCGGGGTCGGCGCGCTGCCCGCCGGCTTCCCGCCGCTGGCGTACGTCGGCACCGACCAGAAGACCCTGACCGGCGCGGAACCGGACCTCGGCCGCCTGGTGGCCGCGACGCTCGGGCTCAAGCCGGTGGTGAAGAACTCCACCTGGGAGAACCTCTTCGTCGGCATCGACAGCGGCAAGGTGGACGTGGCCTTCACGAACGTCACGGTCACGGAGGAGCGCAAGAAGAAGTACGAGTTCGCCTCCTACCGGCAGGACAACCTGGCCTTCGAGACGCTGAAGGACAACCCGTGGAACTTCGGCGGCGACTACCGCAATCTCGCGGGACGGACGGTCGCGGTCAGCTCGGGCACGAACCAGGAGAAGATCCTGCTGGAGTGGCAGAAGAAGCTCCAGGCCGAGGGCAAGGACATCACCGTCAAGTACTTCCCCGATGCCAACAGCACCTACCTGGCCCTGAGCGGCAAGAAGATCGACCTCAGCTTCGGCCCGAACCCGTCCATCGCCTACCACATCACCCAGACGGCGAGCAGTAACGCCCCGACCCGCAACGCGGGCTCCTTCTCCGGTGCGGGCGAATCCCTCCAGGGCCTGATCGCCGCGACCGCGAAGAAGGACAGCGGGCTCGCCAAGCCGGTGGCGGAGGCGATCAACCACCTGATCAAGAACGGTCAGTACGCGCGGCTGCTCGCCGCCTGGAACCTGTCCAACGAGGCCGTCACCACCTCGGAGGTCGACCCGCCGGGCCTGCCGGTGACCAACTCCTGAATCCCCGGCCCCCGGGCCATGCCACGGACGGAGAGCCCGCCCCATGAGCACGAACGCCGCTCCCGGCACGAGCGCGAGCACGAGTACGAGCAGTAGTACGAGTACGGGCACGGGCCTGGGCGCCTTGGTGTCCGCGCACGTCCTCGACAACCCCGCCTGGGCCTCGTTGTCCGGCGCGCACGCCGCCTTCGCCGAGCGGGCGGCCCGGCCCGGGGCCGGCCCCGCCTCCTCCCGCGCCGCCCGCTATCCGCCGGACGTCTCGCCGTTCGCCGCCCTCGCGGACCCGGCCGACCCGGACTCGTGGGCCGACCTGCACCGGCTGATCGGCGACGGCCGGATCGCCGCGCTCAGCGGCGTACCGGCCCCGCCCGACGGCTGGGAGACCGTCGGCTCGGTCCCCGGCGTCCAGCTGGTCGACACCGCGCTGCGCGCCGAACCCGCCCCCGAGGCGGTCAGGCTCGGTCCCCGTGACGTACCCGAGATCCTCGGCCTGATCGAGCTCACGAAGCCCGGCCCTTTCCTGCCGCGCACCGTCGAGCTGGGCACGTACCTCGGCATCCGGCACCGGGGCCGGCTGATCGCGATGGCCGGAGAGCGGCTGCGGCCGCCCGGCTGGACCGAGATCAGCGCGGTGTGCACGCATCCCGACCACCAGGGGCGGGGGCTGGCGACGCAGCTGGTCCGTGCCGTCGCCGCGGGCATCCGGGAGCGCGGCGCCGTCCCGTTCCTCCACACCGCCGCGAGCAACACGAAGGCGATCCGGCTGTACGAGTCGATCGGCTTCACCCTGCGCCGCCGCCCGTCCTTCACGGCGGTCCGTGCACCCGGCAACACCGCTGCCAACTTCTCTTAATATTCAGGTCATTGTATGGCACCGCTATCGGGCGTAGCGTCTCGAGGAGATATCGGTGACGGGCTTCCTCATCGCACTCTCATACGTCCTCATATTCGGCGACGCGTATCGGCCTCCTTTTCGCACGGCCGATCAGGAAGGCGCAATTCGACGTGTCCTCATCCCCGCCTGCATCCGTTTTCACATCAGCATCTTCGGAATCGCTGCACCTCGCCGTCGCGCTCGACGGCGCGGGCTGGCACCCCGCCGCCTGGCGCGAGCCGGGCGCCCGGCCCGGTGAGCTCTTCACGGCCCGCTACTGGGCCGATGCCGTAGCCGAGGCCGAAGCAGGACTGCTCGACTTCGTCACCTTCGAAGACTCCCTCGCCCTCCAGTCCTCCTCCGCCGACGGGCCCGACGGGCGCACGGACCAGGTCCGCGGGCGGCTGGACGCGGTACTCACCGCCGCCCGCGTCGCACCGCTCACCCGGCACATCGGACTGGTCCCGACCGTGACCGCCACCCACACCGAGCCCTTCCACATATCCAAGGCGATCGCCACCCTGGATTACGTCAGCCGTGGACGTGCGGGCCTGCGCATCCAGGTATCACAACCTGCCCACGAGGCCCGGCACTTCGGACGCCGGGCGGTCCCGCTCCCCGATGCGGAGTCCTACGAGGAGGCCGCCGACCACATCGAGGTGATCCGGCGGCTGTGGGACAGCTGGGATGACGACGCCGAGATCCGGGACGTGGCCACCGGCCGGTTCATCGACCGCGACAAGCTGCACCACATCGACTTCGAAGGCCGTCACTTCAGCGTCAGGGGGCCGTCGATCACCCCCCGCCCGCCGCAGGGGCAACCCGTCATCACCGCGGCCACCGCGGCCGGCGCCGCAGGCGCGCCCGGCGACGGCAGCGCGGCGTACGGCCTCATCGCCCGGTCCACGGACGTCGGGTACATCGCCGTGCACGACGCCGGCGGGGCCCGCGCCGCGGTCACCGGGATCCGGCGGGCCCGGGAATCCGCCGGGCTCGCGGCGCAGCCGCTGCACCTCTTCGCAGACCTCACCGTGTTCCTGGACGAGGACGCCCCGGCGGCCGATGCGCGCCGCAGCCGCCTCGACGCGCTCGCGGGCGCCACGTACAGCAGTGACACGGCGATCTTCACCGGGACCACGGCGCAGTTGGCGGACCTGCTCGAGGACTGGCGCACGGCCGGCCTGTCGGGCTTCCGGCTGCGGCCGGGCGCACTCGCCCACGACCTGCCCGCGATCACCCGCGGGCTGGTACCGGAGCTGCAGCGGCGCGGCGTCTTCCGCCGCGCGTACGAGGCGGACACCCTGCGCGGACTGCTGGGCCTGCAGCGCCCGGCCGGCCGCTACGCCGCCCACCCCGCCGCCTGATCCCGGACCCGTAAGGAGCCGTCATGAGTAGCAAACCGCTCAAGCAGATCCATCTCGCGGCCCACTTCCCGGGCGTCAACAACACCACCGTGTGGAGCGACCCGGCGGCCGGCAGCCACATCGACTTCGACTCGTTCGTCCACTTCGCGCAGACCGCCGAACGCGCCAAGTTCGACTTCCTCTTCCTGGCCGAGGGACTGCGACTGCGCGAACAGGGCGGAGAAATATACGATTTGGATGTCGTCGGCCGTCCCGACACCTTCACGGTGCTCGCCGCCCTGGCAGCAGTCACCGAGCGTCTCGGACTGACCGGAACGATCAACTCCACCTTCAACGAGCCCTACGAGGTGGCCCGCCAGTTCGCCTCGCTGGACCACCTGTCCGAGGGGCGGGCCGCCTGGAACGTGGTCACCTCCTGGGACGCCTTCACCGGTGAGAACTTCCGGCGCGGCGGATTCCTGCCCCGCGAGGAGCGCTACAGCCGGGCCGAGGAGTTCCTGGCCACCGCGCACGAGCTGTTCGACTCCTGGGACGGCAGCGAGATCGTCGCCGACGCCGGATCCGGCACCTTCCTGCGCGACGCCCGGGCCGGGGCCTTCGCCCACCAGGGGCAGCATTTCGACATCGAGGGCCACTTCAACGTGCCGCGCAGCCCGCAGGGCCGCCCGGTGATCTTCCAGGCGGGCGATTCCGACGAGGGCCGCGAGTTCGCCGCCTCCTCCGCCGACGCGATCTTCGGCCGGTACGGGACGCTCGACGAGGGCCGGGCGTTCTACGCCGACGTCAAGGGCCGGCTGGCCGCGTACGGGCGCAGCCACGACGAGCTGAAGATCCTGCCCGCCGCCACCTTCGTCCTCGGCGACACCGACGCCGAGGCGCACGAGCTCGCCCACGAGGTGCGCCGCCTCCAGGTCAGCGGGCAGACCGCGATCAAGTACCTGGAGCACGTCTGGAACCGGGACCTGTCCGGCTACGACCCGGACGGCCCGCTGCCCGACATCGATCCCGAGACGGGCGAGAACACCGTCGCCCTCGGGCGGGCGAGCGTCCGCCAGTTCCGCGACCCGCTCGAAACCGCCCGGCAGTGGCGCGCGCTCGCCGAGGCCAAGAACCTCTCGATCCGGGAGCTGGTCATCGCCACCACCTCCGGCCAGACCTTCGTGGGCTCCGCGGCCACCGTCGCCGGGCAGATCGACACGCTGGTGCAGGCGGACGCGGCCGACGGCTTCATCCTGGTTCCCCACATCACCCCGGGCGGCCTGGACGTCTTCGCCGACACCGTCGTCCCGCTGCTGCAGGAGCGGGGGGTGTTCCGCACCGAGTACGCCGGCACGACCCTGCGCGACCACCTCGGGCTCGCCGTGCCGAAGGCGCCTTCCGGCAGGCAGGCCGCGGGCGCATGAAATTCCTGGCCATCACCCTGATCACGGACTCCGCGGACCCGGTGACGGGCGCCCCCACACCCACCCGCGAACGGTTCCGCGAGGTGGTCGACGCCGCGCTGCTCGCGGAAGAGCTCGGCTTCGACGGCTTCGGGGTCGGCGAGCGCCACGAGAGGCCGTTCCTGTCGTCCTCACCGCCCGTGGTGCTCAGCCACATCGCCGCCCTGACCCGCCGGATCCGGCTGTTCACCGCCGTGACCACCCTGAGCCTGCTGGACCCGGTGCGGGCGTACGAGGACTACGCGACGCTCGACCACCTCTCCGACGGCCGCCTGGAGCTGATGATCGGCAAGGGCAACGGCACGGCGCAGCGCGAGCTGTTCCACGTGACCCCCGAGGACCAGTGGGAGCGCAACGCCGAGGCCTACGAGCTGTTCCGGCGGATCTGGAGCGAGGACAAGGTGAGTGCCGAGCCGCGCTTCCGCCCCTCGCTGGCCGGCGCCGAGGTGCTGCCCAGGCCCTTCCAGCCGGCCTTGCGGGTCTGGCACGGCAGCGCGACCAGCAAGGAGTCCGTCGACCTCGCGGCGCGCTACGGAGACCCGCTCTTCTCGGCGAACGTCACCCACCCGATCGGCCCGTACGCCGAGCTGATCCGTCACTACCGGGAACGCTGGGAGCACTACGGGCACGATCCGGCGCACGCCGTCGTCGGCGCGGGTACGGCCGGCTACCACGCGGCCCCCACCTCGCAGCAGGCGGTGGCGGGGTACCGGCCTGCGTTCGCCCGGTACCTCGCCTTCCACAAGCAGCAGGGCGTGGATCCCGTCTTCCCGACGCTGGAGGACTTCGTCGAGCGGAGCTCGGCACTGGTCGGAAGCCCCCAGCAGGTGATCGAGAAGGTCCACCGCTACCACGAGGCGTTCGGCCACACGGCCCTGCACCTCCAGGCGGAGCCGGGCGGGCTCACCCCCGCGGAGCACCGTGCCTCCCTCGAACTCTTCCAGTCACAGATCGCCCCGGTGCTGCGCCGCGAGATCCCCGACCCCGCCTTCCCCGACCTGTAAGGAGCCCTGCATGTCCGGCATCCCCCTCGGGGTCCTCGACCTCGTCCCGGTCTCGTCCGGTTCCACCGCCGCCGAGGCCCTGCACCACAGCATCGACCTCGCCCGGCAGACGGAGGCGTTCGGCTACGCCCGCTACTGGTTCGCCGAGCACCACCTCAATCCGGGGGTCGCCGGGACCTCCCCGGCGGTCGTCCTCGCACTGACCGCCTCCGCGACCTCCACCATCCGGCTCGGCTCCGGAGCCGTCCAGCTCGGGCACCGCACCGCGCTGTCCACGGTCGAGGAGTTCGGCCTGATCGACGCGCTGCACCCCGGCCGCCTGGACCTGGGCCTGGGCCGCTCGGCCGGCAGGCCGCAGCCCGGGGCCGCGCAGGTGACTCCGTTCGAGGGGTACACCGCGAACGGGCTGCGCATCCCGGCCCGGTTCTCCTTCGCGCACCTGCTGGGCCATCCGCGGGTCGCGCTCCAGCAGAGGCTGCTGAACCTGCCCGGCGCCCAGCCGCAGGAGTACGGCGAGCAGGTCGACGACCTGCTCGCGCTGCTGCGGGGCGACTACCGCTCCCCGGAGGGAGTGGAGGCGCATGCCGTCCCGGGGGAGGGGGCCGACGTACAGGTGTGGATCCTGGGCAGCAGCGGCGGAGTCAGTGCGGAGACCGCGGGCCGCAACGGGCTCAGGTTCGCCGCCAATTACCACGTCAGTCCCGCTTCCGTGCTGGAGGCGGCCGAGGGCTACCGGGCCGCCTTCAAGCCGTCCGCCGACCTGGACCGGCCGTACCTGACGGTGTCCGCCGACGTCGTCGTCGCCGAGGACGACGCGACCGCCCGCGAACTGGCCACCGGATACGCACCCTGGGTGCGCAGCATCCGTACCGCCGAGGGCGCCATCCCCTTCCCCACGCCTGCCGAAGCGCGCGCCCTGCCCTGGACGGAGGCGGACCGATCACTGGTCGCCGACCGGGTGGAGACCCAGTTCGTCGGCTCGGCGCAGACCGTGGCGGACCATCTGGAGCGGCTCCAGGAGGCCACCGGGGCGGACGAGTTGCTGATCACGACCATCACGCACGGTCACGCGGACCGGGTCCGCTCCTACCGCCTGCTCGCCGAGGAGTGGCAGCGCCGCTCCGGCGCCGGCCGAGCTGTCACACGCTCTTAATGCCCTGTGCATGGCCATCGGACCGGCGCTCTCCGCATGATCGAATTCCGTCCCGCGAGAGCCAAGGAGCCCCCTGATGCCCACCCGCCGCCACTTCCTCGCCGGGTCCGCGGCCACCCTCGGCCTCGCCGCGCTCCCCGCCGCACCGGAGGCCGCGGCGGCTCGGGCAGCCCAGGGCGCCACGACCGCCGGTACGGCGACTCCGAACCTCGTGGTGATCCTCGCCGACGACCTCGGCTACGGCGACCTCGGCGCGTACGGCCAGAAGCTGATCACCACACCGCGGATCGACCGGCTCGCCGCCGAGGGCCTGAGGTTCACCGACGCCTACTCGACGGCGGCGGTCTGCGCGCCGTCCCGCTGCTCGCTGCTGACCGGCCTGCACACCGGGCACTCCGCCGTCCGGGCCAATCCCGACGGCGCCCCCGGCGCGCTGAAGGCCGGTGACACCACCTTCGCCGAGGTGCTGCGCGCCCGCGGCTACCGGACCGCCGTGATCGGGAAATGGGGCTTCGGGCCGGAGGAGGGCAACCAGCCCAGCCACCCCAACTCCCGCGGCTTCGAGGAGTTCTACGGATACATCGACCACGGGCACGCGCACGAGTACTACCCGCAGTACCTGTGGCACAACGGGGCGAAGGAGACGATCGCCGCCAACGCGGGCGGCGCGCAGGGCGCCTACGCTCCCCAGCTCATCGAGCAGCGCGCGCTGGACTTCATCAGCGACCACGCCGCCGAGCCCTTCCTGCTCTTCCTCACGCCGACCGTGCCGCACGCACCGAGCGACATCCCCGACGTGGGCGCATACGCCTCCCGTACCTGGACCCAGCAGAACAAGGGCCACGCCGCCCAGATCACCTACTTCGACACGCTCGTCGGGAAGGTCACCGACCGGCTGCGCGCGCTGGGCATCGCCGAGAACACCGTCGTCCTCGTCACCAGCGACAACGGCCCGCACGAGGAAGGCGGGGTCAACCCGGACCTGTTCGACGCGAACGGCCCGCTGCGCGGCTACAAGCGCAACCTCTACGAGGGCGGCATCCGCGTCCCGCTGATCGCCTGGTCCCCGGGCCGGATCGGAGCCGGCACCACCGACCGCCCCACTTCGCTCACCGATGTACTGCCCACCCTGGCGGAACTCGGCGGCGCACCCGCACCCGCCGACATCGACGGACTGTCGGCCGCCCCGCTGCTCGCCGGAAGCCCGAACGCGGCACGCCACAACCACCTGTACTGGTACCGGGACGAACGCGGCGTCACCAGCCGCGCCAACAACGAGGACGGCGGCCGCGCCACCTGGCTCGCCGAGGCCGTGCGCAAGGACGACTGGAAGGCCGTGCGGTTCGCGCCCGTCAGGGACCACGCACTGCCCGACGCACAGTGGCAGGTCGAGCTGTACGACCTCGCCTCCGACGCCGGTGAGCAGCGCGACGTCGCCGCCGCCAACCCGTCCGTGGTGACCGGCCTCGTCGCCCTCATGCGTTCCTCATGGGTGGACACGTACGTCCGGGGGCCCTTCGGAGTCCGCGCGCATGTCCAGGGGCCTGCCGTGCCCGGTCAGGCCTTCACGGTCACCGCGACCCTGGGCAACGGATCGGGCAAGCCCTGGACCCGCGCACTCCTCGCGCTGAGCGCCCCGGCGGGCTGGCAGGTCCAGGCGACCACCGCCACCGGCCAGGACGTGCTGGCCGCCGGAGCCACGCTGACCACGTCCTGGCGGGTCACCCCGCCCGCGACGGCCACCCCCGCCACGCAGTGGCCGCTGACCTTCGACGGCACCGCGGAGTCACCCACCGGGCCGCTGCGCTACTCCGCCACGGAACGGGTTTCCACCGTGCCGCCGGCGCCGGTCGCCGACGCCTACCTGAGCGATCTCGCATGGGTGTCGGCCGCCAACGGCTGGGGTCCGGTGGAACGCGACCGGTCCAACGGGCGACAGGCGGCCGGGGACGGCACGCCGATCTCGTTCGGCGGAGTGACCTACGCCAAGGGCCTCGGCGTCCACGCGCCCTCCGAGATCGTCTACCACCTCGGCGCAGCGGCGGACCGCTTCACCGCGCTCGTCGGCATCGACGACTTCTCGACGAAGCAGTCCGCCACCGGCGCGACGAAGGCCTCGGTACGGGGCGACGGCAAGGTGCTGTTCACCAGCGGCAAGCTGACCGGCGCGGGCGGTCCGGTGCAAGTGGACCTCGACGTGCGCGGGGTGAAGCTGCTGCACCTGGTCGTCGAGGACGCCAACGCCAACTCGGCGTTCGACCACACCTCCTGGGCCCTCGCCCGGGTGACCGTGCCCCGGATCAGCTGAGAGCGCGGTCGAGGTTGAACGCGGCGCTGATCAACGACAGATGGGTGAAGGCCTGCGGGAAGTTGCCGAGCTGTTCGCCGGTCAGCCCGATCTCCTCGGCGTAGAGGCCGACGTGGTTCGCATAGGTGAGCATCTTCTCGAAGGCGAGCCGCGCCTCCTCCAGCCGTCCGGCGCGGGTGAGTGCCTCGACGTACCAGAAGGAGCAGATCGAGAAGGTGCCCTCGGCGCCCCTCAGCCCGTCCGGGCTGGCTTGGGGGTCGTAGCGGTAGACCAGCGAGTCGGACACCAGGTCTGCGGTGAGCGCATCCAGGGTGGCGAGCCATTTGGGATCGGTGGGCGAGATGAATTTGGCCATCGGCATCATCAGCACCGAGGCGTCGAGCACGACGTCGTCGAGGTGCTGGACGAACGCCCCTCGCTCGGGCGACCAGCCCCGTTGCATGATCTGCCGGTAGATCGCGTCACGGCTCCGCTGCCAGCGGGGGAGGTCGGCGGGCAGCCCCCGCCGGTTCGCCATCCGGATGGCCCGCTCGATCGCCACCCAGCACATGAGCCGGGAGTACACGAAGTTCTTCCGTCCCCCGCGTGTCTCCCACACGCCGTCGTCGGGCTGGTCCCAGTGGTCGCAGAGCCAGTCGACCAGTACGCCGAGCTCCTCCCACCGGTCGCTGCTGATGGGCTGTCCCCACTTGTCGTACAGGTACACGGAGTCGATGAGTGCTCCGTAGATGTCCAGCTGGAGCTGCCCCGTGGCGGCGTTTCCCACCCGTACCGGGGCGGAGCCCAGGTAACCCTCGAGGTGGGGGAGTACGCGTTCGGGCAGCTCGTTGCGCCCGTCGATCCCGTACATGATCTGCAGCGGGCCCGCGGAGTCGCTGCCCCGCATGACGCCCCGCTCGGACAGGAAGCGCATGAAGGCCTCGGCCTCGCCGGTGAAACCCAGTCTGAGCATGGCGTACACACAGAACGCGGCGTCACGGACCCATACGAAACGGTAGTCCCAGTTGCGTTCGCCGCCGATCTGCTCGGGCAGGCTGGTGGTCGGGGCGGCCACGATCGCACCGCTCGGGGCGTACGTGAGCAGCTTCAGCACGAGGGCGGAACGGTGCACCATCTCCCGCCACCGTCCGTGGTAGCGCGAGCCGGCCAGCCAGTCGCGCCAGAACCTGACCGTCGTCTCGAACTGCTGCTCGGCCTCGGCCTGGGGGCAGGCCCGCGGGATCACGTCGTCCACGACCGGGTCGAGGGCGAACACCGCCGACTCGCCCTCGAGGAGCTTGAAGCGGGACCGCGCGTCGAGTCCGTCGCACTCGAGCTGTGCGGTGGTGGTCAGCGCCAACGACAGGCTCCCGGAGCGGAAGACCACGGTGTGGTCGCCCTGCGCCCGTGCGGAGTGCGGTTCGGCCCCGTACCCGAAGCGGGGCGCCACGTGCGCCGTGAAGGGAAGCGATCCCCGCACGCAGATCACCCGCCGGATCAGCCGGTGCCGGGCCGGTGCGCCCGAGTCGTCGGTGATCGGCATGAAGTCCTGGACCTCGGCCACCCCGTCGGAGGCGAAGAACCGCGTGATGAGGACGTTCGTGTCGGGAAAGTAGAACTGCCGGGTCCGCGTCGGCACGTCGGCGGCCAGCTCGAAGGATCCGCCCCGGTCCGCGTCCAGAATGGAGGCGAACACGCTCGGTGAGTCGAAGCGCGGGCAGCAGTACCAGTCGATGGTGCCGTTCGTGCCCACGAGCGCCGCACTGTGAAGATCACCGATGAGGCCGTGTTCTGCGATCGGCAGATAGCGCGAGAGGCCCGTTCGTCCGAATCCGGCGTTCACGATACCGGCCTCCCTACCACGGCAGGGCGCATGGTCCTACAGGCGATGGTAGATCTTCACGGTCGTGGCTGCCATTGCAGCTTCGACGGTTCTGCGGCGTCGCGGAGCGAGAACATGATCGCGGGCGTGGTGCGGCGTCCGGAGCCTACGATCCCTCGCCGGGGGTGGTGCGCGATTGCGGCGAGCGAAGTTCCTTCAGGAGACCCGCGGTTGGGGATCCGCGGACTTCGCGCCGGCCGCCCCGGACGGCTGAGCCCGGCCGGCACGACCCCGCGCCGGACGACTTCGCCGGGGGAGCCTGTGCCTTCAGGGGCGCAGGCCGGCCTGCCTGAGCGCCACCCGGGACAGGTCGCCGATGACCTGCTCGTCTGCCCTGCGCCAGGCATCGGCGAGACCCTCCGGCGGAACGGAGACGGATGCCAGGTCGCGCACCGGCCCGGTCAGGGCGCGTAGGGCAAGCAGATCGGCACCGCCGGGAGCGTCGAGAAGAGCGCGGATCCGGGCACTGCGCCGGATCCAGCGCACGCGCGGGGGCAGCCACAGTGCCAGCACGATCGCCACCGAGGTGACGATCAGGACCAATGCGGTCAGGTCGGCCACGCGGCCCACCATGTCCTGCATCGACTGCCCGGCATCGGAGAGCCCGGTCCCGGCCTCGGCGGCCGACTGCAGCGGCTTCTTCAGGATGCCCCCGACCAGCGGCACGTTCGAGGCCGCATCCCCCGCATCGCCGAGGCCGGAAGCAAGACTGCTGCCCGCGTCCTCCACCGTCCGCCCCGGCTCGGCCAGCAGCATGATCCCGTCGTGGACCGCCAGCGCGAACCTCACCGCGACCGCCACCAGGACGACGGCGATGACGTCGGCGAGCACCTGCCGGCAACGACGTGCTCGAGTCTGGGCGTAAAGACGCATCGGCGTGCTCCTGTTCCGGCGCCATGACGGACGGGACCGGTCTCCCACCGGACGAAGGGCGACAGCCGTGACGGCGAGCCAGGCCCACTGCCGACCGTACGCGCCGGCCGTCCCGTCGGCCAAGAGTGCCGCGCGGACGTGAGTTAGAAGGTGTCACGCAACCTATTGCCCCTCACTCGGTCGAGTTATAACCTCTCATGAAAGCTTGATGCTCTTGCGCACGGCGACGCCCACCCGCCGCACACAAAGGGGAACCCCATGCCCGGCATCCACCGCACCCGCAGCCACGCCCTGTTCACCATCCCGCTCGCCATCGGCCTCCTCGGCGCCGCCGCGTTACCCGCCGGCGCAGCAGCCCTCCCCGGCCGCGGGCTCGCCACGTCCCTCACCTGCCGCGGCGCCGGCGTCGACCCCGCCGCCCGTGTCCGCCACCGGGCCGAGATCCTCATCAACGCACCGCTGCGCACGGTCTGGAAGCTGCAGACCGACGTCGAGCGCTGGCCGTCCTGGCAGGCTCCGGTGACCACCGCGGAACGCCTCGACCACGGCCCCCTCCGCCGGGGTTCGGCCTTCCGGTGGACAACCCCGGTACCCCCCAACCCGACTCCGGCCACCAGCCTGGAGATCACCTCGACCGTCGAACAGCTCAGGCAACAGTCCTGCATCCGCTGGACGGGCCCGGCAACCGGCGAGGGACTGCACATCGACGGCGTCCACGTGTGGAACTTCACCGAGACCCGGGCCGGCGTCAAGGTGAGTACCGAGGAGACCCACACCGGCCCTCAGGTCGACGCGGACGTCCCCACCGCGACCGCCATCCTCCGTCAGGGACTCGAAGAATGGCTGAACGACCTCAAGGTCACCGCCGAGGCCCGGGCCCACCACCGGCCGGACTGACCCACGTCCCGCACCGGCAACCGCGCGGTTCAGCGCGGGCCGTGGACACCGGGAGGGCATGGATGTGGCGGCGTGTCGTTGACACCTGCCGAACGGCGTGCGACAAAGACCCCATGGGTTCGGTCGGTCTCCTCACCTGAAGTGCGGATCTCCGGGTGACCGGGCCACCCGTACGGGGCCCGTGCCGACACCGGGGCCGCGTGAAAATCCACTGTCGCCACACGCGAGACTGTCGAACAGTGGGCACACACCACCGCACTCATGTGAACGGACAACTCTCCTTTGACCACGATTCCCGGATCCCGTGTCCCGGGGCGGACCTGGACGGTCCGTCTGACCGGCCACGGTGACCACACCGTCTCCGTCACCTGCACCACCGAAGCGTGCCGCATGCCGCCCCGGTCCAAGGACACGGCGGCCATGCGACGGTTCGCCGCCGAGCACGCCCGCGCGCACGCCCGCCTCGTCACTGTCCGCCCCAACGCGGCGTGCGCCTGCCGGGCCGCCGAATGCGGATTCCACGAGGACACCAGATCCTCATGTACCGGCGCCCCGCTGCTCGTCCTCATCCACAACCCGGCCGTCGGCCAGGTCTGGACCCTCGCCGAGATCTGCCAGGCCTGCGCACCCTTGATCTCCCACACCGCCGTCCTCGGCCGCGCCCAGCAGCAGGCGCCCCCTCGTCCCTCCGCGGCATCGGCCCCTGCTGCACCCCACCCCGCCTCATCGGCTCCGGCACGTGTGGCAGTGGCCGGCGGCTTCTCGTCCCCCGACGCCGCTCCCGAAGCCGTCTCCCGCCGCCGCCCGTACCGCGGTGGCCCCCGACGCACCCGCTGACGGCCGCCACACGAGGCGGCATCACCGCGTGTGGCGCCACCAGTAACGCTCAACGATGAGCTCCTCGAGCGCGTGGAGCCTCTCCGCGGCCATCCGCGAAGAGGTGTCGGGGTGTTTGAGTGCGATGCAGAGGTCGGAGGCGAGGTAGGCCGCTTCCCGAACCTCGCATTGTGCTCGCAGGGTTTCCAGGGGGGTCGGCGTCGCCCGGGAGATGACGTCGAGAACGGTCTGCGTGTGCGGGCCGCTGAACCGGGCCAGGAAGAACCAGTCGTCGGCGGGTTCGCCGAAGCGGGCCCACTCGAAATCCAGCAGGGCCGTCACGCGCGGACCGTGAACGAGCCAGTTGTCCCAGTGGCAGTCCGCGTGAACCGGGACGACCGCTCGCGCTTGGAGCGGTGCGTGCTCTGCGATCGCCGTCAGGCCGTCGATGAGGCGGCGGGGGATGGTCCCGTGCCGGTCCAGGGCGGCGAGGTTCTCCACCTCGGCGAAGAGCGCGGCCCGGCTGGTGAACCCGCCGTGGTCGAGAGGTTCCCTCAGCATCTGGTCGATGTGGCCCGCAGGTATCCAGCTGTGCAGTCGGTCGAGCTGCTGGACTGCCTCCTGCGCCAACGCGCGCGCGGTCACGCCGTCCATGCCGGACATGCCCATGCCCGGAGCCGCCCCCGGCGCGCGGGTGTAGCAGGCGTAGCGAACGTCGCGCGTACCCAGCCGGCGGAGCCCGCTGTCGAGCAGAGGGGCCGTGAGGCCGGCGGGCAGGTGGGGCGCGAGAGCGATCTCCCGATCCAGTCGTGAGTGGCCGGCGGCGTCGATGATCTTCACGACGACGTCCGAGCCGACGTAGACGTGGTGGGAGCTGCTCTCAGCGGTGGTCATGGGGCCGGGATCGCGCCCCAATGCCGCTGAGGCGATCTCGCGAGCGGCATCGTGGGCCTGTCGCAAGTCGGTCATGAGTTCTCCAGTCGTCGACGGCGATCGTGCCGGTGGGGTCAACCGGGGCTCGTGGTCGACCCCACCAATGATCATCGACGTGTGACGACTGCGCATCGATACGGCGGGGCTCAGGGGGCCGGGTGTCGTGGGGCGCTGGCCACCCCGGACTCCCGCCCGCTGAGCTCGGCGTCCAGCGTTTCCTGGGCGATGCGCATCGACTCCGCGTACTTCGGCTGGGACATCCGCTGCCAGGCCCGGTCCGGTGCGATGTCCTCGACCCGGCTCGTCACCCACCAGATGTTGCCGAACGGGTCGCGCACCCTGCCGCCCCGGTCGCCCCACGCGCTGTCAATGGCCTCGGTGACGACCGTTGCCCCGTGCGCCACGGCCGCGGCCATCGCCGCGTCCGCGTCGGGGACGTAGAGGCGCAGCAGCGCGGGCATCACGGGCCAGTCGGGCCGCCGGTCGAAGGCCAGGACGACCGTGTCGCCGACGCGGATCTCGCCGTGTCCGATGGTGCCGTCCTCGAGCGGTACCCGAGCGAGCTCTTCGCCGTCGAACGCCGCGGTGATGAAGTCGAGCAGCGCACCGGTGTCGTCGGTGACGACCCACGGTGCGACGCTGGTGTAGCCCTCGGGCGCGGTGTGCTTCATCGGTACGTCCTGTCTGCCGGTTCCTGCTGACGTGACGACAGTAGGGCCTGAGTAGGTCAGGTTTCGTCCTAGTTCGTGGGTGGTGTCAGCCCACGTCTGGCTTTCCCTGCCGTACGGCATCGTGGGCGGCCAGTGCGGCGCGCAGCGTCAGCGCATCGGCGCCGCGGGCAGCGTCCAGACCGGTGAACTCGGTCGCCTTGCGCAGGCGGTAGTCGACCGTGTTCGGGTGGACCTGGAGCCGGGCGGCGGCCCGGCGGCGGTCAAGGCTGCACGCGAGGAAGACGCGTAACGTGACGAGCAGCTCCGGTCGCGCATCGAGCGGGTCGAGCAGCGCGGCGAGCCCGTCCCTGGCCGGGCTCGGGCGGCTGAGCTGGTACTCGAGCAGCACGTCGTCGAGCAGGTACAGCCCGGGCGCCCGGCCGGACGCCTCCGCCACCTCCCGTACCTCGCCGGCCAGCCGGGCGGCCTCGGCAACGCCTTCCGGTGCCGCGGCCGCCGCCGCAGCCAGCACCTCGGCGCCGCACATCCGGCCGAGCTGTTCGACCAGCAGGGCGAGCCGGTCCCGGCCCGTACGGCCGAAGTCGGCGGCCGGCGTCCCGTACGGGATCAGCACCAGCCCGCCGTCGCCGGACAGCACGGACAGCGGGACGCCCCTGGTCTGGCGCTGCAGTTCGTTGCGCAGCCGCCGGAGTTTGCGGCGCGCTGCGACCGAATGGTTCATACCGGGCACCAGCTCGTCCGGGTGCGGTCCCACGGTGATGCTCAGCACCAGGTAGCAGGGCGGCAGACGGATGCCCGCGCGGTCGGCCGCGACCTGCGGGCTGCCGCCCTCCAGCAGCCGGGACAGCAGCGACTGCAGGGCGACCTGCTGGTCGCTGAGCGCCGTCTGCCGCTCCTGTACGTACCCGGCTGCGACCTCGCAGCTCACCAGTCGCAGGTACGCGAGCAGTTGGCGCTGGACCAGCAGCACGTCGCCCAGGTCACCCGGTTCGGCCGCCGAGAAGACCTGGGCGGCGCACTCCTCCGCACCCAGGTGATAGGCACCGACCACCGCCTCCAGCGGCACGCCCTCGTCGGCGCGCCGGGCCGAGGACTCGCGGATCGCCGCCGCCTCGGCCTGCCCCGGCAGTTCGCCGGTGCGCAGGACCGCGGCGAAGCTCCGGATGCCGCGGGTCACCTGCTTGGCGATGTCACCGCCGAGGTGTTCCGCCGACAACGTTCCGTAGACCGGCAGCCGCTCGACGAGCCGGACCATCACCGCACGTTCCAGCGCCCCGGCGGCGTCCTGAAGCCGCTTGTGGACCGGCACGCCGCCGAACTGCGGCACCGATTCCCGTCCCACCGCGTTGGATCCGGTCACAATCCACCTCGCACATCTCTGTTCCCCACCCCGGAGACGCGGCCGCTTACCGGCCCCATGATGTTTCCGGGACATCACCTACTGGTTGGTAACACGACTGGCCGGTGGATGGCCAGATGTGGCGGACCCCGGCCGCATCGATCACCGCAATCCCCTGCCGGGGGCCGCCCGCCCCGGCCTGACGTGCCGATGCAAGCGACCTCGTGCCGGAGCGTCAGCCCCCACCCAGGAATCGAGGAACGCATGTCCAAGGCAGCCGTTCGCCTCATCGCCGTCGCTGTCGCCACCGCGGCCATGACCGCCGCGCCGGCGGCCACCGCCGCCCCGTCCGCGCCCGCAGCAGCGACGACCACGACGAGCGACCCGTTCTACGCCTATGGCGGCAGCGAACCCCTGTCCGCGTTCGCGCCGGGCACCGTGCTGAACACCCGCACCCTGCAGTACCACGTCGTCGGCATCTCCACCCCCCTGAAGGCAGTCCAACTGCTCTACCGCACCACCGACGCCCAGGGCCGCCCGGCCGCGAACGTGACCACGGTGGTGCGCAGCCCGACGGGTGACCGCAGCAAGGCGGTGTCCTACCAGTCGTTCTACGATTCGCTCAGCCCGGAGGACGGGCCGTCCCGGGCGATCGCCGGCAACGTCTCCTTGGGCGGCATCATCCCGAACGTCGAGGCCGTCTTCCTGGCGCCGCTGCTGACGCAGGGCTACGACGTCGTCATCCCGGACACCGAAGGACAGCAGGCGCACTTCGCTGCGGGACCCGAGTACGGGACGAACACCCTGGACTCGATCCGCGCCGCGACCAAGTCGGCCCAGACCGGACTGAATTCCGACACCGCATTCGGCCTCATGGGCTACTCCGGCGGTTCCGTCGCAACCAACTGGGCCGCCGCGCTCGCGCCGAGCTACGCGCCGGACGTCCAGCGCAAGCTGGTCGGCTACGCCGAGGGCGGCCTGCTCGTGGACCCGGCACACAACCTGAAGTACGTGGACGGCTCGTTGGTGTGGTCGGGCGTCATCCCCATGGCGGTCATCGGGGTCTCCCGCTCCTACGGCATCGACCTCAAGTCCTATCTCAACGGCTACGGCCTGGAGGTGTACGAGGAGCTGGAGCACGGCTCCATCATCGACGCCATCGGTCACTACCCGGGGCTGACCTGGAAGAAGATGGCGAAGTCGCAGTACGCCGACCCCAACTCGATCCCCGCGTTCGTGGAGGCGATGAACAAGCTCAACCTCGGCTCGGCCGCCACCCCCGCCATCCCCGGATTCATCGCCCAGGGCAACGCGGGCGTCCTGGAAGGGACCTTCGGCAACCACCCGGGAATCGGCATTGGCGACGGCGTCATGGTCTCCGGTGACGTGCGGTCGCTCGCCCGGCAGTACTGCGCCACCGGCAACTCCGCCGTCAAGTACAGCCAGTACGAGCTGTTCAGCCACACGGGCGCGTCCGTGGCCTGGGCGCCTGCCGCGCTGGGCTGGCTGGGTGACCGCTTCGCCGGCAGGCCGGCCCCGTCCGACTGCGGCCGCATCCCCACGGGAAATTCACTGGCGCCGGAGGAGCCGGCGTCGCTGTCCTGACGCCGCGCGAGGTCCTGCCGCGCCGAATCCGCGCGGCAGGACCTCGCCCGGGTGCCGCACGCGCCGGACCGTCAGGTCATGAGCAGCAGTCGTGTGTTCGACACCAGCTTCCGGTTGACGCTGGTGCTCTGAACGAAGATCGTGAAGTCGTCGTTGTGGTCCGGCTTGACGCGCACTTCCGTGTCGGGCAGGCCGAGCAGCGCCCGGGCCTCCGGTCCCGTGTAGACGCGGTCCGTCTTCTTCTCCAGCACCGCGATCTGCTTTCGCGCCTGGATCTTCTCCGACTTGCTCAGCTGGTAGTAGGCGCAGCCGGTACGGTACGTGTGCCCGCACTCGATGACCCAGTCCCGGATCGCCGCTTCGCGGGCCACGGGAATCAGCTGGTACTGCGACAGGTCCACCGGGGTGAGACCGGCTTCCTTGATGCGGTCTTTGTTCACTGCCTCTGCACCCGTGGAGAACACCGCTCGCGAGCCCCGGATGCCCTTGGCGCGGCCCACCATGAATTTCTCGGTGGCCTCCCGGATGACCTGCCCGGCCTCCTCCAGACCCTGCGTGCTCGTGGCGTCCCAGATGGCGATGTTGTCCTTCGGGAAGCCGCACTGCATGGCCTCGCGCTTGCCCATCTGGTCCGGTACGAGGACGGCCAGGGTCCAGTTGTCCTCCTGCGTTTCGATCATCGTGGCCATTGCCCGCACCAGTGCACGCGGGTCCCGGGCAGGGGCGTCGGGGCAGCGATGACTCGCGTTCTCCTGGCCGTCGGTCAGTACGAACGTCAGGAAGCTGTGGTCGCCGTACAGTTGGGCCGTCTGCGCCAGCTCCCGCTGTGACTTCAGCGTGGCCGCCAGCAGAGCCGTCATTCCACCGACGCGGTACAGCTGCTTCAGGGACGGCATGCGCAGCACGTCCTTGTCGTAGATGACGCACTCCACCTTGTCCGAGAAGACGTACACGGTGACGCGGGTTTCCTGGTCCAGTTCCTGCGATCGGCGGGCCAGGTAGGCAATCTGCTGGTCGGCGACTTCGACGACCTTGCGACTCAGCTGTGACATGGACGAACTGGCATCCAGCACGAGAGCAACGTGGTTGATGTAGTTCTGGTTTCCGGACATGGCCGCTCCCCCTGTTTCCGACTTGATGCTTCGATCCTCCCACCCACCACTGACAATCGATCTTGGGCTCCGGGCGCCGTCGACCACCGACGATCGGCGATCGACGGGCCCGACGCGGGCCGCGACGAGACGGCTCGGAGGGTCCGAGGCCCCCGTGGCCGGATCGGCGCTCTGACGCGGACGGACCGGGCTGTGTTGAGCTGTCTCCCGGCATCTGACGGACCAGCACCCACACCGGGTGCGTCCTCGTCGTGCCGCCGCACGGTCCTTCTGCACCCGGGAACCTGGAGGGAACATGCCCCGCATCGCCCGATCGGCCGCGGTCGCCGTGGTCACCGCCGTGGCCTTCGCCACCGCCCTGACCGGAACCGCCGGTGCCGACGCCATCAGCGCCGATGCCGCCCCGGCCCAAGCCGCCCCCCGGCCCGTCCACTGGACCGCACAGCCGCAGGGCGTGACGGCCGCCGCACCTCAGCGACTGCTGAACCAGCCCGTGCGGATCACCAACGACTTCGCCAAACGCCCCACGACCCAGTGCCTGGACGTGGACGCGAACGGCGGCGGCAACGGCACGGTCGTCCAGATCTGGCAGTGCAACGGCACCACCCAGCAGCGTTGGTACCTCTGGAACAACGGCGCCCTGGAGAGCTACCGCTTCCCCGGCAAGTGCCTGGACGCAGACCTCAACGGCGGCGGCCGCAACGGCACCAAGGTGCAGATCTGGGACTGCAACAACAGCCCGCAGCAGAGCTGGTCCCACCCGTCGGGCGACCGCGCCCTCTACAACGCCCGCTTCTACAGCGGCGGGAACATCGTCATGGACCGCGATGCGAACGTCCTCGGCAACGGTGCCCGCATCCAACTGTGGCAGAAGAACTTCCAGTCGCAGCAGTGGTGGGACGTCTGGACGGACTGACGGACGGGCCACTGGACCGGCCGGCGACAACGGAGAACTGATCCTCGTCGCCGGCCGGTCCGGCGTGGTGCTCGGGGTCCGCCGCGATCCGGATCATCTGCCGCCGAGCTGGCCGCCGCCGGAAGATTCCCAACGGGTCCATCTCCGGATCCTGGTGGCGGCGGACTCCCTCGACGAAGCCGAGCGCGAGGCCGTGGCCCTCGGGGCACGCCCCGTGGCGGCGGAGGAGGACGGCACCCGGCCGGACAGCCGCACGACGCTGCGCCGGTACACCGACCCGGCGGCGACGGCCCGAGGCCGTACGACCTCCTCGGGTCCAACCCCCACCGCATCAGCCGTACATGACCGTCACTTCGCGGAAGCCCGATGTGCTGCGCGGCGAGCTTCTGTACGGCCTGCTCACCGGCCGGGTTGTCGGAGAACAGATCGCCGATCCGGTCCAGCAGGCCCCGCTCGCCCAGTGCGCCCAGGTCGACGTAGCCGCTGACCGTGCCGGCGCCCACGTACAGGGTGTGGGTTCCACGGATGGCATCCGGCAGGAACGCCGCGTCCTTCTCCAGGTCGACGACCACCTGGAAATTGCCGACGGCGATCCGCCCCCACCACGGGCGCCGCGAGCCGCCCGGCCGATCCGAAGAGGATCCCATACTCGCGCGGATACCCGTGGACGCGGCTCCAGCACGAAATCCCTTCCCGCATCGATGAGGGCGAGGTTCTCGGGTACACGCCAGCCGAGGCACTGCGGCAGATTCAACCGCTCCGCAGAATTCCCAACACGAGAATGGGGCAACCATGCTTTTCGCCGGGCTCATCCTCCTCCTCATCGGATTCCTGACCGGAATCTCCATCCTGTGGACCATCGGGGTCATCCTGCTCGTGGTGGGCGCGGTGCTGTGGGTCCTGGGCTCCGTCGGGCACGCGGTCGGCGGCCGCCGCCACTACTGGTAGCCGCTGTGTGGCCCCGCGAATGAAGCAGCGGGAGCGGGGCAGGCGAAGTTCGGGCGGAGAGCGAAGACCGCCCGGCACGACGAACGGAGAAAGGGGAGGGCGGCAGCACGGAATTTCCTTGCAGTCCTCTGTTCACCTGTTTACCGGAGGAGTTGTTTTCGCGTGACTGAGCACGTGTGGAGTTACAAGTCGACCTCGGGCCACCTGGCCGGTACCGATCTGACCGGTTACAAGGTCGAGGCGACCGACGGCGGCATCGGCAAGGTGGACAAGCACTCCGACGAGGTCGGTGACGCCTACCTGGTGGTGGACACCGGGGTCTGGATCTTCGGCAAGGAGGTCCTGATGCCGGCGAGCACCGTCGTCAGCATCGACCCGGAGGAGCGGAAGGTGTTCATCGACCGGACCAAGGGCCAGATCAAGGACGCCCCCGAGTTCCACCGGGACGAGCACCTCGGTGACGCCCGGTACCGAGAGGAACTGGGCACCTACTACGGCACGGGCAGGGGAGGCCCCTTCGGCGCCCCGCTCGCCTGACCGCCTGCGGCCGGTGGGCCCGGACTCGGGGAGTCCGGGCCCGCCGACCGCCGGTTCCACGGCTGCTCCTCCGCTACGTGGGCCGGGGGTGTGCCAGCGCGGCTTCCACATCGGTGTGGACCCGGAACAGCCGGTCCGCACCGGTGATGTGGAACATGCGTGCGACCGGCGGGTGCAGCCCGACCAGTTCGAGGCTGCCACCGGCCTGCCGGATCGCGAGTCGGCCGTGCAACAGCACGTTCAATCCCGTGGAGTCGCAGAAGTCCAGCCGGCTCAGGTCGACCAGCAGCCTCCCGCCGTCCTGCCACGTCGCGTCGAGTGCCTGCCGCAGGGGCTCGGCGGTGTCGTGGTCGAGTTCCCCCGCCGTGACCAGGACCGTTGCCCCGGGGAGGGACTGCGCCTCGACGGTGAAACGCCCTCCGCTCGCCGTGGACATCACGTGCACACCCCCTCTGCCTGGCCGCTCAGATGAACCGCTGAGGTTGTCATGGCGTCTCCCGTCCGGGATTTTCGGGGGTGTACTGCGCCTACCCCGTTGCCCGTCGCCCAAGCCACGGGGCGCACGCGGGTGCAGGCGGCTCAAGGCCCCGGGCGCGCCCGGGTGCGCCGGATCACGGGTCGTCCGGGACGTGGATGTCCAGGACGCAGATGTCGTCGCGGTTGCCCGGGCACAGCGCGGCGAGCGTACGGGCGAGGGCTTCGCCGCGCCCTTCCCGCAGGAGCCGCAGGGTGGTCGCCGCGAGCCGGTCCAGTCCGACGCCGAGGTCCTCGCCCGGTTCCTCCACGAGTCCGTCGGTGTAGAGCAGCAGGTGGTCGCCGGGCATCAGGTCGATGACGGCCTGCCCGTAGGAGCTGTCGAACGTGGCGCCGAGGAGCGTGCCCGGAGGCTGCTCGAGGAAGCTCGCCCGGTCGCCGCGGACCAGCAAGGGGGGCAGGTGACCCGCCCGCACCCAGATCAGGCGCCGGTCCCAGGGCTGGTAACGGGCCATGACCATGGTGGCGCTGGCGCCGCCGGACGGATCCGAAGCGGTATGGAGCAGCAGCGTGTTGAGCCGGCGCAGGACGTCGGGCAGGGGCGAGCCCGTGATCGTCATGCCCTTCGTGGTGAACCGCAGCTGGGCCATGGTTCCGACGGCCGCCAGACCGTGGCCGGCCACGTCCCCGACGACGAACAGGGCACTTCCATCCGGTAGTTCGATGGCGCTGTACCAGTCGCCGCTGACGTTGACTCCCCGGTCTGCGGGTACGTAGGCGACGTCGATGCACAGGCCGGCCAGCTCCAGGGACTGCTCGGGAATCGGCAGCAGGGTCTCCTGGAGACGTGCGGCGAGCGCCCGTTCTGCCTGGAGCATGCCGCGCTGGAGGAGGACGGCGCGCTCGCTCTCGAGCAGCGCGAGTTCGGCGCCGCGCTGCGCGCTGAGGTCCTGGAAGAAGCCGTGCACCTCGACCGGGGTGCCGTCGGCATCCGTCTGGGCCTCGGCGACGATCCGCAGGTGCCGCACGCCGTACTCGGTGGCGATGCGGAACTGCTGGTCGAGGGCCTCCCCGTCGCTCAGCAGCCGCTCGACGGCCGAGCCCAGTCTTGGCACGTCGTCGGGCAAGAGGTGCCGTGGCAGTTCCTCCAGTGTCATCGGCCCGTCCCGGGGATCGCGGTCGAAGATTTCGTAGACCTGATCGGACCAGGTGACGGTGTCCGTCGTCAGGTTCCAGCCCGCCCAGCCGAGGTTGCCCAGCCGCTGCATGTCGGCGAGCCGCCGAGCCTCGCGCTCGCCGGTGTCGTGGCGGATCCATGAGACGACCAGGCGGTCTCCCAGCCTGGATGCCCGGACCGAGTAGACGGACCGCTGCGGGACGCCTGCGATCACCTCTTCGTAGGTGAAGGGCTCTCCCTCGTACCTGGTTCCCGTGGTGAGGGTCTCCAGGTAGCCGTCCCACAGTGAGGTGCCCGCGATGGTCGGGTACGTCTCCAGGATCCGGCGGCCCACGAGTTCCTTGCCGCGCCGCCCGGCCACGTCCACCGACTCGGGCGCCGCCGCGTCGATGCGGTAGTCCTCCACCCGGCCCGCCTCCGAGCGCAGCGGGGTGAGCAGGATCGCGGGTCCGGCCAGCGCGTCCAGCATGCGCTGGACGGACGCCACCTCGATGGCGCCCGGGGTCCCCTCGGCGTCGGCGTGGGCGTCGCGGGGCCGGTCCGCCACCCCCAGCGGGCCCGCGCACAACCGGGCGGCCCGCCGCAGCAGCGCCCGGGTGTCGGGCGCGAAGGGGCCCGGCTCCGTGCGCAGGAAGCCGATGGCGGCCGCCGGGGGCCCGTCGGCGGGTACGGGGAGCCAGGCGCGCGAGGGCCACCGGTCCGGCGGCTCCGCGATGAGCAGGTAGCGGCGGGCGTCCTCGGCCGGGTCCTCCAGCCACAGGGCCCGGCGCCCGGCGATGGCCTCGTGGGCGGCGACGCCGCTGAGCGGGGGGATGTGGTGCCACTGCTCGGCGAGCTCCTCGTCGATGCCGGCGCGACCGGTCAGCTCCAGGCTTCCGGCGGAGGCCAGCGAGTAGATCATGACCGCATCCACGCCGGCGTCCCCGCCGAGCACGGTCCGCAGCAGCTCCGCGACGTCGTCACCCCCGCGGGCCGTCGCCAGGCCGTCGGCGAGCCGGGCCAGGAGCGGGCGCAGCGCCGAGCCGCCCACGAGATGGCGTGGGGCGCCGGAGGCCCGCGCGGCCGGCTCGTTGCCCGCGACGACCGCCGCGGGGGCTGCGGGCGGGTCGGACGGTGCGCGCCCGGGCGGCGGCTGCGAGTGCATCCGCCCCAGGACGATCCAGCACTCCTCCAACAGGGTGCAGCCCCGCTCACCGGCCCGGCCGAGGAGCATCTCGTAGGCCGTGTCGGCGGACACCCCCGCCCGGGCCATCAGCACGCCCTTGGCCCGTTCGACCACGGCCGTGGTCGCGGCGACGCCTTCCAGGTCCACGATCTCCGACCGCAGCCTGGCCACCACCTTGGCGAGCGCCAGCACCTCGGGTGCGGCGCCCTCACCCGCGGCGTCGCCCTTCATGCCTCGAGCATGGCACGGCCGTGCACGGCGCGGCCTCGCAGCACCCGGGTGGACGAGCCCGTACGGGTGTGCAACGCGGCGCCCCGACCCTGGCCGCCGGCCCGCGGGCCGGCCGGCCTCGGCCCCGTCTGCACGGCATTCGGCACGGCATCCCGGACCGCCGGACGCCTGATGCCGGGCGCTCCGGCACGGATTGCGGGACGCCTGACACGGAAGCAGGGTGGGCGGGCGGTATCCCCTCGAGGAAAGGAACAACCCCGTGAGCAAGTCAAAGGCGAAGGCCAAGCAGGTCAAGGGCAAGATCAAGGAGACCGCCGGCAGCGCCATGGACGACAAGGGCATGCAGGCGGAAGGGGCGGCCGAGCGGATGAGCGGCAAGGCCGAGGAGATGACGTCGAAGGCCTCGGACAAGGCGAAGAAGGCCACGGGCAGGTCCTGACCTGCTGCCCGCCCCGGTCTCGTACGGCTTGCGATCCACGCAGAGGGCCCCCGCCGGGCAGTGGCCCGGCGGGGGCCCTGAGGTGCGGCTCAGGTGGCGAGCAACCGGTTGACCAGCGAACGGTAGGCCCGCAGGGCCTGCCTCAGGTCCTCGGTGGCCACCTGCTCCCCGCGGTCCCACTGCTTCTCGAGCCCGCTCCGGTGTTCGGAGAGGGTTCCCGCGAACCTCTGCATGACCTCCGCCACCAAGGCGTCCGCCGACCGGACCGCCTCCCGGGGGTCGTCGACGAACCGGCCCTGGATCTCGCTCCACGTGGTGCGGTACCGCTCGGCCTCCGCTGCGCCCAGCAGCGGTTCCTCCTCGCCCTCGGGTTCGCGACCCGGCTCCGGCTCCTGCTCCTGCCCACCGGCAGGCTGGTCAGCCGCCACCTGCGTCGCGTCGTTCTGACCGCCGGTGGCCTCGCCCGGGTAGACGGCCGCGTCCCGGTCACGGCGCGGCGCCGGACGTGCGAGGTCTTCCGTCGTCAGGACGGGCTCGGACTCCCGTCCCGCCTTCTCCTCGTCGTCACGCATGTCATCGGCTCCTCTGGTCGGAGAGCAGCTCCTCGAACAGGGCGCGGTAGTGCACCATCGCCCCGCGCAGCTCCTCTGTCGTGGCCTCTCCCGCACCGCTGCGCACCTTCACGGCATGGGCGGCCCGGTACTCCTCGAGCGTGCGCCCGTGTTCCACCGACAGGTCGCGCAACTGCCCGTCGTACCCCTCGGTGGGATAGCCGCGCTCACCCATCAGCCGGGTCAGGAGCTCGTCGGCCTGTGTCACGGAACCCTCCGGCCGGTCCACGAACTGCTGCTGCACACGCGTCCACTCGTCCGCGTACTGGTGTCGGCGCTCGGGCGACAGCTCCTTGATGTCGAGCCGGTCGTGCCGCTCTTCCCGGGCGCGCAGATCCCGTTCGGCGGAGCGCTTGTCACCCCGCTCCTCGACGGTGCGGTCGTACTCCGGCCCGAACTGTTCGCGCAGGTGGCGCCGCCGGGCCAGCGTCCACAGCAGCGCCGTGAGCGCGAGCACGACGACCACCGCCACGACGATGACGGCTATCAGCGAATTGGTTGACATCTCCGGCCTCCGTTCCGGGGGCTCTTCCCTCTTCACGCGGCTGCCCCGGCGGACGCAGTGGAAACACGTACGGGCGGCGCCGACCACGGCAGCCGGGTTTGAACTCACCGCCAACGAGCAGGCGCCGAAGCGAGAGAGCGAGAGCGAGAGCAGGCAGATCGAGAGCAGGAGGTACCCGGCATGGCCGCGGACAAGCAGCAGAACCAGGACGTCGTCGCGGTGATCCTCAAGGACCACCGGACGATGGAGGACCTCTTTCGCCGGATGCGCAGTGTGGAGGCGGACCGGGCGGACGCCCTCAAGAAGCTCTCCGCCCTCCTCATCGCGCACGGGGAGGCCGAGGAGTCCGAGGTGTACGGCGCGCTGAAGAGGTTCAAGGACGTCGACAACGAGGAAGTGGAGCACGGCAGCGAGGAGCACGCCGAGGGCAACGAGGCGCTCCTGGCGCTGCTCGAGGTGCCCGAGGTCGGTTCCGACGAGTGGGACGCGCGCCTGGAGGACCTGGTCAAGGCGGTCTCCCACCACCTGGACGAGGAGGAGCGGACGATCCTCAACGGCGCCCGGGAGAACGTGCCGGACGAGCGGAGGGCCGAGCTCGGGGCGGCGTTCCTGCAGGAGCGGCAGCGGCAGCTCGAAGCCGACTGCGGCAGCATCGCGAACGTGCGCGCCGTCGTAGGGGGATGACGGCAACGCGGCGGCGTCGGGGCCTGATCGGGGCTCAGGCGAAGCCGCCGACCCCGCCCTCGACCGCAGACGGCCGGCACCACCGAAGGAGGACGAGATGACGGCTCACGAGAAGTCCCGGGGCCACCCGCGTACCACCCCGTCGGAGGCGGTGGGGGAGAGCGGAGACCGCGAGGCCCGGGAGCAGGCGGAGAACGCCGTGGTACGGCGTTCGGGCAAGGGTGACGCGGATGCCGGGGGTCATGCGGCCAAGCGGCAGCGCCCGGGCATCGGCCGCGAGGAGCAGGCGCGCCCGGACGGCCCGCGACCGTCGGGTGGCGAGGACCCGCGGGGTCAGTCCAGCGGGGCGTAGACGGTGAACAAGGCGCCCTCCGGATCGCTGAGGGCGACCCATCGGCCCGCGCCGGAGGTCTCGACCGCGGACATGATCCTCCCGCCGGCGCCGGTCGCCGCCGCCACGGCGGCTTCCAGCTCGCCGACCCGGAAGTGGACGTGCCAGCGCGGACGGATCTGCGGGTCGGGATCCTCGTCCACCGCACCGCTGCTGATCTGCGCGACGACGTCGTTGCCGTGGCGCAGGACGACGTTTTCCTGCTCGTAGGCCACCACGCAGCACCCGGGGGGTTGCGCGGCCCAGTCCAGGACCTCCCCGTAGAAGATGGCGGCTGCGAAAGCGTCGCGCGTACGGAGTTCCAGCCAGGCGGGGGCGGTGCCGCGGCCCACCCTCCAGCCCCGGATGACCTGGCCCTGCCAGAGTCCGAAGACCGCCCCTGCGGGGTCCGCGGCCAGGGCGGCACGGCCCGTTCCGAAGGACAGCGGGCCCACCGCCACGGTGGCGCCGCGCTCACGGATGCGTGCGGCGGTCACATCGGCGTCGTCGACGGCGAAGTACGGAGTCCAGGCGGCGGGCAGCGACGGGCCCTCGGCGAGAGTCCCGATCCCGGCGACCGGAGCGCCCCCGCGGAACGCGAGGGAGAGCCCCTCGCCGAGCCGGGTCCGGTGGAAGGTCCAGCCCAGCACGGCACCGTAGAACCGTTGCGCGGAGTCGGGGTCCTGGGTCAGCAGGCTCACCCAGCAGGGTGCCCCACGGACCTCATGGCTTGACGTGGACACAGCTTCCAGCCTGCCTCGTTCGCTGATCGCCTGGTACGGGACACCCTCACCGTAGTTCCGTCGGGAGGCCACGGCCCGGCAAGCGGGGCACCCGCGCGCGCCGCAGTCGACGGCGGGCCGGGGCGTCCGGGTGCCGGATCTTCACCGCGCCGCCCGTACGCCGGGTGTCCGTGGACCCGCAGGGCCCCGTCCTCGTCGAGGCGCCGGTCGAGATCTTCCTCGGCGACGGGCCCGTGGACCCCTGCGACAGCCTCAGCCACCGCCTGGAAAGCGACGGTGAGCTCTGGCAGTTGCCCGAGTACGCGGCCCTGCGCTCGCTCTAACACCGCAAGGAGGCGGACCCCCACGCCTGGGTCGTCCCCCGGCTCACCGGTCGTGCCAAGGCCGCGATGGTGGCCATCGAGTACGACGAGTTCTCCACCGCGCGCCGGCCGCGCCGTCACGGAACGCGCAGTGCCAGCACGACGACGTCGTCTCCGGGATCCGGGTCCGCCAGCCTGCTGCTGATCAGGCGGAGCAGATCGGCCAGCGGACGGTCGCCGTGGCGGGCGAACAGGGCGACGAGTCGTGCAACGGAGTCGTCGATGTCCTGGCCACGGCGCTCGATGAGCCCGTCGGTGTAGAGCAAGACCGTGGAGCCCGGAGGAAGGCCACGCCGGTGCTCGGTGCGGCGGAACGGCCCGAGCGCCGGGTGGAGGAGGATGTCGTGCTCCGCCAGGGCGGTCACCCGGCCGTCGGGGGTACGGAGCAGTGGTGCCGGGTGGCCGGCGTTGGACCAGGTCAGCGTCCAGCCGGGACCGCCGTCGGCGAGGTCGAGGCGGGCATGGACCATGGTGCCGCCGGTCTCGATGGGCAGGACCGAGCACGCTGCATCGAGGGCGTTCAGAGCTGTGGCGGGGCTGTACGGGGGGTGGTCGAGGGTGGCCTGTCGCAGCATGCTGCGGATCTGGCCCATCACGGTGGCGGCGTGCATGTCGTGGCCGGTGATGTCGCCCACCGTGACCATCAGTGCGGCGGGCTCGCCGGATGAGGCGGGCGGCAGGTGGTAGGCGTCGTACCAGTCCCCGCCGATCATGTCGCCGTCCGCGGACGGCTGGTACAGGGCGCTGATCTCCATGCCGTTGGCTACGGGAAGATCGGTGAGCAGCGCCTCCTGGAGCTGGCGGGCGACGGAAATCCGCTCGTCCAGGTACAGGGCGCGCTCCACCGCCTGCGCGATGTAACCGGAGGCGGCGGTGAGCGTGGCACGCTCGGTGACGCCCACCTCGTGCCGCTTGGCCCAGCAGATCGCGAGGACGCCCAGCAGGGCGTGGCTGCCCCAGAGCGGCAGGCACAGCACGGTGGTGAAGCCCATGCGGTCGGCGAAGCCGACCGCCCCGGGGCTGTAGTCGGCGACGAGCGCCTCGCGGTCGGGTACGAAGATCGGCCGCCGTTCCCGCATGGCCCGGGTGCTCGGGAACGCCGCGTCCACCGACAGGGTGAGGACCTCCCGTTCCGCCGAGTGGGCGACGTCCGGGTCGGGAATCCGGTGCAGTTCGTCCTTGTCGGCGACCAGCAGGCCGACGTACGAGGGCTTGCCGGCGCCGCCGAACAGGTCCCGCAGCCGTCGCCGGACGTCCTCCAGCCCGGACGTCTGGGCCAGCTCCTCCGACGCCCTGAGCAGCAGCTCGGCATGGTCCAGCCCGGCCTGGGCTTCCTGCTCCAGGCGCTGTGCGTCGCTCCGGGCGCGCTCGGCGGCGGCCCGCGCGGTCTCCAGTACCTTCTGCGCGGACCGGCTCTGCGCCGACAGGATGCGCAGGCACAGCTCGGCGGAGCAGGCGGCAGCCAGATCCTCGAGGTCGGACAGCTCGCCGTCACCCCAGGTACGGGGCTCGCGGTCGAGGGCGCACAGGGAGCCCAGGACGAGCCCGTCGGCGTCGGTCAGCGGCATTCCGGCATACGCGACGAGCCCGAGGTCCGCGATGGACGGGGTGGTACGGAACCGCTCGTCGGCGCGGGTGTCGGGCACGACGAGGGGCTGCCCGGAGGCCACCACGTAGCGGCAGAGCGAATGCGACGGCGGCAGCGCCCGCCTCTGCTCCCAGGGCTCCGGCAGGCCGATCAGCCCGGGCAGGATCTGCCGGTCGTCCTCGACCAGGGAAACGAAGGCCACCGGCACGCGGAGCAGTCGTGAAACCAGCCGGGCGAACCGGTCCATCCCGGCATCGGAAGCCGCCGAGAGACCGGCCAGCCTCATGGCCCGGCGCTGTGCGCTGCCCGGGTCCGCTCCGGATTCCCGGCCCTGCTCCGGCATCTGCCCTCCGGTCCCACGGTCCCGAAGTCCTCAACGGAATCGTAGGACAGGGAGGATCGTACCGCCGGTCATCTGCCGAACGGGCCGCCGAGATCACTCCGGCGGTCGATCGGCAGGGGAGCAACCCGGCCCCTACGGAAGGCGTCCCGCGCGCAGCGAGGCCGTGTGCTCGCGGACCTGCTCGGGCGTCAGGTACGCATCGGTGTGCTCGAACTCCCGCGAGGACGACGGCCTCCAGGCCTGGAACCCCGTCCGGACGAAGTTCGTCGCCCGCCACCGCGGTGAGGATCCAGTTCGTCAGTACCCTCGTCCTCGCCACATCGGTGCGCAGCGCCGCCCAGTGGTACGCCCGCGCCACCGCCTGCGCGGGCAGGCCGTGCAGCTCGATGCCGAGCGGCTTGGAGACGGCGTCACGTCCGCCCAGGTCCACCACCAGTCCCGGGTCCTGGTGCCGGTACGGCAGGAGCGGCTGGTGGCGCAAGGCGGCAATGGGGTTGTCGGCTGCCCTGCGCCCCTGCCGCTGGGCGTGCTGCGCGGTGGGCGGGCAAACCGCCCCTTCCCCGCCCGCGGCGAGGTCGGGCACCGCTGCCGCGTCGCCGAGCGCGAGGACTCCCGGAAGGCCGGTCGATGAGGGGACTGGCGGTCACCCCTGCGGTCCAGATCGGAGTGCGGCTGCGCAGGACGCGGCCGTCGGTCAGCGTCACCTCGTCCGGCCCGGCCTTGGAGACGGAGACGCCGAGCGACACCTCGACCTGCGCATCTGCCCCGGAGCGGGCATTCCTATCGGTGCCGGGCCAGGGTGTGGACCAGGACGAGGAGGGCGAAGGCGATGACCGCCAGGTGGAACCAGGCGGGGCCGGGCGTCGGGGCCAGGGCCAGGGAGCCGAGCGGATTCGAGGTCATACCGCGCGCCTGCCCGCGTGTGCCGCGATCACGCGCCCGTACGGGGATGCAGGTGCGGGGCGGCCGGTCCGTGCGACCGCGTCGAGGTTCAGGACGGACCCGGCCGGATCACCGGCCCGTGGACCTGCCCGAGGTCAGCCGGGACGCCTCGATCTCCGCCCAGACGGCCTTGCCGTTCTCGTGGGTGGCGGTGCCCCACCGATCGGAGAGGCGCTCCACTATGTACAGGCCGTGGCCGCCCGGGAGGCCCCGTTGCGGGGAGGGGTGGCGGCGGGGGAGCGTCGTCGTGCCGTCGAAGACCTCGATCCGCAGGACCTCACCGGCCGTGAGCGCGAGTTCGATGCAACCACCCGCGTGCAGCGACGCGTTGGTCAGCAGTTCGGACACCAGGAGCAGGGCGTCCTCGGCGGTCGCGTTCCCGTCCCAGCCCCAGTCCTGCAAGGCCCGGCGCGTGAAGTCGCGGCCCTTGGCCACGTGGCCGCGGACGCCGGACAGGGCGAGCCGGCGGCGCTGCCCGGCAACGGAGAGCCCGGTACGCAGTGGATCGCCGGTCTCCGGTCCGATGGTTTCCACTGTGGACTCTCACCCCCGCCGTTGATGCTGGTCTCTGTTCGCGGGCACCGTTGCGGTCCCGCCGGCCTCTTCACGGTCGGTGTCCTGCACCTTCCGTACGCTCTCCCGGGACCCGGGACAACGCGCGTGCCCGCGACAGTCTAGGGGAGCTCCGGCTTCAAAGGGTGGCCATGTGCAGTCTCAGAGTGAGCCCACTGGACGAGGCGCGGATCTCGACCAGATCGCACAGCTGATGGATCATCCACAGACCGCGGCCGCCGTTGGCCGACGCCAGGGAGGGCCGGCGACGCCCCGCCAGCGGGTCGGCCAGGTGACCGCCGTCGCGGATGTCGGCCACGATCCCGGCGCCGGTGCTCCACAGCCGGAGCGCCCCCCTCCCGCCCCCGTGGGACAGGGAGTTGGCGGCGGCCTCGCTGACCGCGAGGATCAGATCGCCGCGCCGCGCCGCGCTCAGGGCCGTGCCCCGGGCCCAGGCCTCTGTGTGGTCGCGCACCTCGCCCAGGTCCCCGTGGGCGTACTCGAGCCAGGGCGCACCGCCGTCGGGTTCGGGCAGGGGGTGATCGCAGTCGGCGCAGACCGACGGGGCGTCCGCGTAGTCCGGGCTGAGCAGGTCCTTGCCCTTCTCGATCAAGGTGGGATGTGTACGCCGGGCATCGGACACCACCGAGGCCGGCAGGCCCAGGACGTCGTAGGGGCACAGGACGGTGGCCCGCCGCCCCGCGAAGGCGGTGTTGATCAGGGCCTCGTGGCGCGTGGCCTCGAGCACCTCGGCCTCCGAGCGGCCGGGCCAGATCGGCTCGCCCACGATCCGGGCCGGGCGGCCCGCGTGCCGGTCGGCGAAATCCTGCAAGGCGGCCAGGATCCGGCCGGGGTTGCGGCCCAACTGCGTCATGTCCGTCCAGGTGACCTCGGCCGTGCCGGCGCCGAAGCTCTCGCGCAGAGCGCTCAGCCGTGGGCCGGGTACGGCCACGAGCACCGGCTCGTCGGCCGCGAGGGCGGCACGTACGAACCCTCCCACCCCTGCCAGGTACTCCTCCTGCCCCTGGTAGAAGAGGGCGGGGTGGACGAAGGCCCCGGGGGCTGCGGGCGCAGGAAGGTTGATCATGCTGCGACCTCCAGCGCGGCACATTCGTCCGGGAACAGTTCCACTACCTTGCGGAGCGAGTACGGCGGGTGGTGGAGCAGCAGGCGGCGCCCCTGCCCGGTCACGGTGGCGGCGGCCTGCAACAGCGCGGCGACCGCCGCCGTGTCGAGGAAGGCCACGGCGGAGAGATCGAGATGGACGACCGGGCCGGGGATCCGGGTGACGACGCCGAGCGCCGCGCGGAGGATCGGCCGTGTGTCGAGGTCGCAGCTGCCGCTCAGCAGGGCGCCGGGGCGGTCGCGCAGCGGCCGGGCGGTCAGCGTCGGCGCCGCATCCGGGCTCGTCCCTGTGGTCGCACACCGCACGACCGCGTCCGCCCACACCACGTCGTCGTAGAGCGCGTGGGCACCGTCGGGCGGGACGGACCGGTCGTGCCGGCCGGGGGAGGGCATGCCGGCTGCCTACGCCGGGAGCATTCCGGCACGCAGCCGGGTCAGGGTCCGCGACAGCAGACGCGAGACCTGCATCTGTGTGATGCCGAGTTCGGCGCCGATCTCCGCCTGGGTCTTCTCCTGGCCGAAGCGCAGTTGCAGGATCAGCCGGTCGCGGTCGTCCAGCTGCTCCAGCAGGGGTGCGAGGGTGTGGAACTCCTCGAAGAGTTCCATGGCGGGGTCGAGTTCACCGAGCTGGTCCGCCAGCGGCCGAGTCGTCCGGCTCGTCGTCGACGGCTCGTCGCCTTCGGCGGCGGCGGTGTCCAGGGAGCCGCTCGTGTAGCCGTTCGCGGCGACCAGCCCGTCGATGACCTGTTCCTCGGTGAGTTCGAGGTGCTGGGCGACCTCCTTGACCGTCGGTGCCCGGCCCAGGACCTCGGTCAGCGCCTCCCGGGCCTTGGCGAGCTCCGTACGCAGTTCCTGGAGTCGGCGGGGGACGTGGACGGCCCAGGTGGTGTCGCGGAAGTACCGCTTGATCTCACCGGTGATGTAGGGGAGGGCGAGGGTGGAGAACTCGACCCCGCGCTCCGGGTCGTAGCGGTCGATGGCCTTGATGAGGCCGATGGTCCCCACCTGGATGATGTCGTCCATGTCCAGACTGCCGCCCAGCGCGCGGGTGCGGAAACGCCGCGCCGCGAACTGCACGAGGGAGAGGTTCATCTCGATCAGCGTGTTGCGGGCGTACTGGTACTCGCGCGTGCCCTCTTCCAAGGAGCGGAGCCTCGCGAAGAAGACCTTCGAGAGTTCGCGTGCGTCGGCGGGCGCCATCTCGCGGGCGTTCTCCACGTGGAACAGGTCCACGTCCTGCGAGGGGGCTCCCACGACGCCGACCGGAGCGGGCGTGATCTGCGCGTCTGTTGCAGGCATGGGGCTTACGGCGGTGGCCGAGCGAGACATGGTGGCCGTTCCCTCCCGATTGACTGACGGCTGCCTGGGCGCTCCTGCCCGGACTTCGCGGTCTTACACAGGACCTTGTCGCATCTCTCGGATCCGCCTCCCGGCCGGGGAGGCGGTCTCGGCCACCTGTGCGCGTGCCGCGGTCTCGGCGTCCCCCGTACGGTCGGTGAGCAGGCATACTCCCTTGCGGAGGCCGTACTGGCGACGACACGGGGAGGCGGACATGACCGGAGCACGGGACGCGTACCACGAAGGCGTGGTCGGCGAGAGCTACCCGGCCGGGGCCGGGTGGGTGGTGGCCGCGCAAGGGGAACTCGACCAGGACACGCTGGCCCCGCTCGAGGAGGCGCTCGTCTCTGCAGCGGATCAGCACCGGCTGGTGGTGCTGGACGCTGGCTCCGTCACCTTCGGCGACTCGTCGTTCCTGAACCTGCTGCTGCGGCTGCACCACCTCACCACGCTGCGGATCGCCGCCCCCTGCGAGCAGCTGCGCCGTTTGTTCGCCCTGACCGGCGCCGATACGGTCCTCTCCCTGTACCCGACCGTCGAGGACGCCCTCGGCGAGTCGTGACCGGCACGGCTCGGCGCGGAGCGGCTCGGCCCGGGCGGTCGTCAGCCGGCGTGGGGGCCGGGTCCGCCGCGGGGGCGGAAGCAGGCCGTGATCGCCTTGCCGCCGTGGCATGAGTGGACGTTCCAGGAGTCGGCCAGTGTGGTGACGATGCCCAGCCCCCGGCCGGACGTGGCGCCGGCATCGGCCTCGGCATCGCTCTCCCGCGGGCTGGGCAGGCGGGGATCGGAGTCGGCGACGCTCACATGGAGGCACACACCGTCCCACGTGAGGACGAGATGAGCCGTGCCGGCCGCGTGCAGGTGGGCGTTCGTGACGAGCTCGGAGACGCTGAGGAGCACCGAATGCACCGTGTCCGCAGCCCAGTTGTTCCACGGCAGCGACGCCAGGTGCACGGCGGTCCACTGCCGTGCCGCCCGCACCCCCCTCGAAATCGGAAACGAACGTGCCCAGCCCACTGCCTTGACCGCCAATGCCCTCACCCCACTTCGTCCGATGTGTTGTTCGTCACCGGTTCGTCTACCCGCCGCTTTCGCAAACACCCCGCGGCTTGCGCACCACTGTGCGGAATCGCTGCTTCAGACTGGTCGTCCGTGCCTAGTGGTCCGTTCGGCGGCGATAGCCTTCATCGGCCGGCCGCGCGGCGAAAGCGGAACCTGCGCCCGGGCCACGGGATCCGGTGCGCTCGCGTGCCGAGTTCCTGTCCCGCGCGCCGGCACGGTCGTTTCCTAGAGTGAGGTTGGCGGATGGCTGAGCGGACGGTCACGGAATCACTGGGCAGGTCGTCGGGGCTGCCGGGCGAGGGCGGGATCGGCGAACCGGAGCTGCGCCTGCTGCTGGCCGGACTGACAGCCGTGCGGGACGGGGATTTCCGTACCCGGCTGCCGGATACGGCCGACGGGTTGCTCGGGGAGATCGCCACCGTCTTCAACGGGATGGCCGACCAGCTGTCGCTGTTCACCTCCGAGGTGACGCGGGTGGCCCGCGAGGTGGGCACCGAGGGGACACTGGGCGGCCAGGCCGACGTACCGGGAGTCGGGGGCGCCTGGCTGGACCTCACGGATTCGGTCAACTTCATGGCCGGAAACCTCACCGCCCAGGTGCGTTCCATCGCGCAGGTCGCCACCGCCGTGGCCAAGGGCGACCTCTCACAGAAGATCACCGTCACCGCACGCGGGGAGATCCTGGAACTGAAGGAGACCATCAACACGATGGTCGACCAGCTCTCGGGGTTCGCCGGGGAGGTCACGCGGGTGGCCCGTGAGGTCGGCACCGAGGGCAGGCTCGGCGGTCAGGCGGACGTCAAGGGCGTCTCCGGTACGTGGAAGGACCTGACGGAATCGGTCAACGTCATGGCCGACAACCTGACCGCCCAGGTGCGCTCGATCGCCGAGGTCACCACCGCCGTGGCCCAGGGCGATCTGACGCAGAAGATCCGGGTGGACGCGCGCGGGGAGATCCTCGAGCTGAAGGAGACCATCAACACGATGGTCGACCAGCTCTCCGCGTTCGCCGACGAGGTCACACGTGTGGCGCGCGAGGTGGGGACCGAGGGCAACCTGGGCGGCCAGGCCACCGTACGCGGGGTCTCCGGCACCTGGAAGGACCTCACCGACAACGTCAACGTCATGGCCTCCAACCTCACCGGACAGGTGCGGTCCATCGCCCAGGTGGCCACCGCCGTCGCCCGCGGGGACCTCTCGCAGAAGATCGTGGTGGAGGCGAAGGGCGAGGTCGCCGCGCTGGCCGGCGTCATCAACACCATGGTCGACACGCTGTCCGCGTTCGCCGACGAGGTGACGCGGGTGGCGCGCGAGGTCGGCACCGAGGGCCGGCTCGGCGGCCAGGCACAGGTGCCCAATGTCGCGGGCACCTGGAAGGACCTCACCGACAACGTCAACTCCATGGCGAACAACCTCACGGGCCAGGTCCGCAACATCGCCCTCGTCACGACGGCCGTCGCCAACGGCGACCTGTCCAAGAAGATCGACGTGGACGCCCGCGGGGAGATCCTGGAGCTGAAGACCACGATCAACACGATGGTCGACCAGCTCTCCGCCTTCGCCGCCGAGGTCACCCGGGTCGCCCGCGAGGTCGGCAGCGAGGGCCGGCTCGGCGGGCAGGCCGAGGTCGAGGGCGTCTCCGGCACCTGGAAGCGCCTGACGGAGAACGTCAACGAGCTGGCCGGCAACCTGACCCGCCAGGTCCGGGCCATCGCCGAGGTCGCCAGCGCGGTCGCCGAGGGCGACCTGACCCGCTCGATCACGGTCGACGCCTCGGGCGAGGTCGCCGAACTCAAGGACAACATCAACTCCATGGTCGGCTCGCTGCGCGAGAGCACCCGGGCCAACCAGGAGCAGGACTGGCTCAAGTCCAACCTGGCCCGCATCTCGGGCCTGATGCAGGGCCACCGGGACCTCGCCGCCGTCGCCGAACTCGTCATGGACGAACTGACGCCGCTCGTGGCCGCCCAGTACGGCGCCTTCTACCTCGCCGAGGACCGCCCCGGCGGTACCGTGCTCACCCTCGTCGGTTCCTACGGCCGTCCCGCGGACGCCGAGGTGGGCACCCGGTTCACCCTCGGCGAGTCCCTCGTCGGGCAGGCGGCCCGCAGCCACCGCATCATCGCCACCGACCAGGTCCCCGGCGACTACGTCATCTCCTCCGGGCTGGGCCACACCACCCCGGGCAGCCTGATCATCCTGCCGATCGTGGTGGACGACCAGGTCCTGGGGGTGATCGAACTCGCCTCCTTCAGCGCCTTCACGCCCGTACACCGCGACTTCCTCACCCAGTTGATGGAGACCATCGGCGCCAACGTCAACACGATCGTCGCCAACGCCAGGACCGACGAGCTCCTCGGCGAGTCCCAGCGGCTGGCCGGCGAACTCCGGGCGCGCTCGGAGGAACTCCAGGTCCAGCAGGAGGAACTCCAGCGCTCCAACGCGGAGCTGGAGGAGAAGGCCGCCCTCCTCGCCAGCCAGAACAGCTACATCGAGGCCAAGAACCTGGAGATCGAGCAGGCCCGGCAGGAACTGGAGACCCGCGCACAGCAGTTGTCACTGGCTTCCACCTACAAGTCCGAGTTCCTGGCCAACATGAGCCACGAACTGCGCACCCCGCTCAACAGCCTCCTCATCCTGGCCCAGTTGCTGGCACAGAACCCCGCGCGCAACCTCACCCCCAAGCAGGTCGAGTACGCGGGCATCATCCACTCGGCCGGTTCGGACCTGCTCCAGCTGATCAACGACATCCTCGACCTGTCGAAGGTCGAGGCCGGAAAGATGGACGTCAATCCCGAGCGGGTGGACCTGCCCCAGCTGCTCGAGTACGTCGATGCCACCTTCCGGCCGATGACCACGCAAAAGAGCCTCGACTTCACCGTCACCACCGCCCCGGGCGCCCCCGACGACCTGCTCACCGACGACTCGCGGCTGCGCCAGGTCCTGCGCAACCTGCTGTCCAACGCCGTCAAGTTCACCGAGCGCGGCGGCGTCGAGCTCCGTGTCGAACCGGCGACGGCCACCGAGATCCCCGCCGGTCTTCCCCGACGCGGGCCCATACTGGCCTTCCGCGTTCGGGACACGGGCATCGGCATCCCCGAGCAGCAGCTGGAGTCCGTCTTCGGGGCCTTCCAGCAGGCCGACGGCACCACCAGCCGCAAGTACGGCGGGACCGGCCTCGGCCTGTCCATCAGCCGCGAGATCGCCCAGCTCCTCGGCGGGGCCGTGGTCGCGGAAAGCACACCCGGCCAGGGCAGTACCTTCACCCTCTACCTGCCGGTCAGCCGCGCCGACTACGAGGACGCCCCCCGTACCGACGCTCCTGTGCCGCTCCCGCCCGGCGGCACGTCCGGGGCGGCCGCTCCGGGCCGCCCGGGCACGCCCGCGCTCCCGGCGCAGCGGCGGGCCCGCCGCCTGCTGGTCATGGAGGAACGGCCGAACGGGCTGCTCTCCCTCGTCGCCGAAAGCGCCGCCCGGGACTTCGCGCCCCGCCATGAGGCGGCGGAGGAGCGCGGCGGGATCCAGGTGGTCAACGCCACGAGCTCGCGCGAGGCCGCCGCCGCCCTGGCGTCCGACCCCTTCCACTGCGTCGTCCTGGAACTCGACATGCCCGACGGCGAAGCGCTGCACTTCCTCGACGCGCTCGACGGGGACCCGGCCCTCTCCTCGCTCCCCGTCCTCGTCCACAACAACCCCCGGGTCAGAACGGGCCAGGAGGAGACCCTGCGGGAACGGTCCGCATCACGCCACGTGGAACTGCTGTCCAGTCTGGACGAGCTGCGGGAACGCATCGCGCTCCACCTCTCCGCCGAGCAGCCGGGGGACGTGCTGCCCCCCGGACACGGCGCCACGGAGCGGCAGCAGCCCGCCCACGTGCTCGACGGCGACCTGGCCGGACGCACCGTCCTCGTCGTCGACGACGACGCACGCAACCTCTTCGCCCTCAGCGGGATCCTGGAACTGCACGGCATGCACGTGCTCCACGCCGAGGACGGCCGCAAGGGCATCGACGCCCTCACCCACAACACGGGTGTCGACCTCATCCTGATGGACGTGATGATGCCCGAACTCGACGGCTACGCCGCCACCGCGGAGATCCGGCGGATGCCGGCGTACAAGGGCCTGCCCATCATCGCGGTCACCGCCAAGGCGATGCCCGGGGACCGGGAGAAGAGCCTCGCCGCGGGAGCCAGCGACTACGTGACCAAGCCGGTGGATGCCGACGACCTCATCGCCCGCGTCCGGCACTGGCTCACGCGATGACCGGCGACACGCAGCAGCACGACGATGTGCGCCCGCAGCGCGCGCCGGTCGGCGACCGGCCCGCGCGCGCCGTCCCGCACCAGGCGCCGACCCCGTTGGGGCGCCTCGTCGCCACGGTCGAACGGCTGCGCCGGGAGGTGCTGGAGGCGCAGGCGGCCGCCGACGGCCGGGCCCTGATCGAACTGGCCAAGGGCATTCTGATAGGGCAACTGCACTGCACCCCGGCCGCGGCGGCACGGCAGCTCGACGTACTGTGCCGCGACAGCGGGATGTCCCCCCTCGAACTCGCCGCCGACATCGTCAACCAGGCGTCCCGGGACCACGTCAGCGAGATCGCCGCCGAGTTCGTCGAGCGCGCCGGTGCGGCCGGCGACCCGGCAGAGCAGCACTCCGCGGTGTCGGTCCGGCTGCGCACCGCCGAGAGCGGCGTGCTCGCCGCAGCCGCCGACACCCAGGCAGTGGCCGAGTCCCTCCTGACGAACGCCCTGGGCCCGCTGGGAGCGGTCGCCGTCGCCGTGTGGACCGCGGTGCCCGACGGCTCGCTGGCCCTCGCCGGTCACGCCGGATTCCGCCCCGGGGAGGCCGACCGCTGGCGCCACGTACCCCCGGGGGTGTCCACCGTCGCCCGCCTGGCCCTGCAGGAGCGCCGACTGGTCACCCTCGCCAGCCTCACACGCGAAGGGCTGCCCTCGATCGGCCACCTCCAGTGGCCCGACGGCGGACGGATGGCCGTACCCACGGGCACGGGCGGACGGATCCACGGCGTCCTCGAGATCTGCTGGCCGCAGCCCCTGGCACCGCAGCCACCGCAGATCGAGCGCCAGGTCGAGGCCCTCGCCGACCTGTGCGCCCACACCATGGACGCCTCGCCCCCGCGCGACCTCACGACCACCGAGACGGTGCTCCCGGACGTCGCGGAGCTCATCGACCTCGCCGAGGGACTCCAGGACCCCGCCGTGGTGCTCACCCCGGTCCTCGATCCCGAGGGCCGCCTCAGCGACTTCCGGATCCGGCACGCCGGCAGCCGGTTCGTCGACCCGGTCGGACGGCCGCGCGGCGACGTCAACGGCGCCCTGCTGCTGGAGGCCTATCCGACGGCCGCCGGGGAGAGCGGGCTGTTCGACATCATCGAGCGCGTGCACGCGACGGGCGAGCCGTTCAGAGCCGAACGCATGAGCCTGACCGCGCTCGTCGACCAGATCCCGCTCACCTCGGTCGCCGACATCAGCGTCAGCCGTCACGGCGCCGCCGTCCTGCTCATCTGGCGGATCGAGGACGAGACGGCCCGGCTGGCCAACCTCCTCCAGCACGCCCAGCGCCTGGGCCGGATCGGCGGTTTCGAGGAGAACCTGGCCACCGGAGAGACCACGTGGAACGCGCAGCTCTACGCGCTGCACGGACTCCCGGCCACCGCGCCCCCGGTACGGCTCCAGGAGCTGCCGGGCTACGCCCACCCGGACGACTCCGCCGCCCTCGGCCGCTTCCTGCGGGCGGTGCTCCGCCACCGCCGTCCCGCGTCGGTCAATCTCCGCCTCCAGCGGCCCGACGGAATCACCCGTCACATCCGGGTCGTTGCCGAGCCCGTCCTCGACGCGGACCAGCGGCTGTACGCCGTGCGCGGCGCCTACCAGGACATCTCCGCCCAGCACTGGACCGAGGTCGCGCTGGCCGCGACCAGGGACCAGCTCGCCCACACCGAGGCCGAGTCCGCCGAACGCAACCGGCTGGCCCTCCAGCTCCAGCACGCCATCATGCCCCCCACCCCGCAGGCCGTCGAGGCCCCGGGCCTGCGGGTCGCCGTCCGCTACCGGCCGGCGGAGACCGAGTCGCTCGTCGGCGGCGACTGGTACGACACCGTGGTGCTGCCCTCCGGGCTGATCATGCTGTCCGTGGGTGACGTCGCCGGTCACGGCATCGAGGCGGCCACCGGCATGGTCGTGCTGCGCAACGCCCTGCGCGGCCTGGCCGTGACGGGTGCGGGCCCTGCCCAGCTGCTGTCCTGGCTGAACACGGTCACCCATCACCTGGCCAAGCACGTGACGGCCACCGCCGTCTGCGGCCTCTTCGACCCGAACACCAGGGTGATGCGCTGGGCGCGCGCGGGCCATCTGCCGCCCGTACTCGTCCGCGGGGGAGAGGCCGACGCCTTCCCCCTCATCGAGGGCCTGCTCCTCGGAGCCCTGCCCGACGTCACGTACGTCGAGCGGGAGGTGCAGCTCGAACCGGATGACACCCTGCTGATGTTCACGGACGGGTTGGTGGAGCGTCGGGACTCCTCGGTGCAGGACTCGCTCCGCCATCTCGTGAACGCGGCGGGCGCCGGAGCCGGGGATCTCGACGGGCAGCTGGACCGGCTCCTCGCCGAGAGCCGGTCCGACACGGACGACGACACGTGCCTGATCGGCATCCAGGTCGGCTGACGTCCGCGGCCGGGTCGGGTCAGGTGGCGTTCCTGAGCCGGTCGCGCTGGACCTGACAGGCGAGGGCGCGGCGCACCGAGGCCGGCGCGGGGGAGGCGGCGGCCTTGGCGGGAACGTCGAGGGCACGGCTGATCTCGTCGTACGCATGCCGGAAGGCGCTCGGGCACTCCTGGGGGTGGAGCTTCAGGTCCTCTTCGACGAGGCGCCGCAACTCGTCGACGTTCTGGGGTGTGAGGCGCTTCTTCCCTCGGGCGAGGGCGTGGACGTAGCGCGTGCAGCGGGCCGTGTCGAGGGTCTCGGAGATCTCCTCGGCAAGGCCCCACAGGCGTCCCTCCAGCCAGGGGACGTCGTACTGGTCGAGGGCGAGTCCCATCGGAGCCTCAGGTGCGTCGGCCTTGGCCTTCGTCACCTGCTTGGAGACGGCGGGCTGGCTCATGTCCGTGAGCCGGGCGATTTTGTCCTGGGTCCAGCCGAAGCCGAGGAACACCTTGATCATCTCGGCGCGCAGCCTGCGCATCTCCTCGCCGGCGCGAATGACCTCGTTCATGACGGCGAGCATCCGCTCGGCCTGTTGCTCGGTGAGGGCCTCGGGCTGCTGATGTGTGGTCACTTCGCCTTCCATGACTCGGTTATACACGAAGCCACCCCGCCTTCATAACCCGGTTGTACAACTTGGTTGTGGTTGGCATGATCCAGTGTCATGCCTACTTTCACCGCGCCCGACGGAACCCGGCTCGCCTACCGCACCCACGGCGAAGGGGACCCCCTCGTCTGCATCCCGGGCGGTCCCGCGGACTCCCTCTACCTCGGCGACCTCGGCGGCCTGTCCGCACACCGCCGCCTCATCGTCCTCGACCTTCGCGGCACCGGCCGGTCCGCGATTCCCGAGGACGCCTCCTCCTACCGCTGCGACCGCCTCGTCGACGATGTCGAGGCCCTGCGTGAACACCTCGGCCTCCCCCGGATGGATCTGCTCGGCCACTCCGCCGGTGCGAACCTGGTGATCCAGTACGCGGTCCGGCACCCGGAGCGGGTCCGCAAGCTCGCCCTGATCACCCCAGGTACCCGAGCGGTCGGCCTGCCCATCCCCGGGGACATGAGGCGAGAGCTCGCGCAGCGCCGGCAGAACGAGCCCTGGTTCCCGGCGGCGTTCAGTGCCCTGGAGGCGATCACCCAGGGCACGGGCACCGACTGGGACGCCATCAACCCCTTCTTCTACGGCCGGTGGGACACCGAGGCGCACCGGCACCAGGCGACCGCCCGGCCGGGCAATGACGAGGCCGTCGCTCTCTTCGGGGCGGAGGGGGCCTTCGCTCCGGAGCCGACGCGTGCCGCCCTCGGCGCCTGGCAGACCCCTGTCCTGCTGCTCGCGGGGGAGTTCGACCTGAACAGCCCGCCTGCCGCGATGGCCCGGTTCGCGGCGCTGTTCCCCGATGCCACGCTCGTCCTGCAGTCAGGAGCAGGCCACTATCCCTGGGTCGACGACGCCGACCGTTTCGTGGCGACGGCTGCGGCATTCCTCGGCTGAGGACCTGTTCGCGCCCGCTGCCGCAGGCGCCTCTCCTGATGCCCGATCAGGCGCTCGCCGCGGTCCGCGCCTCGGCGATGACCACGTCGAGCAGGGTCAGCAGGGCGTCGCGGGCGTCCGTACGGGAGCGGGCGTCGAGCAGGAGGACGGGCGTGGCCGGGTCGCGCAGGTGCAGTGCGGCGGCGATCTCCTCGGCGGTGTACGGCTGCTCGCCGTGGAAGCAGTTCGCGGCGATCACGAACGGCAGGCCCCGGCTCTCGAAGAAGTCGATGGCCGGGAAGCCGCGGTCCAGACGCCGCGTGTCGACGAGTACGAGTGCCCCCAGGGCCCCGTTCAGCAGGTCGTCCCACATGAACCAGAACCGCTCCTGGCCGGGTGTGCCGAACAGGTAGAGGACGACTCCGGCGTCGGCGAGGGTGATCCGGCCGAAGTCCATCGCCACGGTGGTCAGTGTCTTGGACTCGATGCCGTCGAGGTCGTCGACCCCGACTCCCGCGCTCGTGAGGCGCTCCTCCGTCCGCAGCGGCTCGATCTCGGAGACCGCCTCGACCAGAGTCGTCTTGCCGACTCCGAATCCACCGGCAATGAGGATCTTGACAGGGGACGCCTCCTGGACGGGAGCATCTGAGGTGTCATATCCGGGCAAGGTTGTCCCTGATTTTCATGAGCAGGTGGACATTGGTGGTCTCGGCGCCCTCCAGGGGCGGGCGGTGGTGGATGAGCCCGCGGTCCGCGAGTTCGCCGAGCAGAAGCGTCATCGGGGTGAGGCGCATGTGCATCCGCGCGGCGATCTCGGCGACCGCCAGTCCGCCCGACGGCGCGCACAGGGCCAGGATGGTCCGCCATTCGGTGGGCAGGCCGCTGAGGGCCTCGTCCTCGGTGACCGCCCCCACGATCGTGGTGTCCATGGTGAGGACGGTCTGCGGAGCGGCGGCCGTACGCCCGTCGGTCAAGGCGTACAGCCGGGTCCGGCGGAGGCTTCGGCGCTGCGGCTCGTCCGGCATTACGAGGTCGGCGCCGGTGTCGACGTCGGCGCCGGCGTGCGCTCGGGGGTGCCCAGCCATTCGCCGAGCGCCTGGGCGGTGCGCACCGCCTCGCCCCCCAGCTCTCCGAGCCGTGCCTTGCGGGAGGTCACCACGATGAGCGTGCTGCCCTCACCGCATCCGACGATGCAGAGGTAGCGGTCGTTCATCTCCACCAGCTGGCGGATGACCCCGCCGCCGCCGACCTCCCTCGATATCGCCTTCATCGTGGCGGCGATACCGGAGGACGCGGCCGCGATGCGCTCCGCCTGGTCCCGCTCCAGCAGGTAGGCACTGAGCTTGATCCCGTCGTTGGACAGGAGGACGGCTCCCTGGATGCCGGCGATCCTGCTCAGGTTGTTGTCCAGGACGCTGTAGATCATGTCGTTGGTTGTCGTGGTCATGGCTGATCCTGTCTGAGCTCTGCTTCCACTTTCTGGGTCCCCTCTTCATAGTCCGCCCAGGCGTCGGCCACCTCTTCGGGTGTCGCCGAGTCCCGGTCCGCGTCCGGCTCCGGGGCGTGGGGCACGCGGAGTTGCCGGGTGAGGTGGGTCTGCGGGACGCGCTCGGGCAGGGCCGGCCGCGCGCCGCCGCCGCCGGATCCGGAGCGAGCGGGCAGCGCCCGCCCGGTCGGCAGCCGTACGGGCATGGGGGCGGGGACCGGCCGGACCTCGGGGGCGGGCCCCGGTACGGGCGTGAGCACGGCGGCCGGCTCCGGATCCCGGTCGGTGGCCGGCCCGGGCTCCGCCGCAGGCACCGGCACCCGCTCGCCCTTCCGTTCGGCCTTCCTTTCGGTCGGCGCGAGCAGCTCGCTCGGCAGGATCACCACGGCCGCCGTCCCCCCGTACACCGAGCGCCGCAGCGTGACCCGGGCCTGGAGCTGGTCGGCCAGGTGGCCCACCACGAAGAGGCCCAGCCGGTGCGCGTTCTCCGCGAGGACGGAGTACGGCGGCGCCGTGTGCAGTCGCCGGTTCATCTCCTCGTACCCGGCGGCCGCCACACGCGGTCCGCGGTCCTCGATCTCGATCGACAGCCCGTCCGCCGCCAGTTCGGCGCGTACGACCACCTTCGACCGCGGCGGCGAGAACCGGGTCGCGTTGTCCAGCAGCTCCGCCAGCAGGTGGCTGATCTGACTGATCACGTGCGGCTGCACGCTCGCCTCGTCCAGCGCCTGGCGCTCGATCCGCCGGAAGTCCTCGACCTCTGCGGCAGCTTCTCGCAGCAAGTCGGCGAGGCGCATGGGTTCGGTGTGCGGGTCCGGGATCTCGCCACCGGCGAGGATGAGCAGGTTCTCGATCTGGCGCCGCATTCCCACCGTCAACTGGTCGGACCGCATCAACTGGGCCAGGAGCGCTTCGTCGTGGCCGAAGGCGTCCTGGATGTCCTCGGTCAGGCTCAGCTGGCGGCTGACGAGGTTTCCGGTGCGTGAGGCGATGCCCGAGGCGAACAGGCCGAAACCGTGCCGTTCGGCCGCGAGCTCCCGGTGTCCCTCGACGGACACGGCGACGACCCGGGCGAAGGCGTCGCTGATCCGCCCGACCTCGTCCTGGTGCCCGCCCACGGTCGGCAGCGCCTCGGCGTCGACGGCCTGCCCGCGCTGGAGCCGGGCCACCACCTCGGGCAGTGTCTGCTCGGCGATGGCGACCGTACGGGTGTGCAGGCGGTTCAGCCTGCGCAGCACCGACCGCGTGGTGAGGACCACGACCCCGGTGACCAGCAGCAGGGCGCCGCCGCTGCCCCCGACCAGCCAGTACACCTCGGTCTCCAGGTCGGAGGCCTTCGCTTCGGCGTGCGCGAGCACGCTTCGCGACCGGTCCGCGTTGAGTGCGGCCAACTGCGGCGCGAACGCTTCGTGCGCGGCACGCCAGCCGCCGACATCGGCCGGCAGCTTCGCCCCGGACGCGGTGTCCTGGTGGTTGCTGACCACGGCGTTCTCAATGCGGATCTTGGTGCGCCAGGCATCCGAGGCGGTGAGCTTGTCGTACGAGTCCTGTTCCGCGGGTGACAGGTACGGCACGATCCAGGTGTCGTACAGGTACCGGTGGGTGCCGACGGCTTCGAGCAGCTCCGAGAAACCGGTGGAGGCCAGCTCCTTGGACGGCCCGGCGAGCGCGAGGAGCGCGTCCTCGCGCGCGACCATCTCGGCCGCGGAGTACAGGGCGACGGCGGGCCTGCTCTCCTGGGAGAGTTCGGCGTCCTCCGCGTGGCTGAATTCATCCTGGTACGCACGGATGATGTCTCCGACCGTACCGGTGTAGTAGCCGACCACCTGTTCGGCGCTGCCGCTGTGGGCATCGGCGCGCTTGCGGTACGCGGTCAGCTGGTCGAGCCGGACGCCCACCTCGTCGAGATGGCCGCCGGTCTGCCCCGAAGGCTGCGCACCGCCGCTGTCGCCGATGCCCGAGACCCGCCGGAACTCGGCCGCCGCACGGTCCGTTGCCGCCCGCTGCTCGCGCAGGCCCTCGTCGGGGACGGAGCCGCCCGCCCACCGCGCCGCCGTCATCGCACGCTCCGCCTGCAGCTGGGTCATGAGCCCGACCAGGGGTACGCCGATGCGCTCGCCGGCTTCCACGTCGGCGCGCAGGTGCTCGGACTGGGCCAGCAACCGCTGGGCGGTCACGGTCACCTGGGCGGCCATCGCCACGGTCGGGACGACGGCCAGGCAGACCAGCATCGTACGGAGGCGCACGGTGCGGCGGCGGCGCCGAACGGCCGGCGGCGGCGGGCTCGGTGGACCTTCGGGTTCCATCGGAGGCATCGGTCCTCGGGAGCGGCAGAACGGGGGACCACGGACGGTTGAGCACAGTCCTCGGGAGAGGGCATGGGGGAACTGCCGACGCGGCCCCGTGGGGTGAGGGTGCCGATCATATCCAGCCAGTCCGAATAAACGGAGAGCTTACTTCCCTGCTGATGCGTGGTAAGGGGCCGATACCTCACCGGCGCCGAGATGTCCCCCCGGCGGCGGACTCGGAGTCCTCGGCGTGGTAGCGGCGAAGGAGCTCCTGCTCGGCGTCCGGGCGCGGGAACATGAAGAAGACCAGCAGCGCCCCCAGTGCGATCGCGGTGAGGCCGGCGGTGTACGCCCAGTCGTCGCCGTCGAGGAACGCCTGGCGCGACGCCGCGACGATCTGGTCGGCGTACTGGGGGTGCTGCTGGGCGACCTGCTCGGCGGACGCGAACGACTTCGTCAGCTCGCCCTGGACCTGGTCCGACACGTCCTTGCTCTCGGGAGACGCGGCGATCGCCGAGCTGAAGGCCGAGGCGTAGCCGGCGGTGAGCAGCACGCCCATGATGGACTGCATGATGGCCCCACCGAGATCCCGTTGCAGGTCCGCGGTGCCCGAGGCCATACCTGCCCTGCGCACGGGCACCGACCCTGTCAGCGAGTGCGACGCGGGCGTCCCGGCGAAGCCGACGCCGATGCCGGTGAACACGTAGGCAAGGCCGATCTGCCAGTAGCTGCTGTGCTCGCCCCAGAACAGCAGCATCCAGCCGAAGGCGAGGAAGAGGAACACATACCCGATCAGCAGAGTCGTGCGGGCGCCGTGTGACTCGACCAGCTTCGCGGACCGCGGTGCCACGATGACCATCATCACGACGAGGGGCAGGATGGCGGCCCCCGCTGCGACGGCGTCGTACTCGAGCACGTTCTGCAGGTACTGCTGGCTGACGAACGCCGACCCCATCAGGGAGCCGAACACGATGATTCCCGCGCAGGCAGCGACCCAGAAGGTTCGCCGGCCGGCGATGTGGAGGTCGTACAACGGGTTGGGAGCCCGGCGCTGACGCCAGAAGAACGCCGCTCCGGCAGCGAGGGCGATCACAGCGAGCCCTACGACCAGCGCCTCCTGGTTGGGGACGGCGGCGAAATTGATGGCCAGAATGAGTCCCGCGACCATGAGGACGGACAGGATGCCGCCGAGGTTGTCCACCGGTTCGGTCGACTCGTTGGCGTGTGCGGGGATGAACAGCAGAGCCATGACCAGCGCGACCAGGGCGAGGGGCAGGGTGATCAGGAACACCGACCCCCAGTAGAAGTGTTGGAGCAGCGCGCCCGCGGCCACCGGCCCGAGCATGGAGATGCCTCCGCCCAGAGCCGACCACAGCGCGATCGACTTCGTGCGCCCCGGCCCCGCCCACAGGGCGGTGATGAGCGCGAGGGTGGTCGGGTAGGCCATGCCGGCCGAGAGTCCTCCGAGGACCCGGGCCGCCACGAGGACGGTGTCGTTCGGCGCGTAAGCGGCGAGCAGACAGGCGGGGATGGAGAGCGCGATGCCGAGGAGCAGCAGCATCTTGCGCCCGTGACGGTCGCCGACCGCCCCGAGGTAGAGCACCGATGCGGCCAGGCCGAGGGAGTACCCCACGGCGATCATGTTCAGCGTGGTCTGTGACGAGTCGAAGGCCTTCCCGATCGCGGGCAGGGCCACGTTGGCCACCGACAGGTTCAGGTTGGCCACCGCGGCAACGATGATCAGGGACGCCAGGACGAGCGACGCGCGGGCCGGGGCCTCGCGCGGAGCGTCGACCCGAGGCGCGCCGCTTTCCGACATGAAGACCTCCGGGCAAAATTGGGCTTCGCGAGAGTCCTGCCTGGTCCGCCTCGCCGCACATCGCCTCCATTGGACATCGCCCACTGCCACAGAGGCGGTGCGCCGCGCCGCCCCTGTCGAGGATCCGTTCCTCCTCGGGGTCGGTGACATGGGCGGCGCGGGCCGGCACGGGCCCGAACAGACGGCCTAAGTGCGGTACGAGCAGGGCATCCATGGGCTCATCCGAGAACGACGCCGGCTCCTGTGGCCGAGCCGTCGTGGGAACGGGGGAGGGGTCACATGGCAAGCGCCGATCTGACGGCCGTCGTGGTCGCCGCGGTGGGTGTGACCGGGACGATGGTGGCGCCGCTGCTCGCCCAGTGGGCGCGGCGTCAGGAACTGGCGGAGGCGGCCGAGCGCGCGCAGCTCCAGCTCCGGCAGGACCGTGACGAGGGCGACTTGCAGCGCAGGCGCGACATGTACGCGGTACTCAACTCCGCGGCCCGCGCCTACCGTACGGCTGGCTACGACCTCGTCCTCGCTCTCAAACGTGGCGAGAGCGCCGACGGATCCGCCCTGGAGACGGCACGCACCTTCTACCGCGACCAGTACGCCCAGGCCCAGATGGTGCTGCCGGGCCGCGCCTTGAACATCGCCTCGGAAGTCAACCACTGCCTGAGCCTGGGCTACAGGCTGGTCAGGATGCTTCCGCCGGCCCACGCCGGCCACCAGGATGCGTGGAGCCGGGCGGAGACGTGGTTCCGAACGCCACTGGCGCAGGCCGTCTGGCTCCTGCGCCATGCCCTGCGCCAGGACTTGGGCGTCCTCGACGAGTTCCCCGACCTCGTGGACCTCGGCCAGCGGCTCAGGGCGGCCCGGAAGCGCCTGGAGAGGGAGTTGGAGACCGACCGGGACGGGTCCCCGTCGAGCGGCGGTTAGGGGCTGCGGGGTGAGCTCTATGCGGTGCCGGGGGGGGCAGAGTAGGGGCATGTCCACGTACGAGACGATGTCGTTCCACCTTGAAACCGAGCGCCTGATACTGCGGCCGTGGGCCGAGTCGGACGCGCCCGAGTTCCGCGCCCTGCTCTCCGAACGCGGCAACGGGACGCCCACGGTCGAACACACCCGGACGGCCATCGCGAAGCTGCTCTCCGCAACGGAGACGACGGGGATCGCCCTCCTGCCCATCCAGCGCCGCGACGAAGGCGACTTCATCGGCTATTGCGGGTTGATCATCGGCCGCACCACCGTGGAGGAGCCTGAAATCGCGTACGAGCTGTTCCAGCGCGCACACGGGCACGGCTATGCCACCGAGGCGGCCGGCGCGGTGCTCGCTCGGGTTCGAGCGGGATCACGTTTCCACGGAAGACAGCGGTGAAGTGGTATGGCTCACACGCCCGTTGACGTGACGGGGGGCTGTGGTTCCATGCCGCGGTGAAGAGCGACAGCGTGGCAGGCGAAAGTGCGTCCCCAACCGTCCGGCATCGGACTGATCGCGATCTCGGTGACTGCGTGCGGGTGTTGGCAGAGGTCCATGAGTGCGACGGCTATCCGGTGAACTGGCCCGACGCCCCACACGCATGGCTCACGCCGCCGGCGCTCACCGTTGCGTGGGTGGCGGAACTGGGCGGCCGCATCGCCGGTCATGTCGGCTTGTCCCGGAGTGACGCGGGGGACGTGGCGCCTGGGCTGTGGAGCGCTCGCGCAGGGGTGAGTCACGATGCGACCGCTGTGGTCAGCCGGCTGTTCGTCGCCCCGTCGGCCCGCGGCCTCGGGATCGGCGCACTGCTGATGGCGCAGGCCGTCGCAGAGGCACGGGATCGCGGTCTGCATCCGGTGCTCGACGTGGTGGCATCCGATGCTGCGGCGGCAGCCTTGTACGAGCGGCTCGGCTGGGAGCTGCTGGCCACGGTCGAACAGCAATGGAGCCCGGAGCAGCGGGTGGGCCTCCGGTGCTACGCGGCGCCCATCTGACAAGGCCGGGGCCGACGGCCCCGTGACCCACATGGCAGAAGGGCCCGGATCCATTTCAGGATCCGGGCCCTTCTGAGCAGTAGCGGGGACAGGATTTGAACCTGCGACCTCTGGGTTATGAGCCCAGCGAGCTACCGAGCTGCTCCACCCCGCGTCGGTGAACCCCACTCTACGGCACCGCCCGGCCGTGTTCGACCGGCTTTCTCTCGGGGAGCCGCCAGGCCGGGCGCTTCGGAATTCTGTGCCCCCACCGTGCTTCGTGCGAGTGAAGCAGCTGTCGAAGATCGCCGATCTTCCGCGGCCGCCGGAAGACTGTGCCGCAGGTTGGCGGTCCGTCGGCACGGCGGCACCACGACGCCACCCCCCACCTCCATCACACGAAGGCGGACGTCATGGCGAACGGTACGGTCCTGCTGGCCCTGCGGGAGGACCCTTTGGGCGGCGGCGCGAGTTCCGAGCAACTGCGCAGGATCGCCAAGGAGATCGAGAACAAGGGGCTGGAGACGCGCTGGGCCGCCAGCGCCGGTGACGCCCGGGCCACCCTCTACACGGAGGCGGGACTCGCGGCCGCCGTCGTCGCATGGGACCTTCCGCGCGGTCGGCGCGGGGCCACCGAGGAGGGGGGTGGCGCCGACGTATTGCGTGACATCGCGCGCCGCTTCAAGGACCTGCCCGTCTTCCTCCTCATGGCCGACGAGTCCGACCAGGACCTCGAACGCCTGCCCCTGTGGGTCTCCGAGGCGGTGGTCGGCTACATCTGGCCCCTCGAGGACACGCCCGCCTTCATCGCCGGCCGGGTGACCACCGCCGCCCGCGCGTACCATACGGACGTCCTGCCGCCGTTCTTCAAGGCCCTGCGCCGTTTCGACGACGCCCACGAGTACTCCTGGCACACCCCCGCGCACGCGGGCGGCGTCGCGTTCCTGAAGTCCCCGGCGGGACGCGCCTTCTTCGACTACTACGGCGAGCGTCTCTTCCGCAGCGACCTGTCGATCTCGGTCGGTGAGCTGGGATCGCTCTTCGAACACAGCGGCCCGATCGGTGAGGCGGAGCGCAACGCCGCCCGCGTCTTCGGCGCCGACCGTACGTACTTCGTCCTGCACGGCGACTCCACGGCCGACCGCATGGTGGGGCACTACAGCGTGACCTCCGACGAGATCGCGCTGGTGGACCGCAACTGCCACAAGTCCGTGCTGCACGGCCTGGTGATCTCCGGTGCCCGCCCCGTCTACCTCGTACCCACGCGCAACGGCTACGGCCTGGCCGGCCCGCTGCCCCCGGCCGAGACCGACGCGGCGGCGGTCGCCGCCCGGATCGCGGGCAACCCCCTCGCGGCGGGCGCGGTGTCGCCCGAAGCCCAGTACGCGGTCCTCACCAACTCCACGTACGACGGCCTGTGCTACGACACCGTCGCGGCGGCCCGGGCCTTCGCCCCCAGCACCCCCCGCCTGCACTTCGACGAGGCATGGTTCGCCTACGCGCGCTTCCACCCCTTGTACGCCGGGCGCTACGGAATGGCCGTGGGCCCCGACACGTTCGAGGGGCCCGAGCGACCCACCGTCTTCTCCACGCAGTCCACCCACAAACTGCTGGCCGCGCTCTCGCAGTGCGCCATGGTCCACGTCAAGTCGGCTCCCCGCGCCCCCGTCGAACACGAACGGTTCAACGAGGCGTTCATGATGCACGGCACCACCTCGGCGCTCTATCCGGCGATCGCCTCCCTGGACGTGGCCACCGCCATGATGGACGGTGCTCAGGGCCAGTGGCTGATCGACGAGGCGATCACCGAAGCGATCCGCTTCCGCCAGGCCGTCGTCCGTACCGGCCGCCGGATCGCCGCCGCGGGCGACCGGCCCGGCTGGTTCTTCGGCGTGTGGCAGCCCGACAGCGTCACCGACCCGGCCACCGGCGAGCGCATCCCGTTCGCCGACGCCCCGCCGGCGCTGCTGAGCCGCGAGGCAGGCTGCTGGCACCTCGAACCCGGCGCCGACTGGCACGGGTTCGCCGGCCTCGGCGAGGGCTACTGCATGCTGGACCCGGTCAAGGTGACCCTGACCTGTCCCGGCGTGACGGCCACCGGCGAGACCTCGCCCTGGGGGATCCCCGCGCGGATCCTCACCGCGTACCTGGCGGGCCGCGGCATCGTCGTGGAGAAGACCGACAGCTACACCACGCTCGTCCTCTTCTCCATGGGCATCACCAAGGGCAAGTGGGGCACCCTGATGGACGCCCTCATGGACTTCAAGGCCCTGTACGACGCGGACGCGCCGCTCGACCGGGTCCTGCCCGGTCTGGTCGAGCAGTTCCCGCGCCGGTACGCCGGCACCACCCTGGGCCGGCTGTGCCAGGACATGCATGAACACCTCACCCGCGCCGATCTGATCACTGCGCTCGACACGGCCTTCCAGCAGCTGCCGGAACCCGTCGCGCCGCCCCGGCGTTGCTACCAGCAGCTGATCCGGGGAGGTACGGAGCGCCTGCGGCTGGCCGAGGCCGCGGGGCGGGTCGCGGCCGCGATGGTCACGGTGACGCCGCCGGGCATCCCGGTGCTGATGCCCGGGGAGTCCGTCGGCGCCCCCGACGGTCCGCTGCTGCGCTACCTGGGCGCGCTGGAGGGCTTCGACCGCGCCTTCCCCGGCTTCCACAGCGAGGCCCACGGGGTCACGATCGACCCGGAGAACGGCGACTACCGGATCGAGTGCGTACGCCTGACGCCTGACGCCTGACGGGCAGGACCCGCCGGCAGACCTCCCCCTCGCCCGTGCCGCGGGAGCGGGGGAGGCACTGGGCTTCGGCGACACGTACTGGATCATGGCTGCATGTCCCGCACCTCCGCGCGGCGACCCGATCCAGTCATTCCCCCATTGCAGGAGTCGTTCATGACCACGTCCGTCGACCGCGGCCGCGTGAGGGCCACTGCATCCGCCGCTGCCATCGTCAGGGACGAGCAGGGCAGGGTGCTCATCGTCAACCCGGTCTACAAGGAGCGGTGGAACCTGCCCGGCGGCCACTTGGAGGAGGGTGAGCTGCCCACCGTGGCCGCGCGCCGTGAGGTCCGCGAGGAAATCGGTCTGGACCTCGAGATCGGCGATCTCCTCGTGATCGCTTGGGTGACCAGGGCGGAAGGCTCGCACGTCTTCTACGTATTCGACGGTCCCCAGCTGAGCCCGGAGCAGCAGCAGGCCATCACCCTCCAGGAGTCGGAGATCGGTGAGATCCGTTTCTGTCGGCCCGAAGACATATCGCCCAGCATGATTCCGCCCTTCGCACTCGTCATATGGCGCGAGGCTCTCGCGGCACGTGAGAACAAGCGCGCCGCCTACCTCGAACTCGCCCTGTAGGCGCACGCTCCGCGCACTGTCAGTCCGCCCGGCCGGCGCCGACGCGCACGGGCCGACGCCGTGGCCGTCAGTCCTCGTCCGGGATGGCCCGGGCGCCGTCCCGGCCGGGCATCCGGGCGAAAGCCGGGTTGGTCGCGATCGCCGAGGACTCCATGCGGTCGGCCTCATCGGACGCGCCGTCGGCGCGCAGTGCCCGGATCAGGTCGTGGAGGACCACCGCCCGGTTCCAGTCGTACGCCCCGCCCCGGTAGATGGCCAGTGCCGCCTCCAGGTCGCCGCGCGCTCGGGCCGGCTGCCCCAGTTCGCGATGGGCGACACCTCGCAGGTGCCTGGCCATGGCCTCCGCGTACGCGTCACCGGCCCGCCGGGTCACCTCGATCGCCTCGGTGAGGGGTGCCAGTGCCTCGTCCGGCCGGCCCTGCCTCAGGTGCAGCAGGCCGACGTCCCGTTGGGTGTGGGCGTACCACATGTCGTCCCCGAGCTGCCGGAACAAGCCGAGGGCCGCCCGCGCCGAGGCCCAGGCGTCGTCGAACCGCTCCATGCCGGCGTACACACGGATCCGCGCGTTGTCGATGCGGCCGATCCACTGCCGCTCGCCCATGGGGCCCAGGATGTCCTCGGCCCGTTCGTACGCCTCCAGCGCGTCCTGGCGGCGGGCGAGCAGCCGGTAGATCTTGCCCAGCGCGTACTGGCTCCGGGCTTCCCAGACCCTGTCGTTCAGGACCCCGAAGTCGCGGATCGCCTGTTCCAGGAGCGGCGCGGCTTCCTCGGGCCTGCGCAGGTATCCGAGCGTCTCGGCCAGGGTGCGCCGAAGGCGCGCCTGTGCCCGCCTGTCCCCGAACCCCTCTGCCAGCCGCAGTGCCTCCCGCTGGCTCTCCTCCGCCTTCTCGGGCTGTCCGCGCCACCGCTGGAACTCGCCCAGCTTCTCCAGTGAGACCTGGACGTGCCACAGGTCGTTCTCCGCGCGCAGTTCGCCCACGGCCGTGGTCATGTGGTCCAGGGCGGCCGGATAGTCGCTCCTGGCCGCGTGGGCGCGCGCGACGACCATCCGGTCTCGTGCCGTCAACGTGACGACGGGATCAGGGGATCCGCCCGGCATGAACAGCTCCAGGGCCGCGTCGGGCAGCTCGTTCCCCAGGGCGACCAGCGCGCGGCCGCGACGCAGGCTCCGGACCACCCTGGTCCGCTGCTCGGCACCCTGGTCGAAGAGCCACCGGGCGGAGTCCGGGGTCAGGTTCACATCGTCGAGGAAGTACGTCAGGCCCTCGGCGATCTCCGCTCCCTCCGGCTCCATGCCCAGGCGGCGGGCGCGGGTGATCGCCCACTGGATGCGTTCGCTCTCCGCCGCCACCCAGGATCCTGCCGTCTCGCGCTCCAGGTCTCCCGGCCGCTCGTCGGGTGCTCCGGTAGCGAGTTCCGGAGCCCGGCCCGCCGCCAGGTAGACGACCGCTTCCCGGTAGGCGCCGACCAGACGCTGCTCCGCACTGCGGCGCTCGTCCGGGGGCAGGCTTTTGTACTGCTCACGGGCGAAGACGCGCACCAGGTCGTGGAGGCCGTAGGAGGGCTCGGCGTCGTCGGCGCTCCTGCGGGCCTCCATCAGGCCCACGCCGACGAGTTCGTCGCAAACCCCTCCCGCCATCGCCGGATTCGGCAGGCTCCGCCCGACGTGCCAGTCGGTCAGCCTGCCCACGGGCAGCGAGGACATGAGCCCGAACGCCTGCCGCGCGCTGTCCGGCAGGTCCCGGTGGATGAGGGAGAGGCATGCGTGGAGGCTGTCGCCCTCGAAGACCAGCTCCTGCAGCCGCGCCCGTTCGTCCACGAGTCGCGCTCGCATCCGTCGGAGCGTCAGGTCCTCCCGTGAGCCGATCTTCCCTCCGACGATGCGCAGCGCCAGCGGAAGCCGGTCGCAGAACTGCACGATGTCCAGGGCCGCGGCGGGTTCCGCGGCGACGCGTTCCCGGCCCGCGTAGGCGCTGAGGATCTCCAATGCCTGGTCCTCGGCGGGGAGTTCCACCTTCAACGGGTGGCGCCTGGTGATGTTTCCCGCCGACAGGTTCCTCCTGCTCGTCACGAGTACCGAGCACCCGGCCCCCACGGGCAGAAGCGGCTGGATCTGTTCCGTGCCGTGCGCGTTGTCGAGCACGATCAGCAGGCGCATGGCGTTCGTGAGGCTGCGGAAGCGGGTGGCGCGGTCGTCGACGCTGCGGGGGATGTCCTCCTGAGCCGTCCCCAGGTTCCGGAGGAATCGCTCCAGGACCTCCCCGCTGTCGCGCGGCGTGGCGGTGCCGCCTCTCAGGTCGACGTACAACTGGCCGTCGGGGTAGTGCTCCTTGACGCGGTGCGCCGCGTGCAGGGCGAGGGCCGTCTTCCCCGTGCCGGCCGCGCCGTGGACGACGGTCACGGCACACTGCCCGGCGGACGGGTTCGCGGGCAGTGTGCCGCCCGTCGGGGCCGGCACGTCCCGGAGCCGCTCGATGAGGCTGCTGCTGAGCGCCTCCCGCCCCACCAGTAACTTTTCCGCGGGGAGCTGGTGGGGCTCTTCCAGCCCGGCCCGTACCGATACGGCCAGGTCGTCCGCCGAGTGGCGGTACAGGAACGCGGTCAGGCCGGCCACGACCGCGACGGCGCCCCCGAAGGCGCCGAGCGCCCACTCGTCCTTCAGCTCGGTGAAGATCAGGTCCCCGGTCATGCCCCCGACGGCCGCGAGCGCGGTGGCGCTCCCGAGCAGGAGCCGCTTGCGACGGGTCTGAGCCTGGACCGACACCCTGTCCCCCCGGAGTCAATGTGGAGCGGGATGATGGCACGAATCAGCCGCCCGTGAGCTGCGGAGGGAATGAATCGAGACAGCCGGCCCACGCACGAGACGAGGAGCCCCCCATGGAACTCCTGGCCACGGTCGGGGACCTGCGTGACTTGGCGTAGTCGCTCGCATACCTTACGTCGCATGAAGACGGTACTTGCAGCCTGCGTGGCGGCATCGGCACTGGTCCTCGCCGTACCGGGTTCCGCGAGCGCGGCCCACGGCATCCTGGTCACAGACGGCGCGGCCCACCACTCGCCCAGCGGCTGCTTCCCGCTGGGCGACTTCGTCCCACCCGTGGTCTCCAACTACACCGACTCGGTCATCGAAGTCTGGTCCGGCTACGACTGCACGGGTCAGGTCGACTGGCGGATCCACCCGGGCGAGACCTACCACCCGAACGGCAACCGCAGCATCTTCGTCCCCTGACACCGGCTCGTGCCGCATCGGGGTGTGTCGCCGAGGTGTCGTCACGCCGCGCCGAAGGACCGGGCGATCTGCCGTGCCGGGGCAAAGGCCATCCCGCGGCCAGGAAGAGGTGGGCGCGTTGGTGGTGAGAAGCGAGTGGCCTGAACGCGGCAGGATCGGGCTGTGCCGTTCCGGAGAGTACGCAGGGGCGTACGCCCTCCTCGTCCCCGAGGTGCCGGGGTGGTGGGCCTGCTACCTGTGCGACCCGGACGGCGTGGCGGTCGATGACTTCACCGTCACCGACGAGTCCGTGGCGGAGGTCGTGGAGTCCATGGCGATCGCCTGGCTCGACGGAGCCGAAGCCGAAGACCGCGAGAGGGAGGTATTCGGCTACTGGGACGAGTGGAGCACGAGACACGAGCGCCGCGAGCCCGGACCGCTGAGCCGGTTCCTGCGGAGGAAGCGCTAGCCTCGGGCTGTCGCGATGCAGTTCGGGCCCGGCGGGGGCGCTACCCTGCCGGGCCCGACGCGTGGGCGGATCGTGGTCAGTACGCGCCGAACGACCAGAAGACGCCGACCTCGTCGTCGGTGACCGCGATCAGCCCCAGGTCCTCGAGCAGGTCGAGGCCCTTGACGTACTCCGAGGTGATGAAGGTGTGGGAGCGGGTGCCCTGCAGGCCCGCTGCGATGAAGTCCACGGCCGGGTCCGAAGCGGCGGCCGTCGCGTTGGTCCAGTAGCCGGCAGCGGAGCCGAACCTGGAGAGCAGGGTCCGGGCGTCCGCCACCACGGCGGCACGGTCCGGGCGGGTGCGGACGGGGGCCGGTTCGGCCTGCCACTCCTCGGTCATGACGGCGAGTGCGCCGACGGCAGCCTCCGCGTCGAGGGGGTACAAACGGCCGGGGAGATCCGATGCGGCCGGTGGGTCGAACGGGTAGGCGGACCCGATGGGGCGGGCGTCGTTACGTCGGTCCCAGTCCAGGCGGACCCAGCCACGGGGGTCGTGGACCGACCGGTGGAGCACGGCCAGCACATCGTGCGCCCAGTCCTCGTGCCGGCGGGGACCGGTGGCCGCGAAGGTGTAGACGTCGTCGAGCAGGCGCAAGGCCGCCGCGTTCCAGGGACACCGGCGGGTGCGGACCTCCCTCAGCAGGCCGCCGACGCGCAGGCTGAACGCGTCCTTCGGCTCGCGGGGGATGTACCGGAGCCGGTCGAGGGCCCAGCGGACGAGCTCTTCCGATGCGCCGTCGGCGGGCTCGGCCAGACCCCGTGGGAGCGGGAGATCTGCTCCGTCCCCGAGAGCCTCCAGACGGGCATCGAGCAGGTCCAGGGCGTTCCGGTCGGCGCGTACGGGCATCTCGTCACCCTATGCCGTCTCCTTCACGCAATGCCGGGCCGGGCCCACTGGCCGACTGCGTCGAACAGCAGCTTCGCGGCCACCGTTGCCCCGTCGGTGCCGATCGTGCCGGCCACGGTCCGCGCCCGCGCCCGGGTCCCGGGGGTCAGGGCCGTGGTGAGCGCGGTGGACAGCGAGTCGAACGTCGGCGTCGAGCCGTCGTGAGCCGCGCCGATGCCCAGCGCGTCCACCCGGGAGGCCCAGTACGGCTGGTCCGCGATCCGGGGGATCACCACTTGGGGCACGCCGGCACGGGCCGCCGTCGTCGTGGTGCCCGCACCGCCGTGGTGCACTACGACGGCGACCCGGCGGAACAGCTCCTGCTGGTTGACCTCGCCGACGACGAAGCAGTCATCGGCGTCGTCGATCGCGGCCAGGTCCGCCCAGCCGCGGGCGAGCAGTACGCGGCGGCCTTGCGCACGGCTCGCTTCGATGGCCGTCCGGGCGATGTCCTTCGGGGCATGCGCGGCCATGCTGCCGAAGCCCACGTACACCGGTGGCGCGCCCGCTTCCAGGAACGCCTCCAGCGCTTCCGGGAGCGGGCGGTCATCGGGCAGGATCCACGCCCCCGTCTGCACGACGTCGAGGTCCGTCATGCCCTGCGACGGACACAGCGTCGCGTCTGCCGCCAGCCAGGGCCGGTCGGTCAGGACGTGGTCACGGACGTTGTCCACCGGCGGCAGCCCGATCGCCGCCCGATGGCCGGTGAGCGCCTCGCCGTACAACGCGTTCACCCTCTGGGCGTCCTGCTCCCACAGCACCCTGTTGTCGGTCTCGTCCTGCGGGGACTGCTTGCCCGGCCGCGCCCCCGGAGAAGAGTGCCGCGACGGCAGCCCGGCGAGGTGGAAGCACGCGAACACGTAGCGGATGCCCAGCTTCTCGGCCACGTCCCGTGCACCGGCCGGCATCAGACCGGTTGCCAGCAGCGCGTCGCACCCCTCGGCGGCCGCGGTGAGCGAGTCGAACCGCGCGGCGACCAGCTCGGGGGCGAGCCGGAACGCGTCCTGCGCCGTCGGCGGCCTCGTTCCGGCGACCACCGAGTGCACCGTCGGGCCGAGCGGCAGCAGCGGCACGCCGACACGCGCCAGCAGCGCCGCGAACTCCTCGTCCGGGGGCGCGCACACCCGCACTTCCGCACCGAGTTCGCGCAACGCCACCGCCAGTCCCGCCAGCGGTTCGACGTCCCCTCGCGATCCCCAGCCGGACAACAACACACGCACGTGGCAACTCCCCGTTGCTGCAGGTTCTGGCTTCGAGCCGCCGATTCTGCGGTATGCCCCGGGTCTTGCCGCAAGCCCCCCGGTGCGCTATAGGTTGAGAGTGGCAAGGAGTGGCAACTCCTTGCCTTTCCCTTTGGGCGACCCCGGTGGACGGCAGAGGCGGGTTCCTTTCGGCCCCGGGTCGGCGGGGTCAGATCCGGGCGCGGATCTCCGCGCTGCGTGCGCGCCTCCTGCGTGCGCGCTCGGGTCCTCGGTCCCAACCTCGGCGACCGGCATGCCGCACCGGCGCGCTTCTGCGTACGTCAGTGCAGTGAAGTGCAGTGCCGGGCCGGGCCGCGCCGCGGCAGCGCACCGTGCAACGGCCCCCGGAGGCAGGCGGGTTCGGCGCGGGCGACAGGGCGTGACGACCGCGGCCGTGCCCGTCGGTCTTCGGCCCCCCACCCCGACCGGCCCCGAGGGGCCTGCGGGCACGCACCTGCGCGCCTACGCGCCGCGCAGCGTTTCGACCCGCTTCTCGATGGCCGTGATCAGCGCCTCGACCCTGGCCGCGAAGATCTGCTCGTCCGTCACCTCGGCCAGCTCCGTGCTCAGTCGGGTGATGTTCGGGAATCCCTCGGCGTCGACCAGCCGGTACTCCCGGCTCCACGAGGACTCGTCGGCCTCCCGGATGTCCGGGTCGAACAGCAGGTAGGCGGCGCGCTGGCCCACGTAGGCGAGCAGCGAGTCGCCCACCATGCGGTAGTGGACGGCCGCCTCGGCGCCGTCGAGCCCGGCCTCCCTGACGGCTCCGATGATGAGCTCGACGACGCGGAACTCGTTGGGCCGGCGGGTGGTGCGGCTGGCCATGGTCGAGCCGACCACCGGATAGCGCAGCGCGACCTCCAGGGAGGCGTCGGCGAGCGCCCGCAGCCGCCCTTTCCAGTCGAGGCCCTCGGGGATGCTGTCGACCACCTCGCCGAGCGTGCGGTCGGCGACGGAGAGCAGCAGCTCGTCCTTGTCACGGAAGTGCCGGTAGATCGCTGTGGGGTCGGCGCCGAGCTCCTCGCCGAGGCGTCGGACGGTGAAGGCGTCCGCGCTGCCGCGAGCCGCGATGCGCAGGCTCGCCTCGATGATGGCGTCGGGCGTGAGCTGGCTTCCCGCGCGCTTGGTCCGGGCGGATGTGTCGGATGACTTCGGCATGGTGCGGCCAGTGTAACGATGTGGAACGGAGGCAGCGCAACACCGTTGACAACAATGTTGCGCTCCCGTTCACTCCTCCTCAACAACAAGCCGAGCGGGTCCGCCCGCCGATGGGGAGGGGTGCGTCGATGGCCGTCAGCAAGGAGCCGATCGTGCAGCGGGCCGACACCGTTTTCGTGGGAGGACGGGTCTTCACCGGCACCGGCACCGTCGGGGGGAGCGGAGCCGGTGCCGGACCCGTCGACGCCGCCGTTGCCGTCGGAGGCGGCCGGATCCTCGCCGTCGCCGACGAGGCCGCCGTCCGCTCGCTCGCCGACGAGTCCACCGAGGTCGTCGACCTGGCGGGCGGGCTGCTCGTCCCCGGCTTCCAGGACGCCCACGTCCACCCCGCGGTTGCCGGCGTCCTGATGCTCGGCTGCGACCTGTCCGAGGAGCGCACCGTCGAGGGCTACCTCGCCGTCGTGGCCGCGTACGCCAAGGAGCATCCGGATGCGGCGTGGATCCGCGGCGGCGGATGGTCCATGGACCTCTTCCCCGGCGGCACCCCCACCCGCGGCATGCTCGACGCGGTGGTCCCGGACCGGCCGGTCATGCTCACCAATCGGGACGGTCACGGAGCCTGGGTCAACACCCACGCCCTGCGGCTCGCGGGCGTGGACCGCGGCACCCCGGATCCGGCCGACGGCCGGATCGAGCGGGAGGCGGACGGCACCCCGGCGGGCACGCTCCAGGAGGGCGCCGTGGATCTGGTCGCCCGGCACGTGCCCATCGCGACGCCGGACGAGGCGCTCGCCGGCCTGCTGGCCGCACAGGAGCACCTGTTCAGCCTCGGTGTGACCAGCTGGCAGGACGCCATGATCGGCGCCTTCCCCGGCAACCCCGACAATTTCGGCGTCTACCTGCGCGCCGCGAGCGAAGGTTCCCTGCGGGCACGTGTCGTCGGCGCGCTGTGGTGGGACCGCGAGCGCGGGCTGGAGCAGATCCCCGAGCTGGAGGAGCGGCGCCGCACCGGCCGCGTGGGCCGCTTCCACGCCACCTCCGTGAAGATCATGCAGGACGGCATCGCCGAGAACTTCACCGCCGGAATGCTGGAGCCCTACCTCGACGGCTGCGGCTGCGCCACCGGGAACTCCGGGCTCAGTTTCATCGACCCGGAGCTGCTCACCGAAGCGGTCGCCCGCCTCGACCGCTCGGGCTTCCAGCTCCACTTCCACGCGCTCGGCGACCGCGCCGTACGGGAGGTCCTCGACGCGCTGGAGGCAGCGCGTGCCGTCAACGGCGCCAACGACAACCGGCACCACCTCGCTCACCTCCAGGTCGTCCACCCCGATGACATCGGGCGTTTCGCGCGACTCGGAGCGGCCGCGAACATCCAGGCGCTGTGGGCCGCGCACGAACCGCAGATGGACGAGCTGACGATCCCCTTCCTGGGGCCGGAACGAGCCGCCCTCCAATACCCGTTCGGGGACCTCCAGCGCGCCGGCGCCCGCCTCGTCGCGGGCAGCGACTGGTCGGTCAGCAGCCCCAACCCGCTCTGGGGCATCCACGTCGCCGTCAACCGCGCCGTACCCGACGAGGCGCCGAACGCGACCGGGACCCGCGAGTCCTGCCCTCCCTTCTTCCCCGAGCAGGCCCTGACCCTGTCCCAGGCGCTGACCGCCTACACCGCCGGCAGCGCCTGGGTGAACCACCTGGACCAGGTCACCGGCACCGTCGAGGTGGGCAAGTACGCCGACCTCGTCGTCCTCGACCGGGATCCCTTCGCGCACCCCAGCGAGGAGATCGCCGAGACCCGGGTGCTGCGGACCTACCTCGACGGCGAACTCGTCTACGCCGCCTCGCTCTGAACCGACGGACCTCCCCTCCCACCGTTCACCCCTCTCGGAGGCACCAGATGCCCTCAGCCCGACCGAGCACCCGCCGGCCCCGACGGCTCCGCCACACCGCGGCGGCCGCCCTCGCCGCGGCCGCCATGCTCGTCACGAGCGCGTGCGGCGGCCCCGCACACCGGCCCGACGACACCGACGGCGGATACCGGCTCACGGACAGGACGCCCGCCGCCTCGGGCGACCTGGACTCCTTCACCTGGTCCGTCTACGCCGAGCCGACCACCATCGACTACGCGCACTCCTTCGACTTCCCGCCCAACCAGATCCTCGCCAACGTCTGCGAGAGCCTGCTGCGCTGGAACCCCGACCTGACCACCTCGCCGAACCTCGCGGCCTCGTACAGCAATCCCACGCCCACCACCTGGGTGTACCGGATCCGCCCGGGCGTGCGCTTCCACGACGGCACGGAACTCACCGCGGACGACGTCGTCGCCTCCTTGCGCCGCAATCTCGACCCCGAGACCGCCAGCGTGTGGGCGTACCCCTTCCGCAACGTCCAGGCGGTCGAGCGCACCGGTCCGCTGGAGGTCACCGTCACCCTGGCGAAGCCGGACTCCAGCTTCAACAAGTACCTCGCCGCCGGCCCCGGCACCGTGGAGTCCGCCGCCACGCTGGCCAAGGCAGGCAAGGACTACGGCAATCCGCAGACCGGCGTGAACTGCACCGGCCCGTTCTCCTTCGAGTCCTGGACCTCCGGCCAGTCCCTCAGCCTCAAGCGGTTCGACGGCTACTGGAACGCGGACCTCAAGGCCAAGTCCGGCCGGGCCAAGTTCGTCTTCCTGGCCGACCCCACCACCCGCGTCAACGCATTCCGCAGCGGCGAGGTCGACGGCGGCTGGATGGTCCCGCCGAACGCCTACAAGCAGCTGGGTGCCACCGAGGCCGGAACGCTCTACTTCGGGCGCAGCACCACGGTCGTCGACGAGGTGGTGAGCAACCTCAAGGGCCCGCTCGGCGACGCCCGGGTCCGCCAGGCGCTGCTGATGGCCATCGACCGCAAGGGCATCGTCAAGGCCGGAGCGGGCGGAGTCGGAGAGGTCGCCCATTCGCTGACCACCGACAACCTGTGGAACGACGCCCCCGCCGCCGCACGCGAGGGCATCCTCAAGGACGTACCGGCGTACCCGTACGACCCGGCGAAGGCCAAGGCGCTCGCCGCCGAGGCCGGGGTGAACGGCCAGAAGATCGTGATCGCGACCAGCCCGCTGGACTCCCAGACGACGATCATCACCCAGGCCGTCGCCCAGGCCGCCACGGCCATCGGCCTCAAGCCGCAGATCGACTCCCTCTCCGCCGAGAAGTACACGACCCTCTTCACCGACCCGGCCGCACGCGAGGGCATCGACCTGTTCCTCACCTTCTGGTACACGTCGATCACCGACCCGCTGGACGTGTACGGCTCGCTCCAGACCGGCTCCTTCAGTAACTACGGCAACTGGTCCGACCCGGCCTTCGACGCCGCCGTCGACAAGGCCGTAGCGGCCCAGGATCCCGCCGAACACGCCGCGGCCAACGCCGAGGCCCAGCGGACGGCACTGCGCGAACTGCCGTGGCTGCCCCTGTACACGCAGCCCGTCAGCGTCTTCATGGGCAAGCGGATCACCGGCGTCCAGCCCTCGATCGCCTACCTCTACTACCCGTGGGCCGCCGAGATCGGAGCGAAGCGATGACGCCCGCACCGGTACTGGCCCGGGTCGGCCGGGTGCTGCGCCGGCTGGCCGCCATGGCGGCGACCTTGCTCGTCACCTCCTTCCTGGTGTTCTCCTCGCTCTTCCTCGTCCCCGGCGACCCGGCCGCCTTCCTGGTCCAGGGCCGCAGCCCGAGCCCGCAGGAACTCGCCGCGATCCGGCACCAGTACGGCTTCGACGAGCCGTTCCTGGTCCGGTACGGGAAGTGGCTCGACGGCGTCCTGCACGGCGACTTCGGCCGCTCCTACCTCTTCCACCAGGACGTCGGCTCGGTCATCTGGTCGCGCCTGCCCGCCTCCCTGCTGCTGGTCGGCGTATCGGCCCTGATGATCGTCGCCGTGGGGGTCGGGGCCGGCATCCTCGGAGCGCTGCGCCGTGGCACGCGCACCGACCGCACCCTGATGCTGCTCGTGACGGTGGGCGCCGCCGCGCCCGCCTTCGTCGCCGCCCTCCTGCTCCGGTCGGTGCTGGGCGTGCGGCTCGGCTGGTTCCCGACCATCGGCAACGGCACCGGGCTGCTCGACCGGCTCCACCACGTCGTGCTCCCGGCAGTGGCCCTTTCGGTGACCTTCATGGCGCTGGTGACCCGGGTGACCCGCTCGGCGATGCTGGACGAACTGCGCCGTGAGCACGTCGAGGTCGCACTAGGCCGGGGAACGCCCCGGTGGACGGTGATCAGGCGGCACGTGCTGCGCAACGCGCTGGGCCCGATCGTGACGGTCTCCGCACTCCTGGTCTCGGGGATGCTGGTGAGCACGGCGATTGTGGAGACCGCCTTCGGCATGGCCGGGGTCGGTTCGCTGCTGGTGCAGTCGGTGGACCAGATGGACTTCCAGGTCGTGCAGGCCATCGTGCTGCTCGTCGTCGGCGCGTTCGTCGTGGTCAACGCCCTGGTGGACCTGGTGCATCCGCTGATCGATCCGCGGCTCGCGGCCCGGGGGAGTGCGCGATGAGCCTACGGACCCCACCCCCGGCGGCCACCCCGGCCACCCGGGCAGGCGCCGCGGCCGCGCCCCCCGGCGGGATGCTCCGCGCGACGTCCGCCCGGATCCGGAGACTCGGCGGCGGCCCGCTGCACGCGAGCTGCATGCTGCTCCTGTCCCTGTTCCTGCTGCTCTCCCTGTTCGGCCCCTGGCTGGCCCCGTACGACCCGACCTTCGGCTCGCTCGGCGACACCCTCGTGGGGCCGGGTGCCCAGCACTGGCTGGGGACCGACCAGGGCGGCCACGACACCTTCTCGGCGCTGATCGTCGGCACCCGGTCCAGCCTCGCCGGGCCGCTCGCCGTCGTGCTCTTCTCCACCGCGGCGGGCATCGCCGTAGGCCTGTTCACCGCCTGGCGCGGCGGGTGGATCGACACCCTGCTCGGGCGTGTGCTCGACATCCTCTTCGCCTTCCCCGCGCTGCTGCTGGCGATCCTCGCGGTGGCCCTCTTCGGCAAGGGCATGACGGCGCCGGTCATCGCGATGGCGATCGCGTACATGCCGTACACCGCACGCGTCGTACGGGGGCTGGCGGTGCAGGAGATGGCCCGGCCCTACATCGCCGCCTACCGGGTGCAGGGGCATTCCGCGGTGTTCGTCGCGGTCCGCGCGCTGCTGCCCAACATCGCGCCCACCCTGCTCGCCCAGTCGACCGTGAACTTCGGCTACGCCCTCCTCGACCTCGCCGCCCTGTCGTTCCTGGGGCTGGGCGTCCAGCCGCCGACACCCGACTGGGGCGCCATGATCAATCAGGGGCAGACCGCCGTACTGCAGGGACAGCCGCTGTCCGCGATCGTGCCGGCCGTCGCGGTCGTCCTGGTGGTCGTCGCCTTCAACGTCGTCGGGGAGACCCTCGGCGACCGGCTCGCCGGGAGGGACTCCTGATGGCACTGCTCGAGTACGAGGACCTGCACATCGCGCTGCCCTCGACGGCCCGCCCGGTCCTCGACGGCATCACCCTGACCGTCGCAGCCGGCGAGGTCGTCGCCCTGGTCGGCGAGTCCGGCTCCGGGAAGTCGGTCACCGCCCGCGCCGCCCTCGGGCTGTTCCCCCCGGGGTGCGTGAGCCGTGGCCGGGTCCGGGTCGACGGCATCGACCTCGTCGGCGCCGACGAGGCCGGCCTGCACGAAGTGCGGACCGCCAAGGCCGCGATGATCTTCCAGGATCCCAGGGCGGCCATCAACCCGGTACGCCGCGTCGGCGACTTCCTGACCGAATCGCTGCGGATCGGCCAGGGCTGGCCGAAGGGCCGGGCGAACGCCCGGGCCGTCGAACTGCTCACCGCCGTCGGCCTGCCCGATCCGGCCCGGCACCTGGACCAGTACCCGCACGAGCTCTCCGGCGGCATGCTCCAGCGCGTCGTGATCGCCGCGGCCCTCACCACCGAGCCCCGGCTGCTGCTGTGCGACGAACCCACCACCGCACTCGACGTCAGCACCCAGGCCGAGACCATGGCCATCCTCGGGCGGCTCCAGCGCGAGCGGGGCCTCGGCATGCTCCTGATCACGCACGACGTCGAACTCGCGGCCGCCACCAGCGACCGGATCTACGTGATGTACGCGGGGCGGATCGTCGAGACGGCCCCCGTGGCCGACCTGTTCGCCACCCCGGCGCACCCCTACACCGCCGGCCTGCTCGGCTCGTCCCCGCCCCTGAGCGGCCCGGCAGGACCGGACGGCCGCCTCGTCCCCATCCCCGGAGCCCCGATGGGCCTCATGGAGTCCGCACCCGGCTGCGCCTTCGCACCGCGCTGCCGCTTCGCCGAGCCCGGCCGCTGCGACCAGTCGCCGCCGCCCCTGAGGCCGCACGGCCCGGGCGAAGTCGCCTGCCACCGCGCGGACGAACTCACCGGCGAGCTCTCCGGCACACACACCGACACGGCGGCGACGACCGCGACGATCCCGGCTCCGGCCCGCACCGGCGCTCCGGACGAGGAGGACCGTTGACCACCACCGAGCCGATCCCGGCGCTGCTCCGGGCGAACGGCCTGCGCAAGACGTACCGGACCGGGGGGACCGAGGTCGTAGCCGTCGACGGCCTGTCGTTCTCCCTACCGCCGGGCGGGGCGCTCGGCATCGTCGGGGAGTCGGGTTCCGGCAAGACCACCACCGCCCGGATGCTGGTCGGCCTGGAGGCCCCGGACGCGGGGGAGATCCTCGTACAGGGCCGGCCGTTGGCGAAGGCCGCACGGGGGAAGGCGGCCCGGCTGGCCCGGGCCAAGGCCGTCCAGATCGTCTTCCAGGACCCGTACCTGTCGCTCGACGCCCGCATCGGCATCGGCGCGACCCTGGACGGCGTGCTGCGGCTGCACGGATCCCACGACCGTACGGCGCGGGCCGCCCGGGTCAGGGAACTGCTGGCACAGGTCGGCCTCGGCGACCGCGAGGCGGCGGCGCTGCCCCGCCACCTGTCGGGCGGGCAGCGCCAACGTGCGGCCATCGCACGGGCGCTGGCCGTCGAACCGGCCGTGCTGGTGCTCGACGAGGCCGTCTCCGCCCTCGACGTCTCGGTCCAGGCGCAGGTGCTCAACCTGCTCGCGGACATCCGCCGCGACACCGGCATCGGCCTGGTCTTCGTCAGCCACGACCTGGCGGTCGTCCGGTACGTCTGTGACGAGGCGCTGGTCATGTACCGGGGCCGGACGATGGAGCACCGGCCCGTGGCGGAACTCCTCACCACGCCCCGCCACCCCTACACCCGGCTGCTGCTGGCATCCGTCCCGCACCGCGGCTGGGATCCCGACTCCATCAGCCGCCGCCGACGCGGGCTGGACCTCGTGACGGCGACCTCGTGACGGCGACCTCGTGACGGCGACCTCGTGACGGCGACCTCGTGACGGCGACCTCGTGACGGCGACCTCGTGACCCCGGCCGCCCGGCGCCGCCTTCCCCGAGAACCGGCGACGTCAACTTGACTGATCGGAGGGCAGGTTGTGCCGTCCGGGCCGGGTTTCCTGTCAGCATGGCGATCATGACTGAGAGTGCATCTGTACGTCCGGTCCGCAGGATATGGGACGGCCGGAACGATCCCGACAGCCCGGTGCTGGTGCGCGAGGAGGGGGGAGCTCCGAGCGGCGACACACGGGCGGACGACGCCTATGACGCCCTCGGCGCCACCTGGGACTTCTTCCGCACGGTGTACGGCCGCAACTCGATCGACGGCCGGGGCGGTCCCGTGGAGGCGGTCCTCCGCACCGGGCAGCCGGGCGTGGCCTGGCAGCGGTCGCGCATCCTCCTCGGTGACGGCGGCGTCCCGGCCGTGGACGCGCTCGCCGAGCAGTTCACGGCCGGCATCATCCACCACACCGCCGAACTGGAGTCGTACGGTGAGCCCGGCGCGCTCGCCGTCTCGCTCGGGAACGTCTTCGGTCTCCTGGCCAAGCAGTACGGCCTGCAGCACACGGTGCAGGAAGCGGACTGGCTGTTCGGCCAGGGCGTCCCGTCCTCCGAGGGAGCCGGCGGCTCCCTCGAGGATCCCGCCCGGTTCCACCAGGCGGCCCACATGAGGCAGTACGACGAGACCTCCCGCGTCGACGGGGGCGTCCACGCCAACGCGGGGATCCCGAACCACGTGTTCTACCTCGTCGCGACCGAACTCGGCGGCCACGCCTGGGACCGGGCCGGGCGCATCTGGTACAAGGCGCTGATGGAGTACGCCGCCAGGACCACGAACTTCTCCGCATTCCGCTACGCGACCATCGGCGCGGCCCGTGACCTGGACTGGTCGACGGACGTGGTGGCCAAGGCATGGAGCGCGGTCGGCGTGGAGCGCTGACCGCACGACACGGCACGGGGCCCCGGCCGCCGCATACGGCGGCCGGGGCCCCGTGCCGTGTCGTCGGCCGCACCGCTCAGCCGCGCTCGATACCTGACATTTTCCCGATTTGGGCAGAGGTCACCCGGCGCGTGGTCCGGATCATGAGGGTGAGCGTTCGTGATGCGAACGCCAGTGCGCACTCCCATCGTTCCCAGGAGGACATTCGCATGGTCACCAGACGACGCGTGCTCGTCGGCACGCTGGCCACGACGGGCGCGGGCCTGATCACCGGTGCCGGCCTGCTGCCCGTACTGCGCACCGCCACCGCGCAGGCCGCCGACGACGCGGGCCCGGTGGTCGCGCCTGCGCCGTTCACGGTGAAGTTGCCGCAACTGCCCGTGCTCACCCCGTACTCCACCCAGGGCGGGCAGGACGCGTACCGCGTCACCGTCAAGGAGGTCTCGCGGGAGATCCTGCCCGGGGTACAGACCAAGGTGCTGACCTACGACGGCCACTTCCCGGGGCCGGTGCTGCGGGCGCGCAGCGGCCGAACGGTGTCCGTACGGCACCGGAACACCCTGGACATGCCGATCGCCGTGCACCTGCACGGCGCGAGCGTCTCCCCGGAGAACGACGGCGCCCCGATGGACACCGTCGCCCCGGGCACGGCACGCACGTACACCTACCCGAACCAGCAGCCGGGCGCCACGCTGTGGTTCCACGACCACGCCCACCACATGGAGGCCGAGCACGTCTACCGCGGGCTGTCGGGAACGTACATCCTCACCGACGACGCGGAACGTGCCCTGCCGCTGCCCTCCGGCAAGTACGAGATACCGATCGCGCTGCGCGACGCCCGGTTCGACGAGAACGGGCAGCTGGTCTACGCGATGGACGACTTCCGGGGCCGCACGACGCTGCTCGCCAACGGCCGCCCCAGTCCGTACCTGGAGGTCGCGGCCCGCAAGTACCGCTTCCGCCTGCTCAACACCTCCAACCTGCGCTTCTTCAAGCTGCGTCTCGCCGACGGCGGCCAGCTCGTACAGATCGGCTCCGACGGCGGCCTGCTCGAGCGCCCCTTCACCACCGACACCGTCTCGCTGTCCCCGGCGGAACGGGCCGACGTGGTCATCGACTTCTCCCGCTACCCCGTCGGCACGAAGATCGTCCTGGAGACCACGATGGGCGGGGGCGCACCCGGTCAGGTCGGCAACGTGCTGCGGTTCGACGTGGTCCGCACCGCACCCGACCCGAGCCGGATCCCGGACGTGCTGCGCACCCTGCCGCCGCTGGACGCACTGCCCAAGCCCGCCGTCGAGCGGAGCATCGTCTTCAGCATGGACGAGGACGGCCGCACCGAGCCGCGCGGGATGATCGACGGGCTCCAGTGGGACCCGGACCGGATCGACCAGACGGTCACGTTCGGGACCTCGGAGATCTGGACGGTGACCAACGCCAACAAGCTCATCCCGCACAACTTCCACATGCACCTGGTCCAGTTCCGGGTGCTGGAGCGGGGCGGCGTCCCCGTCGGACCGGCCGAGGCGGGCCTGAAGGACACGGTCCAGCTGCTCCCCGGCGAGACGGTGAAGCTGCACGCCACCTTCGACGCCTACCGGGGCACGTACGTCTACCACTGCCACCTGCTGGACCACTCGGCGATGGGCATGATGGCCAACTTCCGCGTGCGGTAGCCGGATCCGGGCCGCGCCGAGCCGGGCCGGGCCCGCCCCCTCCCGGCCCGGCGGTCAGGTGCTGATGGTGGCGACGGGTTCCAGGCCGTAGGTGCGGGCGTAGCCGTTCTCGGTGCCGACGAGGAGGTCGATGACCTCGAAGTAGCGGTCCCAGAACGGGGTTTCGCGCAGGGCGTCGATGAGGAGCTGATAGGCGTGGTGGTCTTCGGCTTCCCACATCCAGACGTCGGTGACGCGCGCGGAGTAGAACTCGGTGTCGTAGAAGCGTGACCGGACGCCGCCGGTCTTGGCCTCGATCGCGGGCAGGACCTGGGTGGTGAAGGCGTCGACGCGTTGCCGGACGGTCAGGGCGAGCCACTCGGGTGTGGTCTTGACGAGCATGAACGCCGTGACGGGTGGTGCTGTTCTTTCAGCGGGCATCAGGTGCCTCCGAAGTGGCAGGTGGTCTTCGTGCGCCGGGCCACTGTGCGTTCCGGCGACGTGTGGTGGGTTTCAGCGGGTTCAGTGGGTTTCAGGACAGGACGGCGGGCTTGAGGGTCTGGGCGCACCACTGCTCGAAGCCGGTGGGGGAGGCGGTGCCCGGGGTACGGGCGACGCCAGCGTCCAGGCCCTGGTCCTTGGCTCGCTTCATGTCGACGATGCCCTGGACGAACGCCTCGTCGAGGCCGTGGCCGACGAGGGTGGTGTACAGCTCGTCGAGCGGCTGGCGTTCGTAGCGGACGGGGCGGCCGAGCTGTTCGGTCATGATGCGGGCCAGGTCGTTGGGGGACAGGTCCTGCGGCCCGAGGACCGGGACGCTCTCGGTGCCGGTCCACGAGCGGTCCAGCAGCAGGCCTGCGGCGACGGCCGCGATGTCGGCGCAGGCGACGAAGGGGGCCTTGCGGTCGCCGTCGACGACGTCGGTGAAGACGCCCTCGTCGCGGATCGAGTCGGACTCCTCCAGCAGGTTCTCGAAGAAGGACGGGTTGGCCAGGGCCCGGTAGGCGACGCCGCTGCCGGCGATGAGGTCGTCCATGGCGAGGGAGGCGGTGACGAGGCCGGCCCGGTCGGCGAGCGGGGTGCCGCGGCCGAGCGCGGAGACGCCGACGACGTGGCCGACGCCGTGGGCGGCGAGCGCCTTCACGGCGGGGCGGGTGAAGCCGCTGAAGGCGTCCTGCGGAGTCAGGGAGGCGTCCGGGGGGACGAGCCAGAAGACGGCGTCCGCACCCTCGAAGGCCCGGTCGACGACCTCGGCGTCTGCGTGCGAGCCGGTGACCACCTCGACGCGTCCGCGCGCCGCGTCCGGAAGCCGGGCGGGGTCGCGCACGATCACGCGCAGTTCCTCGCCCGTGGCCGGCCCGGACTCCAGGAGCCGGGAGAGCAGGCAACGGCCGATGTTCCCGGTGGGAGCAGTAATGACGATCATGAAAACCTCGCAGGTCGTGCTGGTCGGTACGCCCGTCATCCTGCTGAGGACCCCGGTGCTGCCACAATGGGAACATCGGCACGGAATCATTGACTGAAATGGAATGATGCTGGTGAACAGCCCGGATTCGGCCCTCGACGCCAATCTCGCCATCGCGTTGGACGCCCTGCTGGCCGAGCACAGCGTCACCCGGGCCGCCGCCCGGCTGCACACCTCGCCCGCCGCCATGAGCCGCACGCTCGCCCGCCTGCGCCGCACCCTGCAGGATCCGCTGCTGGTCCGGGCCGGGCAGACCATGGTCCCCACCCCGCGCGCCCAGGCCCTGCGCGAGGAAGCCGCAGCCGTGGTGCAGCGCCTCGGGGCCCTGCTCAGCCCCGATACCGGCGTCGACCCCGCCACGCTGCGCAGCACCTTCACCCTCCAGACCGCCGACCTGGTCGGCGCGGCACTGGCTCCCGGACTGCTGCGCCTGGCCGAGCAGGAGGCGCCGGGGGTCTCGTTCCGGATCCGGGCCGAGGAGTGGGAGGCCGGTCCCGCGCTGCGCGACGGCCGGATCGACCTGGAGGTCGGGTCCATCGACCACGTGGACCCCGAAACCAGGGTCGAGGAACTGGTCAGCCTCCGCATGGTGGCGGCCGTCCGGCCCGGCCATCCGCTGACCGAAGGACCGGTGACCCCGGCCCGGCTCGCCGCCGCCCAACACGTCGCGGTCAGCCGCCGCGGCCGGTTCACCGGCCCCCTCGACACGGCCCTGGCCGAGCGGAACCTTCGTCGGCGGGTCGGCATCGTCCTGCCCAGCCACCTCGCCGCCATGACCCTCGCCGCGCGCAGCGACGTCGTCTGCCTCGTCCCCGCCGCACTCCCCGGCGCGGCCCCCTCACCCCTCACCGGCGACGCCCTCGCGCTCGGACTGCACCTTCTGGACATTCCCCTGGCCCTGCCGCCCGTGACCGTCGGCATGGCCTGGCACCCCCGCCATGCAGCCGACAGAGCCCACCACTGGCTCCGCAACGCCGTCCGCCGAACCCTCCGCGCCCCCGGGAGCCCGACCGCATGATCCGACCGAAGGCCCTTGACGGCCCGGGGTGCGATCAACGCCGGTGAGAGGTGCGATGGAACTCTGCTGCCGTCCCTCATGGGGGCCGGCGGACATCCGGAGACCGGCGGTGATTTCCGTGAGCGTGCACGCCGATGTCGTGGCCCGACGGCACGGTCACCGCCGCCGGGCCGCCGGGAGGCGGGCGGCCGCGACCGGTGCACTCGGCGCTGCGTGGCTCCTCCTCGTCGTCGCCCTCGCTCCGACGGCCCAGGCAGGGTCCGGCGGCATTGCCGCTCCGATCGGGGACTGCGCCGCGGGCTGGGTGTGCGGCTGGACCGATCCCGGATACACGGGTGTGGCGAGCCTCGTGGCCCAGGACATGCCGCGCTATCCAGAGACGACCGCCTACGTCGGGTTCAACGGCGGTTCGTCGGTGTGGAACAGCGCCCGGACATGGCGCGCGGGCGGCCGTCTCTGGGGCCGGTGCGTCACCGTGTACAACAGCGTCGGCTACTCGGGCCGGCGCCTGACCGTCCGCCCCGACCAGGGCGTTCCCCAGCTCCCGGCGGCGTTCGGCAACATCCGCTCCAACCGGTTCCACACTTGCCGGTTGTCCTGACCCGCGGCGGGCGCGGCGGGGAGAGGCCTTGAACGCCTCTGGTCAGACTGCAGCCGTGCAGAACAGGCACGCCTCCCAGAACGGCAGCGCATCCAGTACCCGGTGGCGTACGCACGAGGCCGTCGCGGCCTCGTCCGGCCCGGGCAGGACGCCCGTGCCGGCCCTCACGGTCGCGGGATCGAACTCCTCCACCATCGCCCGGTACGTGCGCAGGTACCCCTCGACCCGGGGCGGCTCGTACGTCAGTTCCTCCCACCGGTGACGGGACAGCGCCAGATCGAGGACGCGCAGCAGGAAGTCCTTGGCCCCGGCTCGCTCCTGCGGAGTGTCCCCCCAGTCGAGCTCCGCCAGGCCGAAGCCGACCACCCCACGCCCCATCACGTTCTGGTCCTGGAGCGTCAGCAGGGCGGCGAAACGGAAGTCCCACGGCTCGTTGGCAAGCGTGGACACGGCGAGCATCAGCACGTCCACGAACACCGCCGTGCCGCCGTTGGTCATCTCCAGGTACCGACCGTCACCGCCCTTGAACACGTTCATGACTCCAGAGTAGGGAGGGCCCCTCGCGCCTCTGACGGGGCCGCCCCGGACCGCCGGGCCGCCGGGCGCGGTCCGTCCGGGCAAGCGGGAAGCGGGCCCTCCGGCCCGGCCCGGCCTTGCCCGGGCTCCGGAGCTCCGACGCGCCCCCACCCGGCCCAATACCGCAGCCCCGTCGGCCGGCGGGCCACCCTGGAGGGCCGGGCCGGTACGGCGTCCCCGGGAGGCAGGAGTCGGCAGTGGCATCAGCACCCCAGGAGCACACCACCGGTTCCGGGGTCCCGGGCGCCCCCGAGGCGGTCGTCGGCCGCTACGGCGAGACCCTCTTCCGCCCGGAGCACCAGGGGGAGGGCGACCGCATCGACCGCGCCGCGCTCGTCTACGACCCGTTCACCCGGGCCCGGTTGCGCGGCCTCGGCGTCGGTCCCGGCTGGCGCTGCCTGGACGTCGGCGCGGGCACGGGAACCGTGGCGCGCTGGCTCGCCGAGGAGGCGGGCGCCGACGAGGTCGTCGCGCTGGACCGCGACACCAGCCACCTCGTCCCGATCGCCGGGCCGGGACTGCGGGTGCGCGCGGCCGACCTCACCCGGCTGGCCTCCGAGACGGGACTCGGCACGTTCGACCTCGTCCACGCCCGGTTCGTCCTCATGCACCTGCCCGAACGCCGCGCACTCCTCACCCAGCTCGCAGACCTGCTGAACCCCGGGGGGTACCTCGTCCTCAGCGACGCAGCGGACGTCCCCGACCCCGCCGACACGCAGTCCGCGTACCGGCGCACCCTGGACGCCATGTGGCGGACCCTGGGGGAGACCATCGGCACGGACATCGCAGCCGTCCGTGCGCACCCGCACGCCCTGCGCGCGGAGGGCCTGGAAGCCGTCGCCGCGGAGCTGGTGTGTCCGCCCCTCACCCCGGGCGCCCCGCTCACCGCGTTCTGGAGCGACACCTGGCAGCGGATGCGGCCCGCCCTGCTCGCCCCGGGCCGCCTCGACGCAGCGACCCTCGACGAGGCCCTTGCCTACCTGGAGTCGCCGGGGCTCGCCGAACTCGGCCCCGGCATGCTCACCGTGTGGGGCCGCCGCCCGGAGCAGCACGGCTGACCCGGCCCGGGACTCCGCCGCGGCGGGGCCCCCGATTCCTCAGCTCCTTCGTATTCGTTCCACCGCACGGCAGTTCACGGCGTTCGGCCGCCGCCTCCGGGGCGCACCACCGCTAGGGCGCGTATCGAGTCGTGATCACCGGGTGTCCTGTTGAGGTCTTTGCCGACGTGAGCCGACCGGTGCACTGATGTCCGGGCGGGGACTCATGGGACATGGCCCGGCACCCGGCTCAGGTTCCGGGGAGGATACGGCGCGTTTCGTAGGCCCACATCGCGATCTCGACCCGGTTGCGGGCGCCGAGTTTGGCCATCAGGCTGGCCAGATGCGTCTTCACCGTGCTGAGGCTGATGTGCAGTGCATCGGCGATCTCGGTGTTGGTCAGCCCGCGAGCGACGGCGAGGAGCACCTGCTCCTCGCGGGCGGTGACGGGGGAGACCGGCTGGGCCACGGGCCGGCCGGCGGGCAGGTCCGCGAATGCCTGGAGCAGACGGACGGTGACGCTGGGCGCAATGAGCGCCTCACCGCCGGACGCCGACCGTACGGCCTGGGCCAGAAGGTCTGGTCCCGTGTCCTTGAGGAGGAATCCGCGGGCGCCGGCACGCAGCGCACCGTAGACGTACTCGTCGAGGTCGAACGTGGTGATGACGACCACGGCCAGCGGGTCGGAGACGCCCGGGCCGGCGACCAGCCGGGTGGCCTCGAGCCCGTCGAGTACGGGCATGCGGATGTCGAACAGACAGACGTCGGGGCGCAGTTCGCGGGCCAGACGTACCGCCTCCCGCCCGTCGGCGGCCTCGCCGACCACCTCGATGCCGGGCTGGGCGTTCAGCATGATCCGCAACCCGTTGCGGATGATCGTCTGGTCGTCAGCGACGAGGACGCGAATGGACACCGCTCTCGCTCCTCGCTCTCGGCAGTTCGGCGTCGACATGCCAGCCCCGGTCGGTACCCGGGCCGGCTCGTAGTGTGCCGCCGAGCAGCGTCGCGCGCTCGCGCAATCCGGTAAGTCCGTATCCGTCGCGACCCCGGCCGGCGCGCCGGCCGTTGTCGCGCACGCTCACCCGCACCATGTGCCGTTCCGCGGCGACCCGGACGACGACCTCGGTCGCGTCGACCGCATGGCGCAGCGCGTTGGTCACCGACTCCTGCACGATCCGGTAGACGGCCGCGTCCACGGCCGGGGGCAGCGTGTCCAGTTCGCCGTCGAGCCCCAGGTCGACCCTGATACGACCGCCGGGGGTGCGCACCAGGCGCTCCAGATCCGCGACGCCGGCAGGGGGCGCCAGCTCGGCGCCGACCCCGCGGTCGCGCAGCGCGGCGACCAAGGCGCGCATTTCCTCCAGCGTGCGCGCCCCTTCCTCCTCGATCCCCTCCAGCGCCTCGACGGCGGCGGACGGGTCGGTGTCCGCGAGCACCCGGCCCGCCTGGGCGATGATCACCATGGCCGACACGTGGTGGGCCACCGTGTCGTGCAGTTCCCGGGCGAGCTGCTCGCGCTCGCGGGAGCGCACCTGCTCCAACTGCCGCTCGCGAGCGGTCACCCGGAACCGCACCGCAGCCCCGACCACGCCGGGCAGCAGCCCGAAGACGAAGCCCACGACCTGTTCGACGACCGGGGTCTCGTCCGTGAAGGCACACAGCGCGCACACCGCGACGATCACCGCGCCGCCCAGCACGATCTCCCGTCCCGATCCCCACCGGGGCAGCGCGTACACCAGCACGAGCACGACCGCGCCGGTGTACAGGCCGACGGGCTCGCGCGGTGCGGCGACGAGCGAGGCCACCTGAAGCAGGGTCACCGAGCCGAACGCCAGCGTCACCATCGCCAGCGGGCGGGTCCGGCGCCACAGGGGCAGCAGGCACAGCCATACGGCGGACACCACCGCCACCGGCCGCCACACGACGTTCTCGCGCAGAGTGGCCTCCAGCGCCACACCGGCAAGGCCCGCGGCGAGCAGCGCCCAGTCCCGCCGCACCCGGGCGGGCGCGCCGGGCGGCCGGGGTTCGGTCCACAGGGTTCGCAGGTCGTCTCGGAGCACGGTTCTCAGCCTAGGCACCGCGGCGTGCCGCGCATCGGCCGAAAGGACGGGTCGTCACTCCGCCCCGGGGCCGACGGATCCGCGGCCCGCGGGCCGATGCCGCGGAGCGCCGTGGCGACGAACCTCGGCATCGGCGGCCGTACAAGGACGGCCGACGAGGTGGTTGGAGGACCCGATGCTCTCGAAAGCCCTGTTGCGCCTGGGCGGGGCCGCCGCCCGCCATCCCTGGCGGGTGATCGCGGCATGGCTGATCGCCGCCACGCTCGCCGTCCTCGCCGCGATCGCCTTCGGCGGGCGGAATGCGGACTCGATGACCGCGCCGGGACTGGACTCCCAGCGGGCCGCGGAACTGATCGAGCGGGCCGGCACCGGCCAGGAGGGGATGACCGCCCAAGTGGTCGTCACCCCCCTCGACGGCGGTGCGACGTTCTTCGAGCACGACAGCGCGCGCACCGCTCTCACACGGCTGCAGACCGAGGTGAAGCGGCTGCCGCACGTGCTCGGCACGAGCGATCCGGCGGGGGCACTCGACGCAGGCGGGGACACCGCCGTGCGCGGCGGCCTCGTCTCGGCCGACGGGCGGATCGCGGTCGTCCGGGTGCAGTATCCCGACCAGAGCCGGCTGTCGGCCGAAGACCTCGACGCCCTCGTCGATCTCGGCGACCGGCTGCGTGCCGAACTGCCCCTGCGCATCGAGATGGGCGGGAACCTCTTCTACGCCTTCTCCGACCCCGACGGCGGCGCGAGCGAGTTGATCGGCCTCCTCGCCGCGGCCGCGATCCTGTTCCTGGCGTTCGGTTCGCTCGTCGCCGCCGCGCTGCCGATCGGCATGGCGGTCTTCGGACTGACCGTCGGGGTCGCCACGATGACGGTACTGGCGGGGGTCACGGACGTCCCCACCTTCGCACCGGTCCTGGGCAGCATGGTCGGGCTCGGAGTGGGCATCGACTACGCGCTGTTCGTGCTCGCCAGGCACCGGGAGTACCTCGCGCGCGGGCTCGATCCGCACGAGGCGGCCGGACGAGCGGTGGCCACGGCGGGGCGGCCCGTGGTCTTCGCCGGCGGAACCGTCGTCGTGTCGATCCTCGGCCTGGCGGTCGCGAACGTGCCGTTCATGACGGTGGGCGGGGTTGCCGTCTCGATTGTCGTCCTGACGATGGTGCTCGCGTCGGTGACGCTGCTGCCGGCCTTCCTCGGCGCGGCGGGCCCACGCCTGGCCCGGGCCGGCCGGATCGGCCGGGCTCTGCAGACCGGGAAGCCGGGCCGACTCGCACGGCGGCGGGACACGGTGGCGGGCGCCGCTCCCGCCGCCGGTTGGCGGCGCTGGATCGGGCACGTCAGCCGGCACCCGGTGCTGTACGCGATCGGCGCGGCGGGGCTGCTGCTGACCGCGACGCTGCCCGTGCTCGGCCTGCGCGTCGGCCTGCCCGACGACGGCTCACTGCCCCACAGCCGTACCGAGCGCCGGGCCTACGACCTCGTCGCCGAGGGATTCGGCCCGGGCACCAACGGTCCCCTCGTCATCGCCGCGGACCCCGCCGGTGATCCGGGGGTGCTGGACCGACTCGTCGGGGCGGTCGCGGCGGATCCGGGCATCGCATCCGTCGCGCTGACGCACATCGATCGGGCCACCGGCATCGCGACCCTCGTGGTGTTCCCGACCACCAGCCCTCAGGACAAGGCCACGGCCGACACCATCGCCCGGCTGCGGACCGGCGTGCTGCCCACGGCGATCGGGCACGGCCCGGCCAGGGCCCACGTCGGCGGCGCCGCCGCGAGCCTGTCCGATGTGGGCCAACGCACCAGCCAACGCCTGCCGGTGCTCGTCGCCGCCGTGCTGGCGATGTCGTTCCTGCTGCTGATGCTGGTCTTCCGCTCGATACTCGTACCGCTCAAGGCGGTGCTGCTGAACCTGCTGAGCATCGGCGCGGCCTACGGCATCATGGTCACCGTCTTCCAGTGGGGCTGGGGAGGCGCACTCATCGGGCTGGAAGCGACGGTTCCGATCGTGTCGTTCATCCCGATGTTCCTCTTCGCCATCCTGTTCGGCCTGTCGATGGACTACGAGGTGTTCCTCCTCTCCCGCGTACGCGAGGAGTACCTGCGCACCGGCGACAACGGCACGGCGATCGTTGAGGGCGTCTCGGGCACCGCCCGGATCATCACCTCGGCCGCCCTCATCATGGTGGCGGTCTTCCTGTCCTTCGCCGTCGCCGAGGACCCCTCCGCCAAGATGTTCGGGCTCGGCCTGGCCACCGCGATCTTCATCGACGCCACGGTCGTACGCATGGTGCTGGTACCGGCGACCATGACACTCCTCGGCCGGACCAACTGGTGGCTGCCGAAGTGGCTGGACTGGTTGCTTCCCCGCGGCCCGGTCGGCACCGACGACACCGACGCGGAATCCACGGGTGAGGCCCCGCGTCCACGGCTGGTTGACCGTTGACTCAACTCCTGCCCGCCCTTGGCGTCCGGCACCTCAGCGCGTCACCTAGGGGCACATCGAGTCTTGTAGAGATCGGCGTCGTGGTGGGCTCGGGCGGTGGTGGAGTCGATGCCGACCAGGGACAGGTCCACCTCACCCCGCTTCGCGGCTTCCGTGATCAGGCCCTCCAGCAGGGCCTCGAAGACGCCGGCGTCACGCCACTGCCGGAAGCGGTTGTGGACGGTCGACCAGGCGCCGAACTCCCAATCCGGATCGGTCAGTTGCACTCGCGTCTCGTAAGACCGTCTGTCGGACCGGACCGTGCCACGAAGGCACGTCCCGAAAATTGATCACGACTCGATACGCGCCCTAGTGCGGTCCGGGTCCGTACAGCAGGGCCGCCAGGCCGTGCGCACTGCCCGCGCCGCTGAAGTCCGCCCAGCTGATCGCACCGTCCCCGTCCGCGTCGATCAGGGCGAACGCCGCCGCCGCGCTCTGCGACGGCATGCCTTTGAGGGCACGCCACACCGTGAACTCGTGGAGGTCCATCACCCCGTCACCGTCCCGGTCGGCCACGTTGAACTGCGCGTGGAGCACCGCCATCACCTCCGGTGAACCCGACAGCGCGCCTGACCCGGCTTCCGAGGCCGGCAGGGACGCGAACCACTCGCGGTACTCCGCCCGCCCGATCTTCCCGTCCCGGTCGCGGTCGACCAGCTCGGCCTGGCGCTCCCACAGGGCCTGATTCGCCTCGATGAGGGCGCGTCCCTTCGGCGAGTTCGGCCCCGCGCCGTAGGACTGGAGCAGCCGCTCCGCACTGGCCCGGTAGTCGTCCGAGGCCAGCACTCCGTCACCGTTCGTGTCCAGCCGATCGAAGATGTCGTCGGCCACTGCCACCTGCTCGGCACCCATGCCGTGAGCGTACGCGGCCGTGCTGTCGCCCCCGCCGATTGCAGCCCCCGGGGGCGTGTCCCGGGATTCAGATCCGGGCGCGGCTCGCTTCCGCTGTTTATGTCACACGATCGGATGTCGGAACGCCTCGATCCGGTGGGACACGTCCCGACTTCCCCTTCCCCTGGGCTCGCGGCCTGCATGGTGGGTCCAGCTTTCGGCGCCGTGGCAGACCCCGCCCCGCGCGCCCGCCAAGTAACGGAAGGGCCCGTACCCATGGCGTTCGCGAGGACTCTGCTGCCCGGTCTGCTCTCCTTGGCGCTCACGGGCGTTCCCGCCGCGTTCCCGGACACCACGGCCGCCGTGCCCTACGACGGGCAGACCCGCCACGAGACGGCGCTGTTCAGCGTGAAGGCCACCAACAACGCGGCGGCCCAGGCGTTCACCGCGACCGGCACCCAGCTCACTCGACTCAGCGTCTACCTGAGCAGCGGGGCCGCCACCGGGACCGTGACCGCCCAGGTCCGCCGGGTTCGCGACGACGCGGGGTCGGTGGTCGCCTCGAAGACCCTGAACCTCGCCGCCCTGGGCGGCGCCGGCGCCGGCTGGGTCGAATTCCCGGTCAGCGCCGCCGTCACCGCGGGCGCCACCTACTACCTGTTCGTCCAGGCGAACACGGCGGAGAGCAGGCCGATCGCCTGGTACGGCACGCTCCAGTCCGTGCCCGGCTCGCTGACCAGCTGGAACTATGACAAGGCGTACTGGGGAGGCTGGCATGCGTACGACTCCCGGCTCGCGTTCCACGTCAATCCCACCGGCAGCGAGCGCTGTGGGGAGACGGAGCCCTGCTACGTGCCCGCCTCGGCGCTCGCAGCCCGCACGGCAGGGCTGTTGACGAACGGTGTGGACACCGAGGCCGTCCTGCCCTCCTTCGCCGTCGGCGCCTCCTACGTCGACGGCAGCAACGTGCTCCGCCTGCCCTCCGGCCGGTGGAGGTACCTGCCGACCGGCAGCTCCGCATCCCGCGTGGTCGCGGCCGACGACCCGGGCGCCCTGGCGCAGATCGGGGAGAACCGCGCCTGGCTGGCCGCGGGCAAGGTGCCGGGGACCACCGCCGTGCAGCGGGCCGCCGTGCAGCGCGCGCTGCTGTCGATGCGGGCCCTGCTCAAGCCCGACGGAGCGTTCGCCGCGGGGTGGTCGCCGGCGTGGGAGTACTCCTGGCCCCGGGACGGCGCGTTCGCCGCGGTCGCGTTCGCCAGCACCGGGCACGACGAGGAGGCGTACCGGATCCTGGGCTACGACGCGCGGACCCAGCGGGCCGACGGGACCTGGGAAGCGCGTACGAAGCTGGACGGCAGTGGACCGCCGGACGCACGCAAGTGGCAGCTGGACGGCAACGGCTGGGTCCCCTGGGCCACCTGGCAGTGGTACGAAGCGGCGCCGGCGGGCGACCGGGACGAACGGCTGCGCACGCTCTACCCGATGGTGCGCAAGGCGGCCGACTACGCCGCGCGGTCGCTGGGAGCGGACGGGCTGCCGCCGGCGTCCCCGGACTACTGGGAGCTGGACACGGCGACCACCAACATCGGTACGGCCGCTCCGCTCCTCGCCGGACTCAACGCTTCGGCCGACCTGGCCGGCCGGCTGGGCATGGGCGAGGATGCGGAGCGCTGGGGCGACGCGGCCCGGCGCCTCTCCGCCGGCATCGCCGCCTTCGCCCCGCGGGGGTACCCGCGGACCGCTGACGGCAAGCACGGGCGCGACAGCGCCGTGGCGTTCATGGCGCCCCCGTTCAACACGGCCCCGCCCGGTCTGGGTGCAGCGCTGGACTCCACCTACCGGGCGCTGCTGCTGCCCAACGGTGGCGTCTCGCCCGGCAACGACCCCGACTTCAGCTGGGGATCGTACGCCTGGACGGCCAGTACGGCCTTCTTCGCCCTCGCCTGGTCGGGAACCGGCGAGCAGACGAGGGCGGGCAAGACGCTGGACTGGGTGCTGTCGAAGCGCAACGGGCTGGGTGAGCTGCCCGAAACCGTGAACGGGGCCGGGCTGCCGTCCTCGGTCGCGCCGCTGGGCTGGACGGACTCGCTCGTCGTCCTCACCGCGCTGGCCCTCCAGGGCTCCCCCCAGCCCACCCCGCCGTCGCGGACGAGCACCGCGCAGCGGAACGGGAGCTGAGCCCTCGCACCGCCGCGGGTAGCGGCACCGTCCCGGGCAGCACCGCCGACAGCTCGTACGGGCGGAGCCCACGGGGCTGCGCTCACCGGGCGGCGGCCCGCGCCTGCACGGAGGCGACGTAGCGGACGGTGAAGACCATCGGGAGGGCGAACCCCGCGAGCTGGACGAGCGTGGCAGCGGTCGAATGGCCGTCGCCCGCGTGCGCGAGCAGGGCGAGCACGCCGGCGGTCACGGCGAAGGCCGCGGTCCACACGGTGGTGATGACGACGTTGGTCCGTACGAAGGGCTTCAGCCCCCAGACCTCGCGGGGCGTGGTGCGCTTGGCGATCCCGAGGGTGAACGGCTTGCCGATGAGCAGGGAGACACCGGCGACGAGCGCCAGCGTGGCCGAGGACAGGGCCGCCGAGTAGGCGTGCAGCGGGGTGTCCGGGGCGGCGAAGGCGAGCACCGTCAGCGCTGCGAAGAAGACCGCCGAGCCCGTCTCGATGATCAGCGCGTCGAACCCGGCACCTGCCCGGCGCTGCTGGACGGTCACCGCGACCGCCACCACCAGGCCGGCCAGCGCTGCCCACTGCCACTGGGCGGACGGGAGCACCGCGAAGACGATCCACGGGAGGAAGGTGCGTGCGTACGACATCGGGAGATCCCCCTCAACATTCCTGTTCTGACATGTCGAAACTAGAATATCGAGTCTCGACATGTCAAGAGTGGAAGGTAGAGTGCCGGCATGAGTCTTCGACATGCCCTCCTCGGACTCCTGTCCGAGCGCCCGGCCAGCGGGTACGACATGCTCAAGAGCTTCGACACGGCGCTGGCCACCGTCTGGCCCGCAACGCAGAGCCAGATCTACACGGAGCTGTCCCGCCTCGCCGACGCCGGGCTGATCAGCGTCGCGGCCGAGGGGCCGCGCGGCCGCAAGGAGTACTCCCTCACCGATGAGGGGCTCGCGGAGCTGCGGCACTGGCTGACCGAGACCAAGCCGCAGCGAAACACCCGCAGCGACGTCCTCCTCAGGGTCTTCTTCCTCGGCGTACTGACGCCCGAGCAGGCACGGGGCTACCTCACCGAGCTGATGGAGATGTCGGAGCAGGGCACCGCGGAGCTGCGCGCCGTCGAAGCCTCCGTCGACTGGGGCGACGACACGCTGTCCGTCCACGGCCGGATCGCCCTCGAGTACGGCATCCGCTTCAACGCGATGCGCCGCGAATGGGCCGAGTGGGCGGCCGGCCAGATCCGCTAGCGCGGGACCCGTCCCGCACGGCGGGTGCATGATGAACGTGTGAGTGACCGCGACGATTTCCTGGTGTGGGTCAAGACCGTGCTGTACGAGGCGGAGCGGGCGCTGCACGACGGCGACGCCGCTCCCCGCCGGGCCCTGTGGTCACGCAACGAGCCGGTGAGCGTCCTGGGGGCGTGGCGCAACGCCAGCGGTCAGCAGGAGCTCGACGAGCTGTTCACCGCCCTCGGGAAGAGCTTCTCCGACTGCACGTCGTACGTGTTCGAACTGCAGGCGTACGACGTCATGGGTGACATGGCCTATACCGCCGGCCTCGAGCACACCTCCGTCACCGTCGACGGACAGCCGCGCACCTACACCCTGCGGGCCACCCAGGTGTACCGCCGCGAGGGCGGCGAGTGGAGGGTGGCACACCGGCACGGTGACACGGTGACCGGGTGACCGGGTGAAGAAGCCCGACGTCGGAAGGGCGCGCCGGGCGCCGTCGGCGATGAGTCTGCGGGCGTTCGCAGGTCTATCTCCATGACGGAGACAAGCGAGTCAACGGGAGCAAGTCATGGGCCTCATCCACATCGAGCTGTTCGCGACCCTCGACCTCGTCGGGCAGGCGCCCGGCGGCCCCGACGAGGACCCGGCGGGGTTCCCGTTCGGCGGCTGGCAGGCACCCCTGCTGGACGAGGTCGCCGGGGCACAGGTCGGTGCCGCGTACGAAGGCACGGACGCCCTGCTGCTCGGCCGGCGGACGTACGACATCTTCGCCGCCTACTGGCCTCACCAGGAAGGCGGCCAGGACGACGAGATCGCCACGCTCTTCAACCGCGTCCCGAAGTACGTGGCCTCGCGCGGCAGGCCCGACCTCTCGTGGGCCGGGTCCACGCAGCTCGGCCCGGACCTCGCCGAAGCGGTGCGTGAGATCCGTGACCGGCATGAGCACGTGAAGGTCGTCGGCAGCCTGAACCTCGTGCAGACCCTCCTGCGTGAGAAGCTCTTCGACCGCATCGACCTCTGGCTGCACCCGATCATGCTCGGAGTCGGGAAGAAGGTGTTCGACGATGGCGTGGTGCCCTCGAACGTCACGCTCCTCGCACCTCCGGCAGCCGGCCTGAAGGGCACCGTGTACCTGCGCTACGGACTCGCCGACGGCACGCCCGCGACGGGCGACATGAGTGCACCCGATCGCGGTGCCGGAAGCGACGACTGAAGCCGCCCCACGCCTGGTGGGTCGGCATCTGCTGGGTCGGGGGCTCCCCGGGGCGGCATCGGCACCGGCGGCCAGGTCAACAAGCAGTTCTGCAACAAGGGCTGGTGACAGCGTGCACCGGGTCCGCCCTGGCCCTCGGTCTCGGAGCCGTAGCACCCAGTAGTGGTCGCCGCTTGGGAGGCGCTTCCGCTGACGGTGGCGGGAGCGGAGTGGTGATCCAGCGGCGATGACCGCCGCCTCCCGGTGATCAAGGTCGCAAAACGCCCTCCGGGCCATGGGATGTCCGGCTAATGTCATGCCGCGGTACCTGTGCGGCTTTGGGTGGTTCGGTCCGGATGGCGAGGTGACGGTTGTGAGTGTCGAGGGTGCGGCGAGGGCCGAGGTGGCGGCGCGCCGCTATTACGGGACGGGTGATGTGGATGCCTTCTACGCCGAGGTGTGGGGCGGGGAGGACATCCACACCGGTGTATACGCCGAGCGGCACGAGTCGGTCGCGGTGGCCTCCAGGCGGACGGTGGAGCTGGCGGCGGCGAAGGTCGCCGGCCGTCTCGGTCCGGGGTGCACGGTGCTGGACCTGGGCTCCGGATACGGCGGTCCGGCCCGCTACCTGGCGCAGACGTTCGGCTGCACGGTGGTGGCGCTGAACATCAGCGAATCGCAGAATCAGCGCCACCGTCAGACCAATGCCGAGCGGGGCCTCGACGGGCTCATCGAGGTCGTCACCGGATCCTTCCAGGACATCCCCTACCCCGAAGACCACTTCGACGTCGTCTGGTCGCAGGAGGCCTTCTGCCACAGCGGCGATCGCGAACAGCTCCTCGGCGAGGCCGTCCGCGTCCTGAAGACCACGGGTGAAATGGTCTTCACCGACCTCATGGCGGCCGACACGGCCCCTCCGGAGGCGCTGCGCGGCGCGGTGGCCCGCCTCGAGGTGGAGGGGTTCGCCACGCCCGCCTTCTACCGCCGGACGATCACCGGGCTCGGTCTGACCCGCTTCGACTTCGACGACCGCAGCGACCAGATGCTCACCCACTACCTCCGTCTCACCGAGGAGACCGGGCAGCGCGCGAAGGAACTCGCCGACGTCATTCACCCCGCCTATCTGCAGGGGCTCTTGGAGAACCTTCCGCTCTGGGTGGAGGCCTGCGAGAAGGGCCTTACGAGCTGGGGGATCTTCCACTGCCGTCGCCCCTGACCGACCTCGTCCGACCATCGGACCGCCGCGCACGACCGGATCGAAGAGCACACCAGTTGATCCATCCTCAGATATGACGCTGGCTCAAGGCTGGTTCCGTCCGGACCTGTCCCGTCCAGACCTGCCACCCCGGCGGCCCATTGAGAGGCACTTCCGTCAATGCCGGAAGTGACAACCACGGAGCCGATTCTCCGTGCCGCGCTCGTGCAAGCCGCCACCACCGGCATCGATACGATTCCCGAAGACAGCCACGTGGAGCGGGATTTCGGCATCGACGGCCCGGCCCCGGCCGAGTTCGTCACCACCTGCGGACAGCAGCCGGCCGTCGTCGTCCCGGACGGGGAGACCGGCCGCCTGCAGACCATCGCAGACCATCGCGCAGTCCCCGCCCGCCTCACCTCCAGCGGAAAGGAACCAACACCCGTGAGCCTTCGGCACATCGAGCCCAAACAGCGCGGCTTCCTGATCGTCAACTCCCACCCCGCCGGATCCGCTGCGACGGTCACCCGGATGTGGGAGCGGATACCGCCCCGCGCCGACGGCACCAGCCCGGTCGTGCTCCTCCTCGGCCACAGCGCGGGCTACGGCCTCGCCACCCTGCTGACCGGTCTGCGCCAGCACGGCATCCGGGGCGTCGGCGTCGCCTACGAAGGCGCGGAGACCGAGCGGCGCACCGCCGCCGCAGGCTGGTACCGCACTGCCGCCGCCGCCCGTCTCGCAGACGAAGCAGGCCTCGACTTCGCCTTCGTCAACACCGACGCCTTCTCGGAATCGGGAAAGACCGAGGTACTTGACCTGCTGGAACGCCGGTACGGGAAGGTCGACTACCTGATCTACAGCCTCGCCGCCCCACGCCGCACCGACCCGGCCACCGGCGCCGTCCACCACTCCGTGATCAAACCGCTCGGCCGGCCCTACGAGGCGCCCGCCCTGGACTTCTCCGGCGACACCCCGAAGGTCGCAAGCGTCCGCCTGGAACCCGCCACCGAAGAAGAGAAGCACGCGACGCAGCAGGTCATGGGCGGCGCGGACTGGAGTCTGTGGGTAAAGGCCCTCACGGACCGGTCCCTGCTCGCCGACGGCTTCACCACCGTCGCCCTGACCTACATCGGATCCGAACTCACGGCCCCGATCTACCGGCAGGGCACCATGGGCGCAGCCAAGGAACACCTGGAAACCACCGCCGTCGAACTGACCGCGATGCTGGGCGGCACGGGCCGGGCGTTCACCGCCGTCGCAGGAGCCGCCGTCACCCAGGCATCCAGCGCGATCCCCTCGATCGCCCTGTACACCGCCTTCCTGCGCACCGTGCTCGGCGACGGCTTCCGCACCACCGCCCAGCAAGCCGAGGAGCTGTGGGACCGGCTCACCGGCAGGGCGCCGCTCGTGGTGGACGACCAGGGCCGGATCCGCCTCGACGGCTGGGAGCTCGACCAGCAGGTCCAGGACCGCGTCCGAGAACTGTGGGCCGACCCCGAAGCCGGCCTCGACCACGCTTCGCAGGGGGCCGACTGGTTCATGGCCCAGATCCGCGAGCTCTACGGCTGGGGGCTCGAGGGCGTGGACTACGACGTGCAGGCCGAGACCGGCATTCCGTGGCCCATGCCGAGCCGATAGCACACGGCAGACCCTCGGACCCTCACGGCCTGGAGCCGTGACCACGGCGGACCTCGCCTGCCCCGTGCCATCGACCTTGATCATTGCCATCACCTTTGATGATCATTAGGTTTGTGCCACCGAAGTGTGAGTGGCACGGGGTGCGTGTGCGCCGGGGGCGGCGGGAGGTCGCGGGGCGCGTGCGCGGAGGACGTCAGAAAGTGAGCACGCAGATGCAACCGACATTCGTACTGGTCCACGGAGCCTTCGCCAACTCCTTCTCCTTCGCGCCGCTCCAGGCCGAACTCGGCCTCCTGGGGCACCGTTCGGTCGCCGTCGACCTGCCTGGGCATGGTTTTGAGGCGACCTACACGCGTGCCTACCAGACGCCACAAGATCCCGAAGTGCTCGCCACGGCGCCCGGTTCGATCAAGGGCGTCACGCTCGCCGACAACGCCGCGCACCTGATCGGGATCCTCGAACGGGCCAAGCAGAACGGGCCGGTGATCCTCGTCTCCCACAGCCGCGGCGGCATAACGGCCACGGCTGCGGCCAACGCGCGGCCGGATCTGATCGACCGCATCGTCTACGTCTCGGCCTGGTGCCCCGTCGACCTCGACGTCAATGACTACTACGCCGAGCCGGAGATGGCCACGGTCGACGCCGCTTCCCTGAGCCTGGCGCTGGCCGGGAACCCGGCCGAACTCGGTCTGCTCCGCGTCAACTTCCGCACCGCGAACCCGGCCGCCCTCGCGGCCTTCAAGGCGGCCTTCCTCGCCGACGGTACCGACGAGCAGTTCCTGACCTTCCTGAACACCTTCCAGCCGGACGAGAACCTGGACGTCGGCACCTCCGCCGACCGGGCGCAGGCCGAGACCTGGGGCCGCATCCCGAAGACCTACGTCCGCCTGGCCGACGACACCAGCCTGCCGCTCGCCCTGCAGGACCGGCTGATCCGCGAGGGCGACGCACTGGCGCCGGACAATCCGTACGACGTCCGCACCCTCGAGGGCAGCCACCTGAAGTGGCTGATCGACCCGGCACCGGCGGCTCGGCTCCTGGGCGAACTTGCAGCAGTGACGGGCTAGGCGGGGGCAGGAAGGCCCCGGCCCGATGCCCGATGCCCGGCGCCCAGGCCACGGCGAGCTGTTCCCGGCCGCCGTGGCCGGCCGATGCGGGCATTCCACTTGGTGATGCCGCCCGCGCGGAGGTCCTGGCGGCGGTCACGGGCATCTCATTTGTGGCCGACCGCCCACTGTTTGGCCGATCGGAACTGCCGTACAAGTGAAGGCTGTGCAGCATCCGGTCGGCCCGTGCTCGGGGAAGGCACAGGGTCGGCCGAACCGTGCTCGGTTCGATCGATCACTTCAGGGGGGCATCATGCGCATACGTTTACGTGCCTGGATTCTGGTGGGCGCGGGCCTGCTCGCCGGGGGCGCCGCTCCGGCCTACGGGGCTGACTCGTCGTCGGCCGCGGCGGCGGCGGGGTCCGTGCAGTACACCGTGCAGGACCTCGGCGCCCTGGGCGGTACCCGCAGCAAGGCGACCGCCATCGACGGCAGCACGGTCGTCGGAAGCTCGCTGACGAGCGGCGACGCCACCGAACACGCCTTCGCCTACGACCTGCGCACGCGCACCATGACCGATCTCGGCACCCTCGGGGGCTCCAGCCGGGCGACCGGCGTGGACGGGGATCACATCGTAGGGGAGTCGGACCTCTCCGCCGACGGCCCGACCCATGGATTCGTCTACAACCTCCGGACCCGCCGACTCGTCGACATCGGCACGCTCGGCGGCAGCAGCACCGACATCACCGGCCTCAACGGTGACACCGTGGTGGGCAAGTCGTCGCTGCCCGGCGACTCGGTCACCCACGCGTTCGCGTACAGCGTGCGCACCCGGACCATGACCGATCTCGGCAGCCTCGCCGGCCCGTCGGGCAACAGCGCCGCGGCGGCCGTGAGCGGTGGGATCGTCGTCGGCAGCTCCTCCCTGCCGGACACGCCGGCCGGCATCACGCACGGGTTCGCGTACAGCCTGCGCACCCGGACGATGACCGATCTCGGCACCCTCGGCGGGAGGTCCAGCACAGCCAACGACATCAGCGGTTCAACCGTGGTCGGCCAGTCCCGAACGGCCGGCAACGCCCTCACCGGATACGCCTACGACCTCCGCACCGGCATCCGCACGGACCTGGGGTCCCACTTCCTGACCGCGCAGCTGATCAGCGGGAACACTGTGGTCGGCGGCGACGGCCTGCTCTCCACCTCGTTCGACCTGATGACGCACAAGAGCGCCATGGTCGGCTCCGGTCGTGGTGTCACCGAGGTCAAGCAGATCGCCGGGAACATCATGGTCGGTGACAACTTCGCCCCCAACTCCTTCGCCTTCGTCTCCCGCGTCGACAACGGCGACTTCACCTACCTGCCCTCCCTCGGGGGCCTCAACTCCTCTGCGATGCAGGCCAACGGCCAGGGCGTCGTCGCAGGCAGCGCAGCACTTGCGCCCACTGGCCCGGTCACTGCCAACGGACCTTTCCATGCCGCCGTCTGGGTGCCGCACAAGGTGGCGTAGCGGAGCGAAGCCGCGCAGGTGAAGGCGTGCGGCTGCGGTAGGCCTTCCGGGCGGACCTGACGGCCGGCCGGCTCCAGGGCCACCGACGACGCCGGCGGAGCGAGGGCTCGGTGCCGTGACACCGAGCCCTCGTCAGTACGGGCGTGCGCTCCGGCGATGGAGATCAGGCGGACCGGGCCGCGCCCGCCCACACGGCAGGCTTGCGCCCCGCCCAGGGCGCGGCCTCCTCCAGTTGCGCGGCGAGCCGGAACAGCACATCCTCGCGCCCGTAGCCCGCGGCGAACTGGACACCGATCGGCATGCCGGTGGCCGGGTCGCACGCGAGCGGCACCGACATCGCGGGCGTACCGGCGACGTTGAAAGCGGCGGTGAACGGCGAGCGGTGGAACAGGTGCTCCAGCCAGCCCAGCCCGTCGGCGTTCTCCGCGCCCCGGCCGTAGGTGCTCAGGGGCACCGGCACCTCGGGGAGGGTGGGCGTCAGCAACACGTCCTGGGCCGCGAAGTGGGCGCCGATCGAGCGGGCGACCCGGTTGCGCACGTCGAGGGCGTGGACGAACTCCGCACCGCTCACCTTGAGTCCCCACGCGTAACTCGCGAGCATTTCGGGCTCGACGGTGGACCCGTCCACGGGGCGGCCGAACGCCCCGGCGAGACCGTCGATCCACGTCACCAGGTTTGCGGACCACAGGCGGGCGTTGGCGAGGACGAACTCCTCCCAGCTCACGCCGAGATCCACGTCCGTGACGTCGACCTGGTGTCCGAGCGATTCCAGTAGCCGGGCGGCAGCCAGGGCGGCTTCGCTCACGGCAGGTTCCACGGCACGCCCGCTCCAGGGAGTGGTGACCAGGCCGACGCGCAGCCGCCCGGGCTCCTTGGTGATCTCTTCGGTGTACGGGCGGCGGGGGCGCTCCGCGAAGTAGGGGTCGCCGGTCTCCGGGCCCTGGATCAGGTCGAGCAGGGCTGCGCTGTCCCGCACGGTTCGGCTGAGCCCACCGTGCACCGCGAGGCCGTTGAAGACCTCGTCGGCGTCCGGCCCCAGGGAGACCCGACCGCGGGTGGGCTTGAGCCCGAACAGCCCGGTGCTGGCGGCCGGCACCCGGATCGATCCGGCCGCGTCGGTGGCGTGCGCGAGGGGAGTGATGCCGGCGGCCACGGCCGCGGCCGACCCGCCACTGGAGCCACCCGGTGTCCGGCTGAGATCCCAGGGGTTGCGGGTGGCGCCGTACAGGACCGGCTCCGTCGTGGTGCTGTAGGCGAACTCGGGCGTGGCCGTGCGGCCCAGCGTCACCAGACCGGCCCGGCGGAACCGCCGCATCAGGAAGGAGTCCTCCGCTGCCACGTTGCCGGCGGCGAGGCGGCTGCCCAACTCGACGCGCTTGCCCTGCATGGACACGGCCAGGTCCTTGATGAGGAACGGCACGCCCGCGAGCGGGGTGCTTCCCGGGACCGGGGAGTCTTCGGCGGGCCAGCTCTCGACGACGGCGTTGATCCGTGGATTCACGGCCGCCATCGCGGCCTGGGCCGCGCCGGTGAGCTCCGCCGCGGTCACCTCTCCCCGAGCCACGAGCCCGGCCAGTCCCACGGCGTCGTACTGGGTGTATTCGTGCAGCTCCACGGCGTTCCACCTACGTTTCCGATCGGTCCCGTGTGATACCGACCGGTATCGTTCGGGGGTGGTCGGTAACGTAACATGGCTCGAGAGACGCCGGCCCACGCGACCGAAGCGAGGCACACCATGACGAGCAGCCCCCCGAGACCGGGCCGGGACTCGAGAGTCGCCCGCCTCCCCCCGCGCGAGCGCATCCTCGACGCGGCCGAGGAGTTGTTCCTCAGTGAGGGCGTCAGGGCCGTCGGAGTCCAGGCCATCGCCGAGCAGGCGAAGACCACGAAGATGGCCCTCTACCGTCACTTCGCCACCAAGGACGCGCTGATCGAGGAGTGGCTGAGGATCGTCGCGGCAGGGTACGCAACCGCCTTTGACCAGGTGGAAGCCGAGCACCCGGAAGATGGCCGGGCCCAGGTGCTCGGGGTGGCACGTTTCATCGCCGAAGGACTGCCGGACATCGCCCGAAGGGGCTGCCCCTTCGTGAACTCCATCGCCGGCCTGCCCGACCCCACCCATCCGGCCCGTCGACTGATCGAGAACCACAAGGCCGATCAGCGGCGTCGCCTCACGGCCATGTGCGAGCGGGCCGGTGCGCACGTGCCCGACGATGTCTCCGCAGAGATCACCTTCCTCCTGGAAGGCGCCCAGGTCAGCGCCCAGAACGGCAGCGTCGACCGCGCGGGGGACAGGCTCGTGGCCGCAGTCACCGCAGTTCTGGACCGAGGGACTGCGGTGCGGGAGGAATGACCCGCACACGCCCTGGCCCCCGGTGACTCCGGCACTCCGACCGGGCGCTGTTCACCGGTCGACCGGCGATCATTCGCACCGGCCGCATGCGTACCCGGGCCGCAGAGCGGGCCGAGCCCTGGCCGGTACCGGCGCGGGCGCCCACCGGCCGCGGTGCGCCCGCCGCGGTGGCGGACCGTACGGCGACTGCCAGGCCGGCCGCTCCCGTACGGAACGCGCGTTCATCCGTTCCAGGGCCGTGGGCTTGGTGGTGTCCGCGCACCTGGGGCAACGGCGGAGAACGATCGGCAGGCAGGTGGGCACGACCACCCAGTAGTTGGACATGGAGATACACCGGTTCCAGTGAGAAGACCGCAGCGAAAAGGAGCGCGGCGCACAGGTGCGACGCGCGACGGATCAGCGCTCGGGGTGTCTCACTTGGTGTACAACGGCGTGTCCTTGGCAGGGTGACTGGGGGCGAAAGCACGGTAACGGCACACCGGAGTGCGGTTCCACTGGTTTTCGGGCGGATGGATTCGGCCCCAGTCGTCGACCACCGAAGGTCCGCAAGAGCCGGAGGTCGACGTCCCTGCCGCGCCGATGGCCCGGCCGTGTTGCCCCCGCCGCGCCCGGCTGCCGTCACCCCCGTTCTGGAGCGTGCCGACGCCGACGAGGATCAGGCGCTGGTCCTCGAGGACCTCACCCGGGAGACCGCCTTGGGCTATCAGCGCTGGTCACGCGCCGCGGGGCTGCGTCGACCACCGGAAGGACACGGCATCGGGGACGCCGTAGAGCGGCAGACGGCAGCAATGCGGGAGCTCAGCCGGAACGCGCTTCCCAACCTGGAGGCAGTGCCGGACGCTGCGCCAAGCCTGGTCGAGGATGCCCGCGCCCAACGCTGCCGCCGGGCTGCAGAGACCAAGGCCGCAGCCATGCGCCTGCGCCGAGCGATCCGCTCGGTTGGCTGGTCCACCCCCGCGTCGACGGGGAGAACAGGCCGCGGTCCGCGAGCAGCTGTTCGTCGGATTGCGTTGCGAGACGCCCCCCGGCTATCACCCGTCGCGTGTCGCCAGGCTGAGGCGCTCACGCTGGTCGGGGCTGCGCCCGTTGCGCACGACTGCGGGTTCGAAGAACCGCTCCCCGCCCTGCCCTGGACCACGGGAATCTCGAGACAGCGGCGGCACCGGCTGCCGCCCACGGAGGGGGGAGGTATGAGGACGGCCTGGGAACTGCTGCCTGACGGAACGATCGGGTGAACCGTCCGCAGAGGAGATCCGTCCCGACCCGGAGCCCTTCAGGCGCCCACTGATCTGCGACCTCCGCATGAGTGGAGTCCTCGCCGTCCGCGGCTACAAGACCGTGCCCAGCCTCTTCCGGCTCGGGCCCGGGCCCCAGCACGAAGCCGGCCGCGACCTCAACTCGACCGGGGTCATCGACTCCATCGCCCGCGACTCCCTCGGCCTGGCCCACGTCGACCAGTCGGCCAGCAGTGCATTGGCGAGATCATGAACCCGGCGGAGGAAACCATCCGCACCCTGCGCACGGCCGTCTCCATGGACGGCAAGACGAGTGCCGAGGACCGCAAGACCCCCGGAGCCACTTGCACTGGCTCCGGGCCCCGCCCGTGACTGTAGCCGGAGCGCGCCGCAGCTGCCGGCGCTCGGTCCGGATTGCGTCGGGCCACAGGCTCATCGATCGCGTGATGACGATGCTGCGGTTGCTCCAACAGCTCCGATCAGGGCCGTAACGATGAGCGAGCCCTCACTCACGTAGCCCGTCACCATCAGTACGCCGGCGAGAAGAGCCAGAGTTGCGACGCCGGTGGGGAAGAGCCAGCGCCTGCGGGACTCGTCGGGCTCCTGAGAGTTGACACCTTCGTCGGTCGTCACCTTGCGCCCCCGTCTACGAAGTGAGGTCGGTTGCTCCTTGCTGCTGACTCTCGGCAGAGGCCCCGTCATCCTCGCTCTGCACGGAGGCCGTTCGCAGAGAGTCTCCCTGGCGAACTTCTCTGATGGTCTGTGCACTACTCCATCAACCAGTTAGTATGTGAACATACGAGCCTCCGAGGCAACGTGTCAATCCCCAAGCCCAGCACGCCTCTTGAGGCCCTGGGACGGACCCGCGGGAGAACCTGTGAACGCTTCCGAGCACACCCCGCTGTACGTTCAGATCGCAGATGATCTGCGCACCAAGATCCAGCAAGGAGACCTGCGCGGCGGCGACCGAGTCCCCTCCGAGAACGAGATCTGCGAGCAGTGGCCCGTTTCCAAGATCACTGCACGAAAGGCCCTCACTACCTTGCGGAGTGAGGGTCTGATCGAGGGCGTGAGAGGCAAGGGCACCTTCGTGCGCCGGAAGGCCCCCCGTGTGCGGCTTGCCCCTCAGCGCTGGTTCCGGCAAGTGCAAACAGACAGCCGGCCGACCTACGAGAGGGAAGCCGAACGGGCCGGAGAGGACTCCCTCGCGAGTCGGCAATCACTCGAAGTGCAAGCAGTGTTCGAGGTGGCCGAGAGGCTGGACATCGAGACGGGCGATCCCGTGTCCGAGACGCGCTACCTGACCGTCATGGATGGTGAGCGAGTCTCCATGAGTGTCTCCTGGGAGCCCTTGGCCCTCACAGCGGGTACAGCCATCGTCTCTCCCGTCGAAGGGCCGCACGCCTCCTTGGGAGTCATCGGCCGATTCGACGAAATCGGGATCCACATCGACGAGGTAGAGGAAGCTCTCGACTGCCGAATGCCCACTCCGGAAGAAGCGCGTGCCCTGCACATGCCGCCCCTGGGCACTCCCGTCGTTGCCATCGAGCAGACCTGGCGAGCGCAAGGACTGCCTGTCTGCACCGCCAACGTCGTGTTCCCTGCCGACCGGTACGAATTTCGCTACCGGATGGAAATCAAGTAGGCCGCATGCCCCTGTCGGCCGGCCTCCCGTGGAGCTGGCCCCGTCGGCGATCGGCCGACGAGGCCGGGACGAACGCACCCGCGCGGACAACGGCGGCCGCAAGCCCAGGGTCTACAGGGGTCGGGCTGCGATCCGATCCGTGACCAACTCCCGTCTGGGAACAGTTGGATATGGGGCCCGCGAACAGTGACCGCAGGGGGAGAATGCGACGATGACCATCGCGACGGCAGGCGAAGACGGCGACTCACCAACGTGGCTGACCGAGGCCGAGACAGGTATGTGGCAGGCGTTCCGCAACGGAAGCGTCTACGACCTGCGCGTCGGTGACCCGGCGGTGGACGACCCGCACGGCGGGCACTCCTGGGGCCCCGAGCGCAGCGTGCGTGCGCGGATCGTGGCGTGGCTCCTGCTCAGCGGACCGCCGGCTCTGAAGGGCCGGGTCTCCTCGCTGAGACTGCAGGGTGTGCGGATCACGGACGTGCTCGATCTCGCGGGCGGTACTGTCGCCCCGTACTTCGAGATGATGCAGTGCCGCTTCGACAGGGAGGTGCTGCTCGAGGAGGCACACTTCACCAGGTTACGACTCCTGGACTGCTCGGTGCCGTGCCTGGAAGGTGTCCGCGTCCATACCAGGGGCGCCCTCCAGCTCCCCCGCTGCCGCTTCGCCAACGGTGTCCGTCTGACCGAAGCCCACATCGGCACTGACCTGCTGCTCAACGCCGCCGTCGTGGGCCGCGACCAGCACGGAAAGTCGATCATGGCGGACAGGCTCTTGGTCGGACACGGCGTGCAGGCCGAGATGATGGAGACGCACGGCGAGGTGAGTCTGCGCGGCGCGGCGGTCGGTGAATCGGTTTCCCTGCGCGGGAGCCGCCTGACCAACCCATATGGGCGGTATTCCCTCAATGCTCCCCTGATGAGTGTCGGGCGCGCCCTCCTCCTGACTCCGGTCGAGGTCGTCCAGCCGCTGCGGTCCAGCAGCCCATGGACCCGCGGCATTCCGCGACGGCCCTTCGAGAGTGTGGGCGGCATCCGCCTCGACGACGGCCGCTTCGGTGACGCCATCGATCTGGACTCGGCGCGGTTCACGCTGAGGGACGAGCAGGAGGTGTCCCTGCGCCGCGTCCACACAGAGGAACTGCGCTTCACGGGGGAGCCGCCACAGGGTGGACTGGTTGTCCTCAACGGCGCACAGGTGGTCAATCTTGTCGACCGGCTTGCAAGCTGGCCGGGGCCCCATCGTGTGCTCATCGACGGCTTCGTCTACGACAACTTGATATCAATTGGCTCCCCCTCGCCCGAGCTTCGCTTGGAGTGGCTGACCCACGCCTCCTCCTCCTACGCCCCCCAGCCGTATGAGCAGCTCGCTGCCGTGTACCACCGCAGCGGCGACCACCACGCCGCCAGGCAGGTCCGGCGTGCCCAACGCCGACGGATGCGAGCCGCCTTGCCCAGGCAGAGACGGGTTTGGCAGGCGTTGCAAGACACTCCCGGTGCGGCAGTGGCCTTGTGGGTCACCATCGTGATCGCGTTGCTGATGGTGGCCTGGCTCAGCACGCGAGCGGCCCTGCAAGACATCGGCAGCGGCGCCGCCTTGGGCCCCTCCGACGCACCTCCCGTGGTCGTGGCCGTCGTCAGCGCCATCACCGCCTCCGGCGTGCTCATCGGTGGCATCCTCAACGGACTCGCCAAGTTCGTCAGGGCCCGCGGGCAAAACGCCTCCGACATTGTCCAGGCACGCGGGCGGGCAGATGCCGACGTCATCCGAGCGCAAGCCGAGATGAGAAGAGCAGAAGCAGACCTCCTTCGCGCCCGCGTAGGTCTACCACCGGCACAACCTGACTCGAGCGCCACCCCTGAGACCGGCCTCCTCACCCCTCCTGGCCTCTCCGGGAGCGATGAGGGGGACCCGTCGCCGCCGTGATTGGTTCACCATGAAGCTCCACCCGAGCGCGGACGGCCGCTGCCGTCCCCCATCCCTGATCGTCACCCCAGGCCGGCGGGCTGACTGCACGCGGTTCAAGCCGGTATTGGAGAACATCGGTTCCCCCGAACCGGGCCGGGCAGGCCTCGCAGGAAGCCCGACAACCTGGCGGCCGACAAGGCGTACAGCAACGGCCCTTGCCGCGCGTACCTACGGCGCCGGGGCATCCGGCACACCATCCCGGAGAAGACCGACAGCCAGGCCGCCCGCCTACGCAAAGGCTCCCGTTCGCCCGTTCAGTGTCCGGGCCATGGGCGAACGACTCCGAAAGCTCGGCAGCCGCCTTGCGGAGCCCCGCATCGACACCACCGTCGCCGTCAAATGGCGGCGAGCCGCTGCCGGAGACTGGGTCAGCTAGGCAGCCGGAGCGGCCGGTCTGTGCCGGGTGCGGTATTCCCGGCCCCGTACGATTCGTGGAAGACGGTGCGCTCCCGGGCACGCCGACCTGGATGGCGCTGGTCCTCCGCCGGATAGCCGACCGACACCAACAGGGCAATGGCCAGGTCGTCACGGCCATCGATCCCGATCACCTTCTTCACCTTCGCCTCGTCCCAGCCGTTCATGGGCGAGGTCGCCAGGCCCATCTCCGTAGCGGCAAGCATCACGAAGGATGCCGCGATCATGGCGTCCTTGACCGCGTACTCCCGGAGCAGTCCCCGCTGGTCGAGATCCTCCTGGAACGCCCGTGCCGCAGCGGAGAACATCGCGATGAACTCGTCGTTCCACGCTCCGCTGCGCCGCGCCTGCTCGTAGACGTCGCTGTGGTCATCACGCCAGGACTGAGGCTCGGCGACGAAAACCAGTATGACCGGGGCCTCTTGTGGCTGGGGCTGGCCTCCTGTGGCCCATGCCAGTCCCGCACGGCCCTTGTCTCCGGATACCGCAACGATCGAGCGGTCCTGCAGGTTCCAGCTGGTGGGGGCCTCAACGGCGAGATCGAGAAGCGCGTCGAGCGTGGTCTCCGGGATCGGGTCGGGCAGGTAGTGGCGGACGGTGCGGCGGGTGCGGATCGCTTCGGCGACAGACATCGTGGGACTCGTCATGTCACTAACTATTGGAGAGTCACTCTCCATCGGGAAGAGGGCACCTTTTTGTGCGTTACTCTCCCCGCATGAAGACCACTGTGGAATCCTCCGGGCTGCCGGCCGATGTCTACTCCGCGAAGTGCCCGGCACGCCAGGTCCTCGATCACATCTCCGGCAAGTGGACCGTTCTGGTCGTGGACGCCCTCCTCGAAGGCACCCTGCGGTACACCGAATTGAGTCGGCGCATCGAGGGCGTGTCGCAGAAGATGCTCACTCAGACTCTGCGCGGCCTAGAAGCCGACGGGTTCGTCGCCCGCACCGTGCATCCCACTGTTCCGCCCCGAGTCGAATACGACCTGACGGAGCTCGGCCGCAGCCTCGCGGAGCCGATCACCGCGCTCCGCCAGTGGACGGAGACCCATATCAACGAGATCGAGCGAGCCCGGGCCCGGGCCGCTTCGGAAGCCGGGAAAGCCCCCTGAGCAGGTGCAGCGCATGCAACCGGCGTAGCGTGCGCGCCCAGGAGCGGAGCCTCGTCGGGCGCCGGCGGCGGGATGGCTCTCGTAAGGTCTCCTTCTCACTGCCAGTGCGGACGGTGGCCAAGCCGCGCTTCACTTCGCTGCCCTCCTCATCTGGGCGCGACGCTGACCGAGGCGGGTCCCAATCGTCAGGCTGTTGCGTGGATGACCAGTCGGTTCTGAGGCGCGTCGAAGATGTCGGCCAGTGCCTGGCCTTCCCGCCGACTCCCATCGAAGAGCCCCCGCTTGTCTACATGCATGACGAGGACGTCATGGCTGTCGATCACGTCCGAGATGCCTCGGGTATTGATGGTGTCCGACCATGCGTCCAAGTTCTGACCACACCACTCCGGCAGCCCACAAGGCTCCCTCACTGCGTCCCAGAAATCGTTGAGTGTCTCGATCCGCCGACCACGCAGGTCAACGATCAACTCGCTGTCCGTCATCGCAGCAGACTAACCAACCAGCCACCGGCCAAAGAGAGACGTTCTAGGTGTGTTGTCCCGGGGCGTCGGTGACACGCGTGCTGGGTTCTTGATGTTCGGGTCGCACAGAGGCGCCATCAGGCCGTTGACAGCCTGCGGCGTTACCCCGTACTCGGCTGCCATGTCCTTCCCTCTTGCTATTGCACATCAGTTGCAATAAATCTTGGCGTGGTCCTTATCCATCAGCCTGCACAGGATGCGGAGCACGCCATGCCCCATCTGCTGCCGGACTCCGGCCCACAGCGCACCATCGCCGCCTCGAACTTCGTCTACACCGTCGGAAGTGGCCTCTATCTGACCGCGGGGGTGCTCTACTTCACCCAGGCGGTCCGCTTGCCGGCAGCCCAGGTGGGCCTCGGGCTCGGAATCGCAGGCGCCCTCGCGCTCGCGGCGGGGATCGCAGTCGGACATCTCGCGGACAGACGCGGCGCAAGGGGAGTTTATGCCGCCACGCTCGTCGTCCAGGCGCTGGCCACGGCGGGCTTCATGCTGGCGGACAGCTTCTGGCCGTTCGTGATCGCGGTGTGTGCGGCCACCGCGGCGAAAGGGGCCGGGCTGGCCGCACGCAGCCCCATCATCCGGCACCACGGAGGGGACCGGCCGCAGGAGTTCCGCGCCTATCTGCGCGCCGTGACCAACATCGGCATCTCCCTGGGCGCAGTGCTGGCGGGCTGGGCCGTACAGGTCGGCACCCACAGCGCCTACCAACTCCTCGTCATCGGGAACGCGATCGCCTTCGCCGCCTCCGCGGCCATCGTCTTGCGCCTGCGCCCGGTCGAGCCCGAGCCTGCCCTGCACGGCCCGCGCTGGATCGCACTTCGGGACCGGCCCTACCTCGCCCTCACCCTCCTCGACGGCATCATGGCCATCCAGTTCAAGGTGCTCACGGTCGCCGTGCCCCTCTGGCTGATCGCGGCCACCACCGCCCCCCACTGGCTCATCTCGGGCACCATGCTGATGAACACCGTCGTCGTCGTCACCTGCCAGATGCGGGCCAGCCGCAGCATCGACACCCCCGTGGCCGGCGCCCTCTCCTACCGCCGTTCCGGCTTCGCCTTCCTCCTGGCCTGCGTGCTGATCTCGCTGTCCGCGGGCATCCCCGCCTGGGCCGCCGCGACCCTCCTGCTGGCCGGAGTCACCGTCCACACGATCGGCGAACTGTGGCATTCCGCGGCTGGGTTCGAGATCTCCTTCGCCCTCGCGCCCCAGCAGGCCACCGGCCAGTACCTGGGCGTCTTCGGCCTCGGCGCTGGCCTGGCCGAGGCCGTCGGGCCCGCGCTGCTCATCGCGCTGTGCGTGACGTGGGGCCGCCCCGGCTGGTACGTCGTGGGAGCGCTGTTCGCCCTCACGGGCCTGACCGCCCCGCTCGTCGTCCGCTGGACGGAGCACCGACGCCACGGCAGGCAGCCGCAGCCCGAGAGCGCGCACAAGCGGGTGGCCGCCTGAAACCAGCCCGGCGAGGCAGGTGCGGGCGGAGGCACCGGGGCAAGTGGGGTGGTGGGAAAGGTGGTTCCGGCCGCGGCATCCGCCCGTGACACGGTGCGAGGGGGCCGCGGTCCTGCCCGGCCCCCTCGGCCCCCGGTCCGCCCGCCCCGTCTGTCCGCGTCAGTCTCCCGCCGGGGGACGGGGCCGGCCGTGCGTGTCCTTCGTACAGACCGTCGAGCTGGCCGGGCCGAAGGCGGCGTCGCCGGGGAACGTGGCGGTGTAGCAGGCCCTTTCGGCCCTCCGGCCCGGGACCGCGCAGGTGGCCCGGCCCCTGCTGTCGGTCCCTTCGATGCACAGTGGGTTCGGGCCGGTGGAGAACAGGATCTCCTTGCCCTCCAGAGGTCCGCCGGAGCCGGTCAGCCTGACCTTCAGGGTGGGACCCCGGTCGCTCAGGCTGCCCGGTTCGCCCTTGCCGTGCCCGTTCCCCTCCGCCTTCAGGGTCAGCGTGGTCGGTGACCCGCCGAGCGTCCTCGTTCCGACCGCCACACCCAACGGGATGTCGAAGCCGGTGATGGTGTCGGTGACCGTGTGGGTGGCGGTGTCGATCACCGAGACGGTGTTGTCGTCGGAACTGGTGGCGTACGCACGGGTGCCGTCCGGGGTGACCGCCACTCCGAGGGGTTCCTCCCCGACGGGGACGGTGGCGATGACGGAGGGCGGGTTGGCGGCGGTGTCGATCACAGATACGTCGCCCGACTCGAAGTTGGCGGTGTACGCGCGGGTGCCGTCCCGGCTGACCGCCACGTCCGCGGGACTCGTGTCGGTGCCGATGGGGATGGTGAGTTCGACGGTGTTGCTCGCGGTGTCGATCACCGACAGCGTGCCGTCGCCGAAGTTGGTGACGTAGACGCGGGAGCCGTCCGGTGCGCTCGCCACGCCCTGCGGGAGCTGGCCGACGGGGATGGTGGTGAGGAGGGTGTTGGCGGTGGTGTCGACCACTGCAACGGTGTTGTCGAAGTTGTTGGCGATGTACGCGCGGGTGCCGTCCACGGCGAGCGCGACGCCCTGGGGGCGGGTGCCGACGTGCACCGTGGCGACGACCGGCAGCGGGAAGGCGGCGGTGTTGACCACCGTCATGTTGTTCGACTGGGTGTTGGTGACGTAGCACCGGGTGCCGTCCGCGCTGACTGCCACGCCCACGGGATTGTCACCGACGTCGACGCCGAGCACGGAGCCGATGGAGGGGAGGATCAGCGACATCGTGTCCGACAGCCTGTTGGCGACGCAGACGCGGGAGCCGTCCGGGCTCACCGCCACGCCGTTGGGGTCCTCACCGACGCCGAAGGTGGTGGTGACGGAGTTGTCGGCGGTGTTGATGGCCGAAACGTTGTCCGTGAGGCCGTTGGCGACGTAGGCGAAGGTTCCGGCCTGAGCGGCGACGGGCGGCGTGGCCGGCGTGGGCGGCGTGGGCGCCGCCGCGGCCGGTGCGACCGCCGCGGCCAGCACCGCCAACCCCGCCGCCCATACCCGTACCGGCACCCACCACGCGCTGCCGCCGGCAGTTCGCCCCGCACGCGCCCGTTCCGGCGTGCTCGAGACCGCGGTTCCCGACATCAAGACCTCCCGTCGATCCCCAGGCGCTCGCAGCATGGCGGCCGGTGCCCGTCACAGGGCGCTCCGGGATCGTCGCGGCCCTGGGACCCGGACGCGCCGCGGCCGACGCCAGGCGGCACGGGTGTTCCGGCATGGCCAACGCCTCTGGGTGAGGACCATACGGACGAGTCGAATACCCCGTACGGCTGCCTGGGCTTCGTGGTCCCTCACACGTGTGCGGGGCGCCAACCGCCCACCAGGGCGCGCCCGGAGGCGTCTCATCGCGCATCTGGGGCCCCGGACGGCGGCGACCGAGGCCTCGTGGAAGGCCGGCCGGCACCTGCGCGCGAGGCGGTGATCCGTGGCTTTCCCCGACGTCAGGGGCCGTTGCTGCAGCGGCCCTCGAAGCAGACTCCGGCGGGACTGCATCGGGTCTCTTCCGAGAGGGCACAGAGTCGTTGCGCAGCCCCGTGAACCGCTATCCAGTTCACGTACCCGACGAAACCCGGTGACCGCACCAGGCGGTCACCGGCACATGACCACCCGCCCGCGCTGCCCCAAGGGGTCACAGGACAGACCCCGACTTACGGAGACGGACCGTATGAACACCCATCAGACCACGTCACTCCTCCTCGGCCTCGCCGCCATCGTGATCCTGGCACGCGTACTCGGCGCGTTGGCCCGGCGGCTCGGACAGCCCGCGGTGATCGGTGAGGTCCTCGCCGGCATCGCGCTGGGACCGACTCTTTTCCACGGAGCCATCTCCGACGCCCTCTTCCCCGTATCCATCCGGCCACTGCTCGGCGCTCTGGCCGCGGTCGGAGTCGCGGTCTTCATGTTCATCGTCGGCCTCGAGTGGGACGCCAAGCTGATCCGCGGCAGCGGAAGCCTTGCCGCCGGCATCTCGTTCAGCTCCATCGTGCTGCCCTTCGGCCTGGGCATGGTCCTGGCGCTCTACCTGATGGACGAGTACGGCACCGGCGATCAGACCGCGTTCATGCTGTTCATGGGCATCGCCATGTCGATCACGGCGTTCCCGGTACTGGCCCGCATCCTCACCGACCGGAAGATGACGCGCACCCCGCTGGGCGTGGTGGCTCTGGCCTGCGCCTCCATCGACGACGTCCTCGCCTGGTCGGTGCTCGCCGCCGTAGTCGCCATCAGCGGCTCCGCCGGCGCCGACACGTGGCGCATCCTGCTCGCGATCCCGTACCTGCTGGGCATGCTCTTCGTCCTGCGCCCCCTGCTGCAGCGCTACGCGGCCCGCCGGCCCGAGCTCCGGCTCACCCCGACCGTGTTCGCCTGCATCGTCGCGGGCCTGCTGCTGTCCGCCGCCGCCACCGAGTGGGTGGGTCTGCACTACATCTTCGGCGCGTTCCTCTTCGGTGTGGTCCTCCCGCGCACCGGCACCGAGCAGCTCCGCTCGAAGGTGCACGAGCGCCTCGGGGAGATGAACGGCACGCTGCTGCTGCCGGTGTTCTTCCTCGTCGCCGGCCTCAAGGTCGACCTCTCGGGGCTGAACATGGACGGGCTGGGAGCCCTCGCTCTGATCCTCCTGGTGGCCGTCGGCGGCAAGTTCATCGGCGCGTTCGTGGCCGCCCGGCTGAACCGGATGCCGGTGCGGCAGTCCGCTGCGCTCGCCACGCTGATGAACACCCGCGGCCTGACGGAACTCATCGTCCTGAACGTGGGTCTGCAGCTGGGCTTCCTCGACCAGGGGCTCTACTCGCTCATGGTCGTCATGGCCGTGGTCACGACCGCCATGGCGGGTCCGCTGCTGAGCTGGCTCCTCGGCCGTCCGACGGGCACCGACCTGCCCAAGACAACCGAGGCGCCCGAGGCATCCGAGGCGTCCGAGGCATCCGAGGTGTCCGAGCGCACGGCAGGAATGGTCCGCACGAGCGTCAAGGCGGGCTAGGTCGTCTCTTTCGGATCTTGCCGGTCAAGCCCGCGTCGTCTGGTGCCGTGCATCGCAAGGCGGAGGGGCGCCCGAGTACTGGATGTACTCGGGCGCCCCGACAACGCGGCGAGGTGCGGTGCCAGGCGGCGCGGGTCAGGCAAGATCCGGAAGGGCCG